>JBGFRC010000001.1:0-72472 GCA_041695325.1 Pseudomonadota bacterium
AACTTTTTACTGCATCCGCGGCCATCCCTGGCGTAACTTCCTTTTACCTCCCCACACCAGCCAGGCCATCCCTGGCCTGTCGCTCGGCGGGCCAAAGCGGTGCTTCGGCTTTTTCCGCCTCGCCCACTCGGACACCTCTCCTGAACTTTTTACTGCATCCGCGGCCATCCCTGGCGTAACTTCCTTTTACCTCCCCACACCAGCCAGGCCATCCCTGGCCTGTCGCTCGGCGCTTCGCAGCTCGCCCAGACGGGCGGCGCGCGCAATGATAGCACGTGATGGCGTCACAATTCGTGCGCCGTGTGCTATACTGTGGGGTCTAATTATGCTGATGTACGGCAGTTTACGGCCCGCCAACGGTTGTTGCGCAGCACCCTGCTCCATCGTCAAATTTTGAATTTACAGGACATTATACCCTATGCACAACGGCACTACGCTTACCCAGTTCATCATTGAAGAGCAGCGTCAGATCGGCGCGAGCGGCGATTTCACCTCGCTGCTCAACGATATCGTGACGGCCTGCAAGGTAATCTCCAACGCGGTGCATAAGGGCGCGCTGATCGGCATCCAGGGCAGCGCGGGCAGCGAGAACGTACAGGGAGAAACGCAAAAGAAGCTGGATATCATCACCAACGAAGTCTTCATCAAGTCCAACGAATGGGCTGGCCACCTGGCCGCGATGGGCTCGGAGGAGATGGACGACATCTATCCCATTCCGCGCCAGTATCCGAAGGGAAAATACCTGCTGGTGTTCGACCCGCTGGACGGCTCGTCCAACATTGACGTCAACATTTCCGTCGGCACCATCTTCTCGATACTGCGCTCGCCCAAGGGATTGTCGCAAGAGCCGGTCACCGCGCACGATTTCCTGCAGCCCGGCACGCGCCAGGTGTGCGCCGGCTATGCGCTCTACGGGCCCTCCACCATGCTGGTGCTGACCAGCGGCCAGGGCGTGAACGGCTTCACGCTGGACCAGAACATCGGCGAGTTCATCCTCACCCACCCCAAGATGCGCATTCCCGAAGACAGCACCGAATTCGCCATCAACGCCTCCAACGAGCGCTTCTGGGAGGCGCCGGTACAGCGCTACGTGGATGAATGCTTGAAAGGCGCGGAAGGCCCGCGCAAGAAGAATTTCAACATGCGCTGGATCGCCTCCATGGTGGCCGAGGTGCACCGCATCCTGATCCGCGGCGGCGTGTTCATGTATCCCAAGGACACCAAGGATCCCTCCAAGCCCGGCAAGCTGCGCCTGATGTATGAAGCCAACCCGATGTCGTTCATCGTCGAGCAGGCGGGCGGCCTCAGCACCACCGGGCGCGAGCGTATCATGGAAATAGCTCCTGCGGATTTACATCAGCGCGTACCGGTGATACTGGGCTCCAGAAACGAAGTGAGCCGCATTATTTCCTATCACGCTGAACCGCCCCAGGCAAACGAAGCGGCGGCGTAATTTCAAGGAATCCGCGCCGCGTCCATGCGCGCCTGGATGATGGCGGTCTTGCGCTCCAGCCACGGCGTGCTGCGGCGCTTGTCGTAATAGTGCGGCTTGGGCGCCATGGCGGCGAGGCGCGCGGCCTGATAGGCGCTTAACGCGGCGGCGCTCACGCTGAAGTAGTGGCGCGCGGCGGCCTCCGCGCCGAATACGCCGTCGCCCCACTCGACGACGTTCAGGTAAATTTCCAGGATGCGGCGCTTGCCCATCATGCGCTCGATCATCAGCGTGATGACGGCTTCTTGCGCCTTGCGCAGCATGCTGCGCTCGCCGGACAGGAACAGGTTCTTCGCCAACTGCTGGCTGATGGTCGAGCCGCCCGCTACCACCCTGCCCTTCTTCAGATTTTTCTCGTAGGCGTCCTGTACGCCTTCCCAGTCAAACCCCTCATGCTCCAGGAATTTGGCGTCTTCTGCCGCGACCACGGCGCGCTTCAAGTGGACGGAGATGCGCTCATAGGGCATCCATCGGTGTTTGAGCGCCGCATCAGGATTTTTTTCCTGCGCGGCGGCAAGGCGCCGCTCCATAAAGGCGCTTTGTGCGGGATTATGATCCACCCAATACCAGATGTGCGCGAATATCCATAGCTGGCAGGCAAGCACCCCCGCACACACCAGCAGCACAGCGCGCCACAGCCAGCGCCAGCCCGTTTTTATCCACGCCTGCACGTGCCGCCAGCAAGGAATTCCGTTACTTAATCTTCACAACCGATGGGGTGGCGTTCTTGGCGCAGGTCTCCGGCGCCTTTTTGCCGGTTATTAAATAATCGTACTCGATCATCTGCAATTTGCCGTCGCAGTTTTTGTCCAGGCGCTCGAATACCTTGGTCAAGGGACGCCAGGCTTCCGCTTCCTCGGGGCTGATGCTCTTGTCATGGTCGGCGTCCAGCTGCTCAAACGGCGGCGCGGCCAGAGCGAAGGTAGCCGACGCGGACAGCAACACGGCACAGCAGGTGTTCAACAGGAATTTTTTCATTGAGCCTCCTTCCAAACATATTTTAAGACAGGTATACGCCGGGGCATCAGGTTTTCTTCGGGGACGCGGACAAGCTCACCGTGATGACGGCCGTCAAGATCACCGTCATGCCCATGAGCTGTATTCCGGTCAGTGTTTCCTCCAGCAGTCACCAGCCGAGCAACACCGCGACAACAGGGTTGACGTAAGCATACGTGCCCAGGTACACCGGCGCAACATTGTGCAATAGCCAGACGTATGACACAAACCCCGTGCGTGCCGAAACCGGCCAGCCACAACGCGGTGGTCGCCACCAGCAGCGCCGCCTGATTGGAAGGCACCCATTGCTCGCCCACCACCAGGCCGTTGCCGCCCGCGAGCAGCAACATCCCCATAATGGTAATCAAACGCCATTCACGCATGGATAGTAGCGCCGTCTCGAATCAGACATGAAAATTAATTGCGACGCTTATATGGACTGACGATGACCGCTTGGCTTCCACGAGGGCGCAATGACATTGGGCATGGCGGAACGTTTGAGCAGGCGCGCGGGCGCCAGGGCAAACTCGCCGTAGCGCCGGTTCACTTGATCCATGACGCGTTCTACCGCCTGCCGCTTCTGATCGGCGCGGCCGAACAAATCCTGCTGCCCGGCGGGTTCCGGCGCAAGCGCGGTGACCTGCACCTGAAACGCAGGCTCCCCGCGCCAAGCGTGCTGCATCATGTCACGGCAAAGCCGGTACAGGGTGCGGGCATCGTTATCGGGCTGGGCCAGGGAAAACGTGCCGCCGATCCAGCCCTGCGCTGCGCGCAGACCGATGAAAAAACGCCGCGCAACCAGATCGTGGCGGCGCAGGCGCGCGCCCACCTTTTCGCTCATGTGCAGAAAATAGGTGAGCAATACTTCCCTGTCGCACGTGCCGGGCGGGAGCACCTTGCCGTGGCCCAGCGATTTCGGCGCGGCGGCATCAGCGCTCACCTTGTCCGGGTCTTCGCCGCGGCACATGAGCCAGATGTGCCGCCCCATGTTGCCGAAGCGGCGCGCCAGCACGCTCACCGGCAGCCGCGCCACGTCGCCGCAAGTGCACGCGCCGTGCGCGGCGAGATAACCCGCGATGCCAAGCGCTACGCCGGACAGCGCCGTGACCGGCTCGTGCTCCAGGCGCGTGCGCGCCTGCCAGGGAGGAATCACCACAAAACCGTTGGGCTTCACCAGATTGGCGGCAAACTTGGCCGTGCACTTGTCGCCGCTGACCCCCACGGAGCACGGCAAGCCG
Organism: Pseudomonadota bacterium; assembly: GCA_041695325.1. GTDB lineage: Bacteria > Pseudomonadota > Gammaproteobacteria > SURF-13 > SURF-13 > SURF-13. Next base: position 3,727 of record JBGFRC010000001.1, read on the forward strand.
CTCACCGCCCGCACCTTGTCAATGACCATATATGCCATACGTTCGGGCGTACCGTACAAACTCTGGCAACGCGTTACATCGAGAAATGCCTCGTCCACGGAAAACACCTCGATGTCCGGACTCACGTCATAGAGCGCCGTCATGATGACGGTGGAGATGTGCGCATAGATTTTGGGCCGCGCGGGACGCTGGATTATAGCTGGATACAGCTTGCGCGCCTCCTTGAGGCGCATGCCGGTATGAACGCCGAAGGCGCGCGCCTCGTAGGAACAGGTGATGATGGTTGTGCCCTGTACACCGTTGGTCACCGCGACGGGCTTGCCGCGCAATTCGGGAAAATCGCGCTGCTCCACCGATGCGAAAAAGGCATTCATGTCCACATGAATGATGGCGCGCGGCCAGGGGTGATCGTGCATTGTTGTCACTTCGCGCCTGCCTCCGTGCGTTTTAGACGAAACAGCCCGTGAGTATCGCTGTCGCTGGTGAAATACAGCGCACCGTCCGGGCCGATGGCCACGCCCACGGGCCGCGCCCAGCGTTCGCCGTTTTCCAGTTGAAATCCGGTGATCAAATCATCCACGCGCTGCGCCCGGCCCTCCTTGAAGCGCACGGCGACGAGCTTCGGCGGACGCCGCGTGGCCGCGTCGCCGAAGAGGCCGCCGCTGGGCTGCGTTCCCCACGAACCGCGCAACGCCACGATGGCGTCGCCCTCCAGCGTCTTGTCCAACGCGCCTTGCGGCACAAAGACCACGCCCATCGGCGCATTGCGCGCGGGGAAAGTCGCCACCGGCGCCACCACGTCCTCCAGCGGCCGCGGCGGTTGCCGCTTGATGCACCCATCGCGCCGGATGCGTTCGCCGTCGTATTGAAACCAGGGCATGCCGTGAAACGATCCGGCGTCAATCCGGCTGAAATACTCCGGCGGCTGCTCGTAGCCCAGATGATCGGGGCCGTTATTGCTCGCGTACAGCGCGCCGCTGCCAGGCTGCCAGGCGAACCCCACGGCGTTGCGCAGCCCTGAAGCATAGGTTTCCCAGCTTGCCTTGCCGTCCTCCTCGCGCAACACCAGAAAGCCGCCCCGGCGATCATTGAACGAATACGGCTCACCCAGATATTCATCGCTGCAATTGCCGCTGATGCCGAGGCTCACATACACCCGTCCGTCCGGCCCGACGCCGACGGTGCGGCTGCTGTGACCGCCGCCACCTGGCAACGCGGCCAACAGTTTTACCGCGCCCGGCGCAAGTTTTTTCTGGCCGGGTTTGTATGGCGCGCGGTACAGCCCATCGGTGCGGGCAATGAGGATTTCGTTCCTTCTGAACGCGACGCTGTGCGGATAACCGCCCAATGCGACAAAGACTTCAGGCGCGGTATAAGGCGGCGGCAGGCGATACACGTTGCCGGACTTGGAGCCGATGAACAAATCGCCATTAGCGGAAAACGCCGACAAACGCGGGCCATCCAGCGCAGCGGTTAACAGTTCAAGCCGATAGCCCTGCGGCACCCGCGCGACTCTGCGTTCACCGTCAACGATAATCGCCTGATCTTGATAGGTCAGCGCTTCGGTACCCGCTTGCGCGAGCGAAGCGGCGCAGCAGCAGAGAAATAGAAATAAGAAAGCGGATTTGCGCATTAAGGAGTTTCCTCGCTGAGCTTGCTTTTCTCCGTTGAAATGGCGCCGGCCGCGGGGCCGGTCATGCAATAGCACGCGGAGCCGCTTCCCCCTGCTCATGTCTGCTTTACGTCTCCCAGAAAATCCCTCAACGACAGAATCCAGATTCCCCTGTAAGCGCACAAACGCAGCATGGCCTGATCTCCCGTCACGACAATGTCCGCCTTTCCGGCAACGGCACATTCGAGAATCCGGTTGTCCGGCTCATCATGCAGTATCTTAATCCGGCGGCGAGGCGTCCGGCATTGGCGCACCCCTGCACGGCAGGATTACGAACCCTTCGGGTTCGAACCCACCTAAGCCGAGTCCTTTGCAAAAGGGGCCTGTTGACCCCTTCTGCAAAGGACTGGCGGAGAGGGTGGGATTCGAACCCACGTGGCGGGATTAACCGCCCATCCGATTTCGAGTCGGCGCCGTTATGACCGCTTCGGTACCTCTCCGGGGCATACAGGTGACGCAAAGGTCGTTGAGCGCTTATTTTAACTCAAACGCGCGGCTTCGTCTGTGTTCATCAACCGGCGCACCAAGGGTATGGTGAGCTTGCGCTGCGCGGCTAGGGAAGCAATGTCGAGGCGCTGCAGAAATTCAAACAATGCGGGTAAATCGCGCGCCGAACGCGCAAGCAGAAAGCGCGCTACTTCATCGGGAAGATCAATGCCGCGGCTGCGCGCGCGCTGTTGCAGGGCGGTGAGTTTATCCTCGTCCTGCAGCGGGTGAAGTTGCAACACCAAACTCCACGTGAGCCGGGAGGTCAAGTCCGGCAGCGCGACGGGCAGCGCCGCGGGCGCCGCGTCGGCGGCCATGATCAGGCGCGCGCTGCCGTCGCGCACGCGGTTGTACAAATGAAACAGCGCCCTCTCCCACTCTGCATGGCCTGCGACGGCGTGCACGTCGTCCAGGCAAATCAGCGCAAGCTGTTCCAAATCATCGAGAATGGCGGTTGAAAGTCCGGACATCTGCGCCAGAGGCAGATAAGCCGACTGTAACCCTCTTTGCGCCGCCGCCCGGCAGGCCGCCTGCAGCAGATGAGTTTTGCCCGACGCGGGCGCTCCCCATAAATAGATCAACCGCTGCACCTCGTCTTGCGCGGCGGCGACAACCTCACGATTCCTTGCGGCGACAAAATTGTCAAAACTCACGCCGTCGTTAAGCGTGACCTGCAACGGCAACTGAATCATCGGCCGTCACTCACGTCACCCGCGCGGCGCGCGGTCGTAAAGATAGCTGCCGAGATAACGCTCGCGCAGGTGGCGCAGCAGCACCATGATAATCGCGGCGGCCGGCAGGGCAAGCAGTATGCCGAGGAAACCGAACAACTGGCCGCCCGCCATGAGCGCGAAAATCACCGCAACCGGATGCAGGCCGATGCGTTTTCCAATCAGGCGCGGCGTAAGCCAGAAGCTCTCCACGAGCTGGCCGACGCCGAATACCGCGAGCACCGGCAGCAGATGCAGCAGGTCCTGGAATTGCACCAGCGCGGCGATGGCCGCCGACACGATGCCGATGGTGAACCCAAGGTACGGCACAAAGCTGAGCATACCCGCGACGAGGCCGATGAGCAGCGCCAAGTCCAGCCCCATGATCCATAAGCCGGTACTGTAAATCACGCTCAGCGCCAGCATGACCAGCAACTGCCCGCGCAGAAACGCGCCCAGAACTTCATCGCTTTCGCGCGCCAGCGTCACTATCGCCGGCTCAACGGTGCGCGGCAGCAGTTCGCGTATCCGGGTAAGCAGCGTATTCCAGTCGCGCAACAGATAAAACGTGACCAGGGGGACTAGCACCAGATTCACCAGCCAGGACAAAAATGCAAAGCCGGACTGGGATACCGAACCCAGCACAGCGGCGGCGATACCGCCCGCCCTTTGCCACTGTTGGCGCAGGACTTCCTGAAGGGCGCTGATATCGAACCCGGTTTCTTCCAGGCCCAATCGTTCGCGTAGCCACGGCAGCGCCGTATCCTGCAACCAGGAGAAGTAGCCGGGCAATTTACTGATGAAGGCGGTGATTTGCCGCTCCAGCAGCGGTATCAAAATGAGCAGCGTCAGCAGCACAATCAGCAGAAACAGGCCGAACACCAGGGCGGCGCAGGTTGCGCGCGACAGTTTGCGCGCCTCCAGGCGGTTCACCAGCGGGTTGCCGAGGTAGGCGAACAAGGCCGCGGCGAGAAACGGGGTAAGCACCGGCGCAAGCAGGTACACGAGCAGCGCGCCGCCCGCGAGCGCGGCCAGCAGCAGCCAGGTTCTAGTCACGCCGCTCCTGTGTATTCACCTGCGACGCACGCGCACTCCAGGTCCAGACATAATCCAGCCAGCTCCAGACGGTGAAAATGAGCGCCAGATAAATCAAACCGCTGATACTCCACTCCGGCAACGGCAGGAGGCTTAGCTTGAGCATCACGGCCAGCACCAGGGTGATCTGCAACACGGTATTGACCTTGCTGATCCGGGTCGGCGCCAGATCAAAAGGGTGGACGGTGTAATGGTAAACCAGCGCGCCGCCGACGATCATCACATCGCGCCCCAGCACCACCGCCACCAGCCAGGCCGGCAACAGGCCGAGCCATGCCAGGGCAATGTAAGCGGAGACCAGCAATATTTTGTCGGCCAGCGGGTCAAGGATCGAACCCAGGCGGCTCTTCCAGCCGTAACGCTTGGCCAGATAGCCATCGAGGGCGTCGCTCAGGCCCGCCACGCCGAACAGCAGCAGCGCGGTAAAATAGCGTCCATCCGTCAACGCCATGATGAAGGGCGGCACCAGTACGATGCGCACTAGGCTGATAACATTGGGAAGGTTGTTTTTACCCATGAACACTCCCGCATTTTAGCAGGGTTTAGGCGTGTGCAGCGCGGGGCTTATAAAGTTGTTTTTTATTTGCAGTCCCTGCGCCAGCCCGATAACATAAACGCCTTCTACAACGTATACCGTGTCCAAGCCCCCCTCAAAAACCTCCCTGCGCTACCAGGACGCCGGCGTCAACATAGACGCGGGCAATGCGTTGGTCGAGCGCATCAAGCCCATCGCGGCGCGCACTGCCCGCCCCGGCCTACTCGCGGGCATCGGCGGTTTCGGCGCGCTGTTCGAGATCCAGCCCGGACGCTACCGCGAACCGGTGCTGGTCTCGGGCACCGACGGCGTAGGCACCAAGCTCAAGCTCGCCGTCGAGATGGGGCGTCATGACACCATCGGCATTGATCTCGTTGCGATGTGCGTGAACGATGTCATTGTGCAGGGCGCGGAGCCCCTGTTTTTTCTGGATTACTACGCCACCGGCCGGCTCAGCGTGGAGGTAGCTGCTCAGGTCATCAAAGGCATCGGCGCAGGTTGCGAGCTGGCCGGCGCCGCGCTGGCGGGTGGCGAAACCGCCGAGATGCCGGGCATGTATGCGGATGGCGATTACGATCTCGCCGGTTTCTGCGTGGGCGTGGTGGAAAAATCGCGCATCGTGGACGGCCGTAAAGTGGCGCCGGGCGACGTGTTGCTCGGACTCGCCTCCAGCGGCCCCCACTCCAACGGCTATTCGTTGATCCGCAAAATCATCGAAGTCACCGGCAGCGATCTCACCCTGCCGTTCGATGGCCGCACCCTGGGCGAGACCCTGCTCACCCCCACGCGCATCTACGTCAAGCCGCTGCTGAAGCTGCTTGACGACGTTGACGTGCACGCCTTGGCGCACATCACCGGCGGCGGCTTGCTGGAAAATATTCCGCGCGTGCTGCCGCCAACCACCTGCGCGGTGCTTAATCGCAGCGCCTGGACCGCCCCACCTGTCTTTGACTGGCTGCAACGGCAGGGCGGTGTCACCGACCATGAGATGTACCGCACCTTCAACTGCGGCGTCGGTATGGTGGTGTGTGTTGCGGCGCAAAACGCCGACGCCGCGATTAAAACACTTCAAGCGCAAGGCGAAACCGTGTGGCGCATCGGACATATCGAGACGCGCACGGATCCGAACACGGCGCAAGTGGTCATCCAACCGCGCGCATGAAGCAGGGCGCGCAGCGCAAGCTCCCCGTTGTCATACTCATCTCCGGGCGCGGCAGCAACCTGCGCGCCATCGCCGAGGCGGCGCGTAGTGACCTCCCCATCGAAATCCGCGCCGTCATCAGCAACCGCCCCGACGCGCCGGGTCTTGTTTATGCGCGCGAATCCGGCCTACCAGCCGAAGTTCTGGATCACACGCAGTTTCCAGACCGTGCGGCCTATGATGAGGCGCTGAAAAAACTGATAGACAGCTACGCCCCCGAACTGGTGATACTCGCCGGTTTCATGCGCGTGCTCACACCGGAATTTGTCGCACACTACCGCGGACGCATGCTCAACATCCACCCCTCCCTGCTCCCCGCCTTCCCCGGCCTGCGCGCCGCCGAGCGCGCGCTCGAAGCGGGCGCGCGCGAACACGGCGCAAGCGTGCACTTCGTCACGGAAGACGTGGATGGCGGCCCGGTGGTGTTGCAGGCCAGGGTTCCGGTGCTCCCCGGTGACACGCCGGAAGCCCTGAACGTGCGCGTGCTGGAAGAGGAACACCGCATTTATCCACGTGCGATACGCTGGTTCGCTGAAGGCAGACTGAAACTGGTTACCGACAACCATGGCACCTATGCCACGCTGGACGGTCAAAGACTCAAGCCATGATAAAAAATCTCTCCCTCGTCCTGCTGCTCTTGTGCAGCGCAGCCGCCTATGCCGCGCCCAAACCATTTACAGCACACTATACAGTGAGGGTGGGCAACATCGTAGCGGGTGAAATCCGCCGCTCGCTGAGCGTCACGGAGCAGGGGCAGTTTGTGTTCGAATCTGAAACCAGAAGCAGCGGTCTGGCCGCGCTGTTTGTGAAAGATCACATCATAGAGCGCAGCGTGTGGCGCTATGACAATCAAACGCCTCGCCCACTGCACTTTCAATATCAGAAAACCGGCGGCAAAAAGGAGCGCAACTATGCGCTCAGCTTCGACTGGGCTGCGGGCGTGGTGAAGGATGAATCCAGCGCCGATCCGTGGCAGGCCCGGCTTGATAAAGGCACGCAAGACCGGCTGCTGTATCAGCTCACCCTCATGTACGACCTGCAAAGCGGCCGCACCGAACTGGCCTATCCGTTGGTGGACGGCCACAAACTCAGGAATTACCGTTTCCAGAAAGTGGCGGAGGAAATTCTTGAGACACCGCTAGGCCCGCTCAAAACCGTCAAGCTCTCCCGCATTCTGGAGTCGGACGAAAAAACCGTCACTCTCTGGTGCGCCCCCAGCCTGGACTACCTGCCAGTGCGTATCGAACAAAACGAAAAAGACGGCGACCGCTTCAGCGCCACGATCCGCGCCGTGGACGGCCTTGGCACCGCGCAAGTCAGTCAAACGGATGACGCAAGATGATAGTCTGGGCGCGGTCGGGGCCGGTGGAGACGATGGCGATGGGGGTTTCGCTGATTTCCTCGATGCGCTTTAGATAGGCGCGTGCGTTGGCAGGAAGTTTTTTGTAGTCGGTGATGCCGACGGTGGATTCCTGCCACCCGGGCATCTCAGCGTAGACCGGTTCGCAATCGGCGTAGGCCTCGGCGCCTACCGGGGGCGTAAGCCGCTCGACGCCGTTGCAGCGATAGCCCACGCACAGGCTCAGGGTGTCGAGGCCGTCCAGCACGTCGAGCTTGGTAATGCACAGGCCGGAGACGCTGTTGATGCGGTTGGCGCGGCGCAGGGCGACGGCGTCGAACCAGCCGCAGCGCCGTGCGCGCCCGGTGGTGGAGCCGAATTCGTTGCCGCGTTTGGACAGATGTTCGCCCATCTCGTCGAACAGTTCGGTGGGGAACGGGCCGGAGCCGACGCGCGTGGTATAGGCTTTGGTGATCCCCAAGATATAGTCGAAACACGCCGGACCCATGCCGCTGCCGGTGGCGGCGCCCCCCGCGGTGGTGTTGGACGAGGTGACGTAAGGATAGGTGCCGTGATCCACGTCGAGCAGCGCGCCTTGCGCGCCTTCGAACATCACGCTCTTGCCGTCCTTCTGGTGTTGATAGAGCAGCTCCGGCACGTCCGCGATGAGTGGCTCCAACCACGCCTTCCAGGACATCGCCTCGTCCAGCACCTGCTGAAAAGACACCGGCTCGGCGCGATAATAATTTTTCAGCACGAAGTTGTGGTAGTCCAGCACCTCGCCCAGCTTGGCGGCGAAGCGTTCGCGGTGCAGCAAGTCGCCCACGCGCAAAGCGCGGCGCGCGATCTTGTCTTCGTAGGCCGGGCCGATGCCGCGCCCGGTGGTGCCGATGGCAGCGCTGCCACGGGCTTTTTCGCGCGCCTGATCGAGCACAACGTGGTAGGGCAGTATCAGCGGGCAGGCCTCGCTGATTTTCAACCGCTTGCGCGCCGGCACCCTCTTCTCTTCCAGCATGGTAATCTCTTCCAGCAGCGCCTTGGGCGAAAGCACCACGCCGTTGCCGATCAGACATTGCACCCCTTCGCGCAGAACGCCGGAGGGAATAAGATGCAGCACGGTCTTTTCGCCGCCGATGACCAGGGTGTGGCCGGCATTGTGCCCGCCCTGGAAACGCACCACGGCGGAGGCGCGGTCGGTGAGCAAATCCACCACCTTGCCCTTGCCCTCATCGCCCCACTGGGTGCCGATGATGACGACGTTCTTGCCCACTCAATCCCCTGCTGCAATTACTTTCCACACGCCATTTTGTTTTGTCAGCACACGGTCACACTGCATCTCGCGCGCCCCGCCGTCCTGTCCTGGCAAGGCCGTGACCACGCGTTCCCCCTGCGTGCGCAGCTCTGAAACTTTCGCATTCAGCGCCGCATCATCCGACGCTGGCGCATAAATTCCACGCGCGGCCGAGGGCGCCGCGGGCACGAGGCTGAGCAGGGTTTTGACATCCGTGCTGAAGCCGGTGGCGGGACGCGCGCGTCCGAACACCTTGCCGACGTCGTCATAGCGTCCGCCTTGCGCCACGGCCTGGCCGTGTCCGGGCACGAAGGCGGCAAACACCACGCCGGTGTGATAGGCATAGCCGCGCAGCTCGGCCAGATCGAAGTACACGGGCGCAGTGCCGAAGCGCCGTTGCGCGGCTTGTGCGATCACCTTGAGCTTGGCGAGCGCGTCCATGACCGCTTGCGGCGCGCCGCGCAGACGTTGCTCCGCCTCTTCCAGGATTTCATCCCCGCCGTTCAACTCCGCCAGGCACAGGAGGCGCGCGTGCTGCTTTTTATCGAGCTTGAGGCGAGCGAGCGCTTGTTCGATCTCCGGCAGCGCCTTGCGTTGCATGGCGTCAAACAGTTCCGACTCCTGTTCGGCGTCGAGCCCGGCCTCCCCGGCCAGCGCGCGGAAGATGCCGACGTGGCCCAGGTCCACGTGAAAGTCATGGATGCCAGCGGCGCGCAAGGTTTCCACCATCAGCGCCAGCACCTCGGAGTCGCTCTCAATACCGGCGTGGCCGAACAGCTCCGCGCCCGCCTGCAGCGGGTTGCGCGTGCGCGCGAGCCCGTCGGGCCGGGTGTGCAGCACACCGCCGAAATAGCACAGGCGCGTAGGGGTGTTGCGCTTCAGATAATGCGCGTCTATGCGCGCCACCTGCGGCGTCATGTCGGCGCTCACGCCCATCAGGCGTCCGCTGAGCGGATCGGTGAGCTTGAAGGTTTGCAGGTCGAGATCATTGCCGGCGCCGGTGAGCAGCGCCTCCAGATACTCCACCGGCGGCGGCACGACCAGCTCGTAACCCCAGCAGCGGAACAAGTCCAGCAGGCGGCGGCGCAATTGCTCCAGGCGCTCCGCTTGCGGCGGCAGCACCTCTTCAATACCTTCAGGCAGCAGCCAGCGGTTGGGAATGGACATGGGGGAATACCGTTATCAGTGCACGATGTAGAGCAAGGCCAGACCGAGCAGCATGCTCACCAGCCCCGCCATGCGCAGCGCCATGTCGTCCATTTGATTGATCACGTGCAGCAGGCGCCGCACCCAGGCTGGGTTGAGAAACGGCGCGATGCCTTCTATCACCAGCAGCAGCGCAAGGGCGCTCAGCAGCGTGTCCCACATCGTCAGGCGCTGCGCGTCACGGCTTGCCTTTCCCGTACTGGTCCTTGAAGTATTTAAAGAACTCCGAATCGGGGTCTATCACCAGCACGTCGCTCTTGTCGCGGAAGGTGTTTTTATATGCGTTCAGGCTGCGATACAGCGAGTAGAATTCCGCGTCGCTGCTGAAGGCCCTGGCGTAAATGTTCGCCGCCTGCGCATCGCCTTCGCCGCGGATGCGCTCCGCGTCGCGGTAAGCCTCGGCGATGATCACCGTGCGCTGGCGGTCGGCGTCGGCCCGGATGAGCTCGGCCGCCTCCGCGCCGCGGGCGCGGAACTCGCGCGCCGCGCGCGCGCGTTCCGCGCGCATGCGGTCATACACCGAGCTGCTCACCTCCTTGGGCAAATCCACGCGGCGCAGGCGCACGTCCACCACTTCGATGCCCAATTCCCTGGCCTGCTCGGTAGCCTCCCGCTTTACGATATCTATAAGTTGCGCGCGGTCACCGGACACCACGTCCTGCAGGGTGCGCTTGGCGAATTCGCCGCGCAGGCCCTTTTTGATGATCTGGAACAGGTTGGCCCCGGCGCGCGCCGGATCGCCGCCGGTGGCGGTGTAGAAGCGCGCCACGTCCACGATGCGCCACTTGACGTAGGAGTCCACCAGCACGCTCTTCTTCTCCACCGTGAGATAGTCCTCCGGCTCGGCGTCCAGCGTCTGGATGCGCGCGTCGAATTTGCGCACGTTATAAAGTATCGGCACCATGGCATAGAGGCCCGGTTTGAAATCGGTGCGCACGATCTCGCCCAGGCGGAACAGGATGGCGCGCTCGCGCTGATGCACGGTGAATAACGAGGCATAGGCCAGGATCAGCGCCCCGACCACGGCGATAATGGTCCACATCTTCTGGTTTTCGCTCATCAGCGTCCTCCCCGCTCACGCGTGCGTTCACGCGGGTCGCTGGGCTGCGCCGCCGCGTCCCGCCCCTCCTGGATTGGGGTCTGGGCGGCGGCCGGCGGCAACAGCTGCTCCAGTGTCTTGTCGGCGGGCGCGCCGCCCAGGCGGTCAAGCGGCAGGTACAACAGGTTGCCACTGCCCTTGACATCCACCATCACCTTCCCCGCGCTGGCGAGCACGGATTCCACCGCCTCCAGATATAACCGCTCGCGCGTCACCGCGGGCGCCTTGCGGTACTCGCCAAGCACCTGCATAAAGCGGCTTCCCTCGCCCGTGGCTTGGGCGATCACCTGCGATTTATAGGCCTCGGCCTCCTGCAGCTGACGCGACGCTGAGCCGCGCGCCACCGGCACGATGCCATTGGCGTACGTATGCGCCTCGTTGATCAGGCGCTGCTCGTCTTCACGCGAACGCACCACGTCCAGAAACGCGTCGCGCACCTCCGCCGGTGCGGTGGCCTGCTGCATGTTGACGCTGGTCACCTGCAGGCCGGTGCCGTAGCGGTCCAGGATATCCTGCATCAGCATCTCGAGTTGCGGCTCGATCTCCTTGCGGCCCTCGGCGATAACCAAATCCATGTTGCTCTTGCCGACGATTTCACGCACCGCGCTCTCCGTGACCCGGAGCAGGGTGGCGTCCGGATCGCGCACATTGAACAGATAGGCAGTCGCATCCTTGATCTTGTATTGCACGGCAAGCTTGAGGTCTACGATGTTTTCGTCCCTGGTCAGGATCAGCGACCCGCTGTTGCCGCCGTCGGTTCCGCCGCGCATGCCGATCTCCACGCGCTTGATCTGGTCCACGTTCACCACCTCGACCCTTTCGATGGGATAAGGCCAGTGCCAATGCGGCCCGGGCAGGGTGGTCACGGTGTATTCGCCGAAACGAACCTCCACACCGCGCTCGGCGGGATCTATGATGTAAATGCCGGAGAGCAGCCAGACAACCAGGACCACGCCGCCTATCAGCGAAGCGCTGCGGGCGTTCACGCCGCCCGGGGCACCGCCGCCCTTGCCGCCGCCAAACAGGGCGCTCAATTTTTTCTGGAAACGGCGCAGCATTTCATCCAGGTCGGGCGGCCCGCTCGCGCCGCCGCGCCCGCCCCAGGGGTCCTTGCTGCCGCCACCCGGTTCATTCCAGGCCATAATGCGTTCCTCGTTGTGTTCGCTTCACCATCAGTTATGAAACCGCGGCCGGCTGATGATCTTCAAGCCCGGTCATTTCACGTTCATAGTAGCTTGCAGTGCGTTGTCCGGCTGCGTGCTCGGCCAGCGCCAGGCGCAGCAGGTCCAGTCCCGCGCCGCTTGCGGCGGAGACCCAGACCCGCTTTATGCTTCCGTCACGGTTACGCTCCAGACGCGGAGCGCTATTTTCCAGCAGATCAATCTTGTTGTACACCTCAATCTGGGGAACGGCCTGTGCGCCGATCTCGTGCAGCACCTGATTGACTTGTTCGCGGCGCTCCTGATGCCGGGGGTCGCCGGCGTCCATCACGTGCAGCAGCAGGCTCGCCAGGCGCGTTTCTTCCAGCGTGGCGCGAAACGCCGCCACCAGGTCATGCGGCAGATCGCGGATGAAGCCCACGGTGTCGGCGAGAATCACGGGCGCGTCGCCCGGCAGCTCAACGCGGCGCAGCGTAGGGTCGAGGGTGGCGAATAATTGATCGGCAGCGTACACCCTGGCCCCGGTGAGGGCGTTAAACAGGGTGGATTTGCCGGCATTGGTGTAACCCACCAGCGACACCGTGGGCAGCGCGGCCTTGCCACGCCGCTTGCGGCCCTGCGCGCGTTGCTGCTGTACCTTGTGCAGGCGTTTCTGCACTTGTTTGATGCGCTCGGCGATCTGGCGCCGGTCGCTTTCAAGCTGGGTTTCACCGGGGCCGCCGCGCAGGCCGATACCGCCCTTTTGCCGCTCCAAGTGGGCCCAGCCGCGCACCAGCCGCGTCGAGATGTGCTGTAGCTGGGCAAGCTCCACTTGCAGTTTCCCTTCGTGGGTCCGGGCGCGGCGAGCAAAGATGTCCAGTATCAGTCCGGTGCGATCCAGCACGCGGCAATTGAGCAGGCGCTGCAGGTTGCGTTCCTGGGACGGACTCAGCTCGTGATTGAACACCGCCACCGCCGCCTGCTCACGCGCGACTGCATCGCGTATTTCCTCGGCCTTGCCGCTGCCGGCGTAGTATTGCGGATCGGGTTTCTTGCGCGTCCCGCCGATTGAGGCCACCGGGACGACGCCCGCCGAACGCGCCAGTTCATGCAATTCGGCGAGCTCGGCGGCGTGGTCCCGCGCCCCGTTCAAGCCGGGCCCTGCTCCGTGCAGGTCGAGATGCACCAGCACCGCCCGTTCCGCCTTCAGCGGGCGGCCACGCGCACGGTCAAACAATCACGCCCCCCTCATTGATTGCACACCGGAATCAATCACCGTCATCCGCTTTGTCCATCTCGGCGAGAGGCAATTTGATATTGCGTGTGGGCACCACCGTGGAGATGGCGTGCTTGTAGACCATCTGGCTGACGGCATTCTTGAGCAGCACCACAAACTGATCAAATGATTCAATCTGCCCCTGCAGCTTGATGCCGTTGGTGAGATAGATTGAAACCGGTACGCCTTCTTTGCGCAGGGTGTTTAAAAATGGGTCCTGCAGTGATTTGCCTTTGGTCATTCGTCACCCTCCTTTTGTCGTTTTCATGTCAGGGTCACCGGGAAAGCTGTTAGATTGCGGCATCCGTACAATAGTTCAATACTTTGGTCAAGACATTTGCGTCCAGGCCGTCAAACCACGTCACGCCCGGCTCCGCGCGCAGCCAGGTAAGCTGGCGCTTCGCCAGTTGGCGTGTAGCTATAATAGCGCGTTTTGCCATCTCCTCGCAATCAAACTCCCCTTGCAGATGCCGCCATACCTGGCGGTAGCCGACCGCGCGCAGGGCCGGCGTATCCAGGCTCAAATCCCTGCGCTGTTTAAGGTTTTTCACTTCTTCAATCAGACCGCGCCGCAGCATGTCATGAAAGCGCGCGGCGATGCGTTCGTGCAGTGCCGCGCGCCGGACGGGCGCAAGGGCGATTTTCTGAATCTGGTAAGGCAACGCGGCGCGCGAGGCCGCGCGGTGCAGTTCGCTCATCGGCGAGCCGCGCAGTTCGCAAACCTCCAGCGCGCGCTGGATGCGCTGCGCGTCGTTGGGATGGATGCGCGCGGCGGAGACGGGGTCCAGCCGAGCCAGGCGTGCATGCAGCGCCGCCCAGCCGTGTTGTCCGGCCTCGGCGGTCAGGCGCGCGCGCAGGACGGGATCGGCGCCTGGCAGGTCCGCGAGACCTTGCTCCAGCGCCCGGAAATACAAGAGGGTGCCGCCCACCAGCAGCGGAATACGCCCGCGCCGCGCGATCTGCTCCATCTCGCGCAGCGCATCCAGGCGGAACTGCGCCGCCGAATAAGCTTCGGCCGGATCGCGGATATCTATCAAGCGATGCGGGGCGCGCGCCAATGTTTCGGGCGGCGGCTTGGCGGTGCCGATGTCCATGCCGCGGTACACCATGCCGGAGTCCACGCTGATGATGTCGCACGGCAGCCGCTCGGCCAAACTCAACGCAAGCTCGGTCTTGCCGGAGGCGGTCGGCCCCATTAAAAAGATGGCGGGTGGCAACATAACATGCAGGTGCGAATTGATTCGCGCTTGAAGGCCGAATAAATCCGGCCTTACCGCCCCCTCATGAACAGCTTGTCCAGCGCCGTCATATCGAGCTGCACCCAGGTAGGGCGGCCGTGGTTGCACTGGTTGCTGCGCGAGGTAGCTTCCATATCGCGCAGCAGTGCGTTCATCTCCGCAATGCTGAGCTTGCGTCGCGCGCGCACCGCGGTGTGACAGGCCATGCCCGCCAGGATTTCGTTCATCTGTTCACCCGGGCGCGCGCTGGTTCCGTACGCGGCAATGTCCGCCAGCGCGTCGCGCAGCAGCGCGGCGGCGTCCGCGTCGCCGAGCAGCGCCGGGACCTGGCGGATCAGGAGCGCCTCCGGCCCGGCTCGGCTGATTTCAAAACCCAGTTTGTTTAACAGCGCGCCGTGCCGCTCCGCGAGCTCGGCCTCATGCTCGCTCACGTTCACGCTGACCGGCACCAGCAGCGGTTGCGCGCGCACGCCTTCGCCTTGCAGCGCCTGCTTCAGGCGTTCATACACCACGCGCTCGTGCGCGGCGTGCATGTCCACCAGCACCAGGCCGCTCTTGTTCTCGGCCAGGATATAGATGCCCTGTAATTGCGCCAGCGCATAACCCAGCGGCGGCATATCTTGCGGTGCGGCGGCTTCCCGTATCGGCTCCAACGACGGCATGCCGTGCAAAATGTTGTAGGCGCTGATCTGCTCACGCACCTGTGATGCGTTGGGGTGCAGCGGCATGGCGGTTTGCTGCGCGTGTTGCACATGGAACGCGGCTGCCGGCGGCGCGGCGGAAACGGTCTGGCCCGCGCGCGTCCCGGCCAGTGCCTGCTGCACGGCGCGATACAGAAAATCGTGCGCCAGACGCGCGGTGCGAAAACGCACTTCATGCTTGGCCGGATGAACGTTCACATCCACCTCTTCCGGCGGCAGGATAAAGTAGAGCACATAGGCCGGGTGGCGCCCCTGATACAGCACGCCCTGGTAAGCCTGGCGCAGCGCGTGGCTCACCAGCTTGTCGCGGATCAGGCGCCCGTTGAGATAAAAATACTGCATGTCAGCCTGGCTGCGCGAGAAGGTGGGCAGGCTGATCCAGCCTCTCACGCGCAACGGCCCGGCCCCGAATTCCATGCCGAGCGCCTGCGCCATGAAACTCTCTCCGCACAGCGCGGCCACGCGCCGCTCTATTCCTTCCTCGGCGCGCAACGTGAACACCGTGCGCTCGTGGTGGCGCAGCGTGAAGTCCGTATCGGCGCGCGACAAGGCCAGGCGCTTGACCGTCTCGTGCAGGTGCTCAAACTCGGTCTGCTCGCTCCTGAGAAACTTGCGCCGCGCGGGAATGTTATAAAACAGATCGCGCACCTCCACCGTGGTGCCGACGGGGTGCGGCGTAGGACGCGGCGCGCCGGTTTCGCCGCCGGCGATGGTCCAGCCGTTGGCGTCTTCCGCGCTGCGCGAGGCGAGTGTAAGACGTGACACGGAACAGATGCTGGGCAGCGCCTCGCCGCGGAAGCCGAGGCTCTGGACCCGTTCCAGGTCGCCCAAGGTTTGTATTTTGCTGGTGGCGTGACGGCTCAGGGCCAAGGCTAGATCGTTCCTGCGGATACCGCAGCCGTCGTCGCGCACCCGCATCAGGCGCATGCCGCCCTGCTCCACTTCGATTTCGATCCGGCGCGCGCCCGCGTCCAGGCTGTTCTCCAGCAACTCTTTCATAACCGAAGCCGGGCGCTCCACCACCTCACCGGCGGCGATCTGGCCTATGAGCACATCGGGCAGGCGCTGTATGCGTGGAATTTCCGACAACGGTGTACCTCTTGGTAAGGCCGCTTTGACCCTCACAGTATAAGGTCAAATCTCCCGCTTTCTAAGAGGCATATTCGGTAGACTGTTACAGACGGCGCGCGGAAGTATTCGGACCTTCCTCCTGCGCCACGGTGCGCCGGTGCTGGGCCTCCTCGGCCAGCACCGTACCGGGCGGGGCCTTGCGGGCGAAATACTCACGCACTCCTTTCATCACGGCTTGTGCGAACTTTTCCTGGCGGCGAGGATCGCGCAACTTTTTTTCTTCAAGCGGATTGGAGATAAATGCGGTCTCGACCAGAACGGACGGCACGTCCGGCGACTTCAGCACCACGAACCCGGCCTGCTGTACTTGCGGTTTGTGCAGGTCGCCCACGGCGCCCAGCTCTTTCAATATACTGGACGCCACGTCGTGACTGGCCTCTATCGTCGCAGTCTGCGACAGGTCGAGCAGCACCGAGGCAAGCAAATCGTCCTTGTCGTCCAGGCTCACGCCCCCCACGAGATCAGCGGCGTTTTCGCGTTCAGCGAGCCAGTGCGCGACCTCGCTGGTGGCGCCGCGTTCAGACAGGGTAAACACCGAGGATCCGCGCGCTTCGGGGCGGAGAAAGGCGTCGGCGTGTATGGACACGAATAGATCGGCCTTGTGTTCGCGCGCCTTGTGGATACGCCCGCGCAGGCTCACATAATAATCGCCGTCGCGCGTGAGCACCGCCTTCATGCCGCGCTCCTGGTTGACAAGCGCGGCGAGCTTGCGCGCAATGGCGAGCGTGACGTCCTTTTCCCTGGTGCCGCGCTTGCCAAGCGCCCCGGGGTCCTCGCCACCATGACCGGCGTCTATCGCCACCACCACGTCGCGCAACGGCGCAGTGGGCTTGGTTTCACGCGGCGGCTCCACGACGGCCTTAGCCGTCGCGGCGGGATACAAGTCCACCACCAGACGGTGGCCGTATTGTTTGTAAGGCTTGAGGGTAAAACTCTTGGCCTCGACGCCAGGCTTGAGTTGCAGCGTGAAGAGAGTGCCGTCCAGGGCGGGCAGGCTTTCGATTTTACTGAGCAGACCCTTCTTACCGTCATAGGCGGGCAGCGGATTAAGCAGCCGCGCGTCGCTGATCCGGATTTCAATCCGGCCGGTCTGCTGGGTGAGTTGATACTCTACCGGTCCGCTCAGGTCCAGCACCAAACGGGTGTTGTCGGGGGCGGGCCAAATGCGCACGCCCTGAATGTCCACCGGCGCGGCGGCCAGTGGCATCACCGTGACCATCAGCATCAACGCTACGCCCAAGCGTCTCATCATCCTGCTCCCAGCCAGGGTTTGCGTCAGCCTACTCTATAAAAAAATATTTTGCAACTATTTTATATGGTTACAGTTTAAACTTCGACTAATTTGATGATTGTGGCTGCCAGCCCGCCATGGTACGCAGTATTTCCTCGCCTCGCGCCGTTTTTGCATTTAAATTCAATGACCTACCTTTGTTGACCCAGGCTAGTGCCAGTGCAATATCCGGCTCCGGCAGCACGCCCTCGCCCCGCTCCGGCCATTCGAGCAGGCAGATGGCACGGGGAGCAAAATAGTCTTCCAGCCCCATGGCCGTCAATTCGGATGGGGAATTAATTCTATATAAATCAAAATGGTATATTGTTATATCGGCAAGCTCATAGGGCTCAACCAAGGTAAACGTCGGGCTCTTCACCGCGCCTTGATGCCCTAAAGCACGCAGCACACCACGCACCAGAGTGGTTTTGCCCGCGCCCAGTTCGCCGCTGAGATAAATCCTGTCTCCTGCGCGCAGTTGCTTGGCCAGCGCTGCGCCGAAGGCCAGCATCACGGCCTCGTCCGCTATCACATAGTGTGTTTCAGGCACGATTCACCAGCATGCGCAAAGGCGCGAACAAATCGCTCGCCAGCAGCCCGCGCTCGCCGCGCTGTGCCGCTTCGTCGCCCGCCTGCGCGTGCAGATGCACACCCAGCCGCGCGGCATCGGCCAGGGTGATGCCTTGCACGGTCAAGCCTGCAATGACGCCGGTCAACACGTCACCCACGCCTGCGCTCGCCATGCTGGGATTGCCCGCGGTACACACGCTGACCGCTCCATCTCCAGCGGCAATCAACGTGCCCGCGCCTTTCAGCACTGCGACGCCGCCGTACTGCGCACGCAGTTGCCGCACGGCGTAATAACGATCACGCTGAATCACGCTGCCCGCGCAATTCAGTAAACGCCCCGCTTCCCCGGGATGCGGCGTCAATATCCAGTCAGCCCGCGTTTGCGGGTGCTGCGCGAGCAGATTGAGCGCGTCGGCATCCACCACCAAGGGCAAAGAAGTCCGCAACACGGCGTTGAACAACTCGACCGCCCAAGGCGACAGGCCGAGGCCGGGGCCGATGGCAACCGCGTCCACCTTTTCCAGCAAGAGCTGCAACTGCTCCGCGTTCTCCACCCCATGACACAACAGCTCCGGGCGCTGAGCGCAGAGTGCCGAGGCATGCGATGTGCGCGTGGCGACATAAACCAATCCGGCCCCGGCGCGCGCCGCGGCCTCGCCCGCGAGACGCGCTGCGCCCGCCATGCCGTGATCGCCGCCGATCACCAGCACGCGCCCGTAATCGCCTTTGTGCGAGTCGCGCGCGCGCAGCTTGAGCCGCGGTAAATTCTCTGCCGCGAGTCTTACCGCGGCAGGCGTGGCGCGCTGAACGATCTCCTGCGGCACGCCTAAATCATCCAGCACGATCTTGCCGCAATGATCCGGCGCCGCGCCGGTGAACAAACCCTGCTTGAGGGCGAGAAAACTGACGGTGACGCTCGCGCGCACCGCCGCACCGTGCACCGCGCCGGTGTCCGCATCCAGGCCGGAAGGAACATCGAGCGCCAGCACGTGCTTGTGCGCATGATTAATCGCCCTGATCGCTTCGCGCCACGCGCCACTCACCTCCCGATCCAGCCCGATGCCAAACAGCGCATCCACAATCAGCTCGGCGTCTTTGAGCCGCACCGCGGAAAACGGCGTTACTTCTACGCCCGCCGCGCGCAATGCCTCATACGCCGCCTGCGCATCCCCGCGCAGCGCGCCCTCCTCCCCCGCCTGCAATACGCACAGCTCCAGCCCGGCCTCATGCGCCAGCCGCGCCGTCACAAACCCATCGCCGCCGTTATTCCCCGTGCCGCACACCAAGACGATGCGCCGTGCCTTGGGCCAATGCGCGCGCAGCGTCTCAAACGCTGCACGCCCTGCGCGCTCCATCAGCATCGCGCCCGGAATGCCGTATTCCTCGATGGCGATACGATCAAACTCCCGCACTTGCGCGGCGCGGTATAAGTTGACAGGAAGATCAGACATGCAAGCTATGTTAAAAGATGCCGCCTGTTCGTACTAGCAGTTCGTTGAAAAACGAACTGCTAAGCGCCACAGGGGTGAGCCATGCCGGTGGCATGGCGAACGGACGCACAGGACGTGCGCCCTGGACTTTTCCGCGGAGCCGGGACGGCGCAGCGGAAAAGTGCCGCATCGAAAATCAAACACACAAGTGTTTGATTTTCGGAGCGAGGCGCGGACATGTGCCGCGCCAAGTGAGTTGAAAATCGCCAAGGATGGCGATTTTCAACAAACTGCTGGCAAAACTTCTTGTCGCAGTTGCGCACTTAAAATAAACGGATGTATCCTTTATGTTATGAGCATACCCGTTGAAAAAAATTACCGAGGCTATCTTATCGTTGCCAAGTGATGCGCGAGCGTTGCTGGCAGAAAGAACGCCAGTCCGGTCCCAGAAATCCGGCTATTGGCATGCTCGCACAGAGGCCGGGGCTTAACAAGTGAAGCATGTGGACACGAATAACGTCCCCACCCATCTTTTCAGGATTTAAGCTTCGCGTTGTAACGCTCGCGGAATTTTTTGAGTTTGGGGGCAATGACCATCTGGCAGTACGGTTGATTGCCGTTTCTGGCGTAGTAATCCTGGTGATAGTCTTCGGCGCGGTAAAACGCGCTGAACGGTGCAAGCTCGGTAACGATCGGGCCGGGCCAGATCCGCGTTGCGCTGATTTCCTGAATCACCTGTCCGGCAACCCGTTTTTGCTCGGGCGTGTGATAAAAAATCACTGAGCGGTATTGGGTGCCGGCGTCATTGCCCTGGCGGTTGAGCGTGGTGGGGTCATGGACGGAGAAGAATATCTCCAGCAATTCCCGATAGCTGATAACGCCGGGGTCGAACGTGACTTGCACCACCTCGGCGTGGCCGGTGTTGCCGGTACAGACTTCACGATAGGAAGGATTTTTTATCTCGCCGCCGGAGTAGCCGGATTCGACTTTGGACACGCCTTTGAGGGCGGCGAACAGCGGCTCCAGACACCAGAAGCAGCCGCCGCCCAGGGTTGCAAGCTCCGCGTTCGCAGGCATCAGGGGAGTTCGCGCTGCATGCCGATGAGAGTGAACAATTCCATGCGCGAGGAGGGATTGTTGAGAAACACGCCGTGCAGTTTGCTGGTGGTGGTCCAGGAACCGGGTTTTTTCGCGCCGCGGTAGCACATGCAGAAGTGCTGGCACTGCATGATGACCGCAACGCCCTGCGGCTGCAAAACCTCTTCGATGGTATCCGCGATCTGAGCGGTGAGCTTTTCCTGCACTTGCAGGCGTTTGGAGTAAATGTCCACTACGCGCGCGAGCTTGGACAAGCCGATGATGCGCCCGTTCGGGATGTAGGCGACGTGCGCCTTGCCCACGAACGGCACCATGTGATGCTCGCAATGGCTGTGCAGTTCGATGTCGGACACCAGCACCAGCTCATCATAGCCCACCGCCGGCTCGAAGGTTTTGAGCAGATGTTCCTTGGGGTCCTGCTGATAGCCCTGGAAGTGCTCCTGCAATACGCCGATCACGCGCTCGGGCGTGTCGCGCAATCCGTCGCGGTCCGGATTCTCGCCGATGTACTCCAGCAGCCCGCGGATATGCGCCATGGCTTGCTGGTCTTTTTTATTGAACGATGAGGAATCAGGCATGATAGGTGTCCAGTGTTACCGGATAAACGAATAATGGGTTGATGAGCGGTGTGCGCCACGCCGCTACAATTTTAAGATGATACCGCGTCTTTGCCGGCCGTGAGGTTTAAATACTTCTGCTGTAATTGTTCTTTGGTTTCAACGTAATCCGGGTTGAGCGGGATGCAGTCCACCGGACACACTTCCACGCACTGCGGTTTGTCGAAGTGCCCGACGCATTCGGTGCACAGCTTGGGGTCTATGACGTAAATCTCCGCCCCTTGCGAGATCGCGCCGTTGGGGCATTCCGGCTCGCACACGTCGCAATTGATGCAGTCCTGGGTAATCATTAACGCCATACTTCATTTCACCCGCTACTTTTCCAACGTCGGCTAAATTACTATACCTGACTAAAATAGTCAATTATTGCAGACGCTGTGCGATTTGCGCCACGCGCCTGCCCAAGGCGTGGCACAGGCGCTGCTCTTCCACGCTCAAGGGATGCTTGTCGTCCGGCCCGGCCCAGTGGCTCGCACCGTAAGGCGTGCCGCCGCTCGCGGTGGTGGTAAGGTCCGGCTCGCTGTACGGGAGGCCGACGATCATCATGCCGTGGTGCAGCAGCGGCAACATCATACTGATAAGGGTGGTCTCCTGCCCGCCGTGCAGGCTGGCGGTGGAGGTAAATACGGCGGCCGGTTTGCCGGTCAGGGCGCCGGACAGCCATAGGCCGCCGGTGCCGTCCAGAAAATATTTGAGCGGCGCGGCCATGTTGCCAAAACGCGTGGGACTCCCCAGTATCAGGCCCGCGCATTCCTTCAGATCTTCCGGCGTAACGTAGGGCGGGCCGGAGGCGGGGATGCTGTCCTCGACGCTTTCACACACAGCCGACACGCGCGGCACGGTGCGTACGCGCGCCTGCATGCCGCCCGCCTCCTCCACGCCGCGCGCGACGTGCTGCGCCATTTGCGCCACACTGCCGCCGCTGCTGTAGTACAATATTAAAATATCGGCCATGGCGGATACATGGATTGATACACGCATGGTAGCCCAATTTAGCCGTCATGCACAGAGCTTGCATCATCCTGCCGGAATACCGACGTCTTCATGACTCGCACAAAACTGTTGCCGCTGCTCATTCTGCTCGCCGGGCTGAGCGCCGCTTGCGCCAGCATTCCCTCGCAGGAGATGAGCGACGCGCGCCAGGCGGTGCAGGCGGCGCATGAGGCCAACGCGGACAAGCTTGCCCCTGAGCCGCTTAACGAAGCGCAGAAACTGCTGGACGAAGCACGCACCGCGCTCGGCCAGGGCGATTACAGCGCGGCGCGCGCCAAGGCCATCCGCGCCAAAGAAGCCGCGATCCGCGCACGCGAACAGGCGCTGGGCGCCCAGCCTGAATAAACACACGCTCAAGTTTTCAATCACCTCTTCCTGCGCATGCGCACCTCACAGCTATTACTGCCCACACTCAAGGAAACACCCTCCGACGCCGAAGTCATCAGTCATCAGTTGATGCTGCGTGCGGGCATGATCCGCAAACTCGCCGCTGGCATCTATAACTGGCTGCCCCTCGGCCTGCGCGTGCTGCGCAAGGTGGAGGCCGTTGTGCGCGAGGAAATGAGCCGCGCCGGCGCGCAAGAGCTGCTGATGCCCGCGGTGCAGCCCGCCGAGCTGTGGCAGGAATCCGGGCGCTGGGGGCAATACGGCCCTGAACTGTTGCGCCTGCAAGACCGTCACCAACGCGACTTCTGCTTCGGCCCGACGCACGAGGAGGTCATCACCGATCTGGTGCGCAACGAAATCCGCAGTTATAAACAACTGCCTGCGATCTTTTACCAGATCCAAACCAAATTCCGCGACGAACCGCGCCCGCGGTTCGGCGTGATGCGCGCGCGCGAATTCCTGATGAAGGATGCGTATTCATTTCACGCTGATAAAGCCAGCCTGGAAAAAACCTATCAGGTGATGCATGACGTCTATACCCGCATCTTCACCCGTCTTGGGTTAAGATTCCGCGCCGTGTACGCCGACACCGGCGCCATCGGCGGCACCGGTTCGCAGGAGTTCCACGTGCTCGCCGACTCCGGCGAAGACGCCGTCGCGTTTTGCCCGGATTCGGACTACGCCGCCAACGTGGAACTAGCCGAGGCCGTCGCGCCCGCGGGCAAGCGCCCTGCCCCACAACAGACGATGCAAATCGTGGACACGCCGGGCAAACACAGCATCGAAGAAGTCAGCGGCTTTTTAAAAATGGATCCCGCCCAGTGTCTGAAGACGCTGCTGGTGCAGGGCAAGGAAGGCGTCGTCGCGCTGGTGTTGCGCGGCGATCACGAATTGAACACGGTAAAAGCGGCCAAGCTGACGCAGGTTTTCGCCCCGCTGACACTGGCCACCCCGCAGCAGGTTCAGGACGCGGCCGGCTGCGCGCCGGGATCGGTGGGCCCGGTGGGGCTAAAGATTCCCGTCATCGCCGACCGCGCCGCCGCGCACGCAAGCGACTTTGTGTGCGGCGCAAATCAGGACGGCAGGCATTTCACCGGCGTCAACTGGAGCCGCGATCTGCCGGAGCCGCTGGTCGCGGACATCCGCAACGTCGTGCAAGGCGACCCTTCCCCCGACGGCCAAGGCACGCTGTCCATCGCGCGCGGCATCGAGGTCGGCCACATTTTCCAGCTTGGCGGTAAATACTCCAGCGCCATGGGCGCGAGCTATCTCGACGAAAACGGGCAATCGCAAATCATGGAGATGGGCTGCTACGGCATCGGCGTATCGCGCGTGGTGGCCGCCGCCATCGAACAGAACCACGACGCACGCGGTATCATCTGGCCTGTGCCCCTTGCGCCGTTTCACGTCGCGCTGCTGCCGATGAACATGCACAAGTCGCCGCGCGTGCAGGAAACGGCGGAGAAACTCTATACAGAATTAACACACGCCGGGATTGAGGTGTTATTCGATGATCGCCCCTTGCGCGCGGGCGTGATGTTCGCCGACATGGAGCTGATCGGCATCCCCCATCGCATCGTCGTCGGCGAACGCGGCCTCGACGCCGGAACGGTGGAATATCAGAACCGTCGCGACGCGCAAAGCCGGAATGTACCGCTTGCTGAAATCACCGGCCTTCTGAAAGCGCGCTTATAAGCCGCTCTCCCTCCAGTCGGCCAGAAACTGCTCCAGGCCGAGGGTAGTGAGCGGGAGCCTGACCGTCACATTGGGCGCAATCCTGGCCAGTTCGCGGCCCTGCTTGAGCATGCCTTCATAATCCATCGCAACGACCTCGGCGCTGACCGGGCCTTGCACCATCTCGCAGATCATCGCAATCTGCTTATGAAAGCTGATACCGGTTTCCTTGGCTAGCAGCGATGGATTGGTGGTCACACCGTCGGCCATGCCCAACTCCACGGCTTTGCGTATATCCTCAAGATGTCCCGTGTCTATGGGGTAGCCATCCAAACATCATGCCCAATCTCTGAAGGAGGTCATATGCCGAAGAACCAAGCCTGGCACTGGTTTTCGGGAAATTAACGCTCACAACTACCCACACGACTTCCAGAAGAGCCCCAAAATCTATATTCGCGCATTTTTGAGGATCATTCAGCGCGCCGCCGCCCGGGAGAACAATCTTCGCCCGAATGCGCCGCCGAATGCGGCGAGCACGGCCGCCGGGCCGAGGTTCCAAATCAGGATCAGCGTGGTCGCGTCCAGGTCATGAAAAAGCGACAGCGCCGTTGCGGTCATGGCGGCGACGGCGAGGCCGCCCGTGATCGCGACCGGCGCCGGCGCGAGCAACGCCGCGTGGCGCAGCATGATGAGCAGCGCGAGCGAGAGCGGCGCGCCAACGAGCACGAGCGTCGCGAAGCAGCGCGCGGTCTCGCCGAGCGACACGCCCTCGGGCCCGATGCTGACCCAGGCGGTGAAACAGCCGTAGCCGATGGTCGCCACCCATACGAGGAGCCCGGGCGCAGGCAGAAGGAGCCAGCCTCGCGAGCGGTCGGGGAGGCTCAGGAGGAACGCGGCAATCGCGGCAAGGACGCCGGTCGCGAGCGCCGCGGCGACGCTGAGAACGAATACCGGCTGCTCGAGGCGAAACTCCAGGTCCGGGCGCACTCCGCGCGAGACGGCCAGCAGCGCGAGGATCAGCGCCGCGAAGAGCAGCCAGCCGGCGGCGCGCACGAGCGGCGGCCGCAGGCGCCGCAGCGGCGCCAGATGCGCGACAAGTGTCTCGATCAGGTCGGGCGTATTGATCACCGGTCCGTTCGTTTCGTTCCGAGCAGTTTCCGCAGGCGCTTCAACGCGCGATGCGTAGCCACCTTGAGCGCCGCGACCGACATGCCGCTCGCCGCAGCCGCTTCCTGCAACGACATCTCCTTCAGCTTGAGAAGCTCGATCGCCTGGCGCTGTCCGGCGGGCAGATTCTCGACCGCCTCCCGCAGCAGGCGCGCCTCGGAGGCCGCCTCCTGGCAGTTCGCCTCGGGCCCGGCAAAGGTTTCATGCTCGGGTTCGAGCGGCACCTCGCGGGCCCCCGCGCGTCCGTGCCGGCGCAGCGCATCCGCGATGCGCCGATTGGCGATCGCGACCAGCCACGGGCCGAAGGGGCGGGCAGGGTCGTAGGTATTGCGTACTGCATGCACGGTGAGCAGCGTCTCCTGCACCACGTCCTCGACGTCGCTGCGGTTCCGCAGGCGCCGCGCCGCAAGCGAGCGCAGGTAAGGCGTCACCTGTTCGAGCAGCCGCCGGTAGGCTTCGCGGTCGCCGCCCTGCGCCCGCGCCATGCAGAGCGACCAGTCGAGTTCATGGCCGGCAGGCGCCTCCCCGGCCTTCCTGATGAGGCTCAGCGCCGGTCCGCGGCCGGGTCGGTTGGATCGCATGATGGAAATTTTAGCACATGGAGTCGGATCGGGCCGTCGGAAGCGGGGGCCCCTACCAGGATGTTGATAAATGCCGCATGACACCGTTTTCTTGGCGCAGTGACCGCGCTGTTCTCCTGGGGATGGCATTGTCCCTATGACCTCCCTTAAGGGGAGTGGTTCGAGGACTTTATCAACACCCTGCTACCTGTAACCTTTTGTTGCGCCCCGCCGAACTTCCTGTCGCGGCCCCGATCCCGGGGCCTTCTACAGGAGGAAAACATGGATCAGAAAGGCATTGTCGCGGCGGCGATCGCCGGCCTGTTCGCGCTGGGTGCGGCGACGGGTTCCGCGCTGGCGCAGGACAAGAAGGAGATGGAAAAGTGCTGGGGCGTGGTAAAGGCCGGCCAGAATGACTGCGGCAGCAACGCGACCGCGCATGCGTGTGCCGGGCAGTCGAATAAGGACTACGACCCGAACGACTTCAAGGCGGTGAAAACCGGCACCTGCATCCAGATGGGCGGGAGCCTGAAGCAGGGCGAGCCGGGCGAGCTGGCCAAGAAGCACTTCAAGGGCTGAAGAGCGCGGCATGAGCGCAGTCGCGGTTTCAGGCAGCGGCCCGCAGGGACTCGGGCCGGGGATCGGGCTGCGCGCGCCGCACTATCGCGCTTTCCTCGAGGCGCGCCAGCCTGTTGGCTGGGTCGAGGTCCACAGCGAGAACTACTTCGGGCAGGGCGGCTACCACCGGCACGTGCTCGAACGCGTGCGCGCCGATTACGCCGTCAGCCTGCACGGGGTCGGGCTCGGCATCGGCTCCGCGGAGGGCTACCGCGAGCGCCACCTGAGGCGGCTGCGCTCGCTCGCGCGGTGGATCGAGCCGGTTTTCGTCTCCGAGCACTTGTGCTGGGGGGCGGCGTCCGGCCGGCACTTCAACGACCTGCTGCCGCTCGCCTACGGCCGGGAGGCGCTTGCACTAGTGAGCGCGCGCGTCGAGCGCGCGCAGGAACTCCTCGGCCGGCGCCTGCTGATCGAGAACGTCACGGCGTATCTCGAGTTCGCCGGGCAGGAGATGGCCGAGGCCGAATTCATCGCCGAACTCGCGCACCGCACGGGCTGCGGCGTGCTGCTCGACGTGAACAACCTGTACGTGAATCAGCTTAACCACGGCGGCGATGCGCTCGCTGCCCTGCGCACGCTCCCCGCGGGCTGCGTCGAGGAGATCCACCTTGCCGGCCATCTGGTCACCGAGGACTGCGTGATTGACCACCACGGCGCTCGCGTCGCCGAGCCCGTGTGGCGGCTCTACAAGGCCGCCCTCGAGCGCTTCGGTCCGGTCCCGACGCTGATCGAATGGGATACCGACATCCCGGAGCTTGCGGTGCTGCTCGATGAGGCCGCGCGCGCCGGCCGGTGCATGGGGGAACGCCTTGGCCTCGCTGCTTGAGTTGCAGCGCGGCTTCGGGTCCGCGCTCGCCGACGCCGCGGGCGCAGCGCGCTCGGCCGCGCTTTTCCGCGGTCCGCCCGAGCGCGCGCTCGCGCGCCTCGCCGTGTATCGCGGCAACGTCTTCGGCAACTGTTCGAAAGCGCTCGCCGGCGCGTATCCGATCGTTCGCAAGATCGTGGGCGAGGAATTCTTCGAGGACCTCTCACGCGCCTACTGGCGCTCGCGGCCTTCGGTGAGCGGCGACCTGAACGAGTACGGCCGCGGCTTCGATGCGTTCCTCGCAGGCTGCGCGCAGGTGCAGGACCTGCCGTATCTGCCGGACGTCGCGCACATGGAGTGGCTCGCGCACCGCGCCTACTACGCCGCGGACAGCGCGCGCTTCGATCCCTCGCGCCTTGCGGCGCTGCCGCCGGAGCGCCATCCGGGCCTGCGCCCGGTGCTCGCCCGCGCCTGCGCGCTGTTCGAGTCGCACTGGCCGCTGGCACGGATCTGGGAGGTACACCAGGACGACTACACGGGCGAGATCAACGTTGATCTCGGCGCGGGCGGCGAGCGCATACTGGTGCACCGCCCGGCCTGGCGCGCCGTGGTCATCGGGCTCGGCGCCGCGGACCATGCGCTGCTCTGCGCCATCCGCGACGGCCTAGCGCTGGGGCCAGCGCTCGAGGCGGCGCTCGCCGCCGATCCCGCCTACGGCCCGTCTGCAGCGCTCGCGCGCTGGGTCGGCGCCGGCGCGATCGTGGCTCTTGCCGCGGGAGAGCCGCGATGAGGGCGATCGGCGCATGGCTTCCGGCGATCGAGCGCGTGCTCGCCTGGTTGCAGGCGGCCGGCCATCTGGTCGATCTGGCGATCCGACTCTACGTCGCGAACGTGTTCTTCAAATCGGGCCTGGTCAAGATCGGCAACTGGGACGGCACCCTGTATCTGTTTCACGAGGAATACCGGGTGCCGCTGCTCCCGCCCGAGGTCGCGGCCTGGCTCGGCACGTTCGGGGAGCTCTTTTTCCCGCCGCTGCTCGCGCTCGGGCTCGCCGCCCGCTTCGCCGCGCTTTCGCTCTCCGTGTTCAACGTAGTGGCGGTAATCTCCTTCTGGCACGTGCTCAGCACCAACGAGGCGGCGCTGATGTCGCACTTTTACTGGGGCTTGCTGCTGCTCGTTCCGCTGTGCCACGGCCCGGGCAAGCTCTCGCTCGATCACTGGATCTGGCGCTGGGTTTCCCGCTAGGCACGAGGAGCGAAGAGTGGACGCTTCGCCATGAACCTGCGCAGCCTTGCGCTGGCGGCGGCGCTCGCGCTCGCCCCGGGTACGGTGCTCGCGCAGAGCGCGGAGGACAGGCGCGAGTGGCCGCGGACCGATTTTTCGCGCCGCACGGTGGACCTCGCCGAGATCGAATCGGGCGGGCCGCCCAAGGACGGCATTCCGGCGATCGACCGCCCGAGGTTCGTGGGCGCGCGCGCCGCGCGCACCTGGCTCAAGGCGAAAGAGCCGGTGATCGTGCTGCGCCTCGGGGGCGAGGCCCGTGCCTACCCGCTCCAGATCCTGATGTTCCACGAGATCGTGAACGACATGGTCGGCGGTGTGCCGGTCGCGGTCACGTTCTGCCCGCTATGCAACGCCTCGATCGTGTTCGAGCGCCGGGTCGGCGAGCGCGTGCTCGACTTCGGCACCACAGGGCGGCTCCGGCTCTCCGACCTCGTGATGTACGACCGGCAGACCGAATCCTGGTGGCAGCAGTTCACCGGCAAGGGGATCGTCGGGCACTATGCGGGAACTGAACTCGTGCGCTTGCCCTCGGAGATCGTCGCCTTCGAGGACTTCTCCGCCGCGCATCCGATGGGGCTGGTGCTCTCGCGCGAGACGGGTCATGCGCGCCCGTACGGGCGCAACCCCTACGCGGGCTACGACCGGATCGACCGGAGCCCGTTGCTGTTCTCCTCGAGGCTGGACCCGCGGCTGCCGCCGATGGAGCGGGTGCTCTCGGTCACCGTGGGCGCAAAGCACCGGCTCTATCCGCTCACGCTGCTGGAAAAGCATCCCGTCACGAACCGGGAGCTGGAGGGCCTGTCCTACGCCGTGTTCGCCAAGCGCGGCATGGCCTCGCCGCTCGACCGCCCGGAGATCGAGCAGGGGCGGCCGATTCCGGCGGCGACCGCGTTCGCGCGGCGTCTCGAGGGCCGGACGCTCGAATTTGTCTCCCGCGGCGGCCGCTATTTCGACACGGCGACCGATTCCGAGTGGAACCTGCTCGGCGAGGCCGTGGCCGGGCCGCTAAAGGGCAAGCGCCTCGCCCCGCTCGAGAGCGGCGTTCACTTCGCCTTCGCCTGGCTCGCGTTCAACCCGGAAAGCGAGATCGTGCGCAGCCTGCCTTAGTGGTCTGGTTCATAAATTCGGCAACGTATGTATTCACGCCGCAAGAGGCAAAGGCGAGGGCTCGGCCGCGAACTTTCTGAGCAGCCGCGTGAGATCATCGCGCGTGAATCGCCAGTCAAACGGCGTGGCCATGCTCTCCAAGTGGTCCTGGAAGCGCAGCAATCGATCTGCGACCTCCGAAAGGCAGGAGAAGTCGTTGGGGGTAAGCGCCTTGCGCTGGACGATGGAGAAATAGATCTCGATCTGGTTGAGCCAATTGGTGTGAACCGGACCGTGAACGAGGACCAAGTTCGGGTAGGCCTGGGTCAGGCGTCGCACGCAGGGCTGGCCGCCTGGCGCGTGTTTCCGGGAAATTAACGCTCAAAACTACCCACACGACTTCCAGAAGAGCCTAAGAAATTTCATCACCACCTCCTGCCTTCAGGCATGACACCGTCAAGTTTCATGCCCAAAGCCAAATGATGTTAGAATTTCGCGTTCGTTATGTATAAAAGCATGCTTATAAGCCGCTCTTCTTCCAGTCGGCCAGGAACTGCTCCAGGCCGAGGGTGGTGAGCGGGTGTTGGTACATCTGCTCCAGCACCTTGAACGGCAGGGTGGTGACGTGCGCGCCGATGCGCGCGGCTTCGATTACGTGGGTGACGTGGCGGATAGAGGCCACCAGCACCTGTGTCTTCCATTCGTAATTGCGGTAAATGTCCACGATTTCCCCGATGAGCTTCATGCCGTGCTCGCCGACGTCATCCATTCTGCCCACAAAGGGTGACACAAACGCCGCTCCCGCCTTGGCGGCGAGGATGGCCTGCGCGGCGGAAAAGCACAAGGTGGCGTTGACCATCACACCCTCCTTGCTCAACACCGAGCAGGCGCGCATGCCGTCAGGCGTGAGCGGGAGTTTGACCGCGACGTTGGGCGCGATTTTGGCCAGCTCGCGGCCTTGTTTCAACATCCCCTCGTAATCCGTTGCCACCACTTCAGCGCTGACCGGGCCTTGCACCATCTCGCAGATCATCGCAATCTGCTTATGAAAGCTGATACCGGTTTCCTTGGCTAGCAGCGATGGATTGGTGGTCACACCGTCAGCCATGCCCAGTTCCACGGCCTTGCGAATATCCTCCAGATGTCCCGTGTCTATAAAAAATTTCATCACCGCCCCCTGCCTCCAGGCGTTACACAGTCAAGCTTCATGCTTAAAGCCAAATGATGTTAGAATTCCGCGTTTGTCAGCGCCATGGAGTATGCGTGTATAACAAAATCGTCGTGCCGAGGGACGGCCAGCCGATACGAGTCAATCAGGACAACTCGCTCAACGTCCCCGACCGGCCGATCATTCCCTTTATCGAGGGCGACGGCATAGGTGTAGATATTACGCCGGTGATGCGGCGCGTGGTAGATGCGGCGCTGGTCAAGGCCTATGGCGGTAAAAAGACGATAGCCTGGATAGAGGTGTACGCCGGGGAAAAGGCCGTGAAGGTTTACGGCGGCGATAACTGGCTGCCGGACGAAACGGTACAGGCGGTGCGCGACTACGTAGTTTCGATCAAGGGCCCGCTCACCACGCCGGTAGGCACGGGCATGCGTTCGCTCAACGTCACACTGCGCCAGGAACTGGATTTGTACGTGTGCCTGCGCCCGGTGCGTTATTTCACCGGCACGCCGAGCCCGCTGAGAAATCCGGAAAAGACCGACATGGTGATCTTCCGCGAAAACTCCGAGGACATCTACGCCGGCATCGAGTGGGCGGCGGGCACCCCGGAAGTGAAAAAGGTAATTGATTTTCTACGGCGCGAAATGGGCGTGAAAAAAATCCGTTTCCCGGAAAGCTCCAGCATCGGCATCAAGCCCGTGTCGCGCGAGGGCACGGAGCGCCTGGTGCGCAAGGCGATTCGATACGCGATTGACAATCACCGTGACTCGGTCACGCTGGTGCACAAGGGCAATATCATGAAATTCACCGAAGGCGGATTCCGCAACTGGGGTTATGAGCTGGCGAAGCGCGAATTCGACGCGGTGGAAATCGCCCAAGGCCCGTGGCTGCACATGAGCAGTCCAAAGACCGGCAAGGAAATCCTCATCAAGGATGTGATTGCCGACGCCTTCTTGCAGGAAATTCTGTTGAAGCCGGAGGAGTTCAGCGTGATCGCCACGCTCAATCTCAACGGCGACTACATCTCCGACGCGCTCGCCGCGCAGGTGGGCGGCATCGGCATGGCGCCAGGGGCGAACCTGTCCGACACCGTGGCCATGTTCGAGGCCACCCACGGCACCGCACCCAAATACGCCGGCAAAAACGAGCTCAACCCCGCCTCGATCATTTTGTCCGCGGAAATGATGCTGCGCCATTTGGGCTGGTTTGAAGCGGCCGATTTAATCATCAAGGGCATTTGCGGCGCCATCTCCGCCAAGACCGTGACCGTTGACCTCGCGCGCCTCATGCCGGGCGCGACGCGCGTGAGCACTAGCGGTTTCGGCGAGGCCGTGATTGAGCATATGTGAACAGCCCATGACTCTGCCGCACCGCAAATATCTGCTGATTCTCGCTGCACTGTCCAAACCGCTCGGCGAAGACGAAATCGCCCGCCTGTGGCGGGAGCGGTAAGCCCTTATGCGCGCAGCAACGCTTCTATTTTGGCTGCGCAGATAAAGTCGTTTTCCGACAAACCCTTGATGGCGTGCGTGGTAAAGCGCACGCGGCATTTGTTGTAGCTCACTTCCAGATCGGGATGATGGTCTTCCTGATGCGCGATCCAGGCCAAGGCGTTGACAAAGGCCATGGTCTGATAATGGTTTTTGAATTGGAAGGTGCGGCTGATTTCAGTGGCGGTCTCATTCAGCTCCCAGCCGCTGATTTGATTCAGCAGGTCGCGCGCCTGCGCGGCGCTGAGCGGCTGGGTTCCGCCTTCGCAGACCTTGCAGTGTTTGTTTAGCAGACCGGTTGTCATAGCTTCCTCCACCCTCTCCCCGGCTCCGTCCCTGCGAGGGGGAGGGAGAAATTACTTGAACTTGTAGAACGTCCGGTTGAGATACGCGGTCACGTCCTCGATTTGCTCGTCCGTCCATTTCAGGCGCGCGTTCGTTTCGCAGAAGCGCACGCGCTTTTTCAAGGCGTCCAGCGAGTGGATGATGCGGTTGGACCGCATATGCACCGAGGTGTCGTGACAACCCATGCAGTTCGCTTGATACAGCGCCTCGCCGCGCTTGGCATCGGCGGCCTGGAGCGCGCCGCTGCCCAGCATGAGCACGGCGCTGAGCATGATTAAATTCATTGACCGCTTCATGGTTGATCTCCGTATCATCCCCTGACCTTCGCCAACAAATGACTCACCCTCGCCGGCGCGGGCGGATGCGAGTCATGGAACGCGGAGTATACCGGATCGGGGGTGAGCGTGTTGGCGTTTTCCTTATACAGCTTGACCAGCGCCTCGGCCAGGGCGCGCGCATCGCTCTGCTCGGCGGCGAAGTCGTCGGCCTCGAATTCATCCCTGCGCGAAAGCCAGGCGAATGCCGGCTGCAAGAACAGGCTGAACACGGGCGCGACCAGCAGGAACAAGACCAGCGCGGTGTACAGCGACGGTTGTTGCACACCGAGGCCGGTGTAAAACCAGGGTTGATTGATCAGCCAGCCGAGCAGCGCCAGGCCGGCCAGACTGAAGACCAGGCCCTGGAACAGGCGTTTTTGCACGTGCCTGCGCTTGAAGTGCCCCAGCTCATGCGCCAGCACCGCCTCGATCTCGGCGGGCTGCAGCTGGCTCATCAGGGTGTCGAAAAACACGATGCGTTTGTTGGTTCCCAAACCGGTGAAATAGGCGTTACCGTGTCCACTGCGGCGCGAACCGTCCATGACGAAGATGCCGTTGCTGGTGAAGCCGCACTTTTGCAGCAGGATCTGGATACGCTGGCGCAAGGCCTCGTCCGTCAAGGGGCTGAATTTGTTGAACAGCGGCGCAATGAAGGCGGGATAGGCCCACATCATGAGCAGGCCGAAACCCGCCCACACCAGCCAGACATACAGCCACCATAATCCGCCCGTCGTTTGCATCAGCCACAGCACCAGCGCGCTGAGCGGCGCACCCAGGGCAAGCAACAGCAGCGCCTGCTTGCCCAGATCGGCGGCGAACAGGCGCGGCGTAGTGCGATTGAAGCCGAAGCGTTGTTCGATGACAAAGGTGCGGTAGAAGGAGAACGGCAAATCCAACAGCGCCATAATGGCCACGGTGCTGAGAGTAAAGGCGACACCGGTCGCCAACTGCCCCCAGGCCAGCGCGCGCCAGAGCTGGTCGAGCATGTTCAGCCCTCCGCCCAGCGTCCACAGGCCGAGCCACAGCGCTCCTGCCGCCAACTCGACCTCGGCCAGGCGCAGCTTGGCCGCGGTGTAGTCGGCGGCCTTGTGGTGGGCTTCCAGGGGGATCTGCGCGCGGAAGGCTTCCGGCACTTCGGCGCGGTGCGCCAGGACGTGGGCACGCTGGCGGCGTATGAGCCAAAGCTGCAGAACCCATCCCGCCGTCAACGCCAACACGAAAATCCAGGAAAAGGTATTCATGGGCACATCAGAGTTCGAGCGGCTCAGCATAGCCTTTGATACAATGCCCTGCAAGTGGCGGTCTGAATAACAAGGAAAACTCATGGCGCAAAACCCCAATAATCTGATCTGGATAGACCTGGAGATGACCGGACTCAACACCGATAGCGACCGCATCATTGAAATCGCCACCGTGGTCACCGACAATGGCCTGAATGTCATCGAGGAGGGGCCGGTGTTCGCCATCCACCAAAGCGAGGAGGTGCTCGCCGCCATGGATGACTGGAATACGCAGCAGCACAATCAGTCCGGGCTGGTGGCGCGCGTGCGCGCCAGCCGGGTCAATGAAATAGAGGCCGAGCAAAGGACGCTGGAATTCCTGCAAAGGCACGTGCCGCGCAACAAATCTCCCATGTGCGGCAACAGCATCTGTCAGGACCGGCGCTTTTTGTACCGCGCCATGCCGGACCTGGAAAAATATTTTCACTACCGCAATCTGGACGTGAGCACGGTAAAGGAGCTGGCGCGGCGCTGGGCGCCCGCGCTCGCCGACGGCTTCGTGAAAACCCCGGCGCATCTTGCGTTGGAGGACATCTACGACTCGATCCGGGAGCTTAAACATTACCGCGATCTGCTCTTCAAGCTCCCGGGAGTGCCGTAATAATTCATCTCGGCCAAGAGGTGAACCGGCAAATGGACCAACCCCTGCGCGTCCTGTTTGGCGGCGATGTCATGCTGGGACGCATCGTGGCGCAATACCTCGGGGCGCACGGCGCGGATTATCCTCTCGGCGGGATCGCCGCGCGCATGAGCGCGGCGGACGTGACCGTGGTCAATCTGGAGTGCGCCATCACCTCCTCCACCCAGCCGTGGCGCGGCGCGCCCAAGGCCTTTTATTTCGGCGCTCCGCCGGAGGCGGCGCAGTCCCTGGAAAATGCCGGCGTTGATCTGGTGAGCCTGGCCAATAATCACGCCCTGGATTTCGACAGCGAGGGTCTGCTGGATACGCTGCGTCATTTGGATGAACGCGGCATTGCCCATGCCGGGGCCGGCCTGAACATGCACGCGGCCTGCTCCCCGGCCTTCGTTGAACGCGAGGGCGTCAAGTTCGGCATGGCGGCCTACTGTGACCATCAGGAAGACTTCGCCGCCGGAGACCATCAGCCGGGCATCGCCTATCTGGACCTCGCGGACGAACAACGGGCGCTGGCGGAGATAGGCAAAGCGTGCAACACGCTGCGCGATAACGGCGCGCACTGGCCCATTTTGTCGCTGCACTGGGGTTCGAACTGGGCGGAGCGCCCTTCAAGCCATTTCGTAAAACTGGCCCGCGCCGCCATAGACATGGGCTATGGTGTTATCTTCGGCCACAGCGCTCACCTGTTTCAGGGCATCGAGATTTACCGCGGCCGTCCGATCCTCTACGCCGCGGGCGACCTGGTGGACGATTATTATGTGGACCCCGATTTTCGCAACGACCACCAACTGCTGTTCGAACTGGAGCTCACGCGCGCCTCGCTCCTGCGCATCAACCTGTATCCGGTCTTTATCGGCGAGTGCCGCACCGAATTCGCCGCCGGAAAGCAGTTTGACTACATCGCCCGGCGCATGACGCGCCTGTGCGCGGAGCTGGGCACGGAGGTGCGGCGCGCGGAGCATGCACTCTGGATCAACTGCGCCTGAAAGCGGGCCTAGCCGGCCAGACGGTGTTTGCCGATGCTCACCATTTTTGCCTGCGGCCCCTCCTCGCCCTGCTCTTCGAGGTACAGCACCTCGGCGCCGATCCGCAGGTGATCAAACGGCGGATGCACCACGCTGTTGCGATGAAAATAAATCTGCTCGCCGTCCAGCGTTTCGATGAAACCGTAGCCTTCGTCCGGGAACAGTTTGACGATGCGTCCGTGGAGATGTTCCTCATGCGTCTTCACGTCGCCGCGCTGCTGCCGCGCGTAATCCTCCAGCTGGCGGCCCGCGGCGTTAAACGCGTCGCGCAACGCCACGTACACGTCCTCATCCGGCTGGCGATTCACCGCGATCTCACCCCCCGGCACGGTGATATCAATGCGCACATTGTAGAGCTTGCCCTGATGATGATGTTTCTGGGGCATGTCCACCACCACCCGGCAACCCATGATGCGGTCATAAAACGATTCCAGCTTTTTCACCTTTTGCCGGATGCGCGCTTCCACGGCCGGAGAAGGGGGCATGTCACGAAAGGTAATTTGCAACGGAATCTGCATGACGTCACTCCTTGTCTTTTGACGTTTCCACTGTAAGGTAAAAAAACGTCGTCAATCTTTGATCTGGCGCAAGGTTTTCACCCGCATGCTTTTTAAAATCCACTATGCATGAAATTGACGGCTCTTACGGAGAAGGCGGAGGGCAACTGGTGCGCACGGCGGTGGCGCTCTCCGCCATGACCGGCCGCGCAATCGCGCTGCGCAATGTCCGCGCGCGGCGTCCCAAGCCGGGGCTCGCCGCCCAGCACCTCACCGCGGTGCGCGCGGCAGCGGCCCTGTGCCGGGCGGAGATCACCGGCCTGGAATTAGGCGCGCGCGAGTTCACCTTCCGCCCCGGCAGGCCGCAAGGCGGATACTATGATTTCAACGTGGGTACGGCGGGGAGCGTGGTTCTGGTTTTACAGGCGGCGCTGCCGGCCGCGTTTGCCTGCGGGGAGCCGATACACCTGCGTCTTGCCGGTGGCACCGACGTCAAGGCCGCGCCGCCTCTGGATTATTTCCGTTACGTGCTGTTGCCGCTGCTCTCCAGGATGGGGTTGCCCGTGAACGTCACCGTGCTGCGCCGCGGCTACTACCCGCGCGGCGGCGGCGTGATCGAGGTGTCGCTGTCGCCGGTGGGGCAACTGCATCCACTCCATCTGGACACATTGGGAGCCGTGCAGGAGATCGAGGGCATCATCCACACCGCCAATCTGGCGGACCATGTCGCGGAGCGTATGCGGCAAGCGGCGCTGCGCAGGCTCGAGGGTTTTGCCAACGCGCGCATAGACTGCCGGCGGCTGAGCCGCAGCGAGGCCATAGGACACGGCGGCGCCATCGTGCTCTGGGCGCGCACGCAGCACGCGCTGCTGGGCGCGGCTTCCACCGCGGAACGCGGCGTGCCCGCGGAGCGCATCGGGGAGGAAGCGGCCCAGGCCCTGGATGATGAAATCCGCGCCGGCGCGACGATGGATATCCACGCCTCCGACCAACTGCTGATCTATCTCGCGCTGGCGCAGGGCGCGTCGCGCCTGCTGCTGCGCCGACTCACCTCCCACGCCCAAACCACGCTGTGGCTGCTGCGGCAATTTCTGCCGCTGCGTTTCCAAACCACCCCAAGGGGAGAGCTGACGTGCCTGGACATCATCCCGCGCTGATTGCCAATCCAGTCCAGCCCCACTACAATACACCCGACAGTCACCCGTGTACGGACATAGCCATGCCTGGTGCACCGCAAATCCGTTTGTTCCACGCCTTCCTGTGCGACGTGCTTGAAATGCAAAGGCAACCATGAAGAAAAGCAAGGCGATGGCGATTAACCCTGTAACGGGCGGCGTTCCGGCCTGCGAGCCTGGCCGCCGGCACTCACACTCCACCCCGCTGGAACGCTGGCTGGCGGCCAAACTGTTGACGCTGGCTGGCAACCCGCCCTTGCGTTTGGCGCTGTGGGATGGCGAGGCAATCACCAAGTCCGCCGCGCCCATTCTAGCCAGCATGTGCATCCGCCGCCGCGCGGCGCTTTATAAGCTGTTCATCAATCCCAATCTCCATTTCGGCGATCTCTACACGGCAGGCGCTATCGAGGTGGATGGAAACCTGGTCGAGTTCCTGGAGACCGTCTATCGCGCGTCGGCTGCAAGGTTTCCCTTCCTCAGGAAAATTCAGACATCGCTGTTCAACCGCCCGCGCTCCAACACGCTGTCCGGTTCGTCCACCAACATTCATCACCACTATGATCTGAGCAACGAATTTTATGAACTGTGGCTGGACGAGGAGATGCAGTATACCTGCGCCTATTTTCCTTCTCCCGCCATGACGCTGGAGCAGGCGCAATTCGCCAAGATGGATCACGTCTGCCGCAAACTACGCCTCAAGCCCGGCGAGCGCGTGGTGGAAGCCGGCTGCGGCTGGGGAGGGCTGGCGCGCCACATGGCGCGCCACTATGGGGTATTGGTGCGCTCCTACAACATTTCCAAGGAACAGGTCCGCTACGCGCGCGAGCGCGCCAAGGCCGAGGGCGTGAGCGGAGTCGAATATATCGAGGACGATTACCGCAACATCTCCGGCACCTACGACGCCTTCGTGTCGGTGGGCATGCTGGAGCACGTCGGTCTGGATCATTACCGTAAACTGGGAGACGTGATTCACCGCTCGCTCACGGAACACGGGCGCGGCTTGATCCACTCCATCGGACGTAACCACCCGGAATTGATGAACGCCTGGATTGAGAAACGCATCTTCCCCGGCGCCTATCCACCCTGCTTAAGCGAAATGATGAACATTTTCGAGCCGCGCGACTTTTCCGTGCTCGACGTGGAAAACCTGCGTTTGCATTACGCCAGGACGCTTGAGCATTGGCTGCTGCGTTTCGAGCAGCATGCCGCGGCGGTGGAAAACATGTTCGACGCGAATTTCGTGCGCGCCTGGCGGCTTTATCTCGCCGGCTCGCTGGCCGCCTTCCATACCGGCTGCCTGCAACTTTTCCAGGTGGTCTTTACGCGCGGCGCCAACAATCAAATCCCCTGGTCGCGCGCCCATCTTTACGAAACCGGCCAGCGCGCCCACGCCGTGTGAAGCATTCATCGTCCCCTCATGGAACGCTGTGACGCAGCCATCATAGGCGGCGGGCCGGGCGGCTCCAGCGCGGCGTGGAAGCTCAAACGCGCGGGTCTCGAGGTCGTGGTGCTGGACAAAAAAACCTTCCCGCGCGACAAGGTGTGCGCGGGCTGGATCACGCCCAAGGTGGTGGACGCGCTGGAGCTCGATCTGGATGATTATCGCGCAAGCCGCGTGTTGCAAGCCTTCACCGGCTTTCGCACCGGCTGTCTGGGACAGGACCAGGTTGAAACGACCTACGGCGAGCCGGTGAGTTACGGCATACGCCGCTGCGAATTCGACCACTATCTGCTGCAGCGCTCAGGCGCGCGGCTCAGGCTCGGCGAGGCGTTGCAATCACTGCGGCGCGAGAACGGCGAATGGATCATCAACGAATCATTGCGCGCGCCGTTGCTGATCGGCGCGGGCGGGCACTTTTGTCCGGTGGCGCGCCGCCTGGGCGCCAGGCTGGGCGGCACCGAATCCGTGGTCGCCGCGCAGGAAGTTGAGTTCGCCATGAACGAGCGCCAGATGCAAGAGTGCCGCGTGGCGCAGGAAACGCCGGAATTATTTTTCTGCTCCGACCTCAAGGGCTACGGCTGGGCGGTGCGCAAGGGAAATTATCTCAATATCGGCCTGGGGCGCGAGGACAATCACAAACTGGCCGCGCACGTGGAAGCGTTTTGCGCGCTCCTTAAGCAACGGGGCAAGATTCCGCACGACATCCCGGCCCATTTCAACGGCCATGCCTATCTGCTGTACGCGCACACGCCCAGAAAAATCGTCGCGGACGGCGCGCTGCTCATCGGCGACGCCGCCGGGCTGGCCTACCCGCAGAGCGGCGAAGGCATACTACCCGCGATCGAATCCGCCCTGCTGGCCGCGGACGTCATCCTCGCCGCTCACGGCGACTACCGCTGCGACCAGTTGACGCCTTATGAAGAAAGGCTCGCGGCGCGCTTTGGCGCGCGCAAGGCCAAGACTCATG
Source organism: Pseudomonadota bacterium (assembly GCA_041695325.1). Classification (GTDB taxonomy): domain Bacteria; phylum Pseudomonadota; class Gammaproteobacteria; order SURF-13; family SURF-13; genus SURF-13. The sequence continues at coordinate 43,747 of JBGFRC010000001.1, forward strand.
CCGGTGTCGTGGTCGAGAAGCTGAAGCAGGTGATGGGACGCAGGCTCCTCGCCACACGCTGGTTCTCGCGTCACATCGTGCTGGAGCGGTGGTTCTTGCACAGCCATCTCCCCCCGCTTTACCCCTAGCAGGTTGTTTCGCAAAGCGAAAAGTGTCATTTTCGCTTTGCTTCGTTTTTCAAGCACATAAAGCGTGCTTGAAAAATGGCGGTGCCTGCGGCGCTCTCGCATCCTGCTTCGCTTGCAAGGCCAGGGCAAGCCATCCTTGGCTTGCCCGCTCGCAGCAGTGCTGCTCGCCCCTGCAACGCACGCAGGCTGTTTCTCAACAGCCTGCTAGCAGGCAGTTCGACGTCAGGCCGTGGCGAGCAACGCAGCATCGCCCCGCAGGCCGTCCTTATTATTGCGCGCGCGCAGCAAGGTCCAGTAATCGAACAGATTGACCGGCGTTTGTTCAATAACATCGAGGCCGGTTTGATCCAGGAAAAGTTCCAGGGAAAAATCCGGACGAAACCCCAGCAGTCTGGACAGGGGCGCAATCAGGCGCTCTACGCCGCCCACCACTGGATTGCCATGCTGGAAGTGATTCACGATATACAGCTCGCCCTCCGGCTTGCATACGCGGCGCATCTCATCCACCAGGCGCGCGGGATGAGGCACCACGGAGGCCACGTACATCGCTACCACCTTGTCGAAGCTGTCGTCGGCAAAACGCATCTGTTCCGCGTTCATCTTGTGCAATGCCTCGATGTGGCGCAGGCCGTCCCTTTCAACACGCGCCCTGGCGCGCGCCAGCATCTCGTCGGACACGTCTATCCCGGTGATATGCACATCGCGCGGATAAAGCGGCAGGGACAGCCCCGTGCCGACGCCCACTTCCAGGATGCGCTCTCCGGGCCGGCATCTCATCCGCTCGATGACCGCGCGGCGCCCCGGCTGAAACAGCGCGCCGAAATAAAAATCATAGCGTTGCGCGTAACGCCGGTAAACCCTTTCGACGGCCTGGATGTCCATAAAGGCTCCTCAAGGTTGCAGCATCGAATACATTTTGCGTAAAAGCAGCCGTGCAATCAAGAGCGTATGCTTGCATTAACGCACGCCACATTCGAGTACATCGTCCTTTAGCGCCGCGCACATGCGCCACATATATTCTTCCTCATAGGCGCTGCGCTGAAGAAAGGAAGGGTCGAGCACCTTATCCGGCAGAAACTTCTGCAGCACGTAACGCCGGGCCCCCTTTATCAATTTTCCTATCGCCAGAATGTCCTTTTCGTCCAGTTGCGATTTGACCACGGTGGTCCTGAATTCATAGGATACGCCGGAACCCATGACTAATGCAATGCTGGCGGCGATGTTGCGCGTATCCACGTCCCTATTGATGACCTCCCGGTATTTTTCAAGAGGGGCCTTCACGTCCATGGCGATGTAATCCACCAGCCTGCGGTCAATTATTTGCTTCAGCGCTTCCGGATTGACGCCGTTGGTGTCAAGCTTCACCAGGAAGCCGAGATTTTTCACCTGGCGCATGAATTCCGGCAAATCGGCCTGCAGGGTCGGCTCGCCTCCCGTGATGGTGACGGCGTCCAGTATGCCGCAGCGCGTGCGCAAAAAATCAAGCACCTCCTGTTCCGGAATCAACTCCGCATAGCGCTCGGGCAAGACGAGTTCCGCATTGTAACAATAGCCGCAGCGAAAATCACAGCCGCGGGTGAAGATCACGGCGCAGATTTCGTCAGGGTAATCTATCAGGGAAACCTTCTGTAATCCTCCGATGTCCACCGCTATACCTTGTACGTCCTTCTGCGCGCAAATTCTTCCTGCTTACCCTTGTTCCACTGGTCGGTCGGACGTAAATATCCCACGATGCGCGAGTACACCTCGCAGCGCGCGCCGCATTGGGGACACTGCGCGTATTGTCCCGCGAGATAGCCGTGCGCGGGACAAACACTGAAGGTGGGAGTGAAGGTGAAATAAGGCAGGCGGTAGCGCTCGCAAATCCTGCGCACCAGCTTTTTTATCACCCGGGGCGACTCGATCCTTTCTCCCACGAAGATATGCAGCACGGTGCCACCCGTGTATTTCGTCTGCAGATCGTCCTGCAGATCCAGCGCCTCAAAAAAGTCATCGGTGTAGTGCACCGGCAGGTGCGTGGAATTGGTATAAAACGGCTGCGCACCCTTCCTATAATGCTCCTCGTTGGCGCAAATAATATCCGGAAATTTCTTTTTGTCCTTTTGCGCCAGACGATAGGCCGTGGACTCCGCCGGCGTGGCCTCGAGGTTATAGTTGTTGCCCGTCTCCTGCTGGAACTCGATGAGCGTGGCACGCATGAAATCGAGTATCCTGAGCGCGAAGGCGCGCCCGGCCGGGCTCGCGATAGTCTCGCCCAGCAGGTTCAGGCAGGCCTCGTTCATGCCCACCAGGCCGATGGTGGAAAAGTGATTCTTCCAGTAGGCGCCGAAGCGCTGTTTGATGTCGCGCAAATAATATTTGACGTAGGGATAAAGCGATTTCTCCGTAAGCCGCTCCAGGGTCTTGCGTTTGACCTCCAGGCTATCCTTGGCAAGCCGCATCAGGCCGGACAGGCGCTGCTTGAACTCCTCTTCGTCCGCGGAAAGATAGCCCAGGCGCGGCATGTTGATGGTGACCACGCCGATCGAACCGGTGAGCGGGTTGGCACCGAAGAAGCCGCCGCCCCTGCGCTCCAGCAGGCGGGTGTCTATTCTCAGCCGGCAGCACATCGAGCGCGCATCTTCCGGCTTCATGTCGGAATTGATAAAGTTGGAAAAGTAGGGCACGCCGTACTTCGCCGTCATGCGCCACAGGCCCTCCAAGTCCGGGTTGTCCCAGTCAAAATCGCGCGTGACGTTGTAGGTGGGTATCGGGAAAGTGAACACGCGTCCCGCGGCGTCGCCATCCTGCATGACTTCGCAAAACGCCCGGTTGAACAAATTCATCTCATTCTGGAAATCCTGGTACGGTTTATCCTGCGCCACGCCGCCGATGATGACGCCTTGTCCGGCAAGATAGTCGGGCGGGCGCAAGTCCAACGTGATATTGGTAAACGGGGTCTGAAATCCGACGCGGGTCGGCACGTTGATATTGAAGATGAATTCCTGCACGGCCTGCTTTACTTCCGCGTAGTCCAAGCCGTCATAGCGGATAAACGGCGCGAGCAAGGTGTCGAAGTTGGAAAAGGCCTGCGCCCCCGCCGCCTCGCCCTGCAGGGTATAAAAGAAATTCACCACCTGTCCCAGCGCGCTGCGGAAATGCCTGGCGGGGCGGCTTTCTATTTTTCCCTGCACGCCTTTGAAACCCTGCGTCAGCAGATCGGTGAGGTCCCATCCCACGCAGTAAACCGAGATGGCGTTGAGGTTGTGGATGTGGAAATCGCCGTCCGCATAGGCCTGCCTGATTTCCGGACTGTAGACTTTATTGAGCCAATAGACCTTGCTGACTTCGGATGAAATATAGTTGTTGAGCCCCTGCAGGGAATAGGTCATGTTGCTGTTTTCGCTCACCTGCCAATCGAGCTGCCGCAGATAATGATCCACCAGCTCAACGTCAGCCTTGGCGATGATTTCGCGCAGCGCCGCGTGTTGCGCGCGATAGAGGATGTAGGCCTTGGCGGTGGCATGATAGGGCGAGGACAACAGCACCTCTTCCACCGCATCCTGGATTTCCTCCACGCTCGGCGTCCTGGCGCCCAGCTTCCGGTGCGCGGCGTCCACTACCTCGGCGGTCAACGCCTCGGCGACGTCAGGGCCGAATTCGCCCGTGGCCGTTCCCGCGCGCGCGATGGCGCGAGTGATTCTGGCGGCGTCAAAGGCCGTTACCGTCCCATCGCGCTTGATGATGGCTTCAAACATCGCTCCGGCTCACTCCTTGCGGCAACACGGCATTAACCGCTCACAGGCGCGGCGTCGCCTCGTGCGCGTAGGTCTTTTCACGCTGGCTTTGACAGGTGAAGCAGCGTTTGGCGGTGGGATAGACGCTGAGCCGCTCGTAGCCGATGTCGCCGCCGCAATCAATGCAGACGCCGTAGCTCAAGTCGGCCAGGCGCAGCCACGCCGCTTCGATGTCGCGGATTTCCTGGATCTGGCGGTCAAACAGGGCGGCGTCCATGTCCGCCAGCATGTCGGCCACCGATTCATCGCCGATATCCAATACGCCCGAAACCAGGTCGGCATAGTGCTTTTCTCCGGAACGAATCAGCTCCGCGCGCGCCTCGTCGCGCAGTTTGGTGAAATTGTTGTTCAGCAGTTGACGCAGTTGCTTCAACTGCGCGTTGGTCAGATTGGCCATGGCATATCTCCCTTTAAAGTAGGGCTTAAGGAACCTCTGATTAAGTCAGAAGTTCCTTGCGGTGCAGGGACGCACTGCCATTTTTCAAACACAAAGTGTTTGAAAAATGGAGACCAGGATGGACTTATTCAGAGCTTCATATAAGATACCTCAAGCGCTCCTCGAACGGGTTTGATGTAGATCAACTTCCACGCTGCAGGTGTTTTGTAAACTGTCATGGTCTTATATCAGGCGCAAAAGGAGGCCGTTATGCCGCATATACTGAAAGTGATCGAGGTGCTCGCCGAGTCGGATAAGAGCTGGGAAGACGCGGCAGGGCAAGCCATAGCCCGTGCGGCCAAAACCCTGCACGGCATCAAATCCATCTACATCAAGAATTTCGAGGCCAAGGTGGAAAACAACAAAATCATCAGCTACCGCATCAATGCAAATATTTCATTCCTGCTGGATTAGCGCAAATATTCCACCGTGACCAATCAGCGGCCTTGCTTGCCGTCGCGCAGAATGGCAACCACCTCCTCGTCTTCCACCTGGGGGAAATCGAGATAAAACTGCCCCACCGCCTGGAAATACTCCGGTGTGTGCAGGCAGATCACCTCGTCGGCGTAGCCGGCAACCTTGCGCAGCGTATCGGGCGGCGCCACCGGCACGGCGGCGATCAATTTCTCCGGCTTCTTGGCGCGCAGCGCGTGCAGGGCCGAGATCATGGTGGCGCCCGTGGCCAGGCCGTCGTCCACCACGATCACGACGCGGCCTTGCGGGTCCACCGGGGGGTGCACCGGCGTATATTGGGCGCGGCGCTTGCGCATGGTCGCAAGCTGGGCCTGCTTCTCGCGTTCAATGTATTCAGGGGTGGCGCCCACGCTCGCGGCATAATCCGCAATATAGGTCCAGCCGCTCTCATCCACTGAACCGATGGCGAATTCGGGGCTGCCCGGCGCGCTGATTTTCCTGACCAGCACCACGTCCATCTCGCCGCCCAGTTCATCGGCGATCAATTTCGCCATGGGCACTGCGCCGCGCGGGATGGCGAGAATTAAAGGATCCCTGCCCCGGTAATGAGCAAGCTTTTCGGCAAGCCGCCGCGCGGCTTCACCGCGATTTTTAAAGATCATGCTGTCCCCTCCCGCCAAAAAGCAATTAATCGTTACAGCGCGTGCGCAAGCTGCCGGGCGATGCCGGCCACGCGCACCTTGTGCGGAACCATCGTATCGAGCGTGTCGCTCACCAAAATCCCGTCAATCGGGGCCTTGGCCAGAATGGCGCGGCTCGGCGCGGAGAAGATCGCGTGCGTCGCGGCCACGGTAATGGACTTGGCGCCCTGTTGCTTCAGCAATGCCGCGGCGGAGGCGATGGTGCGCCCGGTGTCTATCATGTCGTCCACCATCAGCGCCCTTTTCCCCGCGACCGGGTAGCGCGCCGCGCCGCGCGCGACGATATCGTGACTGGGGCGGCGCTTGGGGATGGTGATGACGGGCAAGCCCTGCGCCACCTCCTCCGCGCGCTGTTGCGCGCCTTGATCGGGCGCGACGACGATATCCGTTTTTCGCACAACGCTGCGCACCATATCCGGCAGGCACCGCAGCTCGATGTGAGGAGCAAGCATGGCGCGCAGCGCATCACTGTGCAGGTCCACAAACACCCTGCGCCGCGCGGGAATGCGGTTTACGATCCCGGCCATCATGCGCGCCAGCACCGCCTCGCCTTTTTCCGACTGCCGGTCCTGACGGCTGTAGCCGAGATAGGGAATACAGAGCGCGGCGATGGTAATACCGCTGTCCTCCAAGGCCTGCGCCAGCGCCAGCAGCTCAAACAGCGAGTAAGGCGCGGGCGTGATGTTGCCCAGCAATATAGCCGAGGCGGGCTTCCTGGAAAATTTGAGCCGGAAATAATACTCGCCGTCCGCAAATTGCCTGACTTCATAGTGCAACAGGCGGCAATGCATACAGCGCGCGATTTTGCGCGCCAGGCCCAGGCAATTTTTTGCCGCCAGTATCACCGTTTGGACGCCTCAGCCCTTGACGCACGCCTTGGGGCGCAGGAAAGCGACGCGCCGGGCGAGACCCGCCTTTTCCGTCGCCTCGGCCACCAGGTCCACGTCCTTATACGCGCCCGGCGCCTCTTCCGCCGCGCCGCGCATGGAACGGGTGCGGATCAGGATGCCGTGCTCGGCCAGCTCGTCAATCAGCTCGCGTCCGCGCCAATGACGCAGCGCCTGATGGCGGCTCATGGAACGCCCCGCGCCATGGCTGGCCGAGGAGTAGGCCTTGATCTCGCTCTCCGCCGTGCCCGCCAGCACGTAGGAGCCGGTGCCCATGCTGCCGCCGATGATGACCGGCTGCCCCGTGTCGCGATAGCGTTCGGGAATGGCGGGATGCCCCGGGCCGAAGGCGCGCGTCGCGCCCTTGCGGTGCACGTGCAGCACGCGCTGCTTGCCGTTTACCTTGTGCTTCTCCACCTTGCAAGTGTTGTGCGATATGTCGAATAATGTTTCCAGCATGGCGTCCGGCAGCATGCGCGCGAACACTTCGCGCGTGAGGTGCGTCAGGATTTGACGATTGGCAAGCGCGCAATTGATGGCGGCGTTCATCGCGCCGATATACTGCTGCCCTTCCGGCGAATTGATCGGCGCGCAGGCCAGCTCGCGATCCGGTAAGGAAATTCCCAGACGCGCGGCGGCCTTGGCGAGCGAAACCAGATACTCGGTGCCGATCTGATGCCCCAGGCCGCGCGAGCCGCAGTGGATGGAGACCACGATCTGGCCCTGGCGCAGACCAAAAGCCCGCGCGGCCGGCTGATCGTAAATACGATCCACCACCTGCACTTCCAGATAATGGTTGCCCGACCCCAACGTACCCATCTCGCCGCGCTGGCGTTTCTTGGCGTAATCCGAGACGTTCTCAGGCACGGCGCTCGCCACGCAGCCGTTTTCTTCCACATACTCCAGGTCTTCCGGCACGCCATAGCCTTGTTTGACCGCCCACGCCGCCCCGCCCTTCAGCACCTGGTCAAGCTGCGCCGGGGCGAGCTTGAGCCGCCCTTCTTCGCCCACGCCCGCCGGGATAGTGTGATACAGGGCGTCGGCCAGGTCCTTTAACCTGGGCGTGACCGCGGGCAAATCGAGATTGGTGCGCAGGCAACGAATACCGCAGGAAATATCGAAACCCACGCCGCCCGCGGAGATGATGCCGCCCTGCTCGGCGTCAAACGCCGCCACGCCGCCGATGGGGAAGCCATAGCCCCAGTGCGCATCCGGCATGGTCATCGCGGCACCCACCAGACCGGGCAGCTTGGCGACGTTGGTGATCTGCTCCAGCACCTTGTCGTCCATGCTGGCCAGCAACGGCTCGCTGCCATACAGACATACCGGCGCGCGCTGCTCGCCGGCAGCGAGCGGCACACTCCAGCGATAATCATCTATCTTCTGCAAACGCCGCATATCCATTGCGCTACCCTCTTTCTTTGGCGTTATGTGTGAATCAAACATCCACCACGCAGCGCGCCTCCCAGCGGCCGTTCTTGCGCGTAACCGCAAGCATGGTGAGCGTCGCTCCTTTTACCTCCACGCCGCGCTCCAAACCCTTGCGCCACGGCTCGCCCCACGCCTGTGCCTGCCATTGCTCGCCCTTCCTGTGTAATTCAAAGCGTCCTAAAACCAGGCCTTGGGTCTGCGCCTCGGTGAGCAGGCGATTCAGCCAGGTGACGAACGCCAGCTCGGTGTCGGCCTCCGTGAAGCTGAACTCAATGTGGCGCGTATTGCGTACCCCGGCGATGGCCACCATGACGGCAAACATCGCTTGCGCGGCCGCGACAAAGGCCTCTTCCACCGTTTTCCCGTAACCGGTAATGCCGATGTCGGCCTCGTGGTCAAAATAGTCGTAATTCATTCCAGGATTAACCCTAGCACAGCCACGCTCGGCATTTGTTTGATCTAGCGCAAAGCAAGGCAACAATCACTGGCGGTGCGGCCAGCCGCGCTATAAAATTGAAAACAAGCGTCCCAGAGGAGAGCCGCATGTGCCTGGCGATTCCCATGCAGATCGTGGACATACACGCGCACACCGCGCGCTGCAACGCCAACGGCGTAGAGCGCACGGTAAACCTTTTCCTGATGCAGGAAACACCGCTTGCGGCGGGCGATTTTGTGATGGTGCACGTAGGCTATGCCATCCAGAAAATCACCCTGCGCGAGGCGCGCTCGGCGTGGCAGCTTTACGATGAGATGCAATCCGCGGAACAGGAGGGCGGTTCTCATGCATGAACTGTCCATCTGCCGCGCGCTCATCCGGCAAATCGAGACCCTGGCAAGACAGCATCTGGCGCAGGCGGTCACGCGCGTCACGCTGCAAATCGGCCCGCTTTCCGGCGTGGCACCGGAACTGCTGGAGCAGGCCTTTTACGCCACGCGCGAGGGCACGCTGGCCGCGGAGGCGCGCCTGACAACAGTGCATGCGCCGGTCCGCGTGCGTTGCGAACAGTGCGGCGCGGAGAGCGCAGCGGAGATCCATCGCCTCACCTGCGCCCAATGCGGTGGCTGGCGCACGCGGCTCATCAGCGGCAATGAAATGCAACTGGTGAGCGTGGAGCTGGAGGGCGGCGATGCCGCCCCCTCAAACGAGGAAGCGGCTTATGTGTAACACCTGCGGCTGCACCGTCACCCCCGCCAATCAACACCTTATCTACCGGCCTGTCGAGCAACAACAGCGCACCCTGCCCGTGTTCCATCGCCTGCTCGCGGAAAATGACGCGCAGGCCGCGCACAACCGCGCGCATTTCGACGCGCACGGCGTGCTGGCCGTGAATCTCATGTCCTCCCCCGGCGCGGGCAAGACAGCGCTGCTGGAGGCGACCATAGCCGCGCTGCGCGATGAAATGCGGATGGCAGTGATCGAAGGCGACCTGGAAACGGAAAACGACGCCGATCGCATCCGCGCCCAGGGCGTGCCGGCGGTACAGATCACCACCGGCGCCGCCTGTCACCTGGATGCGCGCATGGTGCACGGCGCGCTGCATCAAATTGATCTGGCCGGGGTAGACATTGTCTTCATCGAGAACGTCGGCAACCTGGTGTGCCCGGCGAGCTTTGACCTGGGCCAGCATCGCAACGTGGTGCTGCTCTCGGTCACTGAGGGAGACGACAAACCCGCCAAGTACCCGGTGATGTTCCGCGCGGCGGACCTGGTGCTGCTGACCAAAACCGATCTGCTGCCGCATCTGGATAATTTTGACCCCACGCAAGCGGAGCGATACTTACGCCGGCTTGCCAATCCCGCGCCGCTGTGGCTGCTCTCCTCCAAAAAAATGACCGGCCTTGAACCTTGGCTCAACTGGCTGCGCAAGCACGCGCGCAAGGCGTCTCCTCCGGTTCATGCCGGCGTTGCACTTTTTTTCACTCCCAATCACGCATGACAGCCCTCTCCGCCCAAGACTGGCTGGAAAAAATCCGCGCGCTGCCGCTGCGGCGGAAAGTGCGCATCATGAACGTGTGCGGCGGGCACGAGCGCACCATCACGCTGAGCGGATTGCGCCACGCGCTGCCCGCCAACATCGAGCTCATCCCCGGCCCAGGCTGTCCGGTGTGCGTGTGTCCCGAAGAAGACGTGTACGAGGCCATCCAGCTTGCGCGCCTGGAGCACGTCATCCTGTGCGTCTTCGGCGACATGCTGCGCGTGCCGGTGAACGCGCCCAAGGGAGACGTACGCTCCCTGGAGCAGGCCAAGGCCGCGGGCGCGGACGTCCGCCCCGTCGCCTCGCCCGCCGAGGTGGTGCAAATCGCCCGTGCCCATCCGCAACGTCCGGTGGTGTTCTTCGCCGCCGGATTCGAGACTACCATGGCGCCGCTGGCCGCGATGCTGGCGCAGGGCACGCCGGACAATCTGTTCCTGCTGCTCTCCGGACGCCTGACCTGGCCCGCGGTGGCAATGTTGCTTGCCTCCGGTGCGCCCGGCTTCGATGCGCTCATCGCCCCCGGTCACGTGTCCACCATTATGGGGCCTGAACAATGGCGCTTCGTGGCGGATGAACATCATATCCCCGCCGCGATTGGCGGCTTCACGCCCGAAACACTGCTCGCCGCGATGTATTCCACGCTGCGCCAGATCAGCGAAGGCGAATGCTTTCTCGATAACTGCTATCCCGAAGTGGTGCTGCCGGGCGGCAATACGAGCGCGCAAAAATACCTGGCCGCAACCCTGCAAGTAACGGACGCCACGTGGCGCGGAATCGGCGTGATTCCCGCGTCGGGATATGCGCTCAAGGAACACCTGCGGGACAAAGACGCACGGCGGCGCTTTTCCTTTCCCTGTAATACCCGCCGCAAACGCATGGGTGAAATGCCGCCCGGCTGCGACTGCGCCAAGGTGGTGCTGGGCAAGATTTATCCGAACGCGTGCACGCTCTACGGCCGCGCCTGCACGCCGCGCACCCCCATCGGCCCGTGCATGGTCTCGGACGAAGGCGCCTGCCGCATCTGGTGGGCGGGCGGTGTGCGCGCGGAGACCGAGGCGGTATAAGGGCATGCGCCCGATTTTTCATCCGCAACTGGTCAACGATCCCTTCGGCGACCCCGGCGTGTACGTGGAATTCCTGTTTGAAAAGCGCGCGCTGCTGTTTGACCTGGGCGACCTGCGCGCGCTTGCGCCACGCAAGATTCTGCGCCTGAGTCACGCGTTCGTATCGCACACCCATATGGATCACTTCATGGGCTTCGATCAATTGCTGCGCATATGCCTCGGCAGGGACAAGAAGCTCAGCCTGTACGGGCCGCCTGGATTCATCGAGCAGGTCCATCACAAGCTCGCCGCCTACACCTGGAATCTCGTGCAGAATTATCCCGCCGACTTTACCCTGGAAGCATTTGAGATTCACCCCGGCGGACAGCTCGATGCGGTTGAGTTTCACTGCCGGCATGGTTTTCAACGCGAGCGCGCACGCACGTCCGCCATCACTGGCGATATCCTCGTTGATGACCCCGCCTTTCGCGTGCATGTGGCGTTTCTGGATCACAAGACCGCGTGTCTTGCTTTTGCTCTGGAGGAAAAGCAGCACGTCAACGTGTGGAAAAACCGCCTGCAGGAGCAGGGGCTTGCCGTCGGGCCGTGGCTCAAGGATTTAAAGCACGCGCTGTTGAGCGGCGCAGCCGACGATACGCCGCTCGCCGTGCAGTGGCATGGGGTGAACGGCGGACGGGAAAAATACCTGCCGCTGGGCCTGCTCAAAACCAACATTCTGCGCATCGTGCCGGGACAGAAAGTGGCTTACGTCACCGATGTCATCTATCATCCGGAAAACGCAAAGCGCATCGTGGAGCTGGCCCGTGACTCCGACCTGCTGTTCATCGAATGCACCTTTCTGGAAGAAGATGCCGCGCGCGCGATGGAAAAATATCACCTCACCGCGCGTCAGGCGGGCGCATTGGCGCGCGCGGCCGGCGCGAAGCGGGTCATTCCGTTTCATTTTTCGCCGAAATACGCCGGCCAGCCGGAGCGGCTCACGCAGGAATTGGCGCGGGCATTTTCCCCGCCGCCTGCCTGTGCGTCGCCTGCTTGCGCGCTGCGCGCAGGCAAGCACGCGGACAGGCGCGCGGAGGCGCCTGCGCGGAATGCCCTATCGCTCCTCTGATTTCGCATGACTCCACAAGGCATCCATCTCTTCCAGTGTGGACTCCTGCGGTTTGCGGCCGCGCTCGGCGAGCAGCGCCTCGATGCGCCGGAAGCGGCGCTCGAACTTGGCGTTAGCCCGTTGCAGAGCGGCTTCCGGGGCAACGTCGAGATGACGCGCCAGATTCACGCATACAAACAGCAGGTCGCCGATCTCGTCCTCCAGCCGGTCGTGACCGGCGCCTTGCGCGATTTCGTGGCGGATCTCGCGCAACTCCTCCTCGATCTTGCCCAGCACCTGTTCCACCTGCGGCCAATCGAAGCCCACGCGCGCCACGCGCCTTTGAAACTCCAGCGCGTGGGCCAGGGCCGTCAAGGAGGACTGGATGTTATCGAGCACGCTCTCAGGTTTGATCTTCATGATCCGGTTTATGTGAGTTTTCGGACGCCCTGCCGCGCATCATAAATGCACACACCTGTCATGTCATCCCCGCCGCCGCTTGCACCCTCGCGTCAGTCCAGGCGCTGGCTGCTCGGCGGACGCGTGCAAGGCGTGGGCTTCCGCCCTTTTGTGTACCGCCTTGCGCGGCATTATGACCTCTCCGGCTGGGTAAGAAATCTCTCCGGCCGGGTGGAGATTGTGGCGCAGGGCGCAAACGGGACACTGGAACAGTTCAGCCGCGCGCTGATGGGTGAAGCGCCGCCGCTCGCCAGAGTTGAAATTATCTCTTGTGAACCTCTTGCTCAGACGCAGGACTGCGTATCCTTCCACATCCTGCCCAGCCTGTCCGGCGCAACCGAGTCCATCCATCTGCCGCCGGATTACTTTCTGTGCGCGGAGTGCTGGAGCGAATTGCACGATCCAGCCAACCGACGTTACCGCTATCCCTTCATTAACTGTACGCAGTGCGGTCCGCGCTACACCGTGATCCGCGCGCTGCCCTACGATCGCGCCAACACCACGCTCGCAGGCTTTGAACTATGTGCAGAGTGCAGCAAAGAATACGGCAATCCACTCGACCGGCGTTTTCACGCCGAGCCGGTGGCCTGCCCCGCGTGCGGCCCGCAACTGTTCTTCCATGCGCCGGGGCGCACCTCCATTGACGACACAGCGGACGCCCTGAGCGCATGCGTGGCCGCATTGCGCGAAGGGAAGATCGTGGCCGTGAAAGGCGTCGGCGGCTATCATCTTATGTGCGATGCGCGCAGCGACTCCGCCGTGCTGCGCCTGCGCAGCCGCAAGCCGCGGCCGCACAAACCTCTGGCGGTGATGTTCCCGCTGCAGGGCGAAGACGGATTGAACGGCGTGCGCGGGCACGCGCTTGTCGGCGCCGTTGAAACACGCGCCTTGCTTGATCCGGCGTGCCCCATCGTGCTGGTAAAAAAAGGTTCACAGGCCGGATTGTCGCCATACATCGCACCGGGGCTGAATGAAATCGGCGCACTGCTGCCGTACAGTCCGTTGCATCATTTGTTACTGGAAGAGTTCGGCGCGCCGCTGGTCGCCACCTCCGCCAATATCAGCGGCGAACCGGTGCTCACGGATAATGGCAAAGCGCAGGCGCGTCTCGCGCACGTGGCGGATACGTTCCTGCACCACAACCGTCCCATCGCCCGCCCCGCCGACGATGCCGTAGTGCGCGTCATCGCCGGCAAACCGCGTGTGCTGCGCCTTGGCAGAGGGCTGGCGCCGCTGGAACTCCCCTTGCCTTTTACCCTGCGCCGCCCTCTTCTCGCCTGCGGCGCGCATATCAAAAACACCACCGCGCTGGCGTGGAATAATCGCGTGGTGATCTCGCCCCACATCGGCGACCTCGGTACCGTACGCAGCATGGAAATATATGAACAAACCGCCGCCGATCTGCAAGCGCTTTACGGCGTGCGCGCGGAAATACTGATCTGCGACGCGCACCCCGGTTACGCCAACACGCGCTGGGCGAGACGCACAGGCTTGCCCGTCATCCCGGTCTGGCATCATCATGCGCACGCCTCCGTGCTGGCGGGTGAATTCCCCGAGGTCAAAAACTGGTTGGTGTTTAGCTGGGATGGCGTAGGCTTGGGTGAAGACGGGACCCTATGGGGCGGCGAGGCCCTGCTGGGGGCGCCTGGAAACTGGCGGCGCGCAGCGACCCTGCGTCCGTTTCATTTGCCGGGCGGAGATAAGGCCGCGCGCGGACTGTGGCGCAGCGCGCTCGCATTGTGTTGGGAGGCGGGTTATGCCTGGCGCGAATGTCCGAAAGACATCGCACTGTTACAACACGCCTGGCAGCGGCGGCTCAACAGCCCGCAAACCAGCGCGGCGGGGCGATTGTTTGACGGAGCGGCGGCCCTGCTCGGCTTGGCCGTCGAGACCAGCTTTGAAGGACAAGGACCGATGTATCTGGAGGCCATCAGCGGTGAAATCGCGCAACCCGTCACGCTGCCGTTGCAGCGCAACGCGCGCGGGATTTGGCAAACCGAGTGGGCGCCGCTCATTCCCTATCTGCTCAATGAGGATTTAACTATTGGGCAACGCGGCGCGGGTTTTCACGCCAGTCTCGCCCAGACCCTGTTACAGCAGGCACGCGTGTTGCGCGATGAGCACGGCGTAACTCACGTGGGCCTGAGCGGCGGCGTGTTTCAAAACTGCGTGCTTACGGAGCAGGCGATGGCGCTGCTGAACAATGACGGCTTTGAGGTCCGCCTTACCGAACGCGTGCCGTGCAATGACGGCGGCATCAGCTACGGCCAAATCATCGAAGCACGCGCCAGGCTGAACAACTGATGCAAGACACCCACATCAGCCTCGCGCACGGCAACGGCGGGCGCTGCATGCGCGAGCTCATCGAACGCCTGTTCGCGCATCACCTGGCCAATCCGCTGCTCGACATTGACGCCGATGCCGTGCCGCTGCCGATGCCGGAGGGCGAGATCATGCTCACCACGGACGGTTTCACCGTGCAGCCGCTGGAGTTTCCCGGCGGCGACATCGGGGCGCTCGCCGTACACGGCACGGTGAACGACCTCGCGGTGGCTGGCGCGACGCCGCTCTATCTCACCCTCAACGCGTTGATTGAGGAAGGCCTGGAAGTCGCCCAGCTCCGGCGCATCATCGCCAGCCTCGCGCGCAGCGCGCGGGAAACCGGCGTGCGCGTGGTGGCGGGCGACACCAAGGTCGTGCCGCGTGGCGCGGGCGGCGGTCTGTACCTTTCCGCCAGCGGCGTGGGTGCGCGCGCGCCTGGCGTACAGTTGGGCATAACGCAGATCAGGGAGGGTGATGCGATACTGGTCAGCGGGCCGGTGGGCGATCACGCCGTGGCCGTGCTGCTCGCACGCGAACAATTCGGCCTGCGCGGAAACATATACTCCGACATGGCCTGCGTGCTGCCGCTCACCCGCGCCCTGCTCGCCTTTGCCGGTCTGCGCTTCATGCGCGATCCCACGCGCGGCGGACTCGCCACCGTGCTGCACGAAATTTGCCGTGCAACCAATCTGGGCGTGCATCTTGAAGAAGCCGCCATACCCATCAGGCCCGCCGTGCGCTCGGTATGTGACATGCTCGGCTATGACCCGCTCTATCTCGCCTGCGAAGGCCGCGTAGTCGCGGTGATTGCACCCGATCAGGCGCAAGCGGCGCTCGCAGTCTGGCGCACCGCGCCGCTGGGCGACCAGGCCGCCATCATCGGACACATGACAGGCAACCCGGCGCGTGTAATCCTGGAAACCTACATCGGCGGCAGACGCATACTGGAAGAACTGGAAGACGACCCCCTGCCGCGTATCTGCTGACAACACGCCTGGACCCCGGTCATCGAATCCAGGGTCGAACGGGCATCCCTTGTGACGGGACTTTCCTATTTGTCGAAAAAAAGGTATTATTTCGACACATTATTCCGATCTGTCGATGCGATCAACAGGTTCTGCGGACGTGTCGAACCACGAGATACTTGATAAACAAATGAAAAATTTCGATCCCGCCAAGCCCTATAACGCACTGCCCCTGCTGCCTCCACAGGCAGATATCGAAAGCCGGACGGTACTCAAGGCTTGCATCGGCGCCCGCGCCGCGCTGGGGGAGCTCAAGCAGGCCGCAGGGTTGATTCCCAACCCGGCCATCCTGATCAACACCATTCCCCTGCTCGAAGCGCGCGCCAGTTCCGAAATCGAGAATATCGTCACCACTGCCGATCGTCTGTTCCGATATGCCCAGAATGATGCGGCAGGGCGGGCCGACCCGGCTACGAAGGAAGCGCTGCGTTACCGTACCGCGCTGTATCAGGGGTTCCAATCGCTGAAAAAGCGGCCACTCACCACCGCCACCGCCGTGGACATCTGTCGCACCATCAAGGGTGTGGCCTTGGATGTCCGGCGCATACCAGGCACGACACTCGCCAACGACGCTACCGGCAAGGTGATCTATACGCCACCGCAGGGCGAGGCCTTGCTGCGCAAGCTGCTCGCCAATTGGGAGCGTTTCCTGCACGAGGCCGACGAGTTCGACCCCCTCATTCGCATGGCCGTGGCGCATTGCCAGTTCGAGGCTATACACCCGTTCAGCGACGGTAACGGCCGTACCGGTCGCATCCTCAACCTGCTGTTCCTGGTAGAACAAGGGCTGATCGATCTGCCTGTGCTCTACCTCAGCCGTCATATTCTCCGCCGCAAGGCTGATTACTACCGCCTTCTGCAGGCGGTCACCACCGGGGGACAATGGGAAAAATGGCTGCTTTACATGCTGAGCGGCGTCGAGGAGACGGCCCGCTGGACCACCACCAAGATTCAAGCCATTCGCGAACTACTTGATGCCACGGCGGATTGGGTTGGCGCAGAACTGCCCGCCATCTGCAGCCGCGAGCTCATTGAGCTGGTATTCGTTCAGCCATACTGCCGCATCGCAAATGTAGTGGAGGCCGGAATAGCCCGACGCCAGACCGCCTCAGTATATCTAAAGGAACTATGCGCTGTCGGTATCCTGAAAGAAATGAGCGCCGGACGCGAGAAGCTTTTTATCAACCCACGACTGATGACACTACTCACAGCAGAACACCACGCTGTGTCCATATCTCTGGGGAAGAAAAGATCAAACCATGCCAACTGAAGCCGACACCTGCCGCAAATTCGTTGTCCCGAAACTCCAGGCCGCCGGGTGGGACAACGAGCCGCATTCGATCGCGGAGCAGCGCACCATCACCGACGGGCGCATCGTGCCGGTCGGCAAGGGTTTTATCCGCAAGCTGCCCAAACGCGTAGACTACCTGTTGCGCTATACACGCGATTTCCCGCTTGCCGTTGTCGAAGCCAAGGCCAGCTATAAATCCGCTGCGGACGGGATGCAGCAGGCCAAGGATTATGCCGAAATTCTGGGTCTCAAGTTCGCCTACGCCACGAACGGCCGCGACATCATCGAATTCGATCACTTCACGGGACGCGAAACGTCGTTGGCGGACTACCCGCCGCCGGCGGAGTTGTGGCGGCGCTACCGTACCGGCAGCAGGATCAAGGACGACAAAACCGCTGAACGCCTGCTTGCGCCCTTCAACCACGAGGTCGGCAAGGGTGAGCGTTACTACCAGCAAATCGCCGTCAACCGCACCGTCGAGGCAATTCTCAAAGGGCAGCGGCGTCTGCTCATCACCATGGCCACGGGCACGGGTAAAACCGTGGTGGCTTTTCAAATTTGCTGGAAGCTATGGAATGCCCGCTGGAACCGAACTGGCGATTATCGCCGGCCACGCATCCTGTATCTCGCCGACCGCAATATTCTCATTGACCAGCCGAAGGACGGCATCTTCGCCGCCTTCGGCGACGCGCGCTACAAGATCGAGTCCGGCGAGGTGGTGAAAAGCCGCGAGATGTACTTCGCCATCTATCAGGCGCTCGCGGAAGATGAGAGGCGCGCCGGTCTGTTCAAGGAATACTCGCCCGATTACTTCGACCTCGTTATCGTGGATGAATGCCACCGCGGCAGTGCCCGCGACGACAGCGCTTGGCGCAGCATCCTCGACTACTTCCAACCCGCCGTGCAACTCGGCATGACCGCCACGCCTCTGCGCGAAGAAAGCCGCGATACCTATCTCTATTTCGGCAACCCGATATACGAGTATAGCCTGCGCCAAGGCATTGACGACGGCTTCCTGGCCCCTTACCGCGTACATCGGGTCATCACCGAATGGGACGCCGCCGGCTGGCGCCCGAACAAGGTCGATCTTGATCGTTACGGACGCCCGATTCCCGATGACGAATACCAGACCAAGGACTTCGAGCGGGCGGTGGCATTGCGGGCTCGTACCGAAACCATCGCACGCCATCTCACCGAGTTTCTAAAGAAAACCGACCGTTTCGCCAAGACCATCGTTTTCTGCGTGGACCAGGAACACGCCAGCGAAATGCGAAAGGCTTTGACCAATCTGAACAGCGATCTCGCCGCCAGGCACCCGGATTACGTCTGCCGCGTCACCGCCGACGAGGGCGATATCGGACGCGGCCATCTCGGCCGCTTTCAGGACGTGGATACCCAGACGCCGGCAATCCTCACGACCTCGCAACTGCTCACGACCGGCGTGGATGCACCGACCTGCAAGAACGTCGTGCTCGCCCGGGTGGTGGGCTCGATGGCCGAATTCAAGCAGATCATCGGCCGGGGCACGCGCGTGCGTGACGATTACAACAAGCTCTGGTTCAACATTCTCGATTACACCGGCTCGGCGACTCGCCTGTTTGCCGACCCGGCGTTCGACGGCGATCCGGTGAAGCTGACGGAGGAGGAGTTGCTGGCGGGCGGCGAGAGCAGGATCCTCACCAAAACCGGCATCGAAACAGAAGCTGGAGTGGCGGAACCCGAGGGGCCTTATGTGGTGGAGCCCCCGGAAGAAGAGCGCCGGAAATATTATTTTGACGGCGGTTCGGTCGAGATTGCGGCCCATCTCGTCTATGAGCTGGACCCGGACGGCAAGCAACTGCGCGTCGTGCGCTATACCGACTATGCGGCCGAGAAGGTGCGCACGCTTTGCCCCACGGCCCGCGAGTTGCGTGAAAAATGGGCCGATCCGGCACAACGCTCCGAGATCATTCAGGCCCTCGAAGAGCGGGGCGTCAGCTTCATGGAGCTGGCGGAACAGGCGAAGATGCCCGAGGCCGACCCCTTCGACCTGCTCTGTCATCTCGCCTTCAACGCGCCGCTGCGCACGCGCCGCGAGCGCGCCCAGCGCCTGAAGAGCGAGCGCAAGGACTTCTTCGAGCAATACGGACCCGAAGCCAGCCAGATTCTGGAAGAGCTGCTGGAAAAATATGCCGAGCACGGCAATGCCCAGTTCCTGCTGCCGGACGTACTGCACGTCCCGCCCATCTCGTCGCATGGCACGGTGCGCGAAATCAGCGCCGCTTTCGGCGGTCCCGAGAAACTTCGGCAGGCCGTGAACGACCTGCAAAACCTGCTGTACGCCGCATCGTGAAACGAGACAGCAAAGACACCCCTGGATTGCTTCGCGGCCTTCGGCCGTTCGCAATGACGGCGACGGCGGGTGCAACCTATCGTCATTGCGAGCGCCCACAGGGCGCGAAGCAATCCAGTAGTCAATGAGTATTGGCAACACGAAATCCTCCAGAGCCCATGAAACAACCCTGCGTCTACATCATGGCAAACAAACGAAACGGCACGTTATATACGGGCGTTACGTCAAACCTTGTACAACGCGTCCACCAACACAAGGAAGGGGTGGTGGAGGGGTTTACCAGCAAGTACGACTGCAAAATGCTTGTCTGGTACGAGCCGCACGAAACGATGGAAAGCGCCATCCAGCGGGAGAAACAGATCAAAGGGGGAAGTCGTGCAAAAAAGCTGGCGCGGATTGAGGCCGCAAATCCAGCATGGCGGGATTTGTATGGCGACATCGTATAGCCTGGATTGCTTCGCGCCCTTCGGTCGCTCGCAATGACGAGGCCGCATCAGCGGTGGCGTCATTGCGAGGAGGGCGGAGCCCGACGAAGCAATCCAGAATCAGCCCGGAAGTCCCCGAGAAACCACCACACGACGACATAAAACGAGAGAGCACGCGTAATGCCACGTAACAGGAAGACAAAGGCGGACAAGCCGCTCACCACCGCCCAATCGCTCGGCAGCCTGCTCAAGTCCGCGCGCGACATTATGCGCAAGGACAAGGGCCTGAACGGCGATCTCGACCGCCTGCCGATGCTCACCTGGATCATGTTCCTCAAGTTTCTGGACGACTTGGAGCTTCAGCGGGAGGAAGAGGCGAAGCTAGCGGGTACCCGGTTCAAGGCCGCTGTCGAAAAACCGTATCGCTGGCGCGACTGGGGCGCGAAGCCGGACGGCATCACCGGCGACGAGCTGCTCGCCTTCATCAATCAGGATAAGAGTCGCCGCCCTGACGGCAGCAGGGGACCGGGTCTGTTCGCCTATCTGCGCGGTCTGACCAGCTCCAACGGCGACAACCGCCGCGACGTGATCGCGACCGTATTCAAAGGCGTGGATAACCGCATGAAGAGCGGTTACCTGCTGCGCGACGTTATCAACAAGGTCAACGGCATCCATTTCACGGCCAGCGACGAACTGCACACGCTCGGCTCGCTCTACGAATCCATGCTGCGCGAGATGCGCGACGCCGCGGGCGACTCCGGCGAGTTCTATACACCGCGTCCGGTGGTGCGCTTCATGGTCGAGGCGGTCAATCCTCGGCTCGACGAAACCGTGCTCGACCCGGCTTGCGGCACCGGTGGCTTTCTGGTCGAGGCGTTCAATCACCTGAGCCAACAGGTGGAAACTGTCGCCGGCCGCAAACTGCTTCAGGGCAGGTCTCTTTATGGTTTTGAGCCCAAGCCGCTGCCGTATCTGCTCGCACAGATGAACCTGTTATTGCACGGCCTCGATGCCCCGCAGATTGACCCCGGCAACGCGCTGCGCTTCAAGCTCACCGAGATCGGCGAGAAGAACCGCGTGTACGTGATCCTTACCAACCCGCCCTTCGGCGGAGAGGAGGAAAAGGGTATTCAGGACAACTTCCCCGAGAATCGGCAGACCGCCGAAACTGCACTGCTGTTTCTTCAGCTCATTATGCGCCGGCTGCATCGTGCGCCGGGGAAATCCGGCTATGCCCGTGCGGCGGTGGTCGTACCCAACGGCACGCTTTTCGGCGACGGTGTCTGCGCCCGCATCAAGGAAGAACTGCTCAAGGATTTCAACCTGCACACCATCGTGCGCCTGCCGAACGGCGTATTCGCGCCGTACACGAGCATCCCGACCAACATCCTGTTCTTCGACCGTTCCGGCCCGACGAAAGACGTGTGGTACTACGAGCAACCCTTGCCCGAGGGTCGTAAGAACTACACCAAAACCCAGGCGATTCAGTTTGAGGAATTCAAACCTTGCCTTGAATGGTGGAAGAAGCGCGAGGAAAACGATCGCGCCTGGAAGGTGAGCGCCGAAGAATTGCTCGCTAACAACTGCAACCTCGACCGCAAGAACCCACGCGGCAAGGTGGACTTCGAGCACCTGCCACCGGAACAGCTCGCCGATGACATCCTGAAGAAGGAACAGCGTATCGCCGAGATCATGACTGAAATCAAGACTATGTTGGCGCAGAAGGTGTGAGAATGGCGTGGCCGAATGTGACGCTAAGAGAAGTTTTGACGCCGATCGAACGTCCTGAGTCACCGCTGCCAGGCACGGCCTACCGCCAGCTCGGAGTAAAGCTGTGGGGCGAAGGCGCTTATGAGCGCGAGACCATTGACGGCGCTGCCACGAAATACTCGACGCTTTCCCGCATAGAAGCAGATGACGTTGTGGTCAACAAGATTTGGGCACGCAGCGGCAGCGTCGCGGTAGTGCAGTTTCCGCTTGCTGGATGCTACGTCAGCGGAGAATTTCCGACGTTCACTGTGAATCCCGCGAAGTTGTCGCCGCGCTGGATGCATTGGCTGACCAAGACGCCGAACTTCTGGTTGCAGTGCGACGAGAAGTCACGGGGCACAAGTGGAAAGAACCGCATCAAGCCTGAGCAGTTCCTGAGTGTCGAAATCCCCCTGCCGCCGCTGGCCGAACAGCGGCGCATCGTGGCGCGCATCGAAGCCCTGTCAGCCAAAATCGCCGAAGTCCGCTCCTTTCGCCAAGAGAGTGTGGAGGAAGGAGAGCGTTTGCTCATTTGTATGGCCCATAGACGTGACCTAGACGACAACGCAAAGCAGCGCTCTGGATGGCGTCGCCTTAAACTTCGTGAGTGCATTCAGCTCGTTGACGACTCATGCAGTGTAGAGGCCGATAAGAGCTATCCAAATCTTGGTATCTACAGTTTTGGCCGAGGGCTTTTTCACAAACCCCCGATCGAGGGCATTTCAACCGCGGCCAAAACATTGCGGCGCGTGCATCGGGGGCAGTTTATCTACAGTCGCCTGTTCGCATTTGAGGGTGCCTACGGTATGGTGTCCGATGAATTCGATAGGCATTTTGTCTCCGGTGAGTATCCAACGTTCGAATGCAAGCGGGACTTGATTCGTGCGGAATTTCTGGCCGCATATTTCAGGTCAGCAGAGGTGTGGAGGAGCGTGGCTATAGGTAGTAAGGGCTTGGGCGATCGTCGCCAGCGCGTACAACCGGACCAAGTGCTCGGTTCAGATATCTGGCTGCCGCCAATTGCTTTACAAAATCAGCTTGCTGAGTCCCAGGCCAAGGTCGATGCGCTCAAACACCTACAGTCCGAATCCGCCGCCGAACTCGATGCCATGCTGCCCGCCATCCTCGACTGCGCGCTTAAGGGAGAACTGTCATGAGCAATATGGATACATTGCGGCTTTACGCCGAAGGCAAGGTCTTTGTGGAAGGGCGATTCTACCTTCGGGAAACGATTAGGCTTCTTGACAGGGGATGGCAATACCGTTGGCATCCAGATAGCGGAGACCGCCGACGTTCACAGCTTTTCGCAGACCGCGTACGACAAAGGACCGCAAGCGGCGCTCGCTGTCTGGCGCGCCCTGCCGCTGGGCCAACAAGCCGCCATCATCGGGCGCGTGACGGCACCCCGCCGCGCGCAACCCTGGAAACCCCCATCGGCGGCAGACGCACCCTGGAAGAACTGGAAGATGACCCCCTGCCGCGCATTTGCTAAAAACCTTACATACAAGGCCCGTATCAATATCCCGCTCGATTATTCTTCGCGCTTTAGGTATCCCGCATGTTCTGGAGTTTAAAATCCTGGCGGCGTCGCCGTATTTTGAAGCGCCGCTCGTTACCGGATGGTATATGGCGGCGCGTGCTGGAGCGGCTTGTCTTTCTGCAAGACTTGACTCAAGAGGAGCTTGGCCGGTTGCGCGCTTGGGTTGTGCTGTTTTTGCATGATAAGAAATTCAGTACGGCGGGCGGACTGGCGCTCACCGACGAAATGCGCGTGATGATTGCGGCGCAGGCCTGTATTCTGATTCTGAATCTCGACCTTGACTATTACGACGACTGGGTGGAAATCATCGTCTACCCGGATGAATTTATTCCCGATCATGAATACGAGGACGAAACGGGCGTCGTGCATCGTGTGCACGATCCGCTCAGCGGTGAATCGTGGCCTCATGGGCCGGTCATTCTGTCGTGGGCGGACGCCGCCGGCCGCGGGGCGGCACCGGGCTATAGCGTGGTGATACACGAATTCGCCCACAAGCTCGATATGCGCAACGGCGAGGCCAATGGCTTTCCGCAGTTACATGCGGAGATGAGCCGGCCGGCCTGGAGCGCTGCATTCGGCGCGGCTTACGCCGATTTTTGCATGAAGGTGGATGCAGGCGATGAGACGGAGATTGACCCCTACGCCGCGGAAAGTCCGGCGGAGTTCTTCGCGGTCGTGAGTGAAGCATTCTTCACCATCCCGCACAGCGTGCAGCAAATGTATCCGGCGGTTTACCGGCAATTGGCGCTCTTTTACCGCCAAGATACTCTGGCGAGGCGCGGCAACCAATAAACGAATGAGGCCAGCCAGCCGTACTACCAGTTTGTTGAAAAAGGCCGTCCTGGCCTTTTTCAACTCGCTTCGGCGCGGCACATGTCCGCGCCTCGCTCCGAAAATCAAACACTTGCGTGTTTGATTTTCGATGCGGCACTTTTCCGCTGCGCCGTCCCGGCTCCGCGGAAAAGTCCAGGGCGCACGTCCTGTGCGCCCGTTCGCCATGCCACCGGCATGGCTCACCCCTGTGGCGCCTGGCAGTTCGTTTTTCAACGAACCGCTACTCTTCGCGCGCTCCGACCATACGGCGTGCCGCCAGGGTCACGGCTTCGGCGTTGGGGATGGAGGCGGCCTCCAGAGCGCCGTTGTAGGGCGTGGGCACGTCCGCGCCCGCGGCGCGCGCGATGGGCGCATCGAGTTCATAAAACGCCGCCTCTTGCAGCGCCGCCACGATCTCCGCCCCGGCGCCGGCGAATTTGCAGTCCTCTTCCACCACGATGGCGCGGTGGGTCTTTTTGAGGGAGGCGACGAGCAACGGCAAATCTATGGGCTTCAAGCTTCTCAAATCAATCACCTCCGCTGAAATGTCGTCTTCGCTGGCGAGCACGTCGGCGGCCTGCAGGCACACATCCACCATGCGATGCCAGGCGATGAGGGTGACGTGCGCGCCCGCGCGGCGCACGGCGGCGCTGTGCAGGGGCGGGGCTTCGGCGTGAACGTTGAATGGGTCTTTCTTGAAATAGAGCAGCTCATGCTCCAGCACGATGATGGGATCGTCTTCGCGTATGGCTTGGGTCAACTGCCAGTAGGAATCCTGCGCCGTGCCGGGCGCCACGATGCGCAGTCCCGGCACGTTCATCAGGGTGTGCTCCAGGCGCTGCGAGTGCTGGGCGGCGAGTTGTCTCGCGACGCCGCCGGGCATGCGCACCACCAGCGGCACGCGCAGTTTTCCGCCAGACATGTAGCGCAGCTTGGCGGCCATGTTGATGATGGCGTCCAGGGCGAGCAGCGCGAAGTTGACGGTCATGATCTCGATCACCGGGCGCCCGCCCACCAGCGCCGCGCCCACGCCGAGGCCGGTAAAGCTGTTTTCCGAGATCGGGGTGTCGCGCACGCGCCATTCACCGTACTTGGCGTATAGGCCCTGCGTCACGCGATAGCTGCCGCCGTACAGGCCGACGTCCTCGCCCATGATGAACACCGCCTCGTCCGCGGCCAAGGCCTGATCGAGCGCGATGTTGAGCGCCTCCCACACCATGAGCTCGGAGCGCGCCTTGGCGGGCGCGATGAGACCGGCGCTTTCCTGAGCGGCGTGTTTCACGGGCGGCCCTGGTAGAGATTGAGCGGCCGCCGGTAAACGCCATAGTAAAGATCTTCCGGCGCGGGGCCTTGCTCGGCGAAGCGTATCGCTTCCTCGACTACGGCGTGCGCCTTCTGGTGCAGGGTTTCGATGTCCTCTTCACTGATCCAGTTATTTTCCAGCGCCCGGTTGCGCAGATTGAGCAGCGGGTCGCGCGCCTTGAGCTCGGCGACTTCCAGCGCCGAACGGTAGTCTCCGCCGTCGGCCATGGAATGGCCGCGGAAGCGGTAGGTATCGCACTCCAGAAGAAACGGGCCGTTGCCGCCGCGCACGTGTTGCACAGCGTCACGCGCAGCCTCATACACCACGAGTACATCCATGCCGTCCACGCGCCTGCCCGGCACGCCGTTGCCGCAACCGCGCTTGTACACCTCGACCACCGCGGCCTGGCGGTGCACCTCGGTGCCGATCTGATAGTGATTGTTCTCGCAGATGAACAGCACCGGCAATTTCCACAGCGCCGCCATGTTGAGCGACTCGTGAAACGTGCCCTGGTTGGCCGCGCCCTCGCCGAAAAAGCACAGCACCACGTCCGGAGAACGGTTCATCGCCAGCCAATAGCCAACGCCGATGGCCACCGGAAACGTCTCACCCACAATGGCGTAGCCGCCAAGGAAGCGATGCTCGGCGCTGAACAGATGCATGGAGCCGCCGTAACCGCCGGAGCAACCGGTGGCGCGCCCGAACATCTCCGCCATGATGGCGCCGGGCGGAACGCCGCGCATCAAGGCGTGCACGTGCTCGCGGTAGGTGCTGACCGCGTAGTCGCCCGGCTCCGCCGCGCGCAGGCTGCCCACCGCCACCGCCTCTTCCCCGGGGTAGAGGTGCAGGAAGCCGCCGACCTTACCCTGGGTATACTGTTCCGCCGCGGCCTCCTCGAAACGGCGCGCCAGAAGCATGTCGTAGAGAAACTGCCTGACCAGGTCCCTCTGCACGGCACGCCCCCTGTTTTATCCGAAACGGGAGGAGCGCGCTGATTCTGCACCCCTCCCCATCTCGCCCAAGTTCAATTTTACTGAATCGCGATACTGTGACGCTTGGCCTTTTCCCGTTTGGGAATGGTCAACTCCAGCAAGCCGTCCTTGAATACTGCCTTGGCCCTGGCATCGTCCACCTCCGCCGGCAAGGCTATCGTGCGCGTAAACGCCCCGTGCATGATCTCACAGCGGCAATACTCGCCCTTTTCCTCTTTTTCCTCGCGACGGGTGCAGCCCTTGATGGTGACGCTGTTCTCCGTCATGGACACATCCAGATCCTTCTTATCCACGCCGGGAAGCTCCGCGCGCACCAGGATTTCATCGTCGCGGTCCACGACGTCCGCGCGCGGCGTCAGCTCGCCCGTCAAATCGCCCCACAGCGGCCGCGCCCAGCTTAAGGGCCGCATCCAGCCGCGTGGAAACATTCTTTCAAACATCTGTTCCATTTCCTCGAACGGGCTCATGATATGCATGGGGGCGGCCTTCTGCACCTCCTGCCCTTTGGCGGCAACTTGTTTCGTTTCGTTAGCCATGGTCTGTTCCTCCTTCATTTAGCGGGAAAATACCCGGTTACCACGCAACCTAACGCGCAACCTTATATAAAATATTAAAAGGCTGCATCGTTCGCGCCTTGATATAGATCAATTTTCAGCGTGTCCGCCCCGCCGGCAAGAACCATTAGCCATTCCATATGGTTGCCGTCTCCGGCGCAGTGCTGCGTGGACAGGGGTCGCGTAACCATGCTGTTATTTTGGCGCGAGCGGCCTCAGTCCATTGAGGAAGATAGTGCTCCACTGCGAAGGTTGCATCCTCCGGCTGGATGGGGCCGACCTCCAAACCCAGCAGACACAAACGTGCCGGCATGGCGGCGAGCGTGCGCGCCAGCGCCACGCATTCCGCCACGCCGAGATGGTGACTCGACCAGGCGGCATTCGCCAGGCGCGCGATCTCGTCCCCCTCCAGACAACAGAGACCGCCCGCCTCACCGGCGCCGCATACGGCGTCGAGCAGCAGCACGCTGTCTTCCTTGCGCCAGTGTTCGAGCAGCGCCGGCCCCGGGCGGTCCAAGACGCTCACCTCGACGCACCGCTCGTCAAACAGGCCGCGCAAGGCTTGCGCCGCCCGCCAGCCGGCCTGGTCGTCACCCCACGGCGAACCGAGGCCGATGACGCGGATCATGTGCGCCTCAGCGTGAGGTTCAAAAAATGCGTGGCGCAAGAAATGCAAGGATCGTAATTGCGTATCCCCGCCTCCAGCCGCGCGCGCAGCTCATCGTCACACAAGTCCAAGTTTTCCTCCACCGAGGCGCGCAAATCGGCCTCCATCTGCGCCTGATTCTGGCTGGTGGGCGGCACGATGCGCGATTTTTTCACCAGTCCTTCCTCGTCCAGCTCATAACGCTGCCATAAGATTCCGCGCGGCGCCTCGGTGCACCACGCGCCCGCGCCGGCGCGCGGGACGATCTCCACAAACGGTTTATCGGGCGGTGCGTACTGTTCCAGCAGGGCAATGGCTTCGTGCAGGGCGAAATGAACCTCCAGCGAGCGCGCCACGATGCTGTGGTAGGGATTGACGCTGGGCCAGCGGATGCCCGTCTCCTCGGCCAGGCGCAAGGTGCGCGGCGGTAAATGGTCCAGGTTATTGTTGACGCGCGCCAGCGGCCCCACCCAGTAGGGTTTGCCGTTGATGAGCGCGTGCAAGGCGGTGGAATGCGGCACCTGATGTTCCATCACGTGCGCATCAAATTCCGCCGCGGACATGGCCAGCCCCTCGCTGGAAATGATGGCGCCCTCGTTCATGGGATAGTCTGATTCGTGACGCAGCGAGACTAAAGGCGCCTGGCGCGCAACGGCCGGCAGCTTGAGGCCCGCCGTCCAGCGCACCAGGTCTTGCGCATCCTGCGTCGCCGCCCGCAAGCGCGTGAGCAGGTCCGCCGCCTCGGCGCTGTCCGGCGCGCGGTAGAAGCCGCCCACGCGCGCACCGACCGGATGCACTGAGCGCCCGCCCAGCATGCCGAGGATGGCATTGCCCAGGCCTTGCAGGCGCAGGCCGCGGCGCACGATGCCGGGGTGATCTTGCGCCAGCGCCATGGCGTCGGGATAGCCCAAAAAGTCCGGCGCGGCCAGGAGATGGATGTGGAGGCTGTGGCTTTCCATCCACTCGCCGCAGTAATACAAGCGCCGCAGGCGGCGAATGGCCGGCGTCACCCGCGCGCCGAAGGCCGTCTCGATGGCGTGCACCGCGCTCATCTGATAGGCCACCGGACAGATGCCGCAGATGCGCGCCACCATGTCCGGGATTTCCTTCCAGCTCCGGCCCTCCAGGAATTTTTCGAAAAAACGCGGCGGCTCGAAGATGTTGAGGCGCAAATCCGCGACGCGCGCGCCGTCAATATGCACGTAGAGCGCGCCTTCGCCCTCCACGCGCGTCAGTACCGGAACTTCAATACGGCGCTCATTGCTCATAAAGGGCCGACGATCTACTCTTCCTCATTTTCTTCCTCGTCGTCTCCACTTTTCTGCTTTCCGCCCTTCGCGCCTTCGCCGAACTCCTGGCGTATCAGCGCAAACTC
>JBGFRC010000050.1:0-72131 GCA_041695325.1 Pseudomonadota bacterium
AGGAACGCTGGGCCGCGCAAATTCAGGAATACCTGGTCATAGGCGAAATGCAGTGGCTTTCAGACTCCACCGGAAAATTCCTGAGCATTTATACCAAGCCAAACAACAGCAAGGCCAAGGGTGCGGTGATATTGATGCACGGCGAGGGACGGCACCCGGACTGGCCGGAGGTGATTTCGCTGCTGCGCCGCAGCCTGGCGGAGCAAGGCTACGCCACCTTGTCGCTGCAAATGCCGATACTGCCGCGCGGCGCGCCGCTCTCCGGTTACGGACGCGCGCTGGACGAGGCCGCGCCGCGCATCCGCGAAGGCATGAAATTCCTGCGCGCCGAAGGTTACGCCGACATCGCGCTGATCGGGCACGGCATGGGCGCGGCCATGGGCCTCGGCGCGCTCGCCGAAGGCAAGATCAAGGGCGTGCGCGGCTTCATCGGCGTAGGCATGGCGGCGCACGTCAGCGAAAAGCCCCGTTATCCGCTTGATCCGCGCCTGCACGCTCCCACCATGCTGGCCAAGCTGCGCCTGCCGCTGCTGGACATCTACGGCGGTCTGGATGACAAGGTGGTCGCCGCCTCCGCGCCTGAGCGCGCCGAGGCCGCAAGGCGGGCGGGCAACCGGGGGTACGAACAGTATAAAATCGCCGACGCGGATCACGGCTTCGGCCGCTTCGAGCGTGAGCTGTCCGAGTACATCGCCGCCTGGCTGGCTAAACTCATGACGGGCCGCAACCAACGGTAACATGGGTACGGCGTATTACATCGTCTTCAACACCTGCCCGGACCAGGACAGCGCGCGGCGCATCGCCGAGGCGCTGGTGGAACGGAACCTGGCGGCGTGCGTCAACATCGTGCCGGAGCTGCACTCGGTGTACCGCTGGAAGGGCAAGCGTGAGAGCGCCGACGAATTATTATTGATCATCAAGGCGCGCGCGGCGGATTACGCGGGGCTCGAAGCCGCGATCCGCGAGCTGCACCCCTATGAACTTCCGGAAATCGTCGCAGTCTCTGTTGAAACCGGGCTGCCGGCCTACCTGCAATGGATTGAACATGATATCCAAGGCTAAACTCGTTCTGCTCACACTGTGCCTCCTTTGGAGCGCGCTCGCCGGCGCCGCCACGGAGCCTTCCGCCGGGTTATTCAGCTCGCTGGGCGCGAAGCTCGGCCTGGCTAAAAGCGACCATCCGTTTCTCGAAGTGGATGAGGCCTTTGTGTTTTCCGCCGAGGCCGGGGCGCAGCACATCGTCGCGCGCTGGCGCATCGCCGAGGGTTATTATCTCTACCGCGACAAATTCAAATTTGAATTGAAAAACACGGCGGGAGTCGCGCTGGGTCCCGCGCAATTTCCATCCGGTAAAATCAAGGCCGACCCCAACTTCGGCGACACCGAGGTGTATCACAACGCGGTGGACGTCATCCTGCCGCTGCAACGCGGCGCGGACTCCGCCGCGCCGCTGACCTTGCAGGTTCAGTACCAGGGCTGCGCCGAGGCGGGCTTTTGTTATCCGCCGGTGACCAGGAACGTGGCGCTCACCCTGCCCGCCGCGTCCGCTGTGACTGAAGCCCCTCCGCCCCTGTCCGAGCAAGACAAGCTGGCGCAGTTGCTCACGCGCGGCAATCTGCCGCTCGCCCTGCTGATCTTTTTCGGCTTAGGGGTCTTGCTCGCCTTCACACCGTGCGTATTCCCCACGATACCGATACTCTCCAGCATCATTGTGGGCCAAGGGGCGGAACAGAACACGCGCAGGGCGTTTAGTCTGTCCCTGGTCTACGTGCTGGCAATGGCGCTCACCTACACCGTCGCCGGCGTGATCGCGGGGCTGTTCGGCGCCAACCTGCAGGCTGCGATGCAAAATCCCTGGGTGTTGTCGGCGTTCAGCGCGCTGTTCGTGGCGCTGGCGCTTTCTCTGTTCGGCCTGTATCCACTGCAACTCCCCGCCGGTCTGCAAACCCGGCTCGCCGGCGTAAGCGCCAGGCAAAAGGGAGGTTCGCTCTACGGCGTGGCGGTGATGGGGTTTCTTTCCGCGCTCATCGTGGGGCCGTGTCTCGCCGCGCCGCTTGCCGCCGCGCTGATCGTGATCGGCCAGTCGGGGGATGCGCTGCTTGGCGGCGCGGCCTTGTTCGCCTTGAGCCTGGGGATGGGCGCGCCGCTGATACTGATCGGCGCCTCGCTGGGGCGCTGGCTGCCCACGGCCGGGGCCTGGATGAACACGCTGAAAAACGTGTTCGGCGTGCTGCTCTTGGCGCTCGCCATCTGGATGATGTCGCGCATCCTGCCCGCGCAGGCCACGCTGGCGCTGTGGGCGCTGCTGCTCATCGTCAGCGGCGTGTACATGGGCGCGCTCAACCGTCTCTACCCGGACGCCTCCGGCTGGCGCAAGCTATGGCAAGGTGTGGGCATCGCCATGCTGCTGTATGGCGCGCTGCTTCTGGTGGGCGCGGCGAGCGGCGCCCACAACACTCTGCAGCCGCTGCAAAATATCGCCGCCGGCGCGGGCAAAACCGCCGTCACCAATGAAAAGCTGGCCTTTAAACGCATCAAGAGCCTCGCTGATCTGGAACGCGAACTCAGCGCCGCCCGGGCACAGGCCCGCCCGGTGATGCTGGACTTCTACGCCGACTGGTGCGTGTCCTGCATCGAGATGGAGAAATTCACCTTTTCCCATCCGAAGGTGCGCGAGGCGCTGAGCGGCGCGATTTTGCTGCAGGCCGACGTCACAGTGCAGGATGAAACCGATCTTGCCCTGCAAAAGGGCTTGGGGGTATTTGGCCCGCCTACCTTGATCTTTTTTGGGGCCGACGGTCGGGAAAGGACGGCCTACCGGCTGGTAGGGCCGGAAGGACCGGAGGCATTTGAAAAACGCGTCAGGGTCGCTTTTTCGTCCAATTTGCAGCCATCTTCGGTAATTTAGACAATATCTAACGCCAACTAGACAAGCCCCGCTTGACCGTGCACAATAGCGCGGGTTGACCTCGAGGGGGATAATAACATGGCCAAGCTGTTAGTGCTGCACGGGCCGAATCTTAATCTGCTGGGAAGCCGGGAAACGGACATTTACGGCGCCACTACCCTGGAGCAGATCAACGCCAGGCTGGAGGCTGTGGCCACGGAGGCCGGCCACACGCTGACCGCCTTCCAGAGCAACGCCGAGCACGAGCTGGTGGAGCGCATCCATCAGGCCGGGCGCGAAAAGATCGCCTACATCATCTTCAATCCGGCGGCCTACACCCACACCAGCGTCGCCCTGTGCGAC
Source organism: Pseudomonadota bacterium (assembly GCA_041695325.1). Taxonomy (GTDB): domain Bacteria; phylum Pseudomonadota; class Gammaproteobacteria; order SURF-13; family SURF-13; genus SURF-13. The sequence continues at coordinate 3,251 of JBGFRC010000050.1, forward strand.
GCCCTGCGCGCGGTGCACATCCCGTACATCGAGGTGCATCTCTCCAACATTCACGCGCGCGAAGCATTCCGTCAGCACTCTTATTTTTCCGCCGGCGCCGAGGGGGTGATCTGCGGCCTGGGCGCCTACGCCTACGAGCTCGCGCTGCGGGCGGCGCTGCATAAACTCGCAGAGGCTTAAAAAATATGGATATACGAAAAGTCAAAAAGCTGATCGAGATCCTGGAGGAGTCCGGGCTGGCCGAGATCGAAATCCGCGAGGGCGAGGAATCGGTGCGCATCAGCCGCTACACCAAGGCGGCCCCGGCTGCGCCGGTCAGCCCGCCCGTCATCACCGTAGAACCCCTTTTGCCTCCCGTAACCCCGCCGCCCGCCGTTCCCGCTCCCGCCGAAGCTGAAGCCCCCGGACATCCGGTCACCGCGCCCATGGTGGGCACCTTCTACCGCTCCCCCGCCCCCGGCAGCCCGCCGTTCGTCGAGGTCGGCAAGCGCGTGGAGGTGGGCGAAACGCTGTGTGTGATCGAGGCCATGAAGATCATGAACCAGATTCAGGCCGACCGCGCCGGCGTGATCAAGTCCATCCTGGTGGAAAACAGCCAGCCGGTGGAATTCGGCCAGACCCTGATGCTGATTGAATAGACCGGGTTTCTTCTCGTGCTCGAGAAAGTCGTCATTGCCAACCGGGGCGAGATCGCGCTGCGCATCTTGCGCGCCTGCCGCGAGCTCGGCATCAAGACCGTCGCCGTGCATTCCACGGTGGACCGTAATTTAAAGCACGTGCTGCTGGCCGATGAATCGGTGTGCATCGGCCCGCCGCCCTCGGCGCAGAGCTATCTCAACATCCCGGCCGTCATCAGCGCCGCCGAGGTCACCGACGCGGTGGCGATCCACCCCGGCTACGGCTTCCTGGCGGAAAACGCCGACTTCGCCGAGCGCGTGGAGCAGAGCGGCTTCATCTTCATCGGCCCGCGCGCCGAGACCATCCGCCTCATGGGCGACAAGATCTCCGCCATCAATGCCATGAAAAAGGCCGGTGTGCCGTGCGTGCCCGGCTCCAATGGCCCGCTCACCGACGACGCAAAACAGAATCACCTGCTGGCGCGCAGGATCGGCTACCCGGTGATCATCAAGGCGGCGGGCGGCGGCGGCGGGCGCGGCATGCGCGTGGTGCACGGCGAGGCCACGCTCAACAACGCCATCGCCCTCACCCGGGCGGAGGCGCTGGCGGCGTTCGGCAATGACACCGTGTACATGGAAAAATTCCTGGAGAACCCGCGCCACATCGAGTTCCAGGTGCTGGCCGACGGGCGCGGCAACGCCATTCATCTGGGCGAGCGCGACTGCTCCATGCAACGCCGCCACCAGAAGATCATCGAGGAATCGCCCGCGCCGCGCCTGCCGGAAAAGCTGCGCCACCAGATCGGCGAACGTTGCGCCAAGGCATGCCGCGAGATCGGCTATCGCGGCGCCGGCACCTTCGAGTTCCTGTATGAAAACGGCGAATTCTATTTCATCGAGATGAACACGCGCGTGCAGGTGGAACACCCGGTCACCGAGATGGTCACTGGCGTGGACATCGTCAAGGAACAACTGCGCATCGCCGCCGGCGAGCGCTTATCCCTGCGCCAGAAGGACGTCCAATGGCGCGGCCACGCCGTCGAGTGCCGCATCAACGCCGAGCATCCCGAAACCTTTGTGCCCTCGCCCGGCGTCATCACCCAGTTTCACACGCCGGGCGGCCCCGGCATCCGCGTGGACTCGCACATTTACAACGGCTATCCGGTGCCGCCTTATTACGATTCACTGATCGCCAAGATCATCACACACGGCGAGACGCGCGACGTGGCGCTCTCGCGCATGCGCAACGCCCTCTCCGAGCTGGTGGTGGAAGGCATCCATACCAATGCGGCGCTGCACCGCGAGATCATGAACGACGCGGCGTTCATCGCCGGCGGCACCAACATCCATTACCTGGAAAAGAAGCTGGCGCAGTAACCGCGCCCACGCGCCATGTCCTGGCGGCAACTCACCTTGCAAATCGAGGCGCAACACGCCGAACGGCTGGTGCAATTAGTGAGCGAGGCGGGCGCGCTCGCGGTGACGCTGCGCGCCGCCGGCGGCGACGCCCTCTACGAGCCGGCACCGGGCGCCACGCCGCTCTGGGCGCGCACCGAGCTGAGCGCGCTATTCGAGGCGCACCCCGACCTGAAACATTTGCTGGGCGAGATGAAAGACGCCCTGCCCGCCCTGCCGCCTTACCACATCGAAATGCTGGCGGAACAGGATTGGGTGCGCCTGGTGCAGCAGGACATCAAGCCGCTGTGCTTCGGCGGCCGGCTGTGGGTGTACCCCAGCCATATCGCGCCGCCGGCTGACTCGCACATCATACTTGATCCCGGCCTGGCCTTCGGCACCGGCGCGCACCCGACCACCGCCTTATGCCTGGAGTGGTTGGCCACGCACGAGGTCACGGGTCACAGCGTGCTCGATTACGGCTGCGGCTCCGGCATCCTGGCCCTCTCCGCAGTCAAGCTCGGCGCGCGTCACGCATGGGCGGTGGACCACGACCCGCAGGCACTGCAAGCCACGCGGGATAACGCGCGCAAAAACGCCATCGAGTCCCGCATCAGCGCCGTTGCGCCGCCCGGCATGCCCGACGCCAGCCAGGGACGGCTCAGTGTCGCGGGAGGGTCGCTCCTGCGCGTCCCTGCGCCCGCGACATTGGGGCATCCTGCCCGGCACAGGACGCCGGGAGCGACTACCGGCGTGGATACGCTGCTCGCCAACATCCTCGCCACGCCGCTGATCGAGCTTGCGCCGCGCCTCGCGCGCCGTGTGAATACGGGCGGCCGCCTGGTATTATCCGGCATCCTGCGGGAACAGGCGGAAGAGGTGAGCGCGGCTTACCAAAGCTGGTGCGACGTGACGCTGTGGGCGGAGCGTGACGGCTGGGTATGCCTGGATGCGGTAAGAAAAGCTATTATGGTGTGACTATGTATACCCAATGTCTGTACTGCGACGCCTTGTTCCGGATCAGCGCCGCCGACCTGCGCGCCGGCCAGGGCAAGGTGCGCTGCGGCGCGTGCAACACGGTATTCAACGCGCTCTGCAACTTGAGCGACGAGCCGCCCGCCATCCCTGTGGTGAACGAGCGCATCGCGCTCACTCCCGAAGCGCCGCAGAGCGGCGTCAGGGAAAAGGCGGCGGCCCCGCCCACCTTGCATGCCGAAGCGCTCGACGCGCCGCTGCAGCCGGACGCCGTGGAAGCCGCGCCGCGATTCAGCACCCTCGACACGGAACGGCCGGAGTTGTCCGCTACCCCGGCGGAATTTACCCTGAGCGCAGCCGAGGGAGTCGGGGCGGACAAATCCCAGGCGATTGAATCCACCGAGCCGGAAGCCCCCCTTGCGCCAATGGCGCAAAAATCTTACTGCTGGCTCAGCACCGGCGCCTGGAGCCTGGCCATCGCCGGTCTGATCGCGCTATTGCTCGCGCAATATCTCTACTTCGCGCGCAACGAGCTCGCGCGTCACGCCGAGCTGCGCCCCGCGCTCGGCGCGTTTTGCTCGGCGCTCAATACCATTGTTCCGTGCGCTATAGCGCTGCAACGCGACATCCGGCGCATCGAGGTGGAGAACCGCACGGTGCAGCTGCACCCCGGTGCGCCCGACGCGCTGCTGATCCAGCTCACGCTGGTAAACAAGGCGCGCTTCGCCCAACCCTACCCCGTGCTGGAGCTCAGCTTCACTGATTTAAACGCAAACCTGATCGCGCAACGCCGCTTTCAGCCCGGCGACTATCTGGAGCACGGCGTGAGCATCGCTGACGGCATGACGCCGGACATTCCGTTGCAGGTGACGCTGGAGCTCGCCGCGCCGGAAAACGGCCTGAACTTTGAACTTTCGTCCTGGAATCTGGCGCTGTACTGACTAGCAGTTCGTTGAAAAACGAACTGCTAAGCGCCACAGGGGCGTGCCGCATCGAAAATCAAACACGCAAGTGTTTGATTTTCGGAGCGAGGCGCGGACATGTGCCGCGCCGAAGCGAGTTGAAAAAGGCCAGGACGGCCTTTTTCAACAAACTGCTAGACTGAAACGCAGTTGCGGCCTTTCTCCCTGGCGCGGCGGAGGGCGGCGTTGGCGGCGGCGTAGACGTCCTCCGTGCTGCTGTCCGGCCCGGCCTGGGCAAGGCCGATGGAGACGGTGATATTGGACAGGCTGATGTTATCGGGCAGGGTGAAATTCATCTTGTTGACCTCGTCCACCAGCCGCTGCGCAATGCGCCGCCCCTGCTCCAGTTCCGTCTCGGGCAGTGCCACCAGAAACTCCTCCCCGCCGTAGCGCGCCACCACGGCGTCCGGGCGCACGTGCTCGGTAAGCACGCGCGCCAAGGCCAGCAAGGCGCGGTCGCCGGCCGTGTGGCCGTGCCGCTCGTTGTAGCTTTTGAAGTGGTCCACGTCCACCAGCAACAAAACCACGCTCCCGCCGTCGAAGGTGTAGCGCTCGTGCATGCGCGCAAACAACTCGTCGAAGCGGCGCCGGTTGTACAGCCCGGTAAGCGCATCGGTGCCGGCGTACAGCTCGTACTGCTCCAGCAGCTTGATGCTGTCCAGAATAACCTGATTGTCGCGTTGCAGGCGGCGCGCGATGATATACAGCAGATTGCGCGCCACGCCGTGCGACACGCGCACCATGGTCCACAGCGTTTTCTGTTTTATCACCAGCAACACGCTGTCTTCATTCGCCACCACGTACGCCGAGGGCGTAGCCTCGGTGATGATGGAGATCTCGCCCACGCACTCGCCGCTGTCGAGCTTGAGCAGGGGCGCGCCTTCCGGGCCATCGAGATGCACGCTCAGGCCGCCGCTGAGCAATATGTATAAATTGTCGTTTTTCTTGGTTGGCGCAAGCAGCGTTTCCCCCTTCCTGATCTGCATGAGCGCACACTCCTCCAGCAGATAATTGACCCCTTCCAGGCTCATGCCATTGAACAGCGCCGCCTGTCTGATCAGCTTACGGTAAGGCTCAGCGGTCGGAATAAGCCGAAGATCTTTGTTTTTCAAAATGGCCATACTCAATACGTCAAGACGCCGCCTTGGGTTTCCGCGCCCTTTACGGACTCGACCCGGCGGCCTTTAAACTGACGTAAAGATACACCATCTTTATCTGTTAGAATAGCAATGGGAGTCGGCCAGACAGCCGCTCCGCGTCTTAACCGGCGCGGGGAGGAAAGTCCGGGCTCCACAGGGCAAGGCGCCAGGTAACGCCTGGGAGGCGCAAGCCTACGGAAAGTGCCACAGAAAATATACCGCCCCGCACCTTCCCCACAGATCGCACTTTAGGAATTCCATGCCGCGACTCTACCAGAGGACGCGACAATAGTTTCCAAGGCGCGCTCTGCGGGGAAGGTGCGGGGTAAGGGTGAAAAGGTGCGGTAAGAGCGCACCGCGTCTCTGGCAACAGAGGCGGCAGGGTAAACCCCGCCTGGAGCAAGACCAAATAGGGAAACACGGGTGCGGCCCGCACTGTTTCCGGGTAGGTTGCTTGAGGTGCGCGGCGACGCGCATCCCAGAGGAATGGCTGTCCACGACAGAACCCGGCTTACCGGCCGGCTCCCGCTTACTCAACCCGTTCTCCCGCCCCGCACACCAGCCACCAGCAATTTTGCTTGACATTTGTGCGCCTTACTCCCTATAGTGGAAAAATGTGGGGTAAAGTGGGTTAAAGCGCCTTCGGATCAGGCGCCATGATCCGGGGAGGGGCGATTGTTTCGAGGCATCCATGCGCTGACGCTCGACGTCAAAGGGCGGCTTGCGATACCGAGCAAGCACCGCGACGCGCTTGCGGCGCAGTGCCTGGGGCGGCTGGTGTGCACCATAGACCCGGACAGCCGCTGTCTGTGGCTGTATCCGCTGCCGGCCTGGGAGGAGATCGAGCACGTCCTGGACGGCCTGCCCAGTCTGGACGAAGCCGCGCGGCGCATGCAGCGATTGCTCATCGGTCATGCCACGGAGTGCGAGCTGGACGCGCAGGGGCGCCTGCTGCTGCCGCCGCCGTTGCGCGAGTTCGCCGCGCTCAATAAACGCGTGGTGCTGATCGGCCAGGGCAAGAAATTCGAGATTTGGGACGAGGCCGAGTGGAACGGCCGGCGCGAGGAGTGGCTCAAGATGGACGCGCGCGATTATCGGCAGTTGTCCGATGAGCTGAAAAAGCTGTCGTTGTGAGGAGAAGGGTAAGACATGCCGGAGGGCGTCATGCATCAGCCGGTCATGTTGCAGGAAGTCATGGAGTGGCTGGCGGTGCGCCCGGAAGGTGTTTACGTGGACGCCACCTTCGGGCGCGGCGGCCACGCGCAGGCCATCATGGAGCGGCTGGGGCCGCACGGGCGGCTGCTGGCGCTGGACAAGGACCCGCAGGCGGTGGCGGCGGCGCAGCGGAAATTCGCCACGGAGCGGCGCTTCGAGGTGGTGCGAGGGTCGTTCGCAATGCTTGGTGCATACGTGGAACAACGCGGCTGGCGCGGCAAGGTGAGCGGCGTGCTGCTTGACCTCGGCGTGTCGTCGCCGCAACTGGAAGACGCGGAGCGCGGCTTCAGCTTCCTGCGCGACGGCCCGCTTGACATGCGCATGGACCCGGACGCCGGTGTCAGCGCGGCGGCGTGGCTGGCCAAGGCGCAGGAAAATGAGATCGCCGACGTGCTCTATCGCTACGGCGAGGAGCGTTACGCCAGGCGCATCGCGCGCGCCATCGTGCACGCGCGCAAACAAGCGCCCATCACGCGCACCCTGCAACTGGCCGACGTCGTGAGCCGGGCGCATCCGCGCTGGGAGCGCGGCAGGCATCCGGCCACAAAAAGCTTTCAGGCGCTGCGTATCTTCATCAATCAGGAACTGTCTGAACTGGAAAGCGGTCTAATTCAGAGTCTCGATGTATTGGCCCCGCGCGGGCGTCTCGTCGTCATCAGCTTTCATTCCCTCGAAGATCGCACCGTGAAGCGCTTTATCCGCGACCAGGCGCGCGCGCAGCCGCCCGCGCTGAAAAGTCTCGGCAAGGCGCGCCGTCCGGCGCGCGCAGAGATCAGCGTCAATCCGCGCGCGCGCAGCGCGGTGCTGCGCGGCGCGGAGCGCCTGCGCCAGCCAAGGACGGCTCAGTGTCGCGGGGGGCAGGATGCCGGGAGCGACCCATGAGGCTGGCCGCGCGCCACGCCTGGCTTGCGCTGCTCGCGGCGGCGGTGCTGGCGTCGGCGCTCGGCGTGGTGTACAGCAAACATCAGAGCCGCAAGCTGTTCATGGAATTACAGGCGCTGCAGCAGGAGCGCGACGCGCTCAACATCGAGTGGGGGCAATTGCAGCTCGAGGAAAGCACCTGGGCCACGCACGCGCGCATCGAGGAGCAGGCGCGCGTGAAGTCGGGTCTGATCTCTCCCGCCCCGCGCGACGTAGTGATCGTCAAGCCGTGAACGCGCCGCGCCGGAATGGTTACCCGCTGCGCCGCGCCGCGCTGGCTTGTGTGTTCGGCGCGGCCGCGCTTGTGCTCGCGTGGCGCGCGGCGGACTTGCAACTTGGCGCGGCGCAATTCCTGCAAGAGCAAGGCGACGCGCGGAGCCTGCGCACCGTGACCGTGGCGGCGCACCGCGGCACGATTACCGACCGGCGCGGCGAGCCGCTCGCCATCAGCACCCCGGTGGATTCGGTGTGGGCCCAGCCGCGATTGCTGCTGGACGCGCCGGAACAGCACCCCGCGCTCGCCAGGCTGCTCCCTCTGGAGGTACGCCAGCTGCGCACTTATCTTGAGGCGCGCGTGGAACGCGAATTCGTGTATCTCAAGCGGCGCGTGAACCCCGATCTGGCGGAGCGGGTAACGGCGCTGAACGCACCCGGCGTGGCGTTACAGCGTGAGTACCGCCGTTATTATCCGGCGGGCGAGGTCACCGCGCAGTTGCTCGGCTTTACCGGGGTGGACGACACCGGCCAGGAAGGCCTGGAGCTGGCGTTTGACCACTGGCTGCAGGGCCGGGAAGGCGTAAAGCGCGTCATCAAGGATCGTCTGGGGCGCGTCGTTGCCGACGTCGAAAGCCTGCGTGCGCCGCGCCCCGGGCGTGACCTGCGCCTCTCCGTGGACAAACGCATCCAGTATCTTGTCTACCGCGAATTGAAAAGCGCGCTCGCCGAGCACCGCGCGCAATCCGGTTCGGCGGTGGTGCTCGACGCGCACAGCGGCGAGGTGCTGGCCATGGTGAGCCTGCCCGCCTACAACCCCAACAATCTGGACGAGGCGCGCGGCGCTTCCTTACGCAACCGCGCCGTCACCGACAGCTTCGAACCCGGCTCGACCATCAAGCCGTTCACCATCGCCGCGGCGCTGGAGGCGGGTCTGTATCGCGCCGACACGCCGATAGACACCGCGCCGGGATTCTTTAAAGTCGGCGGAAAGGACATCCGCGATCTGCACAATTACGGACGCCTGGACCTCGCCGGCGTGATCCAGAAGTCGTCCAACGTGGGTGCGGCCAGGATTGCCTTGAGCCTGCCGCCGGAGCGGTTGTGGCGCACCTTTTCCGGCGCTGGACTGGGACAGCCTACGGGCAGCGGTTTTCCGGGCGAGGCGGGCGGCGTGCTGCGCCCTCATCAGAAATGGCACAAGATCGAACGCGCCACGCTCGCTTTCGGTTACGGCCTGTCGGTCACCTTGCTGCAGCTGGCCCAGGCCTACAGCGTGCTCGCCAACGACGGGGTGCTGAAACCTGTGTCCTTTGTCAGCGGCGCCCGCGGCGAACCGCGTGCGGTGCTCGCCCCCGCCACCGCGCAGAGCGTGCGCGCCATGATGGAACGCGTCACCGGCGAAGGCGGCACCGCGCTGCTGGCGCGCGTGCCCGGCTATCGCGTGGCGGGCAAAACCGGCACGGTGCGCAAGCTTGAGCGCCACGGTTACAGTGAAGACCGCTATCTCTCCTTGTTCGCCGGCATGGCGCCGGCCAGCCGCCCGCGCCTGGTGATAGCGGTGGTCATCAACGAACCCGCGGGCGGTCACTATTACGGCGGCCTCGTGGCGGCGCCGGTGTTCGCCAAGGTGATGGCGGGCAGCCTGCGCCTGTTGAACGTCGCGCCGGATGACCTTGCGTCCTTAAAGGTTGCCGGCCTCGATACCCGCATGATGGCGCGCTCTGTTTCAGGGGGCGGCGAATGATGGCCGCCGGGCAATCCTTGACGACCCCCGCGCACAAGCTGAGCGAGCTGCTTGCCGGGCTCGCCAGCGTGGAGGCACGCGCGGATCGCGCCATCCTCGGCCTGTCGCTGGACAGCCGCAAGACCCGGCCCGGAGACCTGTTTCTGGCCTGCCAGGGCGCGCAAGCCAACGGCGCGGACTTCATCGCCGAGGCGCTCAAGGCGGGCGCGGTGGCAATAGCCTGCGACAGCTCTGCGCTGCAAGCGGCGCCGCGCGCGCGGCCCCGTCCTGAGCGCGGCGTGCCGCTGTTCGGCATCGAAAACCTGCACCAGCACGCGGGCGTCATTGCGGCGCGCTTCTATGATCAGCCGGCCAGGGACATGCAGCTGACCGCCGTGACCGGCACCAACGGCAAAACCACCGTGGCCAATCTGCTCGCCGCAGTATTGCACGCCGTCCCCGCGCGCGCGCCATGCGGCCTGATCGGCACCCTGGGCTACGGCTTGTACGGCAAGACCAGGCCCGGCGCGCACACCACGCCCGATGCGCTCACCCTGCAAGGGCTGCTGGCCGAATTCCGCGCCCAGGGCGTCAAGAGCGTGGTGATGGAGGCTTCGTCCCACGGCCTGGAACAGGGACGCATGAATGCGGCGCCGGTTCACACTGCAATCTTCACCAATCTGAGCCGCGATCATCTGGATTACCACGGCGACATGGCGGCATACGCCGCGGCCAAGCGCCGTTTGTTCTTCATGCCCGGTCTGAAGTGCGCGGCGATCAACAGCGACGACGAATACGGGCGCACGCTGCTCAAGGGGCTACCCGCGGGCCTCATCACGCTGAGCTACGGCTTGCAGGCCGCGCCGCAGGGGCTTCCGCAGGTGCGCGGCAACATCGTGCGCATGAATGCGCACGGCCTGCGGCTGGCGGTCAGCACGCCGTGGGGCGCGGGCACACTGGAAAGCACGCTGTTCGGCAAGTTCAACGCCTCCAACCTGCTTGCCGTGCTTGCCGCGCTGCTGCTCATGGACATGCCGCTCAACGAGGCGCTGACGCGCCTGGCCAGGGCCAGGACCGTCCCCGGGCGCATGGAGCGCTTCAGCGGCGCAGCGCACCAACCCACGCTGGTAGTGGATTACGCGCACACACCGGATGCGCTGCGCCAGGCGCTCACCGACTTGCGCGCGCATCTGGGCGACGAGGCCAGGCTGTGGTGCGTGTTCGGCTGCGGCGGCGAACGCGATCGCGGCAAGCGCCCGCTGATGGGCGCGGTGGCGGAGCAGTACGCGGATTATCTGGTGGTGACCGACGACAATCCGCGCAACGAAGACGCGGTGAGCATCATCGCCGACATTTTATCCGGCATGAGCAACCCGGACGGCGCTTATATTCAGCGCGACCGCGCCCAGGCCATCGCCTTCGCCATGCAACACGCGGCGCAACATGACGTGGTGCTGATCGCGGGCAAGGGCCATGAGGAGTACCAGATCATGGGCGCGCGCAAGATCCCGTTCTCCGACCGGCGCGAGGCGCGCCGCCTGCTGCATCTCAGCGGCAACGGCCACGCCACGCACCAGGAGAGAACATGATCCGCATGCATCTGTCCGAGGCGGCGCGTGTGCTGGAGGCGGAACGGACCGGGGCCGACCTGGAATTTTCGGGTGTGTCCACGGATACGCGCAGCTTGCAGAAGGACAATCTGTTTGTCGCCCTGCAGGGTCCGCGCTACGACGGCCACGATTTCATCGAGCAGGCGCGCGCCCGCGGCGCGGCGGGCGTGCTGGTGCAGCGGCGCGTTGAAACATCGCTCGCCACGCTCATCGTCACGCACACGCGCCTGAGTCTGGGCAAGCTCGCCGCCGACTGGCGCCGGCGCTTTGACCTCCCGCTGGTCGCGGTCACCGGCAGCAACGGCAAAACCACGGTCAAGGAGATGATCGCCGCGATTTTAAACCGGCGCGGTGCTGCGCTGGTCACGCAGGGCAACCTCAACAACGACATCGGCGTGCCGCTTACGCTGCTGGCCTTAAGCGCCATGCACCGTTACGCGGTGATAGAAATGGGCGCCAATCACGCGGGCGAGATCGCCCATCTCACGGAGCTCGCGCGCCCTACGGTGGCGCTCATCACCAACGCCGGACCGGCGCACCTGGAGGGCTTCGGCAGCATCGAAGGCGTGGCGCGCGCCAAGGGCGAAATCTATTCCGGCCTCGGCGAACACGGCGTGGCCGTCATCAACCATGATGATCTCTACAGCCCGCTGTGGCGCACGCTAGCACGCAACCATCGGTGCTTAAGCTTCGGCCTGAAACCCGGTGCGGATGTGACGGGAGAGTTCGTCATGCTGGACGGCGCCACGCGCCTGCGCCTGCACACTCCGCACGGGGGAGCCACCGTATACCTGAAGCTGCTCGGCAGGCACAATGCCTTGAACGCATTGGGCGCGTGCGCCGCGGCGCTGGCGGCGGGCGCGGGGCTGGAGGAAGTGCGCGCCGGCCTGGAAAGCATGACCCCCGTGAAAGGGCGCCTGGAGAGCAAACGCGGCGTGCACGGCGCGCAGATCATTGATGACACCTACAACGCCAATCCCGCCTCGCTCAAGGCGGCGCTCGATCTCCTCGCCGATCTGCCCGCGCCGCGCTGGCTGATATTGGGCGACATGGCGGAGCTCGGGCGGCAAGGCGCGGCATTACACGCCGAGGCGGGCAGAGTAGCGCGCGCGCGCGGCGTCGAGCGCCTGTTCGCCACGGGCGAGCTGTCACGCTTTGCGGTGCAGAGCTTCGGCCCCGGCGCGGACCACTTCAGCGATCACCGCCATCTCGCGGACGTAGTGCACATGGAGCTGGCCGCGCTGGCTCCTACGCCCGTCACGGTATTGATCAAAGGCTCGCGCGCCTCCGGCATGGAACGCGTGGCGGCAGCCCTCACTGAAACTTCCCTGGCCTCCGCGGGGGCGCACTGATGCTGCTCACTCTCGCCGAATATCTTGTCCGCTTTCACAGCGGCTTCAACGTGTTCCAGTACCTCACGCTGCGCGCCATCCTGGGCGTGCTCACAGCGTTGCTCATCTCCCTGCTGCTGGGTCCGGCCATGATACGGCGCCTGAACTTTCTCAAGATCGGGCAAAAAGTGCGTGATGACGGCCCGCAGTCGCACTTGAGCAAGGCCGGCACGCCTACCATGGGCGGCGCGCTGATCCTGGTGTCCATCGCCGTGGCCGTCTTGCTCTGGGGCGATCTCGGCAACCGCGCGCTGTGGCTGGTGCTGGGCGTGACCCTGCTGTTCGGCCTGATCGGCGCGGTGGACGATTATCTGAAACTGAAATACGGCAACGCCCAGGGCCTGTCCGCACGCAACAAATATTTTTGGCAATCGCTGGTGGGTTTGAGCGCGGCGCTGTTTTTGTACCTGAGCGCCACGCTGCCCGCCGAAACGCAGTTGCTGGTGCCGTTTTTTAAAGACATCGCGCCGGAACTGGGTCTGCTGTTCGTGCCGCTGGCCTACTTTGTCATCGTCGGCGCCAGCAACGCGGTCAATCTCACCGACGGGCTGGACGGCCTCGCCATCATGCCCACAGTGGTGATCGGCGCGGCGCTCGGCATCTTCGCCTACGCCAGCGGCAACAGCACCATCGCGCAATACCTCCATATTCCTTATCTGCCCGGCGCGGGCGAGATCGTGGTATTCTGCGGCGCGCTGGTGGGCGCGGGCCTGGGCTTTCTCTGGTTCAACACCTATCCGGCGCAGGTATTCATGGGCGACGTAGGCGCCTTGGGCCTCGGCGCGGCGCTGGGCGTGATCGCGGTGCTGGTGCGCCAGGAGATCGTGCTGTTCGTCATGGGCGGCGTGTTCGTGATGGAAACCCTGTCGGTGATCCTGCAAGTGGCCTCGTTCAAGCTCACCGGCAAGCGCATCTTTCGCATGGCGCCGCTGCATCATCATTTCGAATTGAAGGGCTGGCCGGAGCCGCGGGTGATCGTGCGCTTCTGGATCATCACCGTGGTGCTGGTTTTGATCGGCCTCGCAACCTTGAAGATACGTTGATATGGCGGCCGCGATGCAAACCCTGAACCCGCATACCGTGATCGTCGGCCTGGGCAAGACCGGGCTGTCGGTGGCACGCTTCCTCTCCGCGCGCGGCGTGGCGTTCAGTGTCACCGACAGCCGCGCCGAACCGCCCGGTCTCGCCCAGCTCAAACGGGAGTTTCCCTCGGCGCCGCTGATGCTGGACGGCTTTGATGCGCGGGCGCTGCAACACGCCGCGAGTATCATCGTCAGCCCCGGCGTCAGCCTGCGCGAACCGGCGCTGATGCAGGCCGGGGCGCGCGGCGTGGACATCATCGGCGACATCGAGCTGTTCGCCCAACACGCGCGCGCGCCGGTGGTTGCCATCACCGGTTCCAACGGCAAAAGCACCGTCGCCACCCTGCTGGGCGAAATGGCGCGGCGCGCGGGACGCGACGCGCGCGTGGGCGGCAACCTCGGCACGCCGGCGCTGGATTTATTAGGAAAGAAAGAACCCGATCTCTATGTTTTGGAGCTTTCCAGCTTTCAGCTGGAAACCACGTGCTCGCTCAACGCCGCCGCCGCCACCGTGCTCAACCTCAGCCCCGACCACATGGACCGCTACCGCGACCTCGCCGAATACACGGCGGCCAAGCGGCGCGTGTATCACGGCACGGGCGTGATGGTGATCAACCGCGACGACTCCATCGTGGCGGCCATGGCCGAAACAGAACGCAAGATGATCAGCTTCACGCTCCATGAGCCGCAAGGCGATGATTTCGGCGTGCGCAGCGTGCAGGGCGAGACCTGGCTCGCGCGCGGCAAGGAAAATTTGCTGCGCGCCGGCGCGCTGTGCATCAAGGGCAGTCACAACGTTGCCAACGCGCTCGCCGCGCTGGCCCTAGGCGAGGCCATGGGCCTCTCCATGCAGGCCATGCTGGAGACGGTAAAAGACTTCAAGGGACTGCCGCACCGCTCGCAGTGCGTGGCGGAGCGCGACGGCGTCGCCTGGTACAACGACTCCAAGGGCACCAACGTGGGCGCGACCCAGGCCGCGCTGGCCGGCCTGGGCGCGACGCTTGGCCGCGGCAAGATCGTGCTGATTGCGGGCGGCGACGGCAAGAACGCCGACTTCTCCCTCCTGCGCGAGGCGGTGCAAAACTACGCGCGCGCCGTGGTGCTGATCGGCCGCGATGCGCCCATTATTGAACGCGCCTTGCGCCCTGGCGTAGCAACGATTTCCGCCTCGGACATGAAAGAGGCGGTGCACAAGGCGCGCGCCGCCGCGCAGTCCGGCGACGCCGTGCTGCTGTCGCCGGCCTGTGCCAGCTTCGACATGTACAGCGGTTACGAAGAACGCGGGCGCGTGTTCAGCGCAGCGGTGCTTGAACTGCTGGAGGGCTCGCGGTGAACACGCAAGCCACCAAGGCGCAGACGCCCGATTACTGGCTGATCGGCGCGCCGCTGTTGCTGATCGGCCTGGGCCTGGTGATGGTGGCCTCCGCCTCCATCGCCACCGCTGAACGCGATCCGGGACAGCCGCTCTATTATTTGACTCGCCAGGCGCTGCACCTCGCGGGCGCCGGCTTACTGGCCTGGGGCGTGTTGCGCACGCGCCTGGTGTATTGGGAGAAGGCCGGGCCGGCGCTGCTGCTGCTCAGTTTCCTGCTGCTCACCCTGGTGCTGCTGCCGGGGATAGGCAAAGAGGTGAACGGCAGCATGCGCTGGCTGGCGCTGGGCCCGCTCAATCTGCAGCCCTCCGAACCCGCCAAACTGTTCATGGTGGTGTATCTCGCCGGCTATCTGGTGCGGCACGGCGCCGAGGTGTGCGTGAGCGCCGGATTCCTCAAACCTATGGCGCTGGTCGCGCTGCTCGGCGCTCTGCTGCTCGCCGAACCGGATTTCGGCGCCGCCGTGGTGCTGGGCGCCACCGTGCTCGGCATGGTGTATCTGGGCGGCGCCAGGCTGTGGCAGTTCGGCTTGCTGTTGGTGCTTGCCCTGCTGCTGCTCGGCGCGCTCGCGCTCGCCTCGCCTTATCGTCTGGAGCGCCTCACCTCGTTTCTCAATCCCTGGGCCGATCCGTTCAACAGCGGCTTCCAGCTCACCCAGGCGTTGATCGCCTTCGGGCGCGGCGAGTGGCTGGGGGTGGGCCTGGGCGCGAGCGTGCAGAAATTGTTTTATCTGCCGGAGGCGCACACCGACTTTCTGTTCGCCGTGCTGGCCGAGGAGCTGGGCCTCGTGGGTACGCTGAGCGTCATCGCGCTCTACGGCGTGATCGTGTGGCGCGCCTTTGCCTTGGCCGCCACCGCCGCACAGCGCGGCCAACTCTTCGCCATGCACCTGGCGCACGGCATCGGCTTGTGGCTGGGGCTACAGGCGTTCATCAGCATGGGCGTGAACATGGGGCTGCTGCCCACCAAGGGGCTCACGCTGCCGCTCATGAGCTACGGCGGCAGCAGCCTGGTGGTGAGCTGCGTCGCCATCGCCTTGCTGCTGCGCATCGGCCATGAGCTGGGGCTGCTCGGCATCGCGGGCGCGCACAGGCAGAGAACGGAGCATGTGGCATGGGCGAGTTGCGAAGCAACGAGCGACCGGCCATGGATGGCCGGGCTGGGGTTTCCAAAAACGGCTAAGCCACGCCAGGGACGGCATCACTGAGGTATGCAAATGAGAGTATTAATTCTGGCGGGCGGCACCGGCGGGCACGTGTTTCCGGCGCTGGCGGTGGCCGAGGAATTGCGCGCCCGCGGCGCTGAGGTGCTGTGGCTCGGCACCCGGTCCGGGCTTGAGGCCGAAATCGTGCCGCGCGCTGGCTTTGCGCTGTCGTTCATTTCCATCTCCGGCCTGCGCGGCAAGGGTGTGCTGAGCTGGTTGCTTGCCCCGTACAAGCTGGCGCTGGCCTTTCTGCAATCGCTCGGCGCTCTCATGCGTTTGCGCCCCATGGCGGTGCTCGGCATGGGCGGCTTTGTCACCGGCCCGGCGGGATTTTGCGCCTGGCTGCTGGACAAGCCGCTGTTGATCCACGAACAGAACGCCGTCGCCGGGCTCACCAATCGTTTGCTCGCGCCGCTGGCCGATAAAGTGCTGGAGGCGTTTCCGGGCAGCCTGCCCGCTAAACACCGCCCCGTTCACACCGGCAATCCGGTGCGCGCGGCCATCAGCGCCGTCGCCGAACCCGTGCAGCGCCTGGCCGGGCGCAGCGGTCCGCTGCGCCTGCTGGTGATCGGCGGCAGCCTGGGGGCGCAGGTGTTCAACGAAATCGTGCCGCAGGCGCTCACCGCCCTGCCCGCCGCGGAGCGGCCCGAAGTCCGGCATCAGTGCGGCAAGCGCCACCTCGATGCGGCGCAACGGAATTATCGCGCGGCGGGCGTCGAGGCGCGCGTGGCGCCGTTTATTGACGACATGGCCGAGGCTTACGCCTGGGCCGATCTGGTGTTGTGCCGCGCCGGCGCGCTCACTGTCGCTGAGCTCGCCGCGGCGGGCATGGCGGCGATACTGGTACCCTATCCCTACGCGGTGGACGATCATCAAACCGCCAACGCGCGTTATCTGAGCAATCAGCGCGCCGCGCTGCTGCTGCCGCAAAGCGAGTTCAATAAAGAGCGTTTGAAAACCCTGCTGCTGGAATTTGCCCGCGCGCGCGGCAAACTGCTCGTCCTGGCCGAGGCGGCGCGCGCGCGCGCCGTCACCGGCGCCGCGCAGCGCATCGCCGCACTGTGCCTGGAGGCCGCGCATGGCTGAGCAGACCTGCACCGGCATGGAGCGCATGCGCCGCATCCATTTCGTCGGCATCGGCGGCGCGGGCATGGGCGGCATCGCCGAGGTGTTGTGCAACCTCGGCTATCAGGTATCCGGCTCCGACCTGCACGACAACGCCATGACGCGCCGCTTGCGCGAAATGGGCGCGACCGTCTACATCGGCCACGACGCCGCGCAGGTCTCCGGCTGCGACGTGGTCGTCATCTCCAGCGCCGTCCAGGGCGACAACGTCGAGGTCAGCGAGGCGCGCGCGCGCCGCCTCCCCATCGTGCCGCGCGCCGAGATGCTGGCCGAGCTGATGCGTTTTCGCCACGGCATCGCCATCGCCGGCACGCACGGCAAGACCACCACCACCAGCTTGACGGCCAGCCTGCTCGCCGAGGGCGGGCTCGACCCCACCTTCGTCATCGGCGGCAAGCTCAACAGCGCAGGCGCGCACGCGCGCCTGGGCGGCGGAAAGTATCTGGTGGCCGAGGCCGACGAGAGCGACGCCTCGTTTCTGTATCTGCAACCCATGATCGCGGTGGTCACCAACATAGACGCCGACCATCTGGAAACCTACGGCGGCGACTTCCACACGCTGCGCCGGACCTTTATCGAGTTCCTGCATCACCTGCCGTTTTACGGCCTGGCGGTGTTGTGCCTGGACGACCCGGTGGTGCGCGACATCCTGCCGCAGGTGACGCGCCCGGTGTTGACGTACGGCCTGAGCGCGGAGGCCGACATGCGCGCCGAGGACATCCGCCAGCAAGGCGCGCGCAGCGAATTCAAACTGGTGCGGCGCGGCCGCTCGCCGCTCGCCGTCACGCTCAACCTGCCGGGGCGGCACAACGTGCAGAACGCGCTCGCCGCCATCGCCGTGGCGCAGGAAGCGGGCGTGAGTGACGCCGCCATCCAGCACGGCTTGAGCAATTTTCTCGGCATCGGCCGCCGCCTGCAGGTGTACGGCGAGCTCGCCACCGCCGCCGGGCGCGTGCTGCTGATAGACGACTACGGCCATCACCCGCGCGAGATCGCGGCCAGCGTGCAGGCGATCCGCGCCGGCTGGCCGGGGCGGCGGCTGGTCATCGCGTTTCAGCCGCACCGCTACACGCGCACGCGCGATTTGTTCGAGGACTTCACGCGCGTGTTGAGCGAGAGCGCCGACCTGTTGCTGCTCACCGAGGTGTACCCCGCGGGCGAGGCGCCAGTCAGCGGCGCCGACGGGCGCGCGCTGGCGCGCGCCATCCGCGTCCGCGGCAGGATTGATCCGGTGTTCGTTGAACACAGCGTGGAATTGTTCGACGCCCTGCCCGCCCTGCTGCGCGACGGCGACGTGCTGCTCACGCTGGGCGCGGGCGACATCGGCGCCGTCGCGCCCGCCCTGCGCGAGCGCCTGGCTCAAAATTCAGTGACGCCACTGCGCGGCCGGGGCAAGGCATGAATGCGGTACGCCAATCTTATAAGAGATTTTCATCATCCCCCTCTCCCGCTTTCGCGGGAGAGGGCTGGGGAGAGGGTTCCTTGACTTCCAAGACGGCGGCTAAGCTGCGCGGGAAGTTGCGCCATGAGGAACCGATGGCCCGCCACACCACCTGGCGTGTGGGCGGTCCCGCGCAGCATTTTTTTGAACCCGCCGATCTGGATGATCTGATGCTGTTCCTGCGCCAATTGCCGCCGGACGAACCGCTGCTGTGGCTGGGCCTCGGCAGCAACCTGCTGGTGCGCGACGGCGGCTTTCGCGGCACGGTGATCGCCACCCATCCCGCGCTGCAAAAGCTGGGGCTGATCGAGCCCGGGGTGATACGCGCCGAGGCGGGCGTGCCCTGCGCCAGGGTGGCGCGTTTCGCGGCGCAACACCATCTCACCGGCGCGGAATTTCTGGCCGGCATTCCCGGCACCATGGGCGGGGCGCTGGCCATGAACGCGGGCGCGTTCGGCGGCGAAACCTGGAATGTCGTCACGCGCGTCGAGACGCTGGACCGGAACGGGATGCGGCACACGCGTACTCACGTGGAATATCAAATCGCCTACCGCAGCGTGCGCGCGCTAGGCGTGTCCGAAGAATGGTTTGTCGCCGGTCATCTCAAACTGCCGGCCGGCGACGGCGCGGCCTCGCAGCAGTACATCAAGCAACTGCTGGAAAAACGCAACCAGACCCAGCCCACGCAACTGCCCAATGCGGGCTCGGTGTTCCGCAATCCGCCGGGCGATTTCGCCGCGCGCCTGATCGAGGCATGCGGACTCAAAGGCGCGCGCATCGGCGCAGCCTGCGTGTCGGAAAAACACGCCAACTTCATCGTCAACGCCGGCGGCGCACGCGCCGCCGACATCGAGGCGCTGATGGAAAAAGTCGCGCGCGCCGTGGAGCAGCAGCACGGCGTGCGCCTGATGCGCGAAGTACACATCGTGGGGGAGCCGTGATGGACGCGCGCGTCTTCGGCAAGGTGGCGGTGGTCATGGGCGGCCGTTCGGCCGAGCGCGAGGTGTCGCTGAAGAGCGGGCACGCCGTGCTTGAGGCCTTACTCAACAAGGGCGTGGACGCGCATGCGCTGGACGCCGCAGGCTCAGAGCTGCTGCGCGCGCTGCAACAGGGAAAATTCGACCGCGTGTTCATCGCCCAGCACGGGCGCGGCGGCGAAGACGGCGTGCTGCAAGGCGCGCTGGAACTGCTCGGCCTGCCCTACACCGGCAGCGGCGTGGCGGGTTCGGCGCTGGCCATGGACAAGGTGCGCAGTAAATACGTGTGGCAGGCGCTGAACCTGTCCACGCCGGAGTTCGCGTTGCTCGACGAGTACAGCGACTTCCCCGCGGTAGTGAAAAAACTCGGCCTGCCGCTGATCGTGAAGCCGGTGCACGAAGGCTCCACCATCGGTCTCACCAAGGTCACTCAAGCCGGACAACTGCACGGCGCCTGGGAATCGGCGCGCCGTTACGACGCCGACGTCATCGCCGAGCGCTGCATCGCGGGCCCGGAATACACCGTCTCGATACTGGGCGAGGAGGCGCTGCCGCTGATCCGCATCGAGGCCGCGGACGGTTTGTACGACTACCAGGCCAAATACATTGCCGATGACACGCGCTATTTCTGTCCCTGCGGCTTGGAACAGAAACGCGAGCGGGAGTTGCAGCAGCTCGCGCTCGACGCCTTCCGCGCGCTCGGCTGCAGCGGCTGGGGTCGGGTGGATATCCTGTGCGACGTGCAAGGCAAGCCGTGGCTGCTGGAAGCCAACACCGTGCCCGGCATGACCGGCCACAGCCTGGTGCCGATGGCGGCGCGCGCCGCCGGAATCAGCTTTGACGACCTGGTGTGGCGCATCCTGCTCACCAGTCTGCGCGCCGCCCCCTTTACTGCGCGGGAGGCCGGTCATGGCTGACCGTATGCAGCGCCTGCGCCGCAACGCGGAGCATGCGCCGATCTTCACGCCAGCCCTCCCGGGGCGCGGCGCGGCGCCGCCTTTGCGCATATCCGCCGCGCGCCCCGTCACTCCGGTTACCGGCGCCTCAACCCGGCGCGCGCTGCGGCTCGTGTTCTCCGTTCTGCTCGCGGCATCGCTTGCCACGGGCGCATGGCTGCTCACCCGCCCCGGCGCCCTGCCCATCCGCTCGGTGCGTATCGAGGGCGAGTTCGCGCGCGTCACGCGCGACGAGTTGCAGCAGGCCATCGCCGAGGCGGCGAGCGGCGACCTGTTCAGCGTGGACATGGGCGCGATCCAGCGCGCAGCGCTTGCCCTGCCCTGGGTGCACCACGTCACCGTGCGGCGCGTGTGGCCGGACGGCCTGCGCGTCTCCGTCACCGAACAGCGCGCCGCCGCGATCTGGAATACGCGCGGCCTGCTCAACGAAGACGGCGTGGCGTTTTATCCCGATCAGGCGAGCCTGCCCGCGCTGGCGGAGCTTACAGGGCCTCCCGGCAGCGAACGTTTGTTGCTCGGCCACCTGCGCGCGGTGCAGAAGATGCTGGCCCCGCTCAAATTGGAGGTGACGCGGCTCACCCTGGACGAGCGGCGCGCCTTGAGCGCCGCGCTTGACAACGGCACGGAGCTGATTCTGGGGCGCGATGAAATTTACGCGCGCGTCACGCGCTTTACGCGCATGTACCCGCTGCTCGCAGGGCGCGGCGCGATGCAGCGCGCGGATTTGCGCTACAGCAATGGGCTGGCCGTGCGCTGGGCGACGGAATGAAGCAACTGACGGGGAAAACCAGGATGTCCAAGAAAACGGAAAAAAACCTGATCGTCGGTCTCGACATCGGCACCTCCAAGGTGGCCGCCATCGTGGGCGAAATCACCGAGGAGGGCCGGCTCGAAATCATCGGCATCGGCTCGCACCGCTCGCGTGGACTGAAAAAGGGCGTGGTGGTCAACATCGAGTCCACCGTGCAGTCCATCCAGCGGGCGGTGGAAGAAGCGGAGTTGATGGCCGGCTGCCAGATCCACTCGGTGTACACCGGCATCGCCGGCTCACACATCAAGAGCCTCAACTCGCACGGCATCGTCGCCATCAGCACCAAGGAGGTCACCGCCGGCGACATGGAGCGGGTGGTGGACGCGGCGCGCGCGGTGGCCATTCCCGCCGACCAGAAAATCCTGCACGTGCTGCCGCAGGAATTCATCATAGACAACCAGGAAGGCATCCGCGACCCGATCGGCATGTCCGGCGTGCGCCTGGAGGCCAAGGTACACCTCGTCACCGGCGCGGTGAGCGCGGCGCAAAACATCGTCAAGTGCGTGCGCCGCTGCGGCCTGGAGGTGGACGAGATCATACTGGAGCAGCTCGCCTCCAGCTACGCCGTGCTTACCGAGGATGAAAAGGATTTGGGGGTGTGCCTGGTGGACATCGGCGGCGGCACCACCGACATCGCGGTGTTCACCGGCGGCGCCATCCGCCACACCGCGGTCATCCCCATCGCGGGCGACCAGGTCACCAATGACATCGCGGTCGCGCTGCGTACACCCACCCAGTACGCCGACGAGATCAAGATCAAATACGCCTGCGCCCTCACCCAGCTCGCGCAGGCCGATGAATCCATCGAGGTGCCGAGCGTGGGCGACCGCCCGGCGCGCCGCCTGGCGCGCCAGACCCTGGCCGAAGTGGTGGAACCGCGCCTGGAGGAACTGCTCACGCTGGTGCAGACCGAACTCCGGCGCAGCGGCTTCGAGGACCTGGTCGCGGCGGGCATGGTGCTCACCGGCGGCACAGCAAAAATCGAGGGCATCATTGATCTGGCCGAGGAAATCTTTCACATGCCGGTGCGGCTTGGGCTGCCGCAACACGTCAGCGGTCTCGCCGACGTGGTGCGCAATCCGATCTACGCCACCGGCGTGGGCTTGCTGTTGTACGGACAAAAACACCGCCATGCGCGCCCCGCCTATGGACGCGGCGTGAGCGTCAAGGGCGTGTGGGGACGCATGAAGAGCTGGTTTCAGGGGAATTTTTAATTTTAAAATTAAAGAGGAGATCATCACATGTTCGAACTGTTAGACACCTTTACCCAAAACGCCGTCATCAAGGTGATCGGCGTCGGCGGCGGCGGCGGCAACGCGGTCAAGCACATGCTCTCAGCCAACATCGAGGGCGTGGATTTCATCTGCGCCAACACCGACGCGCAGGCGCTGCGCAACACCTCGGCGCGCACCATCCTGCAACTCGGCGCCGAGATCACCAAGGGCCTGGGCGCGGGCGCCAACCCCGAAGTGGGGCGTCAGGCGGCGTTGGAAGACCGCGACCGCATCCAGGAAGTGATCGCGGGCGCGGACATGCTGTTCATCACCGCCGGCATGGGCGGCGGCACCGGCACCGGCGCCGCGCCGGTGGTGGCGCAGATTGCCAAAGAGATGGGCATCCTCACCGTCGCGGTGATCACCAAGCCCTTCCCCTTTGAAGGCGACAAGCGCATGAACGTCGCCGAGGCGGGTATGAAGGAGCTGGCGCAGCACGTGGACTCGCTCATCACCATCCCCAATGAAAAGCTGCTCACCGTGCTGGGCAAGAACATAAGCCTGCTGGAAGCGTTCAAGGCCGCGAACAACGTGCTGCTCGGCGCAGTGCAGGGCATCGCCGACCTCATCACCCGTCCCGGCCTCATCAACGTGGACTTCGCCGACGTGCGCACCGTGATGTCCGAGATGGGCATGGCCATGATGGGCACCGGCGCCGCCTCGGGCGAGAATCGCGCGCGCAAGGCGGCTGAGGCCGCCATCGCCAGCCCCTTGCTGGAAAATATCAGCCTCGCGGGCGCGCGCGGCATCCTGGTCAACGTCACCGCCGGGCTCAACATGTCCATCGGCGAGTTCGAGGAAGTGGGCACCACGGTCAAGGACCTCGCCTCCGACAACGCCACCGTGGTGGTCGGCACCGTGCTCGACCCCGATCTCGCCGACGAGCTGCGTGTCACCGTGGTCGCCACCGGTCTGGGGGCGCAGGCGCGCGAGGAACGGCAAATGAAGCTGGTGGTGCCCAAGACCCTCTCCGCAGCGGTGGACTATGGGCAACTGGAACGCCCCACCGTGATGCGCCAGGCGGCCAACGGCGCCCCGGAGGGCAGCCTGGAATACCTGGACATCCCGGCCTTTTTGCGCCGCCAGGCGGATTAAAGCAGACCCGCCGCCCCCCCAGAAGCTTCATCATTAAAGAAATCATGGACTTGGCCGAAAAAAACGAGACCAGGAGGGCTTGACCGTGCTATGCTACTTGGCGTAAAGTTCGCACAAGGCCATCCATAGGACTATGGAGCGGGGGGCAAGGACAAGAATGATAAAACAACGCACGCTGCGTAACGTCATCAGGGCCACCGGCGTCGGCCTGCACACCGGAGAAAAGGTTTATCTCACCCTGCGCCCCGCGGCGGCGGACACCGGTATTGTGTTCCGCCGCGTTGATCTGCCTGAGCCGCTGGACATCGCCGCGCGCCCGGAAAACGTGGGCGACACGCGCCTGTCCACCACCCTGGTAAAAAACGAGGCGCGCATCTCCACCGTGGAGCACCTGCTCTCCGCGCTCGCGGGCTTGGGCGTGGACAACGCCTATATAGACTTGAGCGCCGCCGAGGTGCCGATCATGGACGGCAGCGCGGGGCCGTTCGTGTTCCTGATTCAGTCCGCCGGCATTGAAGAGCAGAACGCGGCCAAGCGCTTCATCCGCATCAAACGCCGAATCGAGGTAGAAGACGGCGACAAGCGCGCAAGTTTTGAGCCTTATGAAGGCTTCAAGGTCTCCTTCAGCATCGCCTTCGACCACCCCGTGTTTCGCGGCCGCTGTCGCGCCTGCACCGTGGACTTTTCCACCACCTCCTTCGTGAAGGAGGTCAGCCGCGCGCGCACCTTCGGCTTCATGCGCGAGGTGGAGCTGTTGCAGAGCCAGGGCCTCGCCCTGGGCGGCAGCATGGACAACGCCATCGTAATGGACGACTACCGCATCCTGAATGAAGACGGCCTGCGCTATGAAGACGAATTCGTGCGCCACAAGATACTGGACGCCATCGGCGATCTGTACCTGCTCGGACACAGCCTGATCGGCGCATTCAGCGGCCACAAGTCAGGCCACCAGTTGAACAACAAGCTGTTGCGCGCCCTGATGGCCGATCAAACCGCCTGGGAGACGGTGACCTTCAAGAATCCCGCCGAAGCGCCGATTTCCTATATCCGGCCGGTCACCGCTGCTTCTTAACAGCCGTCAAACCGGCGCGCACCCACCTTTACCTTTATCTCCCTGACCCCGCGGAATGCGGGTATTAAAGCCAGCCGCTTGAGCAGCGCGGGCGCTTCAAAACGCAAACGCGCCGCCCACACCGGCGAATCCGTGAGCAGCACCAGGGTCTCGCCGCGCAGCGCGGCCACGCGGCAGTGCTGCTTAAGCGGCTCCTCTATCAAGCGGCGCGCGATCTCATCGTACTGCTCCACACGGCGCGCCTGAGTCAGCAGCCCGGCCAAACCCGGCGCCCCGCTCAGCACCTCTTTCAAGGAACGTGGTAAACTCACGGCGTACCGCGCCCTGTAACAGCATTGCTTCTATAACTCATCACGCCCCGCGTCTTTAAATCCGCACCATCCGTTATCATATAAATGGCAATGACCTTGCTCAACAAGATTTTCGGCAGCCGCAACGAACGGCTGCTCAAGCGTTTATCCAGAACCGTCGCCGCCATCAACGCGCTGGAACCCGCCGTCAGCGGCTTGTCTGACGGCGCGCTGGCGGCGAAAACCGCCGAGTTCCGCCAACGCCTCACGCAAGGCGCAAGCCTCGATGACCTGCTGCCTGAAGCCTTTGCCGTGGTGCGCGAGGCGGGCAAGCGCGTGCTGCAAATGCGCCACTTCGACGTGCAGCTCATCGGCGGCATCGTGCTGCATCAGGGCAAGATCGCGGAGATGCGCACCGGCGAGGGCAAGACCCTGGTGGCCACGCTCGCCGCCTATCTCAACGCCCTGCCGGGCAAGGGCGTGCACGTGGTGACGGTGAACGATTACCTGGCGCGGCGCGACGCGCGCTGGATGGGCGGGATCTACGAATTTCTGGGGCTCACCGTGGGCGTGGTGGCGCCGGGCATGAGCGCGGAGCAAAAACGCGCGGCCTACGCAGCGGACATCTGCTACGGCACCAACAATGAATTCGGCTTTGACTATCTGCGCGACAATATGGCCTTCAGCAGCCATCAGCGCGTGCAACGCGGCTTGAACTTCGCCATCATAGATGAGGTGGACTCGATCCTGATAGACGAGGCGCGCACCCCGCTCATCATCTCCGGCCCCACCGAGGACACTTCCGAGCTGTATCAGAAAATCAACGTGCTGGTGCCGCGCCTCACGCGCCAGGAACGCGAAGACGCGCCGGGCGATTATTACGTGGACGAAAAGGCCAAACAGGCGCTGCTCTCCGAGCAAGGCCATCAGCGCGTGGAAGAGCTGCTCACCGAGGCCGGCCTGCTGCACGAAGGCGAAAGCCTGTATGATCCGGCCAACATCGTGCTCATGCATCATCTGGACGCGGCGTTGCGCGCGCACGCGCTGTATCAGCGCAACGTGGATTACATCGTGCGCGACAACCAGATCATCATCGTGGATGAATTCACCGGGCGCACCCTGCCCGGACGGCGCTGGTCGGAGGGCCTGCATCAGGCGGTGGAGGCCAAGGAAGGCGTGCCGATCCAGAACGAAAACCAGACCTTGGCCTCGATCACCTTCCAGAATTATTTCCGGCTCTATGACAAACGCGCCGGCATGACCGGCACCGCCGATACCGAGGCGTTCGAGTTCCAGCAGATTTACGGCCTGGAGGTGGTGGTGATTCCCACCCACAAGCCGATGATCCGCCGGGATCACGGCGACTTGGTGTATCTCAACGCCGAGGACAAGTTCAACGCCATCATCGCCGACATCAGGGACTGCCGCGCCCGGCGGCAGCCGGTGCTGGTGGGCACGGTGTCCATCGAGATTTCCGAGCACCTGTCGAAGCTGCTGCAAAAGGAGGCCATCCCGCATCAGGTGCTGAACGCCAAGTTTCACGAAAAAGAGGCCGAGATCGTGGCCCAAGCTGGCCAACCCGGCGCGGTCACCATCGCCACCAACATGGCCGGACGCGGCACCGACATCGTGCTGGGCGGCAATCTCGACGCCGCCATCACGGCGCTGGGCAGTCCCGATGCCGCCCTCGCGCGTCTGCGCGCGGAATGGCAAGAGGCGCATGACCAGGTCATCCGGAGCGGCGGCTTGCACGTGATCGGCACCGAGCGCCACGAGTCGCGCCGCATAGACAACCAGTTGCGCGGACGCTCCGGGCGCCAGGGCGATCCCGGTTCGAGCCGGTTTTACCTCTCGCTGCAAGACAACCTGATGCGCATCTTCGCCTCGGAACGGGTCGCGGCCCTGATGCAAAAGCTCGGCATGCGGCCAGGCGAGGCGATCGAGCACCCGTGGGTCACCAAGGCGATTGAAAACGCGCAGCGCAAGGTGGAGGGGCGCAACTTCGACATCCGCAAACAACTGCTGGAATACGACGACGTAGCCAACGATCAGCGCAAGGTGATCTACCAGCAGCGCAACGAGATCATGGACACCGAGGATGTGTCCGAGACCATCGCCGCCATCCGCCGGGACGTGATCGCGCAAACCTTCAACGCCCATATACCGAAGGACAGCCTGGAGGAGCAGTGGGACGCGGCGGGCCTGGAACAGGCGCTGGAGCGCGATTTCGGACTGCGCCTCCCGATCCGGCAGTGGCTCAAGGACGACGCCTCGCTGCACGAGGAAACCCTGCAGCGGCGCATCCAGCACGAGGCGGAGCAATGGCTCAAGGCCAAGGAGGCGCGCTTCGGCGCCGAGACCATGCGCCGCATCGAGAAGGCCATCATGCTGGAGGTGCTGGATGCGCACTGGAAGGAGCATCTGGCCGCAATGGACTACCTGCGCCAGGGCATCCACCTGCGCGGCTACGCGCAGAAAAACCCCAAACAGGAATTCAAGCGCGAGGGGTTTGAACTATTCGCGCGGATGCTGGAACGCGTCAAGCGCGAGGTGCTGCGCCTGTTGTGTCGGGGGGAGGTTGTCACCGAGCAGCAACTGCAAGCCGGGCAACAGCGCCAGGCCGCCGCATTGCAATTCCAGCACGCCGAGGCGTCTGCATTTGCCCAAGCTACGCCTGAACCCGCCGCGCCGCCGGCGCCGGCGCAAGAGCGCGCGGCACCGTTCGTGCGCGGCGAGCGCAAGATCGGACGCAACGAGCCCTGCCCATGCGGTTCGGGAAAAAAATACAAACACTGTCACGGGCAGTTGACTTGAGGCGTTCACGGTGCCGGTGGGTCTCAAGCCGTTGTCCACATTGCATCCGGTGCCGGGCGTGCGTCTGGGCGCCGCGTGCGCTGGAATCAAAAAGCCCGGGCGGCGTGACCTGGTGCTCGTGGAAATCAGCGCGGATGCAAGCTGCGCCGCGGTATTCACGCAAAACGCCTTTTGCGCCGCGCCGGTGGTTCTGGCGCGCAAACATGTCGCACACGCCGTCCCGCGTTACCTGCTGATCAACACCGGCAACGCCAATGCCGGTACCGGCGCGCAAGGCTTGCGCGACGCCGAGACGTGCTGCGCGTCGCTGGCGAAGCTCGCGGGCTGCGAGCCAAACGAGGTGCTGCCCTTCTCCACCGGCGTGATCGGCGAACCTTTGCCGGTGGAGAAAATCGTACAGGGGCTGCCTGGGGCTTACGCCTGCCTGAGCGCTACAGGCTGGGAAGACGCCGCGCACGGCATCATGACCACCGACACCGCGCCCAAAGGGATCTCGCGCAAAATTGACATCCGGGGCCACACCATCACCCTCACCGGCATCGCCAAGGGTTCCGGCATGATCCGCCCCGACATGGCGACCATGCTCGGCTTTGTCGCCACCGATGCGGCTATTGCACCACCGCTGTTGCAGCGCTGTCTGCACGATGCCGTGCGGGTGTCGTTCAACCGCATCACGGTGGACGGCGATACCTCGACCAACGACGCCTGCGTGCTGATCGCCACCGGCCACAGCACGCTGCCGCCCGTCACGGACAGCGCGAGCGCGGTTTATCAAACGCTGCTCAGCGCCGTCACCGAAATCTGCGTGGAGCTGGCGCAGGCCATCGTGCGCGACGGCGAGGGCGCCACCAAATTCATCATCATCGAGGTCGGCGGCGGCGCAAGCGAGGAGGAATGCGCCCGCGTGGCTTACGCCATCGCACACTCGCCGCTGGTGAAAACCGCGTTCTTCGCCTCCGACCCCAACTGGGGCCGTATTCTTGCCGCCGTGGGCCGGGCCGGCATCGGCGATCTTGACCTGGAACGGCTCACCCTCCATCTGGGCGAGACGTGCATAGTAAAAAACGGCGCGCGCGCGCCGGACTACACCGAGGAGCAAGGCAGGGAAATCATGCGCCGCGCGGAAATCGCCGTGCGCGTGGACTTGCAGCGCGGCGCGCATCACGCCACGGTGTGGACCTGCGATTTTTCCTATGAGTATGTGCGCATCAACGCGGAATACAGAACCTGAAATGTGACTGTAAATTATCAACACGTCGCGGCGGCGGTCATTTTTAATCAGCGCGGCGAGGTGCTGCTTGCATTGCGCCCCGTCCATAAACATCAAGGCGGGCTGTGGGAGTTTCCCGGCGGCAAGGTAGAAAGCGGCGAACACGCGCTGCAGGCGCTCAAGCGCGAATTGCATGAGGAGCTGGGCATCACCATCACGTGCGCGCGCCCCCTGATCCGCATTCCGCACCATTATCCGGACAAACCGGTGCTGCTCGACGTGTGGCGTGTGGATGCGTATCACGGCGAACCGCACGCCAAGGAAGGTCAGCGCATCGAATGGGTGGCGCAAGACAAGCTGGCCCAGCGGGAGTATCCCACTGCCAACCTGCCCATCCTGAACGCGGTGCGGCTGCCAGCGCTCTATCTTGTTACCGGTGAGCCGGAGCCGGGCCGGACTGACGAGGCCTTCTGGGACAAGCTGAAGCGCTGTCTGCAGGGCGGCGCGCATCTGATACAACTGCGCGCCAAAACCCTGGACGAAAAACGTTACCGCACCCTGGCTGAACGGGCGCTTGAGTTATGCGCGCCTTACGGCGCGCGGCTTTTGCTCAACGCCGCGCCCCGATTAGTGGAGGAAACCGGCGCGCACGGCGTGCACCTTGGCAGCGCGCGCCTGCTTGAACTCAAGCGGCGTCCGCTCGATGACCGGCATTGGGTCGCGGCTTCGTGCCATAACGAAGCGGAGCTTGCGCATGCAATGCGCATCCAGGCGGATTTCGCGATCGTGGCCCCGGTGCTGGCCACGTCCACCCATCCCGGCGCCGCAGCGCTCGGCTGGCAAGGACTGCGCCGTTTGACCGAACTCGCCTCGCTGCCGGTATACGCCCTGGGGGGAATGCAAGCGGAGCATTTGCCCCTCGCTTTTCATAACGGCGCGCAAGGCATCGCCGTGGTGAGCGCGATATGGAGCGCGCCGCATCCGGAGGAAGCGGTCGCACGGATACTGCGTGAGAACACGGCGCGCGCATGATTCTTCTGCGGCCGTGTCACTCTTCTTCATCCGGCTGTTTTTCCGGGAACTGCGCCGGAATGCGATAGGACTCTCCCGCCCAGGCGCCGAGATCAATCAGCTTGCAACGCTCGCTGCAAAACGGGCGGCTGGGATAGCGCTCCGACCACTGCACCGGCTTGCCGCAGACGGGACAGGACAGTTTTTTCATATCAGACAACAGTACAAGGCAAACTCGATGTCTTGCGCGGCCTGGACGGCGCGGCCGTCTTTGACGTACTCCATGAAACGCACCGTGATGCGGTGCTTGCCGCCGCTGATTTCGGCATAGCAGGGCAGGCTGGACGGCACGGCGACGCGCACCAGTTGACAGGGAAGATCCGGGTCCAGCGATTTTTGCAGGAAACCGGCTTGCGCGCACTCCCGGCTCGGCATGGCGCTGTCGCGGATCAGCTTCAATATCAAGGCCACGGCGCTTTGCACCGGCTCCAGGGTATTCAACCACTCTTGCAAATCACGCAGCCGTTCCAGCGCCGGACGCTCCAGCCAGAAATGATAGGCGGGCAGATCAAAATCGCAGGTGCCGCCGGGAATGCTGGCGCGCTGCCGGATACTGTTGATGAATTCATGCTGGCGCAATGCCTGACCCAGCTGGCCCTCGACGGCGTGCAGGCGGTCTACTTGCGCGTCCAGTTGATCGAGAATCTGATTAAGCCGCTGTTGGTCCACCTCCGGCACTTGTTCCAGACGGGTGAGCGTGGCGCCGTGCCGTTCCAGCTCTTTCAACAACTCTCCCTTGAGATCGGCGCGGCCCATGACGTTGAGAATTTCAAACAGCGTGGATAGGGTGGCGCGGCTATCCCAGGGGCTGGCGCCGCCCAAGGTGTGGCCGGCCTGAATAAACAACGACTCCAGACGCAGAAAGGCGCGTATTCGCTCGCTCAGCGGCTGTTCATAAATGATTTGCCCGCCCACTCAAATATCCTTTAAATATTTCACGGCTGTTGTCATTATCCTTTTCCGGAAGCGGAGACGGCGGACGCCAGTTGTAAATAGTGGCGGTGCAGCTCGTCCACCCGCTGCTTGAGCTTATCGCGCCCGCCGTCGTTGACGATCACGTCGTCCGCCGCGGCCAGCCGCTGCTCACGGCTTGCCTGGGCGGCGAGGATAGCGTTGAACTCCGCCGCGCTCAACCCGTCGCGCGCCATGACGCGCTGGTGGCGCAACTCATCGGGCGCGTCCACCACCAGTACGCGCTGCACCACGGCTGTCTGTCCGGTCTCGACCAGCAGAGGTATGCATACGATGCAGTAGGGCGCCTTGAGCCGTTTGAGGCGCGCCTGCATCTCTTCGCGGATCAAGGGGTGCAGCAGCGCTTCCAGTTTCTTGCGCCGCGCCGCGTCACCGAACACCAGCGCGCGCAGCTTGGCGCGGTTAAGCGCGCCGTTATTATCCAGTATTTCACGCCCAAACATTTCCGTGAGGCGCGTAAGCGCGGGCTTGCCCTTGTGCACCAATTCCCTGGCGATGACGTCGGCGTCCAGCACCGGCACGCCATGCGCCTGGAACAACTCCACTACCGTGGACTTGCCGGCGCCGATGCCGCCCGTCAATCCTACTATAAGCATGCCAAACCTGTCTTGAGCTTGTCGAAGGGACGGCAGTTACGCCAATCCGGCCAGATGTAAATAGGCGGCCGTCAACTCTTTCCCCCAGATCAGCGCCAGCCAGGCCGCCGCCGCGAGATAAGGGCCGAACGGAATGGGGATATTCTTGTCGCGCCCCAGAAACAGCACCATGCTGATGCCCACCGCCGCGCCGACCAGGGAAGACAGCAGTATCACCACCGGCAGCGCCTGCCAGCCGAGCCAGGCACCCAGCATGGCAAGCAATTTGAAATCCCCCTGCCCCATGCCTTCCTTGCCGGTGGCGAGCTTGAACAGCCAGTACACCGTCCACAGCGCAAGATAGCCCGCCGCGGCGCCGATGATCGCGCTCCGGCTGTCCACGAATACACCCGCGAGGCTGAGTAAAAGCCCGCCCCACAACAGCGGCAGGGTGATGGAGTCGGGCAGCAGTTGATGTTCGAGGTCAATGAAGGCGAGCGCGATCAAGGCCCAGGTGAGTATGAGCGCCGGGAGCAAAGTCCAACCCAAACCGAAATGCGCGGCGACCGCCGCGGACAGCAGCGCGGTCAGCAATTCGACCGCCGGGTAACGCGGTGAGATGCGCGCGCCGCAGGCGGAACACCTTCCCCTGAGCGCGAGGTAGCTCAGCAGCGGAATGTTTTCCAGCGCGGTGATGCGGTGGCCGCAGTGCGGACAGCGCGAACGCGGAACGACGAGGTTGAACGGTTCAGCGCGCTCACTCGGTAAATGCCGGTTTACTTTCGCCGGCAGCTCAAGCAGCTGCCGGCACTGCGCCTGCCAGTCGCGCTGCATCATGCGCGGCAGGCGGTAAATGACCACGTTCAGAAAACTCCCCACCGCCAGCCCCAGCACGCCTGCGGACAGGACAAACAGCCAGGGAGACACCCGCAGGATGTCAATCACGAACACGCAGAGGAAAGAGGCAAGAGAAAAGAGAAAAGTGTTTGAACATTAACTATTAGGGATAACTATCTTTTCTCTTGCCTCTTTTCTCTTGTGTCTGTCTTTAAACCACCGACCCCATCTTGAAGATGGGCAGATACATGGCGACCACCAGTCCGCCCACCATCACGCCCAGTATCGCCATGATCATCGGCTCCAGCAGGCTGGAAAGCGAGTCCACCATGTTATCCACTTCTTCCTCATAGAAGTCGGCGACCTTGCCCAGCATGGCGTCGAGCGAGCCGGCCTCCTCGCCTATCGCCACCATCTGCACCACCATGTTGGGGAACAGTTGCGCGTTGCGCATCGCCACGTTCATCTGCGTGCCGGTCGCGACCTCGTCGCGCATGCGCATGATGGCGTCCGCATAGACGATATTGCCGGACGCGCCCGCCACCGAGACCATGGATTCCACCAGCGGCACGCCCGCCGCGAACATGGTGGACAGGGTGCGCGCGAAGCGCGCGATGGCGCCCTTGTGCAGAATCACGCCGATCACCGGCACCCTGAGCAACAAGCGGTCGAAGAAATGAGCCGCCGCCTTGGAGCGTTTTCTCGCCTCGATGAGCGCGTAAACGCCGCCGCCGAGCGCGCCGAAGATCAGCCACCACCACTTCTGGAAAATCGCGGAAAGATTAATCACCATCTGGGTCAGCGCGGGCAGATCGGCGCCGAAACCTTTGAACAGAGACTCGAACTGGGGAATCACAAAGATAAGCAGGATGGCGGTGATGACGAAGGCCACCACCAACACCGCTGTGGGATAAAACAGCGCCTTTTTGATCTTGCCCTTGATCGCCTCGGTTTTTTCCTTATAGGTGGCGATCTTGTTCATCAGGCTCTCCAGGATGCCGGCCTGCTCACCGGCGCGCACCAGGTTGCAGTATAGCTCGTCGAACTGGCGCGGATGTTTTTCCAGAGCTTCGGCCAGGGAGCTGCCGCTCTCCACGTCGGCCTTGACGGCGAGTATGAGCTCCTGCATGGCCGGGTTTTCATGACCGCGCCCCACGATCTCGAACGCCTGCACCAGCGGCACGCCGGCTGAAATCATGGTGGACATCTGCCGGCTCAGCACGGCGATGTCTTTCGGGGTAATCTTCTTCTTCGACCGTCCGCCGAACAGCGGCGCGGGTTTCTTCGCCACCTTGAGCGGGTTGATGCCCTGGCGGCGCAAGTCGGCCTTGACCAGGGCTGGGCTCGCACCCTTGATTTCGCCCTTGACGCGCGCGCCTTGCTTGTTGGAGCCTTCCCAGACAAAGGTCTCCAACGCTTTTGCCGCCTTCTCAGCCATGATTCAAAATCTCACTCATTGGTGACGTTGAACACTTCTTCCAGGCTGGTGATGCCCTGCTTCACCTTCTTCAAGCCGGACTCGCGCAGATTGGCCACGCCCTCACGTTTGGCCTGCTCGGCGATCTGCATGGCGTTGGCACCTTGCAGAATCAGGCGCTGGATCTCCTCACTGACGGGCATAACCTGGTAAATACCCACGCGCCCCTTGTAACCGTTGACGCACAGATCGCAGCCGGCCGGACCGTACAGCGCCAAATCCTTGAGGTCCGCCACCGTGAAGCCGGCCTTGAGCAGCTCCTCACGCGGCATGGTCACGGGCTTCTTGCAATGCCTGCACAAGCGCCGCCCCAGGCGTTGTGCGATGATGAGAATCACCGCCGAGGCGATGTTGAACGCCGGCACCCCCATGTTGGCGAGGCGCGTGAGAGTGCTGGGCGCATCGTTGGTGTGCAACGTGGACAGCACCATGTGGCCAGTCTGCGCCGCCTTGACGGCGATATCGGCGGTCTCCAGGTCGCGGATCTCGCCCACCATGAC
Organism: Pseudomonadota bacterium; assembly: GCA_041695325.1. Classification (GTDB taxonomy): domain Bacteria; phylum Pseudomonadota; class Gammaproteobacteria; order SURF-13; family SURF-13; genus SURF-13. The sequence goes on from JBGFRC010000050.1 coordinate 37,571, forward strand.
CACGTCCGGGTCCTGGCGCAAAAACGCGCGCAGCGCGGAGGCGAAGGTGAGCCCCGCCCTGGGATTGACGTTCACCTGGTTGATGCCCGGCAGGTTGATTTCCACCGGGTCTTCGGCGGTGGAGATGTTGCGGTCATCCGTGTTCAGAATGTTGAGCGCGGTGTACAAGGAAACCGTTTTGCCGCTGCCGGTCGGGCCGGTGACCAGCACCATGCCGTAGGGGCGGTGGATGGCGTCCAGGAACAACTGCTTCTGATCCGGTTCGTAACCCAGGGCGTCTATGCCGAGCCTGGCGCTGGAAGGATCCAGGATACGCATCACCACCTTCTCGCCGAACAGGGTAGGGCAGGTGCTGACGCGAAAATCTATGGCGCGATTCTGCGATATCCTCAGCTTCATGCGCCCGTCCTGCGGCACGCGCCGCTCGGAAATATCCAGACGCGACATCACCTTGAGGCGCGCGGCGATGCGCGGCGCCAGCGCCACTGGCGGGGCGGCCACCTCGCCCAGCTCGCCGTCTATGCGGTAGCGCACGCGATACTTCTTTTCATACGGTTCAAAATGGATGTCCGAGGCGCCCTTGTTGATGGCGTCGAGCAACACCTTGTGCACAAACTTGACGATGGGCGCGTCATCTGCGCCTATCTCCGCCGCCCCCTCCTGCACTGACTCATCACCGGCCGTGACCTCCAGCTCCAGGGCGTCCATGTCGGCGCCCTCCAGCTCCTCCATGGGATTGGCGTGCGCCTCCAGGGCCTTTTCGATGGTCTTGGCAAGCTTGTCCTCTTCAACCAGTATCGCCTCGGTGTTGAGGCCGGTGTGGAACTTGATTTCGTCCAGCGCCTGCAGACTGGTCAGGTCGGAAACGGCGACAAACAAACGATTGCCGCGTTTGTGCAGGGGCAGCACGTGATGCTGGCGCATCAGCTTCTCTTCCACCAGCGCAACGGGGGCGTGTTCCAGATTCAGGGCGTTGAGGTCAAACAGCGGCAGGCCGAACTCCTGTGCGGACGCATTGGCGATGGCCGCTGCATCAAGCAGTTTCTTCTCCACCAGATGGGCGACGAACGAGGTGCGGTTTTTCAGCGCATCCTCATGGGCCGTGAGCACCGCCTGCTCGGTAAGCAGGTTATCCAGCACCAGACGGCGCGCCAGCCCGCTCAGCTTGGGCCTGATCCCGGAGACCGCCATAAGTTACCCCTGATTGATTGACACACTGTCTTCCAATGTTAGTGGATTCCCCGCCAATAGCCAATAGAGCCCCCCTATCCAGCGGGGAGCGCGGGGCAAGCCCGCTCCTTGTCATCCGCCGCGGCTCGAAGTACCATGCTTGTTCTATCACACCCCGCAGCTGGAGTTGCGTTTCATGTTTCACGGCAGTATGGTGGCCCTGGTCACGCCCATGCGCGCGGACGGGTCGCTCGACCCGGAGAGCCTGTCCCGGCTCATCGAATTCCACATCGAGAACGGCACCGACGCCATCGTCGCGGTCGGCACCACCGGCGAGTCCGCCACGCTGGACATGGAGGAACATTGCCGGGTGATCCGCCAGGCGGTGGAGTTCACGCGCGGACGCGTGCCGGTGATCGCGGGCACCGGCGCCAACGCCACCAGCGAGGCCATCGAGCTCACCCGCTCGGCGCTGCATTCCGGCGCCGATGCCTGCCTGCTGGTCACGCCTTACTACAACAAGCCCACCCAGGAGGGCTTGTATCTGCATTTCAAGACCATCGCCGAGGCCGTGCCCATCCCGCAAATCCTGTACAACGTGCCCGGCCGCACCGCCTGCGACCTGCTGCCGGATACCGTGGCGCGCCTCGCCCCCGTCTCCAATATCGTGGGGCTCAAGGAGGCCACGGGCAATCTCGCGCGCGCGCGCGAGATATTGGAGCGCTGTGGTGATAGAATAGACCTTTACGCGGGCGACGACGCCACGGCCATGGACGTGATACTGCAAGGCGGCAAGGGCGTGATCTCGGTAACCGCCAATATCGCACCCCGGCTCATGCGCGACATGTGCGCCGCCGCGCTGCGCGGCGAGCGTGCGCAGGCGGAGGCGCTCAACCAGCGGCTCATGGCGCTGCACCGTGATTTGTTTATCGAATCCAACCCGATTCCGGTCAAGTGGGCGCTCCATGAGATGGGGCTGATCCCGCCCGGCATACGCCTGCCGCTGACCCCCTTATCGGCAGGCTGCCATGATCGGGTCAGGGCCGCCATGCAACAGGCGATCAGTTAGCAGTTCGTTGAAAAACGAACTGCCAGGCGCCACAGGGGTAAGCCATGCCGGTGGCATGGCGAACGGGCGCACAGGACGTGCGCCCTGGACTTTTCCGCGGAGCCGGGACGGCGCAGCGGAAAAGTGCCGCATCGAAAATCAAACACACAAGTGTTTGATTTTCGGAGCGAGGCGGGACATGCGCCGCGCCGAGCGAGTTGAAAATCGCCAAGGATGGCGATTTTCAACAAACTGTTAGAGCTTACCTCCCCCTCTCCCGCTTGCGCGGGAGAGGGATGGGGAGAGGCAATGGGTTAGAGGTTTTTACCTCCCCACCCCTCTCCCGCGCAAGCGGGAGAGGGGTGGGGAGAGGGTTCCTTAAATACAGGTGATGGATGCAGTCAAAAAAGCAGTTGTTACATTGCGGACTTTTGTTGTTGGCGCTCGCCGCAGCGGGCGGGTGCAAGGCGATCAGCGCCAAGCTTGACGAAGTAGACCCGGAAAAGCGCGTGGAGTACAAAAAGAGCACCTCGCTCCCGCCGCTGGAGGTGCCGCCGGACCTCACTAGCTCCACCGTGGACGATACCCTGGCCGTGCCCGACATCACCCCGGGCGGCACCGCGATCTATTCCGTATACAGCGGCGAGCGCAGCGATCCGCAAGCGGCGCAGCGCGAGAACGTCCTGCCCGGCCAGGACAACATGCGCGTCGAGCGCGACGGCAACAAGCGCTGGCTGGTGTTGCAGGGCGAACCCGATCAATGGTGGTCCAAGGTGCGCGAATTCTGGCTGCAAAACGGTTACCTCATCAAGCAGGAAGACCCGCGTATCGGCATCATGGAGACCGACTGGCTGGAAAACCGCGCCGACATTCCGAAAGACCCCATCCGCTCGGTGCTGAGCAAGGTGTTCGACAATCTCTATTCCGCCGCGACACGCGACAAGTTCCGCGTGCGCCTGGAGCGCGGCCAGGAGCCGGGCGTCACCGAGCTTTTCCTGAGCCACAGCGGCGTGGAAGAGGTGGTGCAAGGCGAATCCACCCTCTGGCAGCCACGCCCGTCCGACCCGGAGTTGGAGGCGGAGATGCTCAACCGCCTGATTGTATTTTTCGGCGTGGATGAGAAAAAGGCCAAGACCCTGCTGGCGCGTGAGGCCTCCGCGCCGCGCGCTACGCTGATCAAGGACGGCAACGGCGGCATCACGCTGACCCTACAGGAAGATTTCTCACGCGCCTGGCGCCGCACCGGGCTGGCGCTGGACCGCATCGGCTTCACGGTGGAGGACCGCGACCGCTCGCGCGGCTTGTACTTCGTGCGTTACGCCGATCCGCTCAAGGATCAGGAGAAAAAAGAAGGCTTCATGTCCAGGATGAAATTCTGGGACAAGGACGATAAAAAACCGCCGACCGAACAATATCTGGTCAGCGTGGCGAGTGAATCGGACAACACGCGCGACGCACAGGGAGGTGCTGGTGTCGCGGGAGGCAGGACGCCGGGAGCGACCATCGCGGTAGTCAACCAGGACGGCGCGCGCGACGACTCGGAAACCGCCAGCCGGATACTGACCTTGCTGTATGAACAGCTAAAGTAAGCAAAGGCAACATTGTCAATTTGATCAGACTGCACGGCGCCGCGGCGCTCCCCGGTTTCCGTCTCGCCAAACTGCTGGGCGCCGTGCGTGCGGCCGCGCCGCGCATCGCGGATCTGCGCGCCGAGTGGGTGTATTTCGCCGAGCTGAGCGCATCACTCTCACCCGCCGAAAACGCGGCCCTGAAAAAAATTCTCGCCGCGACTGCAAACGAACCCCACACAGCCGCCCCCGCATCCTTGCTGGTCACGCCGCGCGCTGGCACGCGCTCTCCCTGGTCGAGCAAGGCGAGCGACATCCTTCGCCTGTGCGGCCTTGACAAAATCACGCGCATCGAGCGCGGCGCGGTTTACGCCTTCACTACGCAAGACGGCGCGCCGCTGCAACGGGGCGAGATCGTCCGGATCACTCCCATCCTCCACGATCGCATGACGCAGCAGGTATGGCCTGATCTCAATGCTGCGCGGTCACTATTCTCTCACGCCGAACCCGCGCCGCTGACCACCCTTGATATTTCAGAGCAGGCGCTGGGCGAAGCCAACCGGCAGTTGGGGCTGGCGCTGAGCGCGGACGAAATCGCCTATCTGCTGGACAACTACCGGCGCCTCAAGCGCAGCCCCACCGATGCGGAGCTGATGATGTTCGCGCAGATGAACTCCGAGCACTGCCGCCACAAGATTTTCAACGCCGCCTGGATCATGGACGGCGAACGCCGTGAAAAATCCCTGTTCGCCATGATCCGCCATGCTACGGAAAAAAGCCCGCGCGGCGTGTTGTCTGCATATAAAGACAACGCCTCGGTGATCGAGGGCTTTGCAACGGCGCGCTTCTTCCCCTGCGCCGGCGGCAACGAATATCGTTCTCATACCGGACACGCGCACATTCTGATGAAGGTGGAGACGCACAATCACCCGACGGCGATCTCGCCTTATCCCGGCGCGGCCACCGGCAGCGGCGGCGAAATCCGCGACGAGGGCGCGACCGGGCGCGGCGCGAAGCCTAAGGCAGGTTTGTGCGGCTTTTCCGTGTCACACCTGCGCATGCCCGGCGCCCTGCAACCGTGGGAGCAGTTTGATTACGGAAAACCGGCGCACATTGCGTCCAGTCTCGACATCATGCTGGAAGGCCCGATCGGCGCGGCGGCGTTCAACAATGAATTCGGACGCCCCAACATCTGCGGTTATTTCCGCACTTTTGAGGCGCAACTTCCAACGGTCGGGGGCCCTGTGCAACGCGGCTATCACAAACCCATCATGCTCGCCGGCGGCGTGGGCAACATCGCCCCTGAACAGGTGCAGAAGAGCGGCATTCCCCCCGGCAGCGCGCTTGTCGTGCTGGGCGGGCCGGCCATGCTGATTGGACTCGGCGGCGGCGCGGCCTCTTCAGTCGCGGCGGGCAGCGGCGAGGCGGCGCTCGACTTCGCCTCGGTGCAGCGCGACAACGCCGAGATGCAGCGCCGTTGCCAGGAAGTGATAGACCGCTGCTGGCAAATGGGCAAGGAAAATCCCATCCTTTCCCTGCACGACGTCGGCGCCGGCGGCTTGTCCAACGCACTGCCGGAGCTGGTGCACGGCGCGGGGCGCGGCGCGTGCATCGAACTGCGCGCAATCCTGAATGACGATCCCGGCATGTCGCCGATGCAGATTTGGAGCAACGAGGCGCAGGAGCGTTACGTGCTGGCGGTGTCCGCTGGTCGTCTGGAGGAATTCAAGGCGCTGTGCGCGCGTGAGCGCTGCCCTTACGCCGTCGTCGGCCACGCCAGCGCCGAACAGCAGCTCATCGTAAACGATGCGCATTTCCATAACGAGCCGGTCAATCTGCCGCTGCCCATGCTGCTCGGTAAACCGCCGCGCATGCTGCGTGACGTGTGCCATGCTGATCCTCTGCCCCTGCCCGTGTTCGACACCCGCCTGGATCTGCACCAGGCCGCGCTGCGCGTGCTGCGTTTTCCCGCCGTGGCGGACAAGCGCTTTCTCATCACCATCGGCGACCGCACGGTGGGCGGCATGGTCGCGCGCGATCAGATGGTGGGTCCGTGGCAGGTGGCGGTGGCCGACGCGGGCGTCACCAGCAGCGATTTTGACACTTACACCGGCGAAGCGATGGCGCTGGGCGAGCGCGCGCCGCTTGCGCTCATCAATCCGGCCGCGTCTGGGCGCATGGCCGTGTGCGAGGCGCTCACCAACATCGCTGCCGCGCGCATCGCCGATATTTCCGCCGTCAAGCTCTCCGCCAACTGGATGGCCGCGGCAGGCCACCCCGGTGAAGACGCGGCGCTGTATGACACGGTGTACGCCGTCGCCATGGAACTCTGTCCGCAACTCGGCATCGCCATCCCGGTAGGCAAGGATTCACTCTCCATGAAAAGCGTGTGGCGCGAACAGGGTAAAGAAAAGGCCGTCGTCGCGCCGCTGTCGCTCATCGTGAGCGCGTTCGCGCCGGTAGTGGATTGCCGCAAGACTCTCACACCGCAGTTACGCACCGATCCAGGCGAGACCGCGCTCATCGTGATTGATCTGGGATTTGGAAAAAACCGCTTGGGCGGTTCCGTGCTTACCCAGGTGTACAACCAGGTAACGCGCGATGCGCCCGATGCGCCGGACCCCGCCGTGCTCAAGTCATTCTTCACTGTTATTCAAACGCTCAATGAGCAGGGACTGCTGCTCGCCTATCATGACCGCTCCGATGGCGGACTGTTCGCCGCCGTATGCGAGATGGCCTTCGCGGGCCATTGCGGCGTCACCGTAGAACTCGACGCACTGGGTTCGGATTCTTGCGCTGCGCTATTTAATGAAGAGCCGGGCGCTGTGGTGCAGATACGTCTGGCGGACAAGCAAACGGTGCTCAAAACGCTGCAACAGGCGGGGTTGGCCTCATGCAGTCACGATTGCGGCGCGTTGAACAACCTGGATCGTATTGTGTTCATGCACCACGGCGGCGCCGTTCTTTCAGATACGCGCGTAAACCTGCATCGCGCGTGGTCGGAGACGTCGTATCACATGCAGCGCCTGCGCGACAACCCGGCGTGCGCGCAGCAGGAATACGACGCCCTGCTCGATGCCGCCGATCCCGGCCTCAACGTCAAGCTCAGCTTCGATCCGGAACACGACATCGCCGCGCCCTCTGTTAAACAAGGCGTGCGCCCGCGCATCGCCATTCTGCGCGAACAGGGCGTGAACGGCCAGGTGGAACTGGCGTGGGCGTTCGACCGCGCGGGTTTCGTCTGCGTGGACGTGCACATGAGCGATATTCTGGAAGGACGCGTGACCCTGCGCGATTTTCAAGGCATCGCCGCCCCCGGCGGATTCTCCTACGGCGACGTGCTGGGCGCGGGGCGCGGCTGGGCCAACTCCATACTGTTCAACGCGCGCGCGCGCGACGAATTCAGCGCCTTTTTCAGCCGCAAGGATACCTTCGGTCTGGGAATATGCAACGGATGTCAAATGATGTCCCACTTGCGCGAGATCATCCCGGGCGCACAGCACTGGCCGCAGTTCGTGCGCAACCTGTCCGAGCAATTCGAGGCGCGTCTGTCGCTGGTGCAAATCCCGAAATCGCCTTCGCTGTTTTTACAAGACATGGCGGGTTCTCAACTTCTCATCGCCGTCGCCCACGGCGAAGGCCGCGCCGAGTTTCACTCCGGCGCAAGCTCACAGCAAGCGCTGGACGCCGGTATCGTCGCGTTGCGCTGGGTGGACAATTACGGCCAGCCCGCGGAAACCTACCCAGCCAACCCCAACGGCTCCCCGCACGGCATCGCCGGCGTCACCACGCTCGACGGGCGCTACACCATCATGATGCCTCACCCCGAACGCGTGGTACGCACCCTGACCCACTCCTGGCACCCCGACGAGTGGGGCGAAGACGGCCCATGGCTGCGCATGTTCCGCAACGCGCGCAAGTGGGTGGGTTAGCAGTGGTTGGCAGCTACTCGCAGCTCTTTTCAAACAACGCGACCGCCTCGATGTGCGTGGTGTGGGGGAACATGTCCACCACCCCTGCGCTTATCAAGCGGTAGCCGCCTGCAACCAGCTCACGCGCATCGCGCGCCAGAGTGGCGGGATGGCAGGAGACGTAAACGATGTGCGCGGCGCCGAACGCCGGGAGTTGTTTGATAACCTCCAGGGCGCCGGTGCGGGGCGGGTCGAGCAGAATCTTATCGAAGCGCCGTTTGGCCCACGGCTGTCCGGTCAAATCCTGGCTGAGATTACAGGCATAAAATTCCGCGTTGCGAATGGCGTTGTGTTGCGCGTTGTCCTGCGCGCGCTGAATCAGTCTCGCCTCGCCCTCCACGCCCGTGACGTGGGCGGCACGGCGCGCCAAGGGCAGGGTGAAGTTGCCGAGTCCGCAGAATAAATCCAGCACGCGCTCATGCGCTTGCGGCTGTAGCAGTTCGATCACGCAGCTTATCATGCTGTGATTGATGTCGGCGTTGATTTGCACGAAATCGGTCGGCGCAAAAAACAGTTGCAGATCGAATTCCGGCAGGCGGTAACTTAAGGCAGCGGCCTCCGGCCAGATCAGCGTGACGCTCTCCGGCCCAGCCGGTTGCAGATAAATTTGCAGGTTTTGCTGTTTGCCGAAGCTTTGCAGCTTGACCAGATCGGTATTGCTTAGCGGCGCCAGATTGCGGAACACCAGGGCGATGGCTTCATCGGCTGCGGCAACCTCGATCTGGGGGATGGTGTTGTAGGCCTCCAGCCCGGCAATCAGTTCGCGCAGCGCCGGGAGCAATCTGCCCACGGCGGGATGCAGCACTTCGCAGCGCTCGATATCGGCGAGCAACGAGCTGCGCTTCTCGCGGAAGCCGATCAGCAATTTGTCTTTCTTGATGACAAACTTGACGCCCAGGCGCGCCCGGCGCCGGTAGCCCCAGTGGGGGCCGGTAAGCGGCGCAAGTATGTCCTTTGGTTTAATCCCGCCGATGTGTTTCAGACCATCCAGCAACACCTGCTCCTTGGCCGCGATTTGCATCTCGGGCGCGAGGTGTTGCAGGCTGCAGCCGCCGCAGATAGTGAAATGCGCGCAGCGTGGTTCGACGCGATCGGGCGACGGGCTGATAATTCTTTCGATCTTGCCTTCGTCGTAGCGTTTGCGCCGGGTGACGCAGGTGAACAGCACCTGCTCGCTCGGCAGAGCGCCTTCGATAAATACGGCCTTGCCGTTGACATGCGCCACCCCGCGCCCGTCCTGGCTCAGGGATTCGACGTGGGCCGCCACCGGCTCCTGCGGCAGCAGTTTGAAATTACGCGGACGGCGGGACATTGGGAAATAAAGGTAGGGCCGAATTCATTCGGCCGATGACGTTCGGCGTCAGCGCCAGGCGGCGAGAAATTCTTTCAGATGAGATTTGTTATCCTTCGTCAGCGCGTCGCGCAGGCGCTGGCACTCGCGGGCGTATTCGTCCTGACTCAGGTGGCCGCGTATCAGCTCGAAGCGCAGATAGATGAGGTACGTATTGAGCACGTCGGTCTCGCAATAGTCGCGGATGGCGGTTATCTCGCCTTGCAGATAGCGCTGCCATACCTTCGCTCCGTCCATGCCCAGCTTGCCGGGAAAACCGAGCAGGGTGGCGACCTCATCCAGCGGCGCGGCGGCGCGTACCTGATAACAGGAAAGCACGTCCATCAAATCGGTATGGCGCGAGTGGTAGCGGCTGAGATAGTTGTTCCATTTGAAGGAGCTGTCCTGCTCGCCGGTATCCCAGTACTTCGGCGCGGCTACACCGTGCAGCAGCGCACGATAGTGCAGCACCGGCAGATCAAACCCGCCGCCGTTCCAGGACACCAGCGTCGGCGCGTATTTTTCTATGCCGTCGAAGAAGCGCTCGATCAACTCCTTTTCAGGCGAGTCCGGCTCGCCCAGCGACCACACCTTCAACTGGTCGCGCGTGCGCAGCACCGCCGAGATCGTCACGATATGCTGTAAATGGTGGCGGAGAAACTCCGAACCCCCGGTTTCCTGACGGCGCGCGTTGAACATCGCCTCGGCGGCCTGCTTGTCGGTGAGGCCGTCGAGCGCATGAAGCCTGCGCCCACCCTCCACGTCTGGCACGGTTTCGATGTCGAACGCCAGCACGTTCATGGCGGAAACACGCCGGTAGAAAGATAACGGTCGCCGCGGTCGCACACGATGGTGACAATCACCGCGTTCTTCACCTCCGCGCACAGACGCAAGGCGGCGTGCAGCGCGCCGCCGGAGGAGATGCCGGCGAAGATGCCCTCGCGCGCGGCCAACTCGCGCGTCGTGGCTTCGGCCTCGGCCTGGCTCACCTCCATGATGCGGTCCACGCGATTTGGATCATATATCCTGGGCAGATAGGCCTCAGGCCAGCGGCGGATTCCGGGGATTTGCGAGCCTTCACGGGGCTGCACGCCGATGATTTGCACCGCCGGATTTTTCTCCTTGAAAAAGCGCGCGCAACCCATGATGGTGCCGGTAGTGCCCATGGAGCTGACGAAATGGGTGATTCCGCCCTGCGTGTCGCGCCATATCTCCGGCGCGGTGCCTTCGTAGTGCGCGCGCGGATTGTCCGGGTTGGCGAACTGATCGAGCACGCGTCCCTTACCCTCGGCCTGCATCTGCATGGCCAGATCGCGCGCGCCCTCCATGCTCTGCTCGCGGCTGACCAATATGATCTCGGCGCCGAACGCCTTCATCACCGCGCGTCGCTCCACGCTCATGTGTTCCGGCATGATGAGCTTCAGGCGGTAGCCGCGTATCGCCGCCGCCATGGCGAGCGCGATGCCGGTATTGCCGCTGGTGGCCTCGATCAGGGTGTCGCCGGGCTTGATCTCGCCGCGCGCCTCGGCGTGCTTGATCATGCTCATCGCCGGGCGGTCTTTCACCGACCCGGCCGGGTTGTTACCCTCCAGCTTGGCCAACACCACGTTGCCGGTCTCGCCCGGCAGACGTTGCAGGCGCACCAGCGGTGTGTTGCCGATGTAACTTTCAATAGTCGGATGCATGGCCTTCAGCGCGCAAGCAAGGTCACAAAGGCCAGGGCGTGATCTTCCTCGTCAGCGATACTGATGTAGCTCCCGTCCACACCCAGCCTGTTTATCAAGGCCAGCGCCTTGCCGTAATAGTGCAGCACCGGCCTGCCGCTGTTTTCATGCCCGACGCCGATCTGGCGCGGCGTGATGCCGTGTCCAAACCCGGTGCCCAGCGCCTTGACCGCCGCCTCCTTGGCGGCGAAGCGGCGCGCCAGAAAATGCGCCGGGCGCTCGCTCCTGGAGAAATCCTCAAGCTCCTTCTCCGTCAGAATACGGCGCGCGAACTTTTCTCCATAACACGAGAGGTTATGCTCCATGCGCGCCACGCGCACGATGTCTGTGCCGATGCCGAAGATTCTATCGCTCATGGCGCGCCTCGCGCATCAACTGTTTCATCTCGCGCACCGCCGTAGCGAAGCCGGTGAACAGCGCGCGCGCCACGATGGCGTGGCCGATGTTGAGTTCGCTGATCCCGGGCAGCGCTGCGACGGCCTGCACGTTATGATAATTCAGGCCGTGTCCGGCGTTGACTTGCAGGCCGAGCTTTATTCCGTGCTCCACGGCGCGCACGATGCGCTGCAACTCCTGTTCGCGCGAGGCGGTGCTGGAGCCTGCCCCTGCGAAAGCGGGGGCATCGGCATAGTGGCCGGTGTGGATTTCAATCACCGGCGCTCCCGCGCGCGCGGCGGCGTCCACCTGGCGCAGATCGGCGTCAATGAACAACGACACACGCACACCGGCGTCCTTCAGGCGCGCGCAGGCGGCGCGGATGCGTTCCGGCTGGCCCGCCACGTCCAACCCGCCTTCGGTGGTCAGTTCCTCGCGCCGCTCCGGTACCAGGCAGCACTCCTGGGGCTTGATGCGCGCGGCGAACGCCAGCATCGCCTCGGTCACCGCCATCTCCAGATTCATGCGCGTCTGCAAAACGCCGCGTAGCATTTCCACGTCGCGCTCCTGGATGTGACGCCGGTCTTCGCGCAAGTGCAGGGTGACGGCGTCCGCGCCCGCCTGCTCGGCCTCGATGGCGGCCTGAATGGGATCGGGATAACGCGTGCCCCGTGCCTGGCGCAGCGTAGCCACGTGGTCAATATTGACCCCCAGCAATATGGGCGCAGGCGCCTTCATGCGGGCTCAACACCGGCGTCTGCGGGCGCCTGCCCGTGCATCGCACGCAGACAGGCGGCTTTGGGGTTCATGGTTTTGTGCATGTTAATGAGCAAGGCGCGGCTTTGCAAAGGCTTGTCGCCAAGATACAGCGCCAGCGCGGCGCGCATCAGCGCTTTAACCTCACGCAGGCTTTGCTCATCGCTTAACTGTTCATTCATAAGAGACAGCAAACTTGCGCCGTGCAGCGCGATACCGTGTCCCGTCCCCTCGCACTGCACCGGCCCCTGCTCCAGCCGGTAACGGTACAGTTTGCCGGGTTCGATGGACGCGCCGTTCTCCACTTCGTGACTCAGCACCAGCGCGTAGCCGATTTCCTTCAGCAAATGTTTTTCAAAGATGCGCAGCGCGCGCTGCTCCTCGGTTGCAAGAAGGCTGAGGGTCTCCTGGTAAATCGCAAACAGCGCGGGATGCGCGTCGTGCCGGGCGAGCAGGCGCAGCAGCAATTCGTTGAGATAAAAGCCGCTGATCAGGCTCTGCCCGTCGAGACGCGGCGGCGGGCCGTGAGCCTCCGCCCCGCACAGCGTGGCGAGTTCGCCGCGCCCGGCCCAGGAAACCAGCAGCGGCTGAAACGGCTGCAATGCGCCGTGCAGGCGCGACTTCGCCGCGCGCGCGCCGCGCGCCACCAGGCCTACGCGCCCATGCTCCGGCGTAAACAACTCCAGCAATAAACTGCTGTCGCGGTAAGGGCGCCGGTGCAGCACGTAAGCAGGCTGTAAACTGACGCGCGCGTTATTGACCCGGATCATTCGTATCCCAGGCCGGCCAAGGCCTTAACATTGTCGCTCCAGCCCTGCTTGACCCTGACGTGGAGCTGCAAAAACACCTTGGCGTCAAACAGTTTCTCCATCTTGAGGCGCGCCTGCCGCCCTATCGCCTTCAGGCGCGCGCCGCCCTTGCCGATGACGATGGCCTTTTGCCCCTCGCGCTCCACCCAGATCACCGCCTCGATGCGCAACAGTTTTTCCTCTCTGGAAAACGCGCCTACCTCCACCGTCGCGGCATAGGGCAGCTCCTTGCCGAGACTGCGCATCAACTGCTCCCGTATCAGTTCCGCAGCAAGAACACGCTCGCTGCGGTCGGTGACCTGCTCTTCCGGATAGAATGGCGGACCTTCCGGCAACAGCCGCCGCACCCGCTCCTCCAGCGCGGCCAGATTGTCTCCGCTCCTGGCCGAGAGCGGAATGATCTGCGCGAAGGTCATCTTTTGCGCCAGGGCATCGAGGTGCGGCAGCAACTTTCTTTTATCAGCAATCTTGTCCACTTTATTGATGACCAGAATCACGGGCACATGCACCGCCTTGATGATTTGCAATACATGGTCATCCTGTTCCGTCCAGCGCAATCCCTCCACCACGAACAGAATCAGGTCCGCCTCGCGCAGGGCGCTTCTGGCGCTCTCGTTCATGTAACGGTTGAGCGCGCGTTTGCCGTGCTCATGCAGGCCCGGCGTGTCCACGTAGATCGCCTGGCAGCCGACTCCGGTTTTGATGCCGAGGATGCGCTGGCGCGTGGTCTGCGGCTTGCGTGAGGTAATGCTGACTTTCTGCCCTATCAGGCGGTTCAACAGCGTGGACTTTCCCACGTTGGGCCGGCCCGCGATGGCCACGAAACCACAGCGATGCTCAGCCACGTTCCAGCAGCTCCAGTGCCTTTTGCGCCGCGTTCTGCTCCGCCTTTCTGCGGCTGCTGCCTGTACCCTGCGTCGGTTGCAATCCGGGCACGCTGCACTCTATCCTGAAGGTTTGCGCGTGCGCCTCGCCGCTCACCTGCGCCACGCTGTAGTGCGGCGGCGGCAATTTGCGCGACTGGAGATATTCCTGCAACCGGGTCTTGGGGTCTTTCAACTCCAGCGCGTGCGGCATTGCACTCAACCGCGCCTGATAGAGCGCCTGCACCACCTTGCGGCACGGCTCCAGGCCGCCGTCGAGATAAATCGCGCCGATCACCGCCTCCAGGGCGTCCGCCAGCGTGGATTCGCGCCGGTGTCCGCCGCTTTTTTTCTCGCCGGGGCCCAGGGTTAAACAGGCGCCGAGCCGCAAGGAACGCGCGATCTGCGCCAGCGTCTCGCGCCGCACCAGGCTGGCGCGCAACCGGCTCAAATCACCTTCGCTGGCCCGCGGGTAGCGCCGGTAAAGCTCGGCGGCGATGACGCAATTCAACACCGCGTCGCCGAGAAACTCCAGCCGCTCATAATTGGCGCCGCCAGCGCTGCGATGCGTGAGCGCATCCTCCAGCAATCGTGTCTCGGTAAATTGGTAGCCCAACTCCCGGCACAGCGCGCTCAGAACCCGTTCAGGATCTGCTGCGCGTTTGTGATCCGGGGCCATCCGGTGCTCAGAATCCGGGGGCACCGAGTTCAACGGGCGGCGAGCTCCGCGCTCTTGTCAAACTTGGCGACGAAGTCCAGATTGCCGACCAGTTCGCCGCGCACCTCGTACACCACCCGCACTCGCATGCCGCCGGGACGCGTCTGTACTTCAATGTTGTTGCGACTCACATGCTCCACGTCGTCCACCTCAAACCGCCGTTCCAGGGCTTCAAGCACTTCTTCCTTGCCCTTGACGATGAGATCCGGGTCGCCCTTCAGGCTTTCCAGGGCAGTCTGCACCTTGAAGCTCTCCAGATAGATCGGCAGCAGCTTCAGGCTCAGCAGGGCAAAGGCGCCCACGAAGACCAGCAGTAACAGCACACCGATGAAACCCATGCCACGTTGTTTACGCATGTGAGTCTCCTTCAAGATAAGGCTATTCAATCCTGGTGCCGATGCGCCGCCAGGCGATGACGCCGTCCGCGGACCAGTCCCAGTTCATCCAGATCATGACCGCCCTGCCCACCAGGTTCCGGTCCGCGACCGTGCCCCAGTAACGGCTGTCATTGCTGTTGTCGCGGTTGTCGCCCATCACGAAATACCGGCCCTCCGGGACGATGAACTCACCCTCGCCCGAAACCTGGCCGGGACGAACCAGGATGGCATGTGCCGTTCCGTACAGGCCCTCGTTGAAAATCTGCGCACCCGTCATGACCGCCCCCGCGCCGTACCCCAGGTACGTCCCTGCCGGCTGTTGCGGCACGGGCTTGCCGTTTATGGTCAGCGTCTTATGGTAATAGGCAATCCGATCGCCGGGCAAGCCTACTACGCGCTTGATGTAATCCACCTTGGGATCGGGCGGGAAGCGGAACACCACTACGTCGCCGCGCTGCGGCGCGCCGAGATCAATGAATTTCCGGTCCAGCACGGGGAGGCGCAGGCCGTAAGCGAATTTATTCACCAGGATAAAATCGCCGGTGAGCAGGGTCGGCATCATGGAGTTGGACGGGATGCGGAACGGCTCCGCCAGAAACGAGCGCAGCAGCAGCACGATGAGAAACACCGGAAACAGCGAGCGCGCGTATTCCACCAGCAGCGGCTCGCGCCCCTTGGGTTCGTGCGCCGGCCGTTCGCGCAACGGCGGGGAGACCTGGGCTAGACGCGCGCGCCGCCTGGGCCCCCACAGCCACGCGTCCAGCGCCCAGATCACGCCGCATGCCACGGTCGCCAAAACCAGAAACAACTCGAAATCGAAATTCATTTTCCCTTACCCACCTGCAGCACCGCTAAAAACGCTTCTTGTGGAATCTCCACCTTGCCCAGTTGTTTCATGCGCTTCTTGCCCTCTTTTTGCCGCTCCAGCAGCTTGCGTTTGCGGGTGATGTCTCCGCCGTAGCATTTGGCGGTGACGTTTTTCCTCAGCGCCTTCACCGTCTCGCGCGCAATCACGTGCGACCCGATGGCGGCCTGAATCGCCACCTCGAACATCTGCCTCGGAATGATCTGCTTCATCTTTTCCGCCAGCTCGCGCCCGCGGTAAAAGCTCTGCTCCCGGTGCACAATGACCGACAATGCGTCCACGCGCTCGCCGTTGATGAGTATGTCCAGTTTGACCAGGTCCGCGGGCTGAAAGCGCTCAAAGCTGTAATTAAACGAGGCGTAACCGCGGCTGACCGACTTCAGCCGGTCAAAAAAGTCCAGCACCACCTCGTTCAGCGGCAGCTCATACGTGAGCGCCACCTGGCTGCCGAGATACTGCATGTTCTTCTGCACGCCGCGTTTTTCCACGCACAGCTTAATCACGTCGCCCAGATACTGCGGCGGCAACAGCATGTCGGCGCGAATGACGGGCTCGCGCATTTCCGCGATGCGGCTCGCCTCCGGCAGCCTGGCGGGGTTGTCCACGCGCAGCACCTCGCCCTGCGTGGTCAACACCTCGTAGATCACGGTAGGCGCGGTGGTGATGAGATTGAGCCGGTATTCGCGCTCCAGGCGCTCCTGCACGATCTCCATGTGCAACAGGCCGAGGAAGCCGCAGCGGAAACCGAAGCCCAGGGCCTGCGAGGTCTCCGGTTCGTAGTGCAGCGCCGCGTCGTTCAGGCGCAGCTTGGCCAGCGCCTCGCGGAAATCCTCGTAGTCCTCGGAGTCCACCGGAAACAGTCCGGCGAACACGCGCGGCTGGATCGGCTTGAAGCCGGGCAGCGCCTGCGGCGCGGGGCGGTCTTCATGGGTGAGGGTGTCGCCCACCGGCGCGCCGTTGATCTCCTTGATGCCGGCGATGACAAACCCCACCTCTCCCGCCTTGAGCGCGCCGCTCTCCACGCGCTTGGGGGTAAAGATACCGATCTTGTCGGCCTGATGCGTCCTGCCCGTGGACATCACCCTGATCTTGTCCCCGGCGCTGATCGTGCCTTGCATCACGCGCACCAGGGTGACGACGCCAAGGAAGTTGTCGAACCAGGAATCTATGATGAGCGCCTGCAACGGCGCCCGTTCGTCGCCCTTGGGCGGCGGAATGCGCAGAATCAGCTCCTCCAGCAGATCCGTGACGCCGAGGCCGGTGCGCGCGCTGACGCGCAATGCATTGTGCGCCTCGATGCCGATCACCTCCTCGATCTCCCTGATGACGCGTTCCGGATCGGCGGTGGGGAGATCAATCTTGTTCAGCACCGGCAGCACTTCCAGCCCCTGCTCCAGCGCGGTGTAGCAGTTGGCGACGCTCTGCGCGCCCACGCCCTGCGCGGCGTCCACCACCAGCAGCGCGCCCTCGCACGCGGCGAGCGAGCGCGACACCTCGTAGGAAAAATCCACGTGGCCTGGGGTGTCAATGAAATTCAACAGATAGGTATTGCCGTCGCGCGCGGGGTAATTGAGCGACACCGCCTGGGCCTTGATGGTGATGCCGCGCTCACGCTCCAGTTCCATGGAGTCCAGCACCTGCTCCGCCATTTCGCGTTTGCTCAAGCCGCCGCAGATTTCAATGATGCGGTCGGCCAGCGTGGACTTGCCGTGATCTATGTGCGCGATGATGGAGAAATTGCGGATGTGTTTGAGGGGAACCACGAATGCCTTACCTGGAAATTGCATCCATTATAAAGCAGAAAGCCGGCGCCAGGCCGGCTTATAAAAGAAGATGCTCGACCCGGCGGGTTTTTAGAAAACCCGCGGACGGCCTTTCAGGATTTTCTTCAGCCGAGCGCCAGGATGAAATCCACCAGCTTTTCGATGTCGGCATCGGCCACGCGCGGAGAATACGGAGGCATCACGCCCATCTGCCAGTCTCCGCGGCCGCCCTTCTTGGTCCACTCCACCAGTATCTTCTTGGCGTCCGGGTTGCCCTTGTACTTGGCGGCGACGTCATTCCAGGACGGACCGACGCGTTTGGTTTCCACGTGGTGGCAGGCGAGGCAGCCGCTGCTCCTGGCGAGCGCCAGGCCGGCCTCCATGTCCAGCGCGCCAGACTGCCCCGGGGTAGGGGCAGTGGCTGGAGCCTCGGGGCTCGGCGCGGAAGGCACTTCCGCGGGAACCGGTGCAGCAGGCTCGGCGGCGGGTGCTTCAGCAGCCGGGGCTTCAGCGGCGGGCGCGGCCGGGGCTTCAGCCGCGGGCGCGGCCTGTTCCGCGGGCGCAGTGGGAGCGGGTTCTTCTTTTCTGTCGCAGGCCGTGAGCAACGCGGCAAGTACTGCGGCAATCACAAACGAATGCTTCATTTTATTTCCTCGAACGGTTGTTGAAATGAGTGATGGGTTTAACCCTGTGCCTCGTATGGCGAGACACATTTAAAGTTTAGCAGATTCCCGCCTTGTCCGCTAGGCGCGTTCCCTCAACCGGCGGGCGCCGCCTGCGCCTCCGGCATCTTGTCATTGGACTTGATCGGCTCGATGACCGGGTCCTGCCACGACCCTTTCACCGTGTATTGCACGCGCGCGATGCCGCCTATGCCCGGCTTAAACAGCCTCTCAAGCAGATAGAGGCCGGTGCCGATGCCGATCCCGACCGGGCCACCCAGCGCCCCGGCCAGCGGCAGGGTAGCGCCGATGTTGGGCGCCACCGTCGCCACTTGATCGTAATCCCTGGCGGCAAGTCCAATGCGCCCGGACACGCTGATCTGGGCCGCCGGTCCCTCCATGACCAGATTATTGGTATAGGCGTCGCCTTTGTCCAGCGTGAAGGCGCCCTCGATGCGATCAAAGCTGAACCCCTCGCCGAACAAATCGCGGAAATCGAGCAGCAGGCGGCGCGGCAAGGCCTGCAAGCTGAGCAGGCCGAACACGCGCGCCGCGCCCGGTTCGATTTCCAGCAAGCGTCCCTGCTTGGCGTTGAGCGCCAGCGTGCCGCTTAAGCGCGCCGGGGCAAAATCGCCGGGCCCCCCAGGCCAGTGCACGGACGCCTCCATGCGCGCCTTGCCGCCCGCGACGGTTTCAGCGTAACCAAGCTGGGCCAGCGCCTTGCCGAAATCGGCGCTGTCCACGCTGGCGTCCAGGCGCGACTGCTGCGCGTCATCCGACGCCGTCCATTCCCCCATGCCTTGTATTTGCATGTGGGGCGAAACCAGCTGCACTTTTTCAAAGCGCAGGCCGCTTGGCTGTTTAACGGCTTCCAGCATGAGGGCGCCGAAATCCGCATCGCCGTATTTCACGCTTTGACTGGTGATGTGCAGCGCGGGCCAGTTGCGCGGATCAAACTTCGCCTTGCGCTCGCCGGCTGGTTGGGTGAAATGCAAGCGTTGCAGGGTCATGGTCAGGCGAGGCGCTGCGCCCCCCGCCCACTGCGCCCGGCCCGCGATCTCGGCGCTGTCGAACTCGGCGTCCCACACCTCTGCCCTGCGCTGGGCGCGCAGGCTGAGGTTGGTAAAGCGCCGTTCCGCCAGCTCCAGCACCCCGAGCCGCACGTCCAGGCTGTTCAGCAGCCGCCAAGTACCGTCCGTGCGCGCGCCGCCTTGCGTCCGGGCAAAATACTCCCGCCAGCCGTCGAGGTCGAGCGCAAGATGCGGAGCCTCGCCGCTGACGCGCAGGCCTTGCGCGGGCAGCACCGCATCGGCGCCTCCCAAACGCAGCTCACCCCGCTTGATGACCCAACCCGGCCTGTCCCGCTGTTTCTCCTCGCTTATCTCAAAAATTCCATTCCAGCGCTCTCCATAGCGCAGCGTGAAACGGCGCTCGCGCGCCTTGCCCAGTTCCATGGCGAAACGCGCCTCGAGCGGCTCCTCCGCCGGCTTGGCCAGCGGCTGCGGCAGGCGCACCGTCACGCCGCGCAGCGAGGAACTGAGCATCAGCGTGGCCTGCACCTGTTTCGCCTCGTCCTCCACAAGACGCAATCCGGCGCTCCAATCGGTCTCGCCTTCCAGGTCCTTGAACCAGTCCGCCTTGACATTCGGCGCCAGCGCGTTCAGTTGCTGGACGAGCTGCGCCGGCGTGGCGCGGCTGTGCAGCTCGATCAAGGTGCTGCGCCCTGCGCCGGGGGCTTCTTCCGAGTGGATGTCCATCTGGCCGGGCCTGCCGCCCAGACTCACGGCGATGTTGCGTCCGCTGAGCGTCATGGCCTGAGTGAAGCTGATCGTGCCGTTGATGGCGTCAATCTCGATGGGGGGGGCTGACTCCTGCGCGATACGCAGAGCGCTGTCGCGCAGCTCCAGCGCGCCCTGTACGCGGTTTGGTTCAGGCGAGATCGGAATCAGCATCTCCAGATTCAACAGGCTCTGCCCCGTTGCGCTCACGCCCCTGAGATAAGCGCCGAAGCGTTCATTGAGCGGGCTCTCCTTGAGCAAGCGCAACACGTCCGACGTCGGGCCGCGCGCCTTGCCCCGCACCGTAAGCTGCGGTTCGCGCACGAAGACGTCCGGGATCAGCGCGCGCGCCTCCACCACCTGCGCGTTGAAAATCTTCGCGCTCGCCACATCAATCTGCAAACCGCGGTTGCGTAACACGACTTCGGCCTCCATCTCCCCCAGCCACGGCCAGCCAGGCTCGTAGGCGAACACCATGGCGCTCACGCGTGCGCGCGCCTCGAAGCTGCCGTTGCCGGCGTCGAACGGGAATTCATCCAGACGCCCGTGCAACAGCAGCGCGGCGTTGCTGATCTCGCCGCTCACCAGGGCCTGATCCAGCCAACGCAGCGCCTTGGGGCTGAGGCGCTGCACCGGCAGGTATTTGCTCACCGCCGCGACATTGACGTGTTGCAGCCGCGCCTGCGCGTTGACAAACGGCATACGCTCGCCGCGCGTCCATTCCAGGGAGGCGCCGAGACGCAGATCAAAATCCGGATTTTTTAACGCCAGATCGCCGCTGTTAAGCGACCAACCTTCCGTGTCCCGTCGCCAGTCCACGCGGCCGCGCGCGCTGTCGAGGGCAAGCGGCGCGCGCAACTCCGGGCCAAAATCAAAACGCAGCGGCGCACCCTGCAACGTCAGCGTGCCCGCAGCGTGATCGCCGTGCAGCACCCCGCCCACTATCTGCATACCGGGCATGGATCGCCAAGGCGAGGTGCGCAGGTTGCGCAACTGGGCGCGGATATACCAGCGCGCATCCGGCGCGAAGGGATCGGCGAGGGTCACGCGCACGCGCGCGTCATGCAGCTCGCCGCGCGGCTGCGCGCCGCGCAGGCTCTCCTTGAGCCTGGCGGCCAGCGCGCGGTTGACCAACAAGGCCTGGCTCGCGTCTTCCAGGCGCAGCAGGCTGAACTGGCCGTCCACGGTGTCGCCCGCACGCAGCACACGGAACGAAGACGGGGCGCTGACGGCGCCGTCGCGCGCCACGACAAAACGCTGTAGCGTCAGGTCCCAGCCCTGCGCGGTGCGCTGCCAGTGCAGCTCCCCGCTGACGCGGCTGAGGTCAAGACCGGCGTCACGCGTTTGACCCGCGAGATGCAGATCGTGCGCCTCCAACTCCCCCTGTAGCGCGATCAGCCGTTCGTCCTGCCACTCGCCCCACAGCTCCAACTCCACGCGCCCGCTCTTCAGCTCAAACCCGGCCGGCTGCTTAAGCCACTGTGCGATCTCGACGCCGTCGCCCGCCGCATAGAATTGACCATTGAGGCCGGCAGGCTGGGTCAGGTCTCCGGTCGCATCCGCCAGCACACGCAGCCTTTGTTTCAGCCCCGCGCGCGGCTCCAGGCTCACGTCTAGCTGATGGCGCCGGCCGTCGCTGCGCAAACGCAGATTGACGCCGGTAAGGTGCTGCACGCTTCCGCTGGCTTCGTCTTTCCAGGCGACCTCACTGTCCTCCAGAGCCAGATAGCCCTGTTGCGCCAGCCATTGCTTGAAAAACACGCCGTCGTCGTCCTCCATGCCCTCGATGACTATCGCGCCGTCTTTGCGTCGCAGCAACGTCAAGTCCGCGCCGGACAGGGTGAGATGGTGTAGCTCCGGGCGCCGCTTGCGCAGAGAGGCCGGAACATTCACGTTCATGCGCGCGCTTTCCAGGCTGAGCACCGTGCGCGTGGCGTTTTTGTCCAGCACCTGTACTTCCTGCAAATGCACTTCAGGCCCCCGCCATGACCAGTCGGCGTACAGCTTGCCGATCTTCACCGGCTGCCCGGCCGCCAGGCTTGCGCGCTGCTCCAGCTCCGCGCGCAATTCGCCCGCCATGGGCATCAGCACGCTGGCGGCGGCGAATAACGCCGCCCCCAGCACGATCGCCACGGCGAGCGTCAACCACAACGTGCCCGCAAGGTGGCGCCATGCCGACGGCGCATGGCGCGCGGCGCGCTCCTGCCACTTGCGCAGTTTGTGGGTTATTTCCTGCATCTCGACGGTTTAAGTCAGCACGACGTCATATTGTTCCTGGGTATATTGCGACTCGACCTGGAATTTGATCGGTTTAGCGATGAACTCCTCCAGCTCCGCCAGGCTGGCGGACTCCTCATCGAGCAGCAAATCCACCACCTCCTGCGAGGCAAGCACCAGGAAACGCTGCGCCTCGAACTGGCGCGCGGCGCGCAGGATTTCGCGGAAGATTTCGTAACACACGGTCTCCACGCTCTTCAGCTCGCCGCGCCCCTTGCACACCGGGCATGGTTCGCACAGCACGTGCCCCAGGCTCTCGCGCGTGCGCTTGCGCGTCATTTCCACCAGCCCCAGCGCCGACACTCCGCTGATATGGGTACGCACGCGGTCCCGCTCCAGGGCCTTTTCCAGCGCGCGCAGCACCTGCTGACGGTGTTCCGCGTTCTGCATGTCTATGAAATCCAGGATGATGATGCCGCCCAGGTTGCGCAGGCGCAGTTGGCGCGCGATGGCCTGCGCCGCCTCAAGGTTGGTCTTGAAGATGGTCTCGTCGAGGTTGCGGTGCCCGACGAAGGCGCCGGTGTTCACGTCTATCGTGGTCATGGCCTCGGTCTGGTCTATCACCAGATAACCGCCGGACTTGAGCTGCACGCGCCGCTCCAGGGCCTTTTGTATCTCGTCCTCCACGCCGTACAGATCAAAGATCGGACGCTCGCCGGGATAATGCTCGATGCGCCCCATCAGCTCCGGCGTGAATTTGCGCGCGAATTCCAGCACGCGTTGATAGGTCTCGCGTGAATCCACGCGCACCTGCTCGATTTCCATGCCCACCAGATCGCGCATCGTGCGCAGCACCAGCGACAGGTCTTCATACAGGAGGCGCGGCGCGGATTCCGCTGCGGCGCGCTCGGCGATGGAGAGCCACAGCTTTTGCAGAAACTCGCGGTCGGCGCGCAGCTCTTCCGCGCTCACCCCCTCGGCCAGGGTGCGCACGATATAGCCGCCCTCCAGCGCCGCCGGGCCAAGCAAAATCAGCGCGTCTTTGAGGCGCTGACGCTCTTCGGCGCTTTCGATCTTTTGCGACACGCCGATATGCGGCGTGCCGGTCGCTCCCGGCATCCTGCCTCCCGCGACATTAGTACGTCCTTGGACGTCAGGCGTGAACACCAGATAACGCGACGGCACCGCGATCTGCGTGGTCAGCCGCGCGCCCTTGCTACCGAGCTGATCCTTGATCACCTGCACCACGATGTCCTGTCCTTCGCGCAGCAGCTCGGTGATGGACTCCGGCGTCTTTTTCTCCTGCGCGGCATCCGGCATGACCACATCCCTGTTCGGCGCGGGAATCGCGTCGGAGGCATGCAAAAACGCGGTGCGCTCTAGACCGATATCCACGAACGCCGCCTGCATGCCGGGCAGCACCCGTCTCACGCGGCCCTTATAGATGTTTCCCACCAGCCCGCGCTTGCGCGTGCGCTCGATGAAAATATCCTGCAGCACGCCGTTTTCCACCAGCGCCACGCGCGTTTCGCGCGGGGTTACGTTCATGAGTATTTCGCGGCTCATGTCTTTTTATCTGAATCTGCCATCTAAAAAGTCATACATAGCGTCAGAAATCGTCGCGAGCGGCTTGGTCGCTTCCGGTATCCTGCCTCCCGCGCAGCGGATTTATGATGCTATGTACGGTGATAGGGATGATGTTTCAGTATACTCCAGGCGCGATACAGCTGCTCGGCGGCCACGATGCGCGCCAGTAAGTGCGGGAGCGTCAGCTTCGACAGCGACCATTTAAACTGCGCGCGTTTGAGGCAGGACTCGGCCAGGCCATCGGGTCCGCCGATAAGCAGCGCCACGTCACGCCCGTCTTGCAGCCAGTCCTGGAGGTGTGCGGACAATTGTTCAGTGCTCCATTCCACGCCGCGCACGTCGAGCGCGATCACGCGGCAGTCCTTCGGGATTGCGGCCAGCATGCGCTCGCCTTCGCCCTGCACCGCGCGCGCGATGTCGGCGCTCTTGCCACGCTGGCCGGGCGCGATTTCAATCAGATTCAGCCGGCACCCCGGCGGCAGGCGCCGTGCATACTCCTGGTAGCCTGTTTTGACCCACTCAGGCTGGCGCTCGCCTACGGCGATGAGGTGGATGCGCAGCGCCTAACCCCCGCGTGATTTCGCCCGTGCCCTGGCGCGGGCTTTTGGCTCAGGCCTGGAGACGGGACGCGCTGTTTTGGCGCGCGGGACGCGCACGGGCGCGGCGCCCCACAGCTTTTCCAGGTTATAAAAATCGCGCGTCTGCGGCAGCATCACGTGCACCACCACATCGCCCAGGTCTATCAGCACCCACTCCCCTTCGCGCTCACCCTCCACGCCCAGCGGGCGGCAGCCCTTCCGCCTGGCCCTTTCCACCACCGCGTCGGCCAGCGACTTGACGTGACGGCTGGAGGTGCCGCTGGCGATCACCAGCATATCGGTGACGTCGGAAATACCGCGCACATCCAGCGCCTTGATGTCGAGCGCCTTCCTGTCCTCCAGCGCGCCCACGACGAGTTTTTTCAAATGGTGCAGTTGCATGAGTGACCCTTGCTGTAACTAACGATAAATGTGCCGCGCACGAACCATTTGGTAGACTGCATCCGGTGTCAGATAGCGTGCGCTCTTGCCTTGTGCGATCAGGGCGCGGATGCGCGAGGAAGAGATATCCAGCGCGGGTATGGGCCACAGTATGATCCGGCCGTGTTTGTGCGCGCGCAATCCGGCGGCGTCCGTCACGCGCTGCTGCGACAACAGCTCATCCATCTCACCCCTGGCGTTTATCTCATATCCCGGGCGATGCGCCACGGCGAGGTGGGCCAAACTCAGCAATTCGCGCCAGCGGCGCCAGGTGGAGATACCAAGAAAGGCGTCCACGCCGAGGATCAGGCACAGCGGGGTGGAGGGAAATTCCGCGCGCAATGATTCCAGCGTATCTATGGTGTAGGAGGGTCCAGGCCTGGTGATTTCACGGTCGTCCACGCGCAAGCCCGGTTCCTCCTGGGTCGCAGCGCTCAACATGGCGAGGCGCAGCGTGGCGCTCGCCACGGGCGGCGGGCGGTGCGGCGGGATGCCGCACGGAATCAAACGCACCTCGTCCAGACTCAGCTCCTGCCGCGCCTCCAGCGCCAGCCGCAGGTGGCCGCAGTGGACGGGATCGAAGCTGCCGCCGAGAAGTCCTATCACAGAAAAGACAG
The DNA here is from genome assembly GCA_041695325.1 of Pseudomonadota bacterium. Lineage (GTDB taxonomy): Bacteria > Pseudomonadota > Gammaproteobacteria > SURF-13 > SURF-13 > SURF-13. The sequence continues at coordinate 62,788 of JBGFRC010000050.1, forward strand.
CTACCTACTTTCTAACATGTCCATCCCCCAGCACGATGAATTTCTGCGTGGTGAGCCCTTCCAGCCCGACCGGGCCGCGCGCGTGCAGCTTGTCGGTGCTGATGCCGATTTCCGCGCCCAGGCCGTATTCAAAGCCGTCGGCCAGGCGCGTGGAGGCGTTGACCATCACCGAGCTGGAGTCCACCTCGCGCAGGAAGCGCTGCGCGTGCGAGTAGTCCTCGGTCACGATGGCGTCGGTGTGCGCCGAGCCGTGGGTCTGGATATGCTCGATGGCCTGGTCCAAATCCTTGACCACGCGCACCGCCAGTATCGGCGCGAGGTATTCGGTGTCCCAGTCTTCCGCCGCGGCCGGTTTGGCTCCCGGCAGCAGCGCGCACGCGGTTTCGTCGCCGCGCAATTCCACGCCGGCGTCCCGATACATCTTGCCGAGCTTGGGCAGCACGCGCGCTGCGATGTCCTGGTTCACCAGCAGCGTTTCCATGGTATTGCACGTGCCGTAGCGCTGGGTCTTGGCGTTGTAGGCCACCTTGATCGCCTTCTCGACGTCGGCCTTGTCGTCCAGGTACACGTGGCACACGCCGTCCAGATGTTTCAACACCGGCACCGTGGCTTCTTCGCTGATGCGCGCGATCAGGCCCTTGCCGCCGCGCGGCACGATCACATCCACGTACTGCTTCATACGTATCAGCTCGCCCACCGCGGCGCGGTCGGCGGTGGCGATCACCTGCACCGCGTCTTGCGGCAAGCCGGCTACTTTAAGCCCGGCCTGGATGCAGGCGGCGATGGCCTGATTGGAATGCAGCGCCTCGGAACCGCCGCGCAATATCGCGGCATTGCCGGACTTGAGGCACAGACCGGCGGCGTCGGCGGTGACGTTGGGGCGCGACTCATAGATGATGCCGATCACGCCCAGCGGCACGCGCATCTTGCCCACCTGGAATCCCGCCGGGCGGAATTTGAGATCGCTGATCTCGCCCACCGGGTCGGGCAGCGCGGCGATTTCACGCAATCCCTGGGCCATAGTCCGGACGCGCGCCGGGTTCAGTTCCAGCCGGTCCAGCATGGCGGCGTCGAGCCCCGCTTTTTTGCCCGCTTCAATATCTTTTTTATTGGCGTCAAGCAGCGCGTTGAGATCGCGCTCCATGGCTTCCGCCATCGCCACCAGGGCGTCGTTCTTGGCCTGGGTGGAAGCGCGGCTCATGGCGCGCGCCGCCATGCGTGCGCGTCTGCCCACGTCCAGCATGTATTGCTTGACATCCAGCATCTCGACTCGTGCGTTCATCAACCTGCCCTCATGCGCGGCGCAGCGTGACCCCGGCTACGCCCAGGCTCAACGCCAGCAACTCATCCCACGACCGCCCGGCCGCAAAGCCTTTTATCACGCGCTCCGCGTGCGCCGCGCGGCGCAGCAACCTCCACCACCTGCGCGCCTGGTGGCGCTGCAGTGCCTGTCTTATCAAAGGCTTTCTTTTTTCCCACACCTTGTGCTTCGCCAGTATCTGCTCCGCGCCCATTCCCTTATCGCTATCATACGCCATCGCGGCCAGCGCGCGCACCTCGCGCGTCAGCGCCCACAGGATGAAGGCCGGCTCTTCCGCCTCCGCGCGCAGGCCGTTCAACACGCGCACGGCGCGCACGGCGTCGCCCGCGAGCGCGGCGTCGGCCAGCGCGTACACGTCAAAGCGCGCGCTGTCGGCCACCGCTTCGTGCACCGCCTCAGCCGTAATAGGCGCGCCGCCGTACAGCAAATACAGTTTCTCGATGTCCTGCGCCGCGGCCAGCAAATTTCCTTCCACGCGCGCGGCCAATAACTCCGCGGCGTCCTCGCCCGGTTGCATGCCCTTGGCGCGCATGCGCGCCGCGACCCAGCCCGGCACGGCGCGCGCCTCCACCGGCCACACCTGCACCAGCACGCCGGCCTCCTCCAGCGCGCTCATCCATCTGGTTTTTTGCACGGCGGCGTCGAGCTTGGGGCAGGTGAGAAGCAGCACCACGTCGGGTAACGCGGCCTGTGCATAGGCCAGCAATGCCGCCGCGCCGGCTTCGCCCGGTTTGGTATTTGGCAGTCGCAGCTCAATCAGCTTGCGTTCGGCGAACAGCGACAGATTTTGCGCCGACTGGGTGAGCATGGCCCAGTCGAAACCGGGCCCGGCGTTGAAAATGATGCGCTCGCCGTATCCCTGAGCGCGCGCCGCGGCGCGGACGGCGTCACACGCCTCCTGCACCTGCAGCGGCTCATCGCCGCTCACCAGGTAAACCGGCGCCAACCCCCGGCGCAGGTGTAACGCAAGCTGCTCGGCCTTGGCTCTCACCGTTACCGGATATTCAGCGCCTGCACCCGGCGCAATATCTGCCCTGCGGCGTCGCGTTGCAGCCCTTGGCGCAACTTCGCCTCCTCGGCCTCCTTGCCCAGCACCTGGGTTTCATCAAACACAAAATCGCGCGTCAGACGCAGCGTTTGCGTATCGGTCAGGGCCTTGCCCTGGCTGTCCTGCACGTCGAAGCTCACCGTGTACACCAGCTCGAACTCGCGCACCTTGCCGGTGCTGCCCACCGAGCGCACCTGGCGCTCCAAGTTTTCAGCGCTGATGGTCACCACTGCCTGGGCGTCCTCCCTGTTCTCCACCAGCCGCGCCCCGCCGGAGCGCGCAGCACTGCGCAACTCGCCCGCAAGCCCCGTAGTGCCCTCCGGGAGGTATAACGCCGGCAGCCCGGAAACCTGCTCCTGGCTCCCGCGCAGGTGAAACCCGCACGCGGTCAGTAACAGGCTGAAAACCAGAATCGTTATTGTTCTCATATTGTCCTCGTTACTCCGTCACCACGATGTTGACCAGTTTACCCGGCACTACGATCACCTGCTTGAGCTGTTTGCCGTGGGCATGGCGTTTAACGCCGGGATCGGCCAGCGCCGCCGCCTCCACCGCCGCGCGTGCCGCCCCGCTCGCCACGCGGATCTGACCGCACCGCTTGCCATTTACCTGCACCACCAGGTCCATAGTGTCACTGATCAGGGCGCTTTCGTCCACCTCCGGCCATGGTGCATCAACAATATCTCCTCCAAAATTAAACTCCCTCCACAAACAATGCGTGATATGCGGTGTAATCGGAGCAAGCACCCGCAGGAGTATGCCGAGACCTTCATGGATTATCTGGCTATACCCGGGCGCTGGAGTTTTTCCTCCCGGCGCGCGCTCCAGGGCGTTTAATATTTTCATTGCGCCTGATACCACGGTGTTGAACTGGCGCTTGCCCATGTCGTAGTTAATCTGGCTGAGCGTTTGGTGTATCTCTCTGCGGACGGCCGCGTGCTCCGAGACCGCGTCTTTCCAATCTATATTTTCCCGCCCGGCCCCGGCGCTGAGAAAAGAACTATTATCAAAGACAGCCGCCCATAACCGTTTCAGGAAGCGATAAGCACCCTGCACCCCCGCATCCGACCACTCCAGCGACTGCTCCGGGGGCGCTGCGAACATCATGAACAGGCGCGCGGTGTCGGCGCCGTATTTATTAATCAATTCCTGCGGATCCACGCCGTTGTTTTTCGACTTGGACATGGTTTCAATGCCGCCCACCGTCACCGGCCGGCCGTCGCTGTTCAGCCTTGCGGCCACAGTACGGCCCTTGGCGTCACGCTCCACCGTCACCTCGTGCGGGAAAAAATATTCTTTCTTGCCGTTCTCGCGCACGCGGTAAAAAGTTTCGGCCAGCACCATGCCCTGGGTGAGCAACCGCGTGAACGGCTCATCGCCCGTGACCAAACCTTCGTCGCGCATGAGCTTGTGAAAGAAACGGGCATACAGGAGATGCAGGATCGCATGCTCGATGCCGCCGATGTATTGATCCACCGGCAGCCAGTGGCGCGCGCGCTCATCCACCATGCCGCCGGTCGTGTCGGGCGAACAGTAGCGCGCGTAATACCAGGACGACTCAACGAAGGTGTCCATGGTGTCGGTCTCGCGCCGCGCCGGTTTGCCGCACTGCGGACACGTGGTTTCATAAAACCCGGACAACTTGGCGAGCGGATTGCCGCTGCCGTCCGGCACGATGTCTTCCGGCAAACGCACGGGAAGTTGATCGTCCGGCACCGGCACGTCGCCGCACGCCGCACAGTGTATGATGGGGATCGGACAGCCCCAATAACGCTGGCGCGAGACGCCCCAGTCGCGCAGGCGGAATTGTATGCGCGACGCGCCGAGTTTCTTCGCCTTGAGCGCGTCCTCCATTTTATGGAAAGCACCTTCGAAATCGAGGCCGTCGAATTCAGCGGAGTTACACAGAATGCCTGGTTCGGTGTAAGCGGCGGTGAGAGGGGAGGATAACTCACCATCCGTAGGCCGGATCACCTGCTTGACCGGCAACCCGTACTTCGCGGCGAATTCAAAATCGCGCTCGTCGTGCGCCGGCACCGCCATCACCGCGCCTTCGCCGTAAGCCATCAGCACGTAGTTCGCCACCCACACCGGCAGTTTTTCTCCGCTGAACGGATGAATGACGAACTCGCCGGTGGCCATGCCTTTCTTCTCCTGCGTAGCCAGCTCGGCCTCGGTCACGCCGCCCTTTTTGCACTCTTCAATAAAGGCGCGCAGTTGGGGATGGTTCGCGGCGGCTTGAGCGGCCAGCGGATGTTCGGCGGCGACCGCGACATAGGTCACGCCCATCAACGTGTCAGGGCGCGTGGTGAATACCTTGAGCACCTCCTTAGAACCTCCCTCTCCCGCACCGGGAAAGGACCGGGGGGAGGGCGCATACGGAAAGTGCACCTCCATGCCGCGGGACTTGCCGATCCAGTTGCGCTGCATGGCCTTGACTTGTTCCGGCCAGTGCGGCAGATGGTCGAGACCGGCGAGCAGCTCGTCGGCGTAGGCGGTGATGCGGAAATAGTACATCGGGATTTCGCGCTTCTCGACCAGCGCGCCGCTGCGCCAGCCGCGCCCTTCGATCACCTGCTCGTTGGCGAGCACGGTTTGATCCACCGGGTCCCAGTTCACCACGCCGCCCTTCTTATAGATGACGCCCTTCTTGAACAAACGCGTGAACAGCCATTGCTCCCAGCGGTAGTAGCCGGGATCACAGGTGGCCAGCTCGCGCTCCCAGTCATACCCGAACCCCAGGCTTTTCAGTTGCCCACGCATAGTGGCGATGTTGTCCCAGGTCCACCTGGCGGGCGGCACCTTGTTCTGCATCGCGGCGTTTTCCGCGGGCAGACCGAACGCGTCCCACCCCATCGGCTGCAACACGTTTTTGCCCAGCATGCGCTGGTAGCGCGCAATCACGTCGCCGATGGTGTAGTTGCGCACGTGGCCCATGTGCAACCGCCCGCTGGGATAGGGGAACATCGAGAGGCAATAATATTTTTCGCGCGCGGAATCCTCCCGCGCCTTGAATACCCGGTGTTCCTCCCAATAGCGTTGGGCTTCTTGTTCTATCTTATTTGGGTGGTAGTGTTCGTCCATGTCTCTCGACTTGCTATTTCACGCTGCCCGCGCGGAAGCGGGCTATTTTACGTGGAAACAGCAGCCATGCGAACAGGAGCAGCAAGGCCGCGAGCACCGGATAATTACCCCAACGCACGTAGGGTGTCGCGCCCCGCCGCGGCTGCGCCTCGTCCGTCACCACGTAAGTCTCGAATTGCGGCGAGCGCGCGATAATCTTTCCCCGCTCGTCTATGATCGCGGAGATGCCGTTGGTGGTGGCGCGCAGCACGTAACGCCCGGTTTCCAGCGCGCGCATGCGCGACATCTGCAACGCCTGGTGCGGCGCGAATGAATCGCCGTACCAGGCGTTGTTGGTGCCGTTCACCAGCAGCGCGGCTTCGGGCAGGCCCTGGACGATCTCCTCGCCGAAGACGTCTTCATAGCAAATGGATGCGCCCACCTTATACCCCGCCGCCGTGAGCAGCGTCTGCTCCTTGGGGCCGGGGCTGTAACCGGACATGGGCAGATCAAAGAATCTGATCAGCCCGCGCAGCCATTTTTCAAACGGCACGTAATCGCCGAACGGCACCAGATGGCGCTTGAAGTAAAAGCCCTCGCTCGACCCCAGACTCATCATGCTGTTGTAGTAATGGCGCGTTTCCAGATCGGCCACGGACAGGCCGATGATTAAATCCGTGCCTCGCGCGCGCGCGACTTCGCCCAGGCGCGCAAGATAATTGTCGGCGACCTCATGATAAAACACGGTGAGCGCCGCCTCCGGCCATACAATGAGATCGTCGCCCCAGCGTTGGCGCGTGAGAGCGGCATAGAGATCGAGCGTGCGCTGGCGCTGCTCCGGCTGCCATTTAATATCCTGCGGAATGTTGCCCTGCACCAGACTCACCTTGAGCGGCGCATCCAGCGGCTGCGTCCACTCCACGCCTCCAAGCAAGGCGCCGCCGCCCCACAACAGCGCCGCTGCTGCGAGCGCCTTGGCGCGTGCGCCCTTGCCCGCAAGCGGCAAAAAAATGAGGAGCGCGGCGCTGAAGGCGGTGATCCAGGACACGCCGTACACGCCCAGCACCGGCGCGAACCCGGCCAGCGGCGCGTCTATCTGGCTGTAGCCGATATTGAGCCAGGGAAAGCCGCTGAATACCCAGCCACGCAGCCACTCGAACAAGGCCCAGCCGGCGGGGAACGCGAGCAGGATTTTTTTGTTCTCCGTGCCCAGAAAATTGCGCGTGACGAGATAGCCGAGCAAAGCGGGAAACAGCGCCAGAAAAGCCACAAACAGAGTGGTTAAAAATGCGGCCAGAAGCACACCGGTGTGGCCGAAAACGTGTATGGCGACGTACACCCACGACACGCCCACGCCGAACTGGCCGAGGCCGAACAGATAGCCGCGCCGCCACGCGCGCCGCGGCGTCACGTCGAGCCAGCAGAAAAACAGCAATGCCAGCGAAACAAGCGCGAGCGGAAACCACGCCACGGGAGCGAAGGCGAACGGCAGGACCGCGCCCGCGAGCAGCGCAAGCGCATCGCCGCGCCAGCCCGGACCGGAGAAGAAACGGAACCAACCCGTCACGGATCAGGCGGCGGACGGCGCCTTTTCATCCGCGGACGCGCGCAGCGACACCTGTATCAGGTACAGGCGGCGGCTGTCGGCGCGCAGCACCTTGAAGCGCAGCTTGCCCAGGGAGAAGGTCTCGCCGCGCTTGGGCAGACGCCCGAAGTGATGCATCAATACGCCGCCGAGGGTGTCGAATTCCTCGTCGCTGAAATCCGTGCCGAAGCGCTGATTGAATTCCTGAATCGGGGTGAGCGCCTTCACGGTAAAATTGGCCGGGCTGTGTTCGATGATGAAGTCCTCTTCTTCAATATCATGCTCATCCGCGATCTCGCCCACGATTTCTTCCAGCACGTCCTCGATGGTGACCAGGCCGGCCACGCCGCCGTATTCGTCCACCACGATGGCCATGTGGTTGCGGCTGGAGCGGAATTCACGCAGCAACACATTGAGGCGCTTGGCTTCGGGGATGAACACCGCCGGACGCAACACGTCGCGCACCTGAAAGTTTTCCCCGCCTTCCTCAGCGAAATAGGCGAGGAGGTCCTTGGCCAGCAGGATGCCCACCACCTCGTCCTTGCTTTCGCCGATCACCGGAAAGCGCGAGTGCGCGGATTCGATCACCACCGGCAAAATGTCGCGCGGATGCGCGTCGCGTTCCACTACCGCCATCTGCGAGCGCGGCACCATGATGTCGCGCACGCGCATTTCGGACACCGCCAGCACGCTCTCGATCATGAGCAGCGCATCGGCGTCGAGCAGATTGCGCTGTTCCGCGTCGCGCAGCAATGCAATGAGCTGCTCGCGGTCGCGCGGCTCGCCGAGCAGCCCCTGGCCCAGCCGCTCAAACCAGCCGCGGCGCTTGTTGGTGTGCGTGGATATACTGTCCGGCTCGTCTTCGTTCATGTCAATCCCTCAAAAGGTAAGGATCAGAAAACCCAAGGCGTCTGAGCAGGGTTTTTTCTCTGCGCTCCATGATGCGCGCCTGGCGCTCTGTTTCATGCTCATAGCCCATGAGGTGCAGCACGCCGTGCGCGGTCAGGTGCGCGAAATGCGCGTGCGGCGTCTTGCCTTGGGCGCGCGCCTCGCGCTTTGCCACCGGCGCGCAGATCACCACGTCGCCCACGTAGCGCGCGGCGTGCGGGTCTTGCAGCGGAAAAGACAATACATTGGTGGCGCCGCGCTTGCCGCGATAGGCCCGGTTCAGACGCGCGCCTTCTCCGGCGCCCACGATGCGCAGCGTCACGCGCGCGCCTTTGTCTTCAAGCGCCGCCTCCGCCCAGCGCCTGAACTGCCGCGGCGCAGGCAACCCCCTGCGCGACAATCCATACTGCACCGTTACACCCGCCACCGGCGACCGGCGCGCCTCAGCCGGCGGGTGGCGTTTGCTCAAAACTCTCATAGGCGGTCACGATGCGCTGCACCAGCGGATGACGCACCACGTCCTGCGCGCTGAAAAAGGTAAAGCTGATGCCTTCGACGTCCTTCAGCACTTCCACCGCGTGGCGCAGGCCGGACTTGCGCTCGCGCGGCAGGTCCACTTGCGTCACGTCGCCGGTGATCACCGCCGTGGAGTTGAAGCCGATGCGCGTTAAAAACATTTTCATCTGTTCGGCGGTGGTGTTTTGCGCCTCGTCTAGGATGATGAAGGCGTCGTTGAGCGTACGCCCGCGCATGTAGGCGAGCGGCGCAATCTCGATGGCGTTGGTCTCGATCAGCTTCGCCACGCGCTCGAAGCCGAGCATCTCATACAGCGCGTCGTACAGCGGACGCAGATAGGGATCAATCTTTTGCGCCAGATCGCCGGGCAGAAATCCCAGCCGCTCGCCCGCCTCCACCGCGGGACGCACCAGCACCAGGCGGCGCACGCGTTCTTTTTCCAGCGCCTCCACCGCGCACGCCACCGCGAGATAGGTCTTGCCGGTGCCGGCCGGGCCGATGCCGAAGTTGATGTCATGCCCCAGGATATTTTTCAGATAGCGCTGCTGACTGAGATTGTAACCTTTGATTAACCCGCGTTTGGTGCGTACGCTGAGCGGGGTCCTGGAGCCTGGCTGCCGAGCGGGCTCATGCAGCATCTCCCCGTTGCCCTGATGCAGATAGAGATGCACGCGTTCGGGCGTAAGCGGTTCACGGGTGGTTTCGGCGTACAGCCTTTTCAAGGCCTCGCCCGCGCTCTGCACCGCGCGTCCCGCGCCGATGACGCGAAACACGTTGCCGCGGTTGGCGATCTCCACTCCCAGGCGGCGCTCCACCAGGCGCAGATTTTCGTCGAACTGGCCGCACAAGCTCGCCAGCCGCTGGTTGTCGGCGGGTTCCAGCACGATGTCGCTGGAATACAGATGATCGGCGTCGTCCGGGGG
>JBGFRC010000034.1:0-8636 GCA_041695325.1 Pseudomonadota bacterium
TGTTTAGTCTACATGACCAAGTGAAATAGTCAACTATTCAACAGGGTCGCGTTTGCCCCCCTCATCCACCGGAGCAATGGCCAAGTCAGGCAGCTTGATATCCTCCACCTTGCCGCCGAGATTTTTGATCGCGGCGTTCATTGCCTCCATCTTGGCGTCCATCACGTGCACGTGATCGAGCAGGGCGTTGATCGCATTCGCCACCGGATCGGGAAGGTCCTGGGTGGTGCCGTAGGCGTCGAAGCCGATCTTCTTGGCGAAGTCCTTGCGCCGCTCCGCGTCGCGGTGGTTCACCTTCTTCACCACCCGCCCGGGGATGCCGACCACGGTGGCGCCGGGCGGCACGTCTTTCACCACCACCGCGTTGGAACCCACGCGCGCGCCTTCGCCCAAGGTGATCGGCCCCAGCACCTTGGCCCCCGCGCCCACCACCACGTTGTTCATCAGCGTGGGGTGGCGCTTGCCCTTTTGCCAGGTGGTGCCGCCCAGCGTGACGCCCTGATACAGCGTGCAGTCATCGCCGATCTCGGCGGTCTCGCCGATCACCACGCCCAGGCCGTGATCTATGAAAAAGCGCCGCCCGATGCGCGCGCCCGGGTGTATCTCCACGCCGGTGAGCCAGCGCGCCACGATGGACAGCCAGCGCGCCAGCCACTTGAGACCCGCGTTCCATAAACGATGATTGAGGCGATGCCACAGCACCGCGTGCAGCCCCGGATAGGTGGTGAGCACCTCGAAGGTGTGGCGCGCCGCGGGATCGCGCTCGAAAATGCAGCCGATATCTTCCCTGAGCCGTTGCAACATGGGTATTTAATTTCCTACCGGGTTAATCAACAATAGTCTACTCCTGTTGCGCGGGCGATTCTATCGCAGACAATGAGCGCTCGACCTCGGTGAGTATGCCGCGCAGGATGTTCATCTCGTTTTGGTCCGGCCGCACGCGGTTGAACAAACGGCGCAAGCGGCGCATGAGCTTTTTGGGATGGCGCGGATCGAGAAATCCAGTCCGCACCAGCACCTGTTCCAGGTGGGCGTAAAATAATTCCATCTGCTCCGCGCCTACCGGCGCGTGTTCTTGCGCTTCGTGCGCCGCCTCTCCCTGGGCGAGAAAGATTTCATAGGCGAACACCTGCAGCGCCGCGGCGAGATTGAGCGAGGAAAAACCGGGATTGGCGTGGATGCGCGCAAGATAATGGCAGCAATCCAGCTCCTCGTTGGACAAGCCGGAATGTTCGCGCCCCAGCACCAGCGCCACTGACGCGCCCATCGCCTCGCGCACCAGGTGCGCCGCGCATTCGCGCGGAGTGAGCTCCGGCCACTCGATGGTGCGCGAGCGCGCGCTCGAACCTATCACCAGCACGCAGCCGCTCAAGGCCTGCTCCAGCGAGTCGCACACCGCGGCGTTTTCCAGAATATCCTCCGCGCCCGCGGCGCGCGCAATCGCCTCGCCGCTGGGAAAAATCTTCGGATTGACCAAGTAAAGCGCGCTCAGGCCCATGGTCTTCATGGCGCGCGCGCAAGCCCCGATGTTGCCGGGGTGGGAAGTATTCACCAATACGACACGGATGCGATCAAGCGACATGGGTTTAAGATACAAGTGGCTAGTGGCTAGTGGCTAGTGGCGAGGAAGAAGTATAATGTAGCCAGGCAGCATTTTCTGCCCCATACCTCGCTACTCGTCACTCGCTACTCATCACTGATTTTAATGCACCCCCTGCTCAACATCGCGGTGCGCGCGGCGCGCGCCGCCGGCAACATCATCACGCGCGCCTACGACCGCGTGGACAGCTACGAGGTCACACAGAAGAGCCGGAATGATTTCGTGAGCGAGGTGGACCTGCTGGCCGAGCAGGAGATCGTCAAGGTCATACGCAAGGCCTACCCCAGCCACGCCGTCCTTGCCGAAGAGAGCGGCCTGCGCGCGGGCGACGAGTATCAATGGGTCATAGACCCGCTCGACGGCACCACCAATTTCCTGCACGGCTTCCCCCAGTTCGCGGTATCCATCGCGCTGGCGCAAAAGGGCAAGCTGGAACACGCGGTGATCTATGATCCGATGCGCCAGGAGCTATATGTCGCCTCGCGCGGCGAGGGCGCGCGCCTGAACGAGCGGCGCTTGCGCGTGACCCGGCTCAAGGGCCTGGAGGGCGCGCTGCTCGGCACCGGCTTTCCGTTCCGCAAGACCGAACACCTGGACGCCTATCTCAAGATGTTCCGCGAATTCACCCTGCTCACCGCGGGCGTGCGCCGCGCGGGCTCCGCCGCGCTCGATCTCGCCTACGTCGCGGCGGGGCGTCTGGACGGCTTCTGGGAGATCGGCCTCTCCCCTTGGGACATGGCTGCGGGCGCCTTGCTTATTCAAGAGGCGGGCGGCCTGGTGAGCGACTTCAGCGGCGGCGCTGAATTCCTGGGCAGCGGCAACATCGTGGGCGGCGCGCCCAAGGTCCACGCCGCCATGCTCAAGACCATCGCGCCGTTTCTCACGCCGGGAATTGAAAAATAGCGCTGTCCTCGGGCCGCTGCTGTGTGATAATTATATGAAGTCAGGAAGAGGGTAAAATCTCGCACCATTCCACCCTCCCCCTCACCCCTTCCCTCTAAATAGGGAGGGGGATGTATTTTTAACGTTGATCAAACAGACGGGTGAAATCATGAACGACAACCGGAAGAAGGCTCTGAGCGCGGCGCTCGGCCAGATCGAAAAGCAATACGGCAAAGGCGCGGTGATGCGCATGGGCGACGCCGGGGTGGTGCGCGACGTGGTGGCCGTCCCCACCGGATCGCTCGGCCTCGACATCGCGCTCGGCATCGGCGGACTGCCGCGCGGGCGGGTGGTGGAAATCTACGGCCCGGAATCGTCCGGCAAGACCACCCTCACCCTGCAAGTGATCGCCGAGGTGCAGAAACAGGGCGGCACAGCGGCGTTCGTGGACGCCGAACACGCGCTCGACCCGCAATACGCGCAGAAGCTGGGCGTGAACGTGGACGATCTGCTGGTGTCCCAGCCCGACACCGGTGAACAGGCGCTGGAGATCACCGACATGCTGGTGCGCTCCGGCGCGGTGGACGTGGTGGTGGTGGACTCGGTCGCCGCGCTCACGCCCAAGGCCGAGATCGAGGGCGAGATGGGCGACTCGCACATGGGCCTGCAAGCGCGTCTGATGTCGCAGGCGCTGCGCAAGCTCACCGCCAACATCAAGCGCTCCAACACGCTGGTGATCTTCATCAACCAGATACGCATGAAGATCGGCGTGATGTTCGGCAACCCGGAGACCACCACCGGCGGCAACGCGCTCAAGTTCTACGCCTCGGTGCGCCTCGACATCCGCCGCATCGGCTCGATCAAAAGGGGCGACGAGGTGGTCGGCAGCGAGACGCGCGTGAAGGTGGTCAAGAACAAGGTGGCCCCGCCGTTCAAGCAGGCTGAATTTGAAATCTTCTACGACCAGGGCATCTCGCGCGAAGGCGAGATCATCGAGCTGGGCAGTCAGGCGGGCATCGTGGAAAAATCCGGCACCTGGTACAGCTACGGCGGCAACCGCATCGGCCAGGGCAAGGATAACGCGCGCGCCTATCTCAAGGAACACCCGGACACCGCGCGCGAGATCGAGAATAAGATCCGCTCCAAGCTGGTGCTGAAGGCCGCGCCCGTCAGCGAAGAGCCGGCCGAGGTTGAAGAAGACTGACGCCAGGCAGTCCGCTCTCGCTCTGCTTGCGCGGCGCGAACATTCGGCGTTTGAGCTGCGCCGCAAGCTGCTCGACAAAGGCCACGGCCCTGCGGAAGCGGACCAGGTCCTGACCGGCCTCATCCGTGATAAACTGTTAAGCGACGAGCGCTACGCGGAGGCTTATATCCGCAGCCGCGTGCTCAAGGGTTACGGTCCGCATTACATCGCGGCGGCGTTGCGCGAGCGCGGCGTAAGCCAAGAGCTTATCCAGCAGTCCGTAGACGGTAATAATCCCGCTTGGCGACAACGCGCCGCCGAGGCGCGGCGCAAGCGCTTCGGCGCATTGCCGCGCGATCACCGTGAAAGGGCGCGCCAGTTGCGCTTTCTGGCGGCGCGCGGTTTCAGCGCTGAACAGATACGCTCGGCCATAAGAAGCTCTGAATAAGTCCATCCTGGACTTCTCAGAGCGCGAAAAGCACAAATGCGATTTGTGCTTTTCTTCATTTTACAATCACTTGTATGATTGTAAAATGGCGGTGCATCCCTGCACCGCAAGCACCTCTGACTCAATCAGAGGCTCTTTATAAAGAGCGGGATGAAGATTAGCAGTCATTACAATCAATGAACAGCGCACAACTCCGCGAGAGTTTTCTCGCCTACTTTCGCAAAAACGGCCACGAGATCGTCCCCAGCAGCCCGCTGGTGCCGGGCAATGATCCCACCCTGTTGTTCACCAACGCCGGCATGGTGCAATTCAAAGAGGTGTTCCTCGGCCTCGATCCGCGCCCGTACAAACGCGCCGCCAGCAGCCAGCGCTGCCTGCGCGCGGGCGGCAAGCACAACGACCTGGAGCAGGTGGGCTACACCGCGCGTCACCACACCTTTTTCGAGATGCTGGGCAACTTCAGCTTCGGCGACTATTTCAAGCGCGAGGCCATACACTATGCCTGGGACTATCTCACCGGCACGCTGAAGCTCCCGCCGCAAAAACTGTGGGTCACGGTGTTCGAGCAGGACGATGAAGCCGCCGCCATCTGGCTGCAAGAGATGAAAATAGACCCGGCGCGTTTCTCGCGCTGCGGCGAAAAGGACAATTTCTGGTCCATGGGCGACACCGGCCCGTGCGGGCCGTGTTCGGAAATCTTTTACGATCACGGCGCGCCCATCGCGGGCGGCCCGCCGGGCAGCCGGGACGCCGACGGCGACCGCTACGTGGAAATCTGGAATCTGGTATTCATGCAGTACAACCGCAGCGCCGACGGCATGCTGCATCCCCTGCCCCACCCCTCGGTGGACACCGGCATGGGGCTGGAGCGCCTGGCCGCCGTGATGCAGGACGTGCACAGCAACTACGAAATTGACCTGTTCCAGAACCTGATGCGCGCAGCGGCCGAGCTGGCGCGCGTGCAAGACCTCAACAGCAGCTCGCTGCGCGTGATTGCCGATCACATCCGCGCCTGCGCGTTTCTGGTGCTGGACGGCGTCCTGCCGTCCAATGAAGGGCGCGGCTACGTGCTGCGCCGCATCATCCGCCGCGCGCTGCGCCACGGCAACAAGCTCGGCCTGAAGGAGACGTTTTTCCACAAGCTGGTCGCGCCGCTGGCGCAGGAGATGGGCCAGGCCTACCCGGAATTGCCCAAGGCTGCGGATCGCATCGAGCGCGCGCTGAAACAGGAAGAAGAGCGTTTCGCCGAAACCCTGGAACAGGGCCTGCATATTCTGGAACATGACATCGCGGGATTAAAGGGAAAAACCATCCCCGGCGTGACCGTGTTCAGGCTTTACGACACCTACGGCTTCCCGGTGGACCTCACCGCCGACATCGCGCGTGAACGCGGCCTCAGCCTGGACATGCCGGGCTTCGAGCGCGAGATGGAAGCCCAGCGCAAGCGCGCCCGCGCCGCGAGTCACTTTGAAGTTGACTATTCCGGCAGGGCGGAGATCAGCGCCGCGAGCGAGTTCATCGGCTATGAGCATCTCACCGGCACGGGCAAGGTGCTCGCACTGCTGCACGACGGCAATACGGTGAATGAATTGAAGGCCGGCGAGACCGGCATGGTGATACTGGGCCGCACGCCGTTTTACGCCGAATCCGGCGGCCAGGCGGGCGACCGAGGCGCGCTGCAAGGCAAGGATACGCTGTTTGAAGTGAATGACACGCGCAAGCTGGGCGCGGCGCACGGCCATTTTGGCGCGCTGAAATCGGGCGTAATCAAGGTGGGCGATGAATTGGAAGCCAAGGTCAACGGCGCGCGGCGTCACGCCATCATGCTCAACCACTCCGCCACGCACCTGCTGCACGCCGCGCTGCGCCGGGTACTGGGCGAGCACGTCACGCAAAAGGGCTCGCTGGTAGAGGCCGAGCGGCTGCGCTTTGACTTCTCCCACCCCGCGCCCGTCACGGCGCCGCAGTTGCGCGAGATCGAAACGCTGGTCAACCGGGAGATCCGCGCCAACCACGCGGGCGAGGCACGCGTCATGGCGCTGGATGAGGCGATGAAGGCCGGGGCCATGGCGCTGTTCGGCGAGAAATACGGCGCGCGCGTGCGCGTGCTGCGCTTCGGCGAGTTTTCCACCGAGCTGTGCGGCGGCACCCACGTGCGCGCCAGCGGCGACATCGGCTTGTTCAAGATCGTGTCCGAGGGCGGCGTGGCCTCCGGCGTGCGCCGCATCGAGGCGGTCACCGGCGAGCACGCGCTGGCCTGGGTTGAGCAGACCGAACACTATCTGGCGCAGGTCGCGGAGATGGTCAAGGCCGGGCGCGACAACGTGGAGGATAAGGTGCGTCAATTGCTGGACAAGGCGCGCAAGCTGGAAAAGGAGCTCGATCAGCTCAAGGGCAGGCTGGCCAGCGGCCAGGGCGCGGATCTCGCCGCCCAGGCGGAGCAGATCGCCGGCATCAAGGTGCTGGCCGCGCGCCTGGACGGCGCCGACGCCAAGACCCTGCGCGATACGGTGGACCAGTTGAAGAACAAGCTCGGCTCCGCCGCCGTGGTGCTGGCCTCGGTGAGCGAGGGCAAGGTGAGCCTGGCGGCTGGCGTCACCAGCGACCAGCAGGCGCGCATCAAGGCGGGCGAGCTGGTCAACATGGTTGCGCGGCAAGTCGGCGGCAAGGGCGGCGGACGCGCCGACATGGCGCAGGCGGGGGGCGTCAACCCGGAGGCGCTGGAGGGGGCGCTGCGCTCGGTATCCGGCTGGGTGCGCAAACAACTCGCATAAGTCATCAATAACCACTAAAATCTGTCACTTTTTAACGCCTCTGGAACGAGGCAGCAACCTCATGTCTTTAATCGTCCAAAAATACGGCGGCACCTCGGTCGGCAGCGTCGAGCGCATCGGCAACGTGGCCAACAAGGTGATCGCCGCGCGCAAACAAGGCCACGACGTCGTCGTCGTCGTCTCCGCCATGAGCGGCGAAACCGACCGGCTGCTCAAGCTCGCCAAGGAACTGGACTCGCGCCCTAACGAGCGCGAGCTGGACGTGCTGCTCTCCACCGGCGAACAGGTGACTATCGCCCTGCTCAGCATCGCGCTGGAAAAACGCGGCTGCCCGGCGCGTTCCTATACCGGCGCGCAGGTGTGCATCCGCACCGACAGCGCGCACACCAAGGCGCGCATCATGAACATCGGCGCCGAACGCATCTTCGCCGACCTGAACGCGGGCCGCGTAGTGGTGGTCGCCGGTTTCCAGGGCGTGGATGAGCACGGCAACATCACCACCCTGGGGCGCGGCGGCTCCGACACCACCGCGGTGGCGCTTGCCGCGGCGCTCAAGGCCGACGAGTGTCAAATCTACACCGACGTGGACGGCGTTTACACCGCCGATCCGCGCATCGAGCCCAAGGCGCGGCGTCTGGGTCGCATCACCTTCGAGGAAATGCTGGAGATGGCGAGCCTCGGCGCCAAGGTGCTACAAATCCGCTCGGTGGAGTTCGCCGGAAAATATAACGTGCCGCTGCGGGTCTTGTCCTCGTTCGAGCAAGGCCCGGGCACCCTGATTACCAGTGAGGAACCCAACATGGAACAAGCCCTGATCTCGGGCGTGACCGCCAACCGCGACGAGGCCAAGCTCACCGTGGTCGGCGTGCCCGACCAGCCCGGCGTCGCGCATCGCATCCTGGGACCGATCGCCGAGGCCAACATCGAGGTGGACATGATCGTGCAGAACGTCGGCGAACACGGACTCACCGACTTCACCTTCACCGTGCACCGCAACGACTACGACAAGGCCCTGGAAATCGTGAAAAAGGCCGCCAAGGACATGGGCGCACGCGAGGTGCAGGGCGACAACCGCATCGTCAAGGTATCCGTCGTCGGCGTCGGCATGCGCTCGCACGCTGGCATCGCCAGCCGGATGTTCCAGACCCTCGCCGCCGAGGGCATCAACATCCGCATAATCTCCACCTCGGAGATCAAAATCTCCGTGGTGGTGGACGAGAAGTATCTGGAGCTGGCGGTGCGCGCCCTGCACGGCGCGTTCAAACTGGACCAGGCGCCGGGCGGCAAATAGGGCTGGTGTAAAGCGGCGCATCTGGTTAGCATAGTACCTGTACTGGAGCATTGCGGATGGCTCAAGGAGGTAACATGCTGATATTGACACGGCGCGTCGGCGAAACACTTATGATCGGCGATGCGGTTACGGTGACGGTGCTGGGCGTAAAGGGAAATCAGGTACGTATCGGTGTGGATGCCCCCAAGGACATCACGGTGCACAGGGAAGAAATTTATCAACGCATACAAAAAGAAAAGCAGGACGGCAGCCCCCCTCCCGCGAAACGCTGAACAACACAACAACCCCGGAGAGATGGCCGAGAGGCTGAGCCGCAAAGCGGCGAAGGCCGGCACAAGGATGTGCCGGCGGGTGGTTATCAGAACGTTGCAGTTACGCCAGGGACGGCGTCACAGACGTTAAATACACACGGAGAGATGGCCGAGAGGCTGAGCTGCGAAGCAGCGAAGGCCGGCACA
>JBGFRC010000029.1:0-69789 GCA_041695325.1 Pseudomonadota bacterium
CGCACGCAGGCTGTTTCTCAACAGCCTGCTGACTCTGACCGTTCGCGGCGCATGGTACGCCAGGCGATCCAGAGCTGGCGTAACGGCGCGAGTGCCAGACGTTGTTCCGGCAACTGGTAGTCCCTGTCCTCTAGTTTGTCCAGCAAGGCCAGATGGAGCCAGGCCTCGGTGAGCAGGGGGAGCTGGCGGTAATGGTCAACTGCGGGTAGTTGGGCCAGTGCCCTGGCGTGGTATTCACGCACGCGCTGCGCCTGAAACCTTAACAGCTCCTTCAGCTTGCCGCCGGGTGCGGCTTCTTTCAGGTCGTTGATGTTCACGCCAAAGCGGTTCATTTCATCAAGCGGTATAAAAATCCGTCCGCGCCGAACGTCCTGCCGCAAGTCCATTATGAAGCGCATCAGTTGCAGCGCCGTGCCTAACTCATTGGCGAACTTGAGCGTGGCGCGTTCGCTGTACCCCAGTATCTCCACGCTCATCAGCGTCACCATGCTGCTTACGCGATGGCAATAGAGCAGCAGTTCCTTGAAGGAGTTGTAGTGCATGGCGTCCAGCCCCATCTGTACACCGTCCGCAATTTCCAGAAACTGCTCGAGCGGGAGGTTATAACTCCGGGTGAGGGGCAGCAGCACCTGGGTCACGGGGTGTTGCGCCCGGCCCCCCAGGGCGCGTTGCAGCTCTTCGCGCCACCAGTTCAGTTTCATGCGCGCGACGGAAGGATCGCTGCACTTGTCCGGCACGTCAAGCAGATCCCGGCGCAAGGCGTGCAGCGCGGTGATGGCGTCGCGTTCGGGTTGCGGCGTGTAGAGCAGGCTGTAGTACAACAGGGAACCGGGGGGTGCGGCCTTGTCCCGGCAATACTCGGCAGGAGACATCAGGGCGCCTTCAGTGAATTTTTAGAGGCGCCCATCAGGATTTGTTCTTGGCCGGGCCGGCCGGGATACGCACGTCCGGTTCCAGAGGCGCGGGGGATTCCAGCAGTTTCGAGTCCTCGACGCCCATTTCTACGAATTTGCGCGCGCTGGGCATCAGCATGCGGTCATAGGAACCCACGGCCTTGTTGTAAAAGTCCATGGCGGTTTTCAGGTTGCCGCCGACCTTGGCGAAGTGTTCGGTGAAGGTGATCAGGCGCTCATAGAGCTCGGCGCCGAGATCGCGTATCTTTTCCGCATTGGCCGCCAGATTCTGTTGCCGCCAGCCATAAGCGATGGCGCGCAGCAGGGCGACAAAACTGGTGGGCGTGGCGAGGATGACCTTCTGCCGCAATGCGTTTTCCATCAGGTCGCGGTCAATATCCAGCGCGGCGCTGAGGAACTGGTCGCCGGGTATGAACAGCACCACAAAATCCGGCGCATTGGGAAATTGCGACCAGTAGGCTTTGCTCGCCAGCTCCTTGACGCGCTCCGCGACCTTGCGCGCGTGTTGTTGCAGATGCCGGTCGCGCGCCGCGTCGTCCGGGGCCTCCACCGCGCTGAGGTAGGCGTCGAGCGGCGTCTTGGCGTCCACCACGATCTCGCGCCCGCCCGGCATGCGCACAGTCATGTCGGGTCGGATCGCGCCGTTTTCGGTCGCCGTGTGTTCCTGTTCGTAAAAGTCGCAGTATTCCACCATGCCCGCCAGTTCCGCCACCCGCTTGAGGGTCATTTCGCCCCATTGGCCGCGCACCTCGGGGCGGCGCAGGGCCTG
This sequence comes from Pseudomonadota bacterium, assembly GCA_041695325.1. Taxonomy (GTDB): domain Bacteria; phylum Pseudomonadota; class Gammaproteobacteria; order SURF-13; family SURF-13; genus SURF-13. Next base: position 1,684 of record JBGFRC010000029.1, read on the forward strand.
GGTGAGATTGCGCGTCTCGCTTTGCAGGGTCTGGTGCGCGTGCGCCATCTGTTCCAGATGTTTGCCGAGCGAGCCATACGCTTCCCTGCGCTCCAGCTCGATCTGATGGATCTGTTTCTCGGTTTTTTCCAGCGCCTCCCTGATGGGCTGGACCAGGTTCTCTATCGCCTTTTCCTTTTGTGTCAGATTGCTCTCCGCCTTGATCTGGAACTGTTTGAGATTTTCCTGTGCCAGCTTGAGAAACTCCTCGGTGTTGCTGCGCAGGGCCTGACCCGCCAGGGCGCTGAAGGTGTGGGTGAGCTCGGCGCGCGCCGCTTCCAACGCAGTCATCTTTTCATGCACGGCCTGGCGCTCCGCCTCCAGCGTGGCTTGCAGCGCGGCTTGGGCCACGCGCAGCTCGCTCACGCGGCGCTGCTGATGGAAATAGCACCCGGCGGCGCCGGCCAGGAGCGCAAGCGTAACGCTTATCAACAACGTAAGGAGTGACACGGTCTCAGGCCTGGTGGTTCATCCAGGCCAGTATTTCCCGCGGCGCGTTTATCATGCCGTCCGCGCCCCAGGTATGGGGTTGGTCGCCGTCCGCAATATAGCCGAACAAGGCCACCAGGGTTTTCATACCGGCGCGTTTTCCCGCCTCGATGTCGCGCTCGGCGTCGCCGACGTACACGCACTGCCGCACCGCGCTGCCCGCCTTGCGGCAGGCGTATAACATGGGCTCGGGGTCGGGCTTGCGGCGCGCGGTGGTGTCGCCGCTCACGATGCAGGCCGCGCGGCGGGCAAGACCCAGCTTGTCCATCAGCGGCTCGGTGAGCCGGGCCGGTTTATTGGTAATCACGCCCCAGTTCATGCCGCACCGTTCAATATCCTGCAACAGTTCCGCTATGCCGGGGAACAGGGCGGTTTGATCGGCCAGGTGCTGTTGATAGACGTCCAGCAAACGCAAGCGTAGCGGCTCGAAATTTATATCGCCCGGTTCGATGTTGAAGCCAAGGCGAATCAGCTCGCTCGCGCCGTGCGACGCTACGGGGCGGATGCGCTCATAGGGCAAGGCGCGACGATGCTGCTCTTGTAACACGGTGTTGAGCGCGTAGGCGAGGTCGGGGGCGGTATCCGCCAGCGTGCCGTCCAGATCAAACAGCACGGTGCGCAGTGTGCGTTTCATCGCTCGGCTACGGCGAAATAATTCACGCTCACGTCGCGCGAGAGGCGGTAGTCACGGGTGAGCGGATTGTAACTCATGCCCATCAACTCGCGCAGCGTAAGGCCGCTTTCCCGGATCCATGCCGCAAGCTCCGCGGGGCGGATGAATTTGGCGTAATCATGCGTGCCGCGCGGCAGCATGCGCAGCAGATATTCCGCGCCCACCACCGCGAGCAGATAGGATTTGGGATTGCGGTTGAGGGTGGAGAAAAACACCGTTCCGCCCGGCTTGACCAGTTGCGCACAGGCCCTGACGACCGAAGCCGGGTCGGGTACGTGTTCCAGCAGCTCCATGCAGGTGACCAGATCGAATTCCGCGGGATGTTGCAGGACGAATTGCTCGACGGTAGTCTGCTGATAATCCACCTTGAGTCCCGACTCCAGCAGATGCAGGCGCGCGGCGGCAAGCGAGGCCGCGCCCATGTCTATACCGGTGACCTCGGCCCCGCGCCGCGCCAATCCTTCGGCCAGGATGCCGCCGCCGCAGCCGACGTCGAGCGCGCGCGAGCCTCGAAGCGTCACCTTGCTTTCGATGTAGTCAAGGCGCAGGGGATTGAGATCGTGCAGCGGTTTGAATTCGCTGCCGGGGTCCCACCAGCGCGCCGCCGCCGCTTCGAACTTGGCGATTTCGGGCGCATCCATATTAAAACGTTCTGAATTCATAAACATACGACTGTATTCTATCTGCTGCCAAAGATCATTGAGGCAATTTCAAGAAAGCTTTGGAAAATTCATCTCCCTCCGTCGGTCATTGTACTATCAAAACCCTCACTCACTGAAAAACACTAAAAATAAATCGCGCTGGTGATTGCTCGATCGCTTTTTCATAGTATAAAATAGCGTAGAAAGCTTGAGGGGGGACGCCATGCTGGAAGGGAACACCATGCTGGAAGCGCCGCTACCGACCGACGAGGCCGCCAGGCTTGCCACGTTGACAAACCTGCACCTGCTCGACACGCCTCCCGAAGCGCGCTTTGACCGCATCACCCGCTTTGCAGCGCGCTTGTTCGACGCGCCGGTTTCCCTCATCAGCCTGATTGACGCCGATCGGCAGTGGTTCAAGTCAAGCTACGGTCTGGACATTTCCGAGACTCCGCGCGCCTTCTCCTTTTGCGCCCACGCCATCCTGAGGGATGAGGTGATGGTGGTGCACGACACCCTGCTCGACGAGCGCTTTGCCGACAACCCTTACGTGGCGGGGCCGCCTTTTATACGTTTCTATGCCGGATGTCCGATCAGCGCCTTGAACGGCAGCAGGTTGGGCGCGCTGTGTATCGTGGATTATCGCCCCCGGCAAATGAGCGATGACGATCTGGAGAGACTGCGCGATGTGGCGTTGTGGGCCCAGCACGAGATTGTCAGCGGCGAACTCAGCCGCGCGCTGCGTCAGGCGCATGCTGATTTGCAGGCACGGGAACATCAGGCGCTGCACGACCCGCTGACCGGCCTGCCCAACCGCGCCTTGTTGTACAACTGTTTGCAGCAGGCTGTCAGCATCGGCCAGCGCGAGAACCAATCTTTTGCCTTGCTGCTGATGGATCTCGACCGCTTCAAGGAAGTCAATGACACCTTCGGCCACCACAAAGGTGACTTGTTGTTGCGCCAGGTCGGGTTGCGCCTGCGTAACGTGCTGCGTGATTCGGACATCCCGGCGCGCATGGGCGGCGATGAATTCGCGGTAGTGCTGCCGCGCGCCAGCGCGGACGAGGCCGCATTGGTGGCGCGGAAGATACTCAACGCCGTGCAGGAATCCATAATCACTGAGGGATTGAGCCTGGAGGTCGGGGCCAGCATCGGCGCAGCACTTTACCCTGAGCATGGCACGGAGGCCGATGTGCTCATGCAGCATGCCGACGCGGCGATGTACGCGGCCAAGCAGAGCGGCGGTTATGCCGTTTATGCAGCGCTATCCGAGTATTGCCCAGTGCATCGCCTGGCGCTTATCGGAGAGCTGCGCCAGGCCATTGAGTGTGAAGAATTGGCGCTCTGCTATCAGCCCAAGATTTCCATAGCGACCGGCGAGGTGGTGAGCGTGGAGGCCCTGGTGCGCTGGCATCATCCCCAGCATGGTCTGATCGAGCCCGATCAATTTATCCCGATTGCCGAGCGCAGCGGCTTGATCGACAGGCTCACCTTGCGGGTGCTCGCCGCCGCCTTGCGCCAGGGGAGAATCTGGCATCAAATGGGCTTGACCATCGGCGTCGCGGTTAACCTTTCCCGGCACAACCTGCAAAACCGTGAGCTACCGGAGCAGATCATGCAGTTGCTGCAAGCCAGCGGTTTCGCGCCGCAGTATCTGGAGCTGGAGATCACCGAGAGCATGCCTGTTCCCGATCCGGCGCGCGTCACGGACATGCTCATGCGCCTGAGCGAGCTGGGCGTGCGGCTGTCCATTGACGGCTTCGGTAGCGGCTATTCCTCGCTCAGTTATCTCAAGAAACCGCCGGTGGACGAGATCAAGATCGGTCAGTTCTTTGTGACCGACATGGCGACGAACGAAGACGATGCCGTGATTGTGCACCAGATTATTGATCTGGCGCATGCGTTCGGGATCAAGGTGGTGGGCGAAGGCGTCGAGACCTCCCAGGTCTTGGACAGGCTCGCCAAGTTGAATTGCGATTTTGCGCAGGGCTATTACCTCAGCGCTCCCTTGCCCGCCGCGGAGTTCACGGACTGGCTGCATCAACGGCTGCAAAGCAGGCTCCGGTCGCCCCCCCCCCCCGCCTGTAAAGCCGCTCGCGACGATTTATGGGTACCTCTAAAAAATGATGGATTTTGATTCAAGACAAGGCGCAGCCTACACGCCGGTAGGTGAACAGCGCGCTGCAACGCAGTATTGAAGCACGCATTTTTAGAAGTGCCCTTATGTCGTTATGTATATCTTGTCCCGCCATTGCAAGGCCTTGGCGAGGATAGTCTGCTCATCGAGGGTGGTGAGCTTGCGCTCATGCAGCAGGCGTTGCCCGGCCACCCAGACGTCGGTGACCTGATGACGTCCCGCCGCATACACCAGTTGCGACACGGGATCATACAGCGGCTGAGTTTCGATGGCGCCCAAATGCACGGCGGTCATGTCGGCGGCCTTGCCGGTTTGCAGCGAACCTATTCTGTCTTCCAATCCCAGCGCGCGCGCGCCGTTGATCGTCGCCAGGCGCAGGGCCGTAGCTGCGGGCACGCGGGTGGCGTCGCCGCTCACGCCCTTGGCGAGCAGGGCGGCGCTGCGCATCTCGCTCCACATGTCGAGGTCATTGTTGCTTGCCGCCCCGTCGGTGCCGATGGCCACGTTCACGCCGGCCTGCAGCAGCTTGGCCACCGGGCAGAAACCGCTGGCCAGCTTGAGATTGGATTCAGGGCAGTGCAGCACGTGCGCGCCGCTCTGCGCAACCTGGGCGATCTCCTCATCGGTCAGCTGTGTCATGTGCACCGCCATGAGAGAGGGTGAGAGCAGCCCCAGTTGTTGGAGGCGTTGCAGCGGGCGCACGCTGTGCCTTTCCAGGCTTTGCCGCACTTCGTCCGCGGTCTCGTGCACGTGCATATGGATTTGCAGATTCAGCTCTTCCGCGTAGGTGGCGATAGTCCGCAGCGGCGTGTCGGATACGGTATACGGCGCGTGCGGCGCGAAACAGGTGGTGATGAGCGGCTCGTCGCGCAGCGCGTCGTGCAGCGCGACGCCCTTATGCAGATACTCATCCGCGTTGCCTGCCCATGCGCTGGGAAAGTCCAGTACGATCAGCCCCGCGTTGGCGCGCATGCCGCAGCGTGCGGCTACCTGTGCGGCGACATCGGGGAAGAAATACATGTCGTTAAAGCACGTCGTGCCGCCGCGCAGCATCTCCGCGATGGCGAGTTCGGTGCCGTCGTGCACGAATTCGGGGCTTACCCAGGCGTTTTCCGCGGGCCAGATGTGCTGATTCAGCCATTCCATCAGCGGCAGATCGTCGGCCAGCCCGCGCAACAGCGACATCGGGGCGTGGGTGTGCGCGTTGATGAGGCCCGGAATCAGCGCATGCTCAAGGAGGCGCACGGTTTCCGCGGCCTGGTAGCGCGTCCCCGCTTCCATGCCAGGCAGCAGGGCGACGATGCGCCCTTCATGCACTGCCACGCAGTGGTGTTCCAGCGCGCCCGCGGGCTCCACCGGAATCACCCAGCGCGCGTGTATGATCAAATCAATCGGTTGCATGCTGCGCCGCTTGGCGTTATCTCAACGGTGCCGGATAAAAAAAGCCCCGCAGAGCGGGGCTTTGGTGTGATCTCCAAGGTTTCGTATCAGGGGGCTTCGCGCTGCACCTTGGCCTCGACGACCACGCGGCGATTCGGTGCCAGGCACTCTATCAAGGCCTTGTTATGGCGATTCTCCGGACCCTTGATGTGGGCGCATTCAACCACCGGCTCCGACTCGCCCTTGGCGTCGGTTTCAATGCGCTGCGAGGCCACGCCCTTGCTCACCATGTAGGACTTCACGGCGTCAGCGCGGCGCTGTGACAGCCGCATGTTGTAAGCGTCGGTGCCGATGCGGTCGGCGTGCCCGGTGACCAGCAGCACGTCCACTTGCGTGTACTCCTGCATCTTGGCGACAAACTCATCCAGCTTCGCCTTGCCTTCCGGCTTCAGTATGGCCTTGTCGAAGTCAAAGTAAGCGTCGGTCTGCAACACGGCGCGAATGGCAGGGGGCTGCGGGCGTACTGGAGGTGGAGGCTTGACGACCGGAGCGGGCTCCGCCGGCGGTTCCACCGCGTCGCCGCATTCCACCAGGAAATGTGCGGGGTCGCCCCAGGAGCCGGTGCGGACACATTTCTCGGAACCGTCTCTGATCAGCGTGCCGCCGGTATCCACGATATAGGCGTGGTTTTTGAAGATCCCTGCCGCATGAGCGGTGCTAAAGCCAAGGAACGGGCTGACGGCTATGATACTTCCCAGTATGAAATTCTTGATGGTTTTGGTCATTGTTGTGACTCCTTAAACTGGTTGCGATTGGGAAATCAATTTTTCGCTCTGAAACTGCGCTACTCTTCAACCTGTTCCCAATGATTAAATTCAAACCCATACTAATGTATCCCCCGATCAAATACAATTGATTTATATCAAAATATAATCAACCGGCTGTAGACGTTTGTCAAATGATGATTGTCTTCGGAAATGCACGTCCCCGCCTGCCGTATGGATGTCGGATTGATTGGATAAGCCATTGATTATTAGGTAAATACTCATGTCTTTCCCGGAGCACGACCGTGTGCGCGCCGTCACCTGGGATGACGGCGCGCTGCGGCTTCTGGATCAGCGCGCGCTGCCGCTGCGGGTGGAGTATCTCCACTGCAGCTCTGCCTCCGCGGTGGCGCGCGCCATTCATGACATGGCGGTGCGCGGTGCGCCCGCCATCGGCATTGCGGCGGCCTATGGCGTGGTGCTTGCGGCCCGGGCGCGTTATGCCGCTGCGCCCGGCGCATGGAAGCAGGACATCGAGGTGGATATCGCCTTATTGCTGGACTCGCGTCCTACGGCGGTGAACCTGCGCTGGGCGGTAGAGCGCATGCGCGGTCGTATTAATAGTCTCTTTTCCAACTCCCCCTCTCCCTCCGGGAGAGGGATGGGGAGAGGGGAGGGCAGCGACCCTGTACCTGCCCTTTTGTCTGAGGCGCGCGCCATCCATGAGGAAGACATCGCCGCCAACCGGCGCATGGGCGAGCTGGGCGCGGCGCTGATCACTCCGGGGAGCGCGGTGCTTACGCACTGCAACACCGGTGCGCTCGCCACCGGCGGCTACGGCACGGCGCTGGGCGTGATCCGCGCCGCCTATGCGGGGGGCAAGATCACGCAAGTGTACGCCGGCGAGACGCGCCCCTGGCTGCAAGGCGCGCGCCTGACCGCCTGGGAGCTGGTGCAGGAGCGCATACCCGTCACTTTGATCGCCGATAGCGCCGCCGCCTATCTCATGGCGCAGGGCTGGGTGCGCTGGGTGATCGTGGGCGCGGACCGCATCGCCGGGAACGGCGATACCGCGAATAAAATCGGCACCTACAGCCTGGCGCTGGCGGCGCGCCGCCACGGGGTGAAGTTCATGGTGGTGGCGCCGGTTGCCACGCTCGACAGCCGCCTCGCCAACGGGGCGGGAATACCGGTGGAGCAACGTGCCGCAGACGAGGTGCTGACCCTGAACGGCCAGATCGTGGCCGCGCCCGGCGCTTCCGCCTGGAATCCGGGCTTCGACATCACCCCGGCGGAACTGATAGACGCCTGGGTGAGCGAGCGCGGAGTGGTGCTCCAGCCCACGGCGGCGAAAATCCGCGCCCTGACGGGGTAGGGCCCCCCCTTTGCAAAGGGGGGCGCCGGCCTATTTTCCGGGTGCGGGCGGACACGGAATTATGCTAAAATTATGCTGTGATTCAGTCCCTTTTCCATAATTCCCCAGTCCGCCGCCGCGCTCACTCCGATGGTTGATTTCGCCAGGGAACTGCACCCGATCAACATCGAGGAGGAGATGAAGCAATCCTACCTCGATTACGCGATGAGCGTGATCGTGGGGCGCGCGCTGCCCGACGTGCGCGACGGCCTGAAGCCGGTACACCGGCGCGTGCTGTACGCCATGAGCGAGCTCGGCACCGACTGGAACAAGCCCTATAAAAAATCCGCGCGCGTGGTGGGCGACGTGATCGGCAAATACCATCCGCACGGCGACACCGCAGTGTACGATACCATGGTGCGCATGGCGCAGCCGTTTTCGATGCGCTACGTGCTGGTGGACGGTCAGGGCAACTTCGGCTCGGTGGACGGCGACGCGCCCGCGGCGATGCGCTACACCGAGGTGCGCATGTCGCGCATCGCGCACGAGCTCTTGGCCGATATCGAGCGCGAGACGGTGGACTTCGCGCCCAATTACGACGGCGCCGAGCAGGAGCCCGCGGTGTTGCCGGCGCGTATTCCCAATCTGCTGGTCAACGGTTCCAGCGGCATCGCGGTGGGCATGGCCACCAACATCCCGCCGCACAACCTGAGCGAAGTCGTCTCCGCCTGCGTCGCCCTGATAGACAACCCGGCGCTCGATCTTCCCGCGCTGATGCAATTAATACCGGGGCCGGACTTTCCCACCGCGGGCATCATCAACGGCACCCAAGGCATCGTGGAGGCTTACAAGACCGGGCGCGGCCGCGTGCTGGTGCGGGCGCGCGCCCATATCGAGGGCGACGCGGGCGCCAGGCAAAGCATCATCGTCACCGAGCTGCCTTACCAGGTAAACAAGGCGCATCTGATTGAAAAGATCGCCGAGCTGGTCAAGGAAAAATACCTGGAAGGCATCTCTGAGCTGCGCGACGAATCGGACAAGGACGGCATGCGCATCGTGATCGAACTCAGACGCGGCGAGAACCCCGAGGTGGTATTGAATAATTTATACCAGCACACCCAGATGCAGAACGCCTTCGGCGTCAACATGGTGGCGCTGGTGGACGGCCAGCCGCGCCTGCTCAGCCTGAAGCAGATACTGGAATGTTTCATCCGCCATCGCCAGGAGGTGGTGACGCGGCGCACCCAGTTTGACCTGCGCAAGGCGCGCGAACGCGCGCATATCCTGGAAGGGCTGGCGGTGGCGCTGGCCAACATAGACGAGGTGATCGCGCTGATCAAAAAGGCCGCTGATCCCGCCGCCGCGAAGCTGGCGCTGGTAGGGCGACGCTGGCCGCCCGGCGTGGTGCAGGCGCTGCTGGCGCGCGCCGGGAGCAACGTATCGCGTCCCGTAGATTTGCCCGCCGAGTTCGGCCTGGAGGAGGAACACTACCGGCTGTCCGATGCCCAGGCGCAGGCGATACTGGACTTGCGCCTGCATCGCTTGACAAGTCTGGAGCAAGATAAAATAGTTAGTGAGTTTAATGAAATATTAATTAATATTAATAATCTACTTGATATTCTGGCGCACCCTGAAAAGCTGATGCAGGTGATCCGCGGCGAGTTGCTGGAGCTGCGCGAGCTGTACGGCGATGCGCGCCGCACCGAGATTACCGCCAGTCAGCAGGACTTCACCACCGAGGACTTGATCAGCGTGGAGGACGTGGTGGTGACGCTGTCGCACGCGGGCTACGTGAAGTCGCAACCGCTCTCGCTGTATCGCGCGCAGCGGCGCGGCGGCAAGGGACGCACCGGGGCGAGCGTGAAAGACGAGGATTTCGTGGATAAATTGTTCATCGCCAGCACCCACGACACCCTGTTGTGCTTTTCCAGCCGCGGCAAGGTGTACTGGCTCAAGGTGTATCAAATTCCGCAGGCCGGGCCCACGGCGCGCGGCCGTCCCATCGTGAATCTGCTGCCGCTGGAAGAGGGCGAGCGCATCACCGCGCTGCTCCCGGTGCATGTGTTCGATCCGGCCCAGTACGTGTTCATGGCCACCGCGCAGGGCACGGTGAAAAAGACCTCGCTGGAAGACTTCTCTCGTCCGCGTCCGAGCGGCATCATCGCGCTCGACTTGCGCGTGGACGATCGTCTGGTGGACGCGGCGCTTACCGACGGAGGCAGGGAGGTGATGCTGTTCACCGACGCGGGCAAGGTGATCCGTTTCCCGGAGCAGGACGTGCGCCCCATGGGGCGCGGCGCGTGCGGCGTGCGCGGCATCCGTCTGGAGGCCGATCAGCGCGTGATCTCGCTTATCATCGCCGGGCCCGGCACGGTGCTCACCGCCACCGAGAAAGGCTACGGCAAGCGCACGCCCATCGAGGACTATCCACAGCACGGACGCGGCGGCCAGGGCGTGATCTCGATCCAGACCAGCGAGCGCAACGGCAAGGTGGTGGGCGCGATCCTGGTGCAGGAGGGCGATGAAGTGATGCTGATCAGCAACGCCGGCACGCTGGTGCGCACGCGCGTCAAGGAGATTTCAGTGGTGGGCCGCAACACCCAGGGCGTGAAGCTCATCAGCCTGGAGGGCGAGGAAAAGCTCACCGGTCTGGAGCGCATCGTGGAGGTGGACGACGAGTCTTCCGCGCAAGCCGATACCAATAATTAAAAGTAACGGAGAACAAAACATCATCATGGCGCGCGTATTTAATTTCAGTGCGGGGCCGGCGGTGCTGCCGGAAGAAGTGTTGCAACAGGCCAGGGACGAAATGCTGGAGTGCGGCAAGTCCGGCATGTCGGTGATGGAGATGAGCCACCGCGGCAAGGACTTCATGGCCATCGCCGAGCAGGCGGAAAAGGACGTGCGCGAGCTGCTCGCGGTGCCGGCCAACTACAAGGTGCTGTTCCTGCAAGGCGGAGCCACGGCGCAGTTTGCCATGGTTCCGATGAACTTGCTGCGCGGCAAGGACACGGCCGATTACTTGAACACCGGCGACTGGTCGCAAAAGGCCATCGCCGAGGCCAAACGCTATTGCAAGGTGAACGTCGCGGCCAGCTCCGAGGATAAAAATTTCACCTATATCCCGGAACGCGCACAGTGGAAGCTTAACCCCGACGCCGCCTACGTGCATTACACGCCGAATGAAACCATACGCGGCGTGGAGTTTCCCGGCATACCGGACACGCGCGGCGTGCCGCTGGCGGCGGATTTTTCGTCCACCCTGTTGTCGCGCCCGCTGGATGTGAGCCGCTTCGGCGTGATCTACGCCGGCGCGCAGAAAAACATCGGCCCGGCGGGGCTGGCGCTGGTGATTGCGCGCGAGGATTTGATGGGCCGGACTCTGCCCGGCGCCCCGCTCATGTTCGATTACAAGACCCACGCCGATCACGGCTCCATGTACAACACGCCGCCCACCTATGCCTGGTATATCGCGGGCCTGGTGTTTCGGTGGCTGAAGCGTCAGGGCGGGCTCGCCGCCATGGCCGAGCGCAACAAGCGCAAGGCGGATAAACTGTATGCGGCGATAGACGATTCCGGCGGGTTTTACCGCAATCCGGTGGAAAAATCCTGCCGCTCCTGGATGAACGTGCCGTTCACGCTGCCAGACCCGAAGCTGGATGAGAGCTTCATGGCCGAGGCGAAAAAGTCCGGTCTGGTGGCGCTCGCCGGACACCGCTCGGTGGGCGGCATGCGCGCCAGCGTCTATAACGCCATGCCGGAAAAAGGCGTGGATGCCTTGATCGAATTCATGCGCGAGTTTGCGCGCCGTCATTGATAAAGCCATGTTCAAGATTTTGACCCTGAATAATATTTCTGTTGTTGGTCTGGAGCGCCTGCCGCGCGACCAATACGAAATCGCCTCCGAGATACAGCACCCGGACGCCATCCTGTTGCGCTCCGCCGACATGCACAGGATGGAGCTGCCGGAAGGTCTCAAGGCCGTAGGGCGCGCGGGGGCCGGTGTGAACAACATTCCGGTGGAAAAGTTGGCCAAGCTGGGCGTGCCGGTGTTCAACGCGCCCGGCGCCAACGCCAACGCGGTGAAGGAGCTGGTGCTGGCGGGCATGCTGCTCGCCGCGCGCAACATCTGCCGGGCGTGGGACTTCGCGCGCAAGCTGGACGGCGACGACGCCACGCTCAACAAACTGGTCGAGGCGGGCAAAAAGGATTACGCCGGATTTGAATTGCAGCATCGCACCCTGGGCGTGATCGGCCTCGGCGCCATCGGGCGCGAGGTGGCAAACAGCGCGCTTGCGCTCGGCATGAAGGTGGTCGGCTTTGACCCGGGCATCACCGTGCAGGGCGCGTGGAAACTGTCTTCCGAGGTGCAGCAGGCGGCGAGCGTGGACGATCTCGTGTCCAGGGTGGACTTTCTCACCCTGCACGTGCCGCTCGCCGACGCCACGCGTCATCTCATCAACGCGCAACGCCTGAAGCTGATGAAAAAGGGCGCGGTGCTGCTCAACTTCGCGCGCGAGGGCATCGTGGACGACCGGGCGCTGAAAGAGGCGCTCGACGCCGGCGGGATTCACGCCTACGTGTGCGATTTCCCGGTCACTATTTTTAAGAACCACGCGCGTGTCATCGCGCTGCCGCACCTCGGCGCCTCCACCAGCGAGGCGGAGGACAACTGCGCCATCATGGTGGTGGAACAGGTGCGCGATTTCCTGGAGAACGGCAACATCCGCAACTCGGTGAATTATCCCGAAGTGGTGATGCCGCGCACCGAAGGCTACCGCATCGGCATCGCCAACGCCAACGTGCCCAACATGGTGGGGCAAATCTCCACCGCCATGGCCAAGGCCAATCTCAACATCGTGGACCTGCTCAACAAGTCGCGCGGCGATTACGCCTATACCCTGGCCGACGTGAACAAGCCGATCCCGGACGCGGTGGTAAAAGAGATTGCCGCCATCGTCGGCGTGTTGTCGGTGAGAACTCTCTAGGGCAGAGAAAAGAGACAAGAGAAAAGAGAAAAGGGAGTGCGCATAAGCGGTATGCGCCTGGGCATGATTTTTCTTTTCTCTTGCCTCTTTGCTCTTTTCTCTGCGCTTAAATTTAAATTATGAACGACAAACTCCAATCGTTGCGCGTGCGCATTGACGAGCTGGATGAAAAAATCCAGACCTTGCTTAACGAGCGCGCGCGCTACGCGCTGGAGATCGCGCGGCTGAAAAACGGCGCACAACCCTACCGTCCGGAGCGCGAGGCCGAAGTGCTGCGCCAGGCGCTCCAGCGCAACCAGGGGCCGCTGAGCGGCGAGCAGGTCACGCGAGTCTTCCGCGAGATCATGTCCGCCTGCCGCGCCCTCGAACAGACTACGCGCGTCGCCTACCTGGGGCCGGAGGGCACCTTTACCCACAACGCCGCGCTTAAGCACTTCGGCCGCGCGATCGAAACCCGCGCGCTGCCCTCCATCGAAGAGGTATTCCGTGAGGTGGAGGCGGACGCCGCGGCCTACGGCGTGGTGCCGGTGGAAAATTCCACCGAGGGCGTGGTGGATCACACGCTGGACATGTTCCTGCACTCCTCGCTCCAGATTTGCGGCGAGATTGAATTGCGCATCCATCAGCAGCTCATGGGCAAGATGGCTGCCTTGAACGAGGTGCGGCGCCTCTACGCCCACCCGCAGTCCCTCGCGCAATGCCACAACTGGCTGGAGGCGCATCTGCCCGGTATCGAACGGCAGGGCGTGAGCAGCAACGCCGAGGGCGCACGCCGCGCCGCTCTCGAGGCGGGCGCCGCCGCCATCGCCGCCGAGCAGGCGGCGCAGATTTATCACTTGAACATACTCGCCGCCAACATCGAGGACGATCCGGACAATACCACGCGCTTTCTGGTAATCGGAAAACAGGCCGTGCCGCCCAGCGGCCAGGATAAAACATCCCTGCTGCTCGCCACGGCCAACCGCCCCGGCGCGCTGCATCGTCTGCTGCAGCCGTTCGCCGGACACGCGATCTCGCTCACGCGCATCGAGTCGCGTCCATCGCGCCGGGGTCTGTGGAATTACGTGTTCTTCGTGGACATCGAGGGCCACGCGCAGGACGCGAAAGTGGCGCAGGCGTTGTCCGAGCTGGAAGCCGACGGCGCACTGGTGAAAATCCTCGGCGCCTATCCCAGGGCGGTGCTGTAAAAAACATGTTCACTGAACTTGCCGCGCCCGGCGTGCGCCGGCTGCAACCCTATATCCCCGGCAAGCCCATCGCCGAACTGCAGCGCGAATACGGCGTGCGCGACATCATCAAGCTGGCCTCGAATGAAAACCCGCTCGGCCCCGGTCCGCGCGCGCTGGAGGCGGTGCGCGCGGCCCTGCCGGAGCTGGCGCGTTATCCCGACGGCGCGGGGTTTGAACTTAAAACTGCCCTGGCGCGCAAGCACGGCGTGGCCCCGGAGCAGATCACGCTCGGCAACGGCTCCAACGATATATTGGAGCTGATTGCGCGCGCCTTCGTCACGCCCGGACAGGAGGTAATTTTTTCCGAACACTCCTTCGCCGTGTATCCCATCGTGACGCAAGCAGTGGGCGCGACTGCGCGCGTCGCCCCGGCGCGCGATTTCGGCCATGACCTCGACGCCATGCGCGCTTTAATCGGCGAGCGCACGCGCGTGATCTTCATCGCCAATCCCAACAACCCCACCGGCACCTGGCTGGACGATAAAAGTCTGGAAGTCTTCGTGTGCGCCGTGCCGCAACACGCGCTGGTGGTGATAGACGAGGCCTATTATGACTACGCTACCCACGGCGATGAACGTTATCCCGATACGCTGCCGTGGGTCGCGCACCACCCCAATCTGATTGTCACGCGCACCTTTTCCAAGGCTTACGGCCTGGCCGGCTTGCGCGCGGGATATTCCGTGTCGCATCCGGAGGTCGCGGATTTGCTGAATCGCGTGCGCCAGCCGTTCAACGTGAACTCGCTGGCGCAGGCAGCGGCGCTGGCCGCGCTGGAAGACAAGGAGCATCTCGCGCGCAGCGTGGCGTTGAACCGGTCCGGCATGGCGCAGCTCACACGCGGATTCACGCGCCTGCGCCTGAATTTCATCCCTTCTCTGGCCAATTTCATCAGCGTGGACCTGGAGCGCCCCGCGCAGCCGGTGTACGAAGGATTGCTGCGCGAAGGCGTGATTGTGCGCCCGGTGGCCAACTACGGTATGCCGCAGCATCTGCGCGTGACGATAGGCCTGCCTGAAGAGAATGCCCGTTTTCTGGCCGCCCTGGAAAAGGCCTTGGCGCAATGATAAACAGGCTGGTCATCATCGGCGTGGGATTGATAGGCGGCTCGCTGGCGCGCGCGCTTAAGGCGGCCAAGGCGTGCCACGAGATCGTCGGCTGCGATTGCTCCACCGCGCAATTGCAAAGGGCCGTGGCGCTGGGCGTGATAGACCGTTATGAGTCCGATCCCGCCCAAGCGGTGGCGGGCGCGGACATGATCGTGCTGGCCGTGCCGCCGGGCGCGATGCGTGACGTGCTGCGGCAGATTGCGCCCCGCGTTTCCGCCCGCGCCGTGATTACCGACGTCAGCGGCGCCAAGCAGAGCGTGATCGAAGACGCGCACGCGGCGTTCGGGAAGATTCCACGGAATTTCGTGCCCGGCCACCCCATCGCGGGCACGGAAAAAAGCGGCGTGGAGGCATCGCTCGCCGCGCTGTTCAAAGGTCAGCGCGTGATTCTGACGCCGCTGGCGGAAACCGATCCGCGCGCCGTGGCGCAGGTGCGCGCCCTGTGGCAAAGCGCCGGCGCCGAGGTAAGCGAAATGAGCGCCGAGCGGCACGACGAGGTGCTGGCGGTCACCAGTCATCTGCCGCACGTTTTGGCCTATGCGCTGATGGATAATCTGGCGCGGCTCGACGCCGGCGACGGCGGCGGGATTTTGAAAAATGCCGCCAGCGGCCTGCGTGATTTCACGCGCATCGCGGCGAGCGACCCTTCGATGTGGCGCGACATCTGTCTGGCCAACCGCGATGCACTGCTCGCCGCGCTGCGAAACTATCAGGAGGAGCTTAAAGACATCGCCACCGCCGTTGCCGCGAGCGACGGCGCGGCGCTGGAAGCCATATTCACCCGCGCCAAGCGGGCGCGCGACGAGCGTTATCCATGAGCATCACTTATCAAATCGCCCCCGGCGGCAAACTCGGCGGGCGCGTGCGCGTGCCGGGCGACAAGTCCATCTCGCACCGCTCCATCATGCTTGGCGCGCTGGCCGAGGGCGTCACCGACGTGAGCGGCTTCCTGGAAGGCGAAGACTGCCTGGCCACCCTTGAGGCGTTTCGCGTCATGGGCGTGAACATCGAGCGCCCGGAGCCGGGGCGCGTGATCATCCACGGCGCGGGTCTGCGCGGTTTGCGCATCCCGCACAAGCCTCTGAACCTCGGCAATTCGGGTACCTCCATGCGCCTGCTGTGCGGCCTGCTCGCCGCTCAGCCGTTTTCCGCGACCTTGACGGGCGACGCCTCGCTCTCGCGCCGCCCCATGAAGCGCGTCATCGAGCCGTTGACGCGCATGGGGGCGCGCATCGAAGCCAGTCCAAACGGCACCGCCCCGCTTGTTATCCACGGCAACCCGGAGCTGCGCGGCATGGACTATGTGATGCCGGTGGCGAGCGCGCAGGTCAAATCCGCCTTGCTGCTGGCGGGCCTGTACGCGCAGGGACGCACTTGCGTGAGCGAGCCCGCGCCGACGCGCGACCACACCGAACGCATGTTGCAGGGCTTCGGCTGCCCGCTGGCGCGCCACGGCAATACGGTGTGCGTGCAGGGCGGCGGGAGGCTCCGCGCCATGCGCATCGTGGTGCCGGCGGATATTTCCTCCGCCGCATTCTTCATGGTGGGCGCCAGCATCGCCGCGGGCTCGGACATCGTGCTGGAACACGTTGGCGTCAATCCGACCCGTACCGGCGTCATCAACATTCTGCGCCTGATGGGGGCGAATATTGAATTGTTGCATGAACGCAGGGCGGGCGGCGAGCCGGTAGCGGACGTGCGCGTTCGTGCCGCGCCGTTGCGCGGCGTCGTCATTCCGCTGGAGCAGGTGCCGCTCGCCATAGACGAGTTTCCCGCGCTGTTCATCGCCGCCGCGTCTGCCTCCGGCGAGACCGTGCTGCAAGGGGCAGAGGAGCTGCGCGTCAAGGAAAGCGACCGCATCCAGGTGATGGCGGACGGGCTCAACGCGCTCGGCGTCGCCGCGCGGCCCACCCCGGACGGCATGGCGATACAAGGCGGCGCGTTCTCCGGCGGGGAAGTGGACAGCCACGGCGATCATCGCATTGCCATGGCCTTCGCCATGGCTGGGTTGCGCGCCGGCGCGCCCGTCACGATACGCGACTGCGCCAACGTCAATACCTCTTTCCCCGGCTTTGTCGCGCTTGCGCGCAGCGCCGGTCTCGACATCCGGCAAAGTTGACATGACGCGCGCGCCGGTGGTGGCCATAGACGGGCCGAGCGGGTCAGGCAAGGGCACCATCAGCCAACTGCTGGCTCAGCGTCTGGGCTGGCATTATCTGGACAGCGGCGCCCTGTACCGGTTGGTAGCGCTGGCCGCGCTCCGGCGCGGCGTGGCGCTGGATGACGCAGCCGGACTGAGCGCGCTGGCGCGGGCGCTGGAGGCGAGGTTCTCCTCCGACCCGGCGCAGGCGGACAAAATTTATCTGGAAGGCGCGGAGGTGAGCGAGGAGCTGCGCGGCGAGCGGTGCGGCAACGCCGCTTCCAGGGTGGCGGCGATCCCGGAGGTGCGCGCGGCGCTGCTGGAGCGGCAACGCGCGTTCCGCAAGCCGCCGGGATTGGTCGCCGACGGCCGCGACATGGGCACGGTGATCTTCCCCGACGCGACGCTCAAGATTTTCCTCACCGCGACCCCGGAGGAGCGCGCGCGCAGGCGTTATAAACAGTTGAAAGATAAGGGTCTCGATGCTAAGATATATGATCTTGTAAAGGATATTGCCGAGCGTGACGCGAGGGATAGCGCGCGCGCCGCAGCTCCCCTGAAATCGGCGCCGGACGCAGTGGCGCTGGACACCACCGACATGAGCATCGAGGCCGTGGTGGAACGGGTGTGGATGCTGTTGCGCGAGCGGTTTGGCGAGAGTTCGTGTGCGAATGAATTCGCACCTACAAAATTGTAGGGCCGAATTTATTCGGTAACGTGTTTCAGGGTGGCGCGGTGTGTTGTTGGCGCAGCGCCGAATGTCAATATAGCCAGGTGATTCAGAGCTGCACGCGGCCGATGACGGCGCCGTCAGCGGTCGAGGACAGGTTCAAGCATGAGTGAAAATTTTGCGCGGTTGCTGGAAGAGAGCTTTGTCGGTAAGCGGATGCGCACCGGCTCCATCGTCAGCGCCAGGGTAGTGCGCGTGGATCATGACGTCGTGGTGGTGGACGCTGGGCTCAAGTCCGAAGGGATGATTCCGGTCGAGCAGTTCTACAACGAGCAGGGCGCAATCGAGGTCAACGTGGGCGATCAGGTGGACGTCGCCCTGGATAATATAGAAGACGGTTTCGGGCTGACGCGCCTGTCGCGCGAGAAGGCCAAGCGCGATCAATCCTGGACGCGGCTGGAGCGGGTGTTTGAGGCCGGGGAAAAGATCAGCGGCCTGGTGAGCGGCCGCGTCAAAGGCGGCTTCACCGTGGAAATTGGCGACGTGCGCGCCTTCCTGCCCGGATCGCTCGCCGATGTACGTCCGGTGCGCGACGGCGCCCTGCTGGAGGGTAAGGAATTCGAATTCAAGATCATCAAGCTCGACCGCAAGCGCAACAACGTCGTGGTGTCGCGGCGCGCGGCGATGGGCACGGAAACCAGCGCGGAACGCGCGGCGCTGCTGCAAAATCTGCAGGAGGGCGACGTGGTCAAGGGCGTGGTGAAAAATCTCACAGAGTACGGCGCCTTTGTTGACTTGGGCGGCATAGACGGTCTGTTGCACATCACCGACATGGCGTGGAAGCGCATCAAGAGCCCGAGCGAGGTAGTCAAGGTCGGGGACGAGATCGAGGTCAAGGTGCTCAAGTTCGACAAGGAGCGCAACCGCGTTTCGCTCGGCCTGAAGCAGACCGGCGACGACCCCTGGGCCGACCTGGTGCGCCGTTATCCCGCCGGCACGCGGCTGTTCGGCAAGGTCACCAACATCGCCGACTACGGCTGCTTCGTGGAGATCGAGGACGGCGTGGAAGGACTGGTGCACGTCTCGGAAATGGACTGGACCAACAAAAACGTGCATCCCTCCAAGCTGGTGCAGCTCGGCGACGAAGTCGAGGTAATGGTGCTCGAAATTGATGAAGAGCGGCGCCGCATCTCGCTTGGCATGAAGCAGTGCAAGCCCAACCCGTGGGAAGAGTTCGCCGCCACTCATAATAAGGGTGACAAGATTTCCGGCAAGATCAAATCCATCACCGACTTTGGCATCTTCGTCGGACTGGAGGGCGGCATAGATGGCCTGGTGCACCTGTCCGACATTTCCTGGTCGTTGCCCGGCGAAGAAGCGGTGCGTAACTACAAGAAGGGCGACGAGATCGAGGCCGTAATCCTCGCCGTGGACCCGGAGCGCGAGCGCATCTCGCTCGGCGTCAAACAGCTTGAGCAGGACCCGGCCTCCAACTTCGTCGCCACCCATCCCAAGGGCAGCATTGTGAAGGGCGTGGTCAAGGAAGTGGACGCCAAGGGCGCCGTGGTGCAACTGGCGGGCGGCGTGGAAGGTTACCTGCGCGCTTCCGAGCTTTCCCAAGACCGCGTGGAAGACGCGCGCACCGTGCTCAAGGCGGGCGACGAGATCGAGGCCAAGTTCACCGGCATGGATCGCAAGAACCGCGGCATCACCCTGTCCATCAAGGCCAAGGACAGCGAAGAGCACGCCGAGGCGGTGCAGGAATACGCTCAGCAGAGCGCCGCGCGCACCCCGACCTTGGGGGACATCCTCAAGCGGCACATGAAGAAAAAAGGCGAATAATCCGCCGCGCGGGGAATCGTAAAATCCATGCACTCCATGACCAAATCCGATCTCATCGAGGCGTTGTTCAACGCGCTGTCGCGCAAGCAGGCGCAACTGGCTCATAAGGATATCGAGCTGGCGGTGAAGACCATGCTGGAGCACATGGGGCAGGCGCTTGCCGAAGGCAAGCGCATCGAGATCCGCGGTTTCGGCAGTTTCTCGCTGCATTATCGCTCACCGCGCATCGGCAGGAATCCGAAAACCGGCGACGCCGTGACGCTGCCTGGCAAGTATGTGCCGCATTTCAAGCCGGGCAAGGAGTTGCGCGAGCGGGTGAACGCCGCGCAGAAATAGACTAGACGCGTCGCAAATAGAGGCTGAATAAGACGGCATGGGACGACCCATGCCGTTTTTTTATGCGTAAAAGATACGCCGGATGCGTCCTCGCGGCAACCGTATTATACTTAGCCCCGAAGGGGGTGAGTTGCGATCAACGGCGAACGCGGGAGCCTGAGTGCGGAGGTAAAATGTTGCGTATTGTGCGTTCTGTGCTGTTTCTGGGCATTCTTTTAGCCAGCCTTGGCTTTGCGTTGATCAACGCCGAGATAGTACCGATTAATTACTATTTCGGCCGTTGGGAGGCACCGCTGTCTCTTACCCTGGTGATTGCCGCGGCTGCAGGGGCCCTGTTCGGCGTCATCTCTTGCCTGGGAACTATCTTCCGCTTGAAACGCGAGGTGAGCCGTCTAGGCAGGGCCGTGAAGCTCTCGGAAGCGGAAATCATGAATCTGCGCTCCATTCCCATCAAGGATAACCAATAGTGTGGACGCTGTTGCTGCTGCTCCTGCCAGTCGCCGCCGCCTCCGGCTGGTGGCTCGCCAAGCGCGACGGTGAGCGGCGAGCGGGGCGCAGCGGTTTTGAATTTTCCTCGCACTATTTCAAGGGACTCAATTATCTCCTCAACGAACAGCCGGACAAGGCGATTGAAGTGTTCATCCGCATGGTCGAGGTGGACAGCGAGACCGTCGAGACCCATCTTGCCCTGGGCAGCTTGTTCCGGCGTCGCGGCGAAGTGGACCGCGCGATTCGCATCCATCAGAACCTCATCGCCCGCCCCACGCTGAACCTGCAACAGCGCAGCCAGGCCTTGCTGGAGCTGGGCCAGGACTATATGCGCGCGGGACTGCTGGACCGCGCCGAGAGCCTGTTTCAGGAACTGATCGAGAAGGGTGAGCACGTGGTCAACGCCCTGCATCTGCTGCTCGACATTTACCAGCAGGAGAAAGACTGGCAGCAGGCGATAGCCAGCGCAAAAAAGTTGCAGGACATTTCCGGTGTCGACATGCGCGACAGGGTCGCGCAATATTACTGCGAGCTGGCCGAGCAGGCGCTGAGCGACCAGGACGGCGCGCAGGTGCAACGTTATCTCGCGTCTGCGCTGGATGCCGATGAACAGTGCGTCAGGGCCAGCCTGATTCAGGCGGACATGGCGCGCAAGACGGGAGACTATAAAGCCGCGCTGTGCGCCTTGGGGCGCGTTGAAAAACAGGACAGCGACTTCCTGCCTGAAATCATCGAACCGTTGCGCGAGTGCCACGCCAAACTCGGCCGTGAAGCGGAGATGGCGGACTATCTGCGCCGCCTGTTCGACGAGCATAAAAACGTTTCACTGATGCTCGCGCTCGCCGATGCGCTGCGCGCGCAATACGGCGACGCGCGGGCGGAAGATTTCATCACCGCGCAGCTCCGCAACCGTCCCTCGGTGCGCGGGCTTGATCGGCTGATCGAAATCAAGCTCTGTCACGCGGACGCGGAGGTGCGCGACAGTCTGCTCATACTGAAAGACCTCACCAGCCAGCTCATGCACAACAAGCCGTTGTACAGCTGCACCCAGTGCGGTTTTACAGGCAAGGCGTTGCATTGGCAATGTCCGAGCTGCAAACGCTGGAACGCGATCAAGCCGCTGCAGGGTGTGGAAGGTGACTGACAACGTACAGGAATGTACTAGTGTCGCGGGAGGCAGGATGCCGGGAGCGACTACGCGCGTTATCGTAGCGCTGGATTATCCTGATCCGCAGCAGGCGCTGCCGCTGCTGGAATCGCTCGACGGCGCGCAGTGCAAGCTCAAGATCGGCAAGGAACTGTTTGTGCGCGGCGGACCGCGGTTCGTGCAGCAGGCGATAAAGCACGGTTTTGACGTATTTCTCGATCTCAAATTCCATGATATCCCCAACACCGTGGCGCAAGCCTGCAACGCGGCGGCGGATTTGGGCGTGTGGATGACGAACGTGCACGCCCTGGGCGGAAAAAAGATGCTCGAAGCGGCGCGCAACGCGCTGGATAAAAGAGGCGGCTCCAGGCCCTTGCTGACGGCGGTGACCGTGCTTACCAGCCTGGACGCGCATGACCTGCGCGAGATCGGTATGGCGGGCGCCGTTGAGGAAAATGTGTTGCGCCTGGCGCGGCTTGCGCGCGAGGCGGGTCTGGACGGCGTGGTGTGCTCGCCGCGCGAGAGCGCGTTGCTGCGCGGCGCGCTGGGCGCGGATTTTTGCCTGGTGACGCCGGGCATCAGGCCGGCGGACAGCGCGGTGGATGATCAGAAACGCACGCTCACGCCAGCGCAGGCGCTGCGGGCCGGCGCGAGCTATCTGGTCATAGGCCGCCCCATTACCCGCGCCTCCGATCCCATGCAGGCGTTGCGCGCGATACAGTCTGAAATTGCGCCGGCGCTCGCGCAGAAGGCCGAATGAATCCGGCCCTGCCTTGGGTATAAAACCGGATGACCTTTGCCTTCATCACGTCCGTCATGACGATGACAGGCGCGTTTGGCGTGGCGCTGCTGGCGACGCCGCTGGTGCGCCGCTTTGCCTTGCGTCACGCGATGCTGGACGTGCCGAATAAGCGCAGCGCCCATACCGTGCCGACGCCGCGCGGCGGCGGCATCGCCATTGCGCTGGCGTTTTTTTCGAGCCTTGTCCTGCTGCTGTGGTGGGACCTGCTGCCTCAAGCCGCGGGTCTGGCGCTGCTGGGCGGAGGCGTCCTGATTGCCGCCGTCGGCGCGTGGGATGATCGCCGTCATGTTGCGCCGCCGTGGCGTCTGCTGGCGCACGTGCTGGCCGCGCTGTGGGCCTTGTTCTGGCTGGGTACGGAACTTTCTATGCCCCATGCGTCACTGGCGCTGCTGGGGATGGTCTGGCTCATCAATCTCTATAACTTCATGGACGGCATTGACGGCCTGGCGGGCGCGCAGGCGCTGTGCGCGGCGCTGGCGGGCGGCGTGCTGCTGGGGTTGAGCGGCGCGCCGGGTCTCGCGCTGGCGAGTTTCGCACTAGCCATGTCCAGCGCGGGGTTTCTGGTGTGGAACTGGCCGCCCGCCAAAATATTCATGGGGGACGCGGGCAGCGGCTTATTGGGTTACAGCTTCGCGGTATTGGCGCTCGCCGGCGCTGAGGCCGGTGCGCTGTCCGCGCTCATCTGGCTGATACTGCTTGCGCCGTTCGTGCTGGATGCTACACTGACCTTGCTTGCGCGCATGCTGCGCGGCGAGCGCTGGTATCAGGCGCACGCCACGCATCTGTATCAACGCGCGGTGCAGGCCGGCTACAGCCACCAGCAGGTGACCCTGGCCGTGATACTGTTAAACATCACGCTGTTGTGGGGATTGACCGCCTGGCTGTGGCTATATGCGGAGCTTGCCGTCTATGTCCTGCTCGTCGCGGGTATTTTAGGGACGGCAACCTGGGCGTATTTGCAGAGCAGAATGACGACTAAATAAATGGCGGGTTTGGCATCTACTGTGGTCACTCGCCGCGCGGCGGTGATACTGCATGATCTCATCATGGCGGCGCTCGCCTGGATGCTGGCCGTCTGGGCGCGCCATGATTTCTCCCTTATGCTGAATCAGTCCGGTCTGTTGCAGCTCGCCCCGTGGATAGTCGCCGCCCAGGGGGTGATATTATGGTGGACCGGCACCTATCGCGGTTTATGGCGCTTCGCCAGTGTCGCCGACCTGTGGAACATCATGCGCAGCGCGCTGCTCGGCGTGCTGGCGATCGCGCTGGGTTTGTTCCTGTTCAACCGTCTGGAAGGCGTGCCGCGCGGGGTGCTGCTGCTTTATCCGGTGTTTCTGGTGATGCTGCTGGGCGCGCCGCGGCAAATGTATCGGCTGTGGAAAGACCACCGCGTTACCCTGTTCGACCGCGCGGAGCGCAAGCGCGTGCTGTTGCTCGGCGCCGGCAGGGGGGGCGAAGCGCTGGTGCGCGACATGCTGCACAGTGCGGAGTATCTTCCGGTGGGATTTCTGGACGATAACCCGGAACTGAAGGGCGCGAAGATTCACGGCGTTCCTCTGCTGGGCACACTGGAGGAACTGCCCCACGTCGTGCGGCGCAAGGACGTGGACGTGATCGTGATCGCCATGCCATCGGCGACCAACGCGCAAATGCAGCGCGCCGTTTCGCTGTGCGAACAAACCGCCGTTCCGTTCCGGGCCCTGCCGCGCCTGCGCGACCTGGTTTCCGGGCAATCCGCGTTGCAAGCGCTGAAAGAGGTGGCGCTGGAAGACCTGCTCAACCGCGAGACGGTGTCGCTGGACTGGCAAGCAATCCGAAACGGCTTGACGGGCAAAACCGTGCTCATCACCGGCGGCGGCGGCTCCATCGGCTCCGAACTGTGCCGCCAGGTGGCGCGTCTGGGGGTGAGCGCGCTGCTGATCTATGAGCGCAGCGAATTCAATCTCTACGGCATCGAGATGGAATTGCGCGAAAAATTCCCCAACCTTACTCTGCAAGCCTGCCTCGGCGACGTGTGCGACGCGAGCGCGGTGCGGCACCTGTTGCAGCGGCACCGGCCGGAGGTCATCTTCCACGCCGCGGCCTACAAGCACGTGCCGATGCTGGAGCATCAGGTGCGCGAGGCGGTGCGCAACAACGTGTTCGGCACCAAGACGTTGATTGAAGAAGCCGAGCGCTGCGGTTGCGCCACGTTCGTGCTGATCTCCACCGACAAGGCGGTCAATCCCACCAACGTCATGGGCGCCTCCAAGCGCATCGCCGAGATCTTCGCCCAGGCGCTGGGACGCCGCTCCACAATGCGCCTCATCACGGTGCGCTTCGGCAACGTGCTGGGCTCTGCGGGGAGCGTGGTGCCCTTGTTCCAGAAGCAGATTGCGGCGGGCGGGCCGGTCACGGTCACGCACCCGGAGATCACCCGTTTCTTCATGACCACCCCCGAAGCCTGCCAGCTCATCATGCAGGCTTCGGTGATCGGCAAGGGCGGGGAAATCTACGTGCTCGACATGGGCAAGCCGGTGTCCATCGCCTATCTCGCGCAGCAGATGATCCGCCTGTCGGGCAAGATTCCGGGCAAGGACGTTAAAATCGTCTACACCGGCCTGCGCCCGGGTGAAAAGCTGTACGAGGAACTGTTTCATGAGCAGGAAAAGCTCACGCCCACCTCGCATCCCAAGATATTGTTCGCCCAATGCCGCGACTATGACTGGCAATCGTTGTATGAGCATCTGGAGGAGCTTGGCGCGGCCTGCGATGACTATGACGAGCCGCGCCTGCGCATGTTGGTCAAGCGCATGGTGCCGGAGCTTGATGAAGCGCCGGACGGCCGGCCCTCCAACATCGTTCCCCTGGCCCGCACATGACGCCGTTACGTAAAGCTGTGTTTCCGGTGGCGGGCCTCGGCACGCGCTTTCTGCCCGCAACCAAGGCCAGCCCCAAGGAAATGTTGCCGGTGGTGGACAAGCCGCTGATCCAGTACGCGGTAGAAGAGGCGGTGAGCGCCGGCGTCACGGAGATGATCTTCGTCACCAGCAGCAACAAGCGCGCCATCGAGGATCATTTCGACCGTTCATTCGAGCTGGAGTATGAGCTGGAGCGGCGCGGGCGTTTGGCGCTGCTCGCCGAGGTGCGCGGCATACTGCCCAAGGGCGTGTCGTGCGCCTATATCCGCCAGCCCGAAGCGCTGGGTCTGGGACATGCGGTATTGTGCGCCAGGGACCTCATCAAGGACGAACCCTTTGCGGTGATACTGGCCGATGACTTGATTCATGATGGCGGGCGCGGCTGCCTGGCGCAAATGGTTGCGCTTTACGAACTGCACCGGTGCAGCCTGCTTGCGGTGGAGGAGATCGCGCGCAGCGATGCCGGCAAGTACGGTATCGTGGACAGTGTGACCTGGCAGGGCGGGCTGCGCCGCGTCACGGCTCTGGTGGAAAAGCCGGCGCCGGAACACGCGCCGTCCACGCTCGCCGTGGTGGGGCGCTACATCCTCACGCCGCGCATCTTCGATTTGATCGGCGTGAGGGCTACGGCCGCGCATGGCGAGATTCAACTGACCGACGCCATCGCCGCTCTGCTTGAGCAGGAAACCGTGCTGGCCTATCCATTCACGGGCAAGCGCTACGATTGCGGCAGCAAGCTGGGCTACCTTCAGGCCACGGTGGAATACGCCCTGCGCCATCCGGAACTGGGCCGGCCGTTCAGATCATATCTGGATGAACGTCATGCCCGTGATGACGCCGCGTCACGGCGTAAGACCCGTTAATGAGCGCGCCTGCCCGTGATGACGCGCACGGGGCATCGCCCGTCAGCGGAGTATTGATCAGCAACCTGGGCACGCCGGACGCGCCCACCGCTCAAGCCTTGCGCCGCTATCTGGGGGAATTTCTCCGGGATCCGCGCGTGGTGGACATGCCGCGCTGGCTATGGTGGCCGATATTGCACGGCGTGATACTGCGCATCCGCCCCGCGCGCTCCGCGCACGCCTACGCAAAGGTCTGGAGCGAGCAGGGTTCCCCGCTGCTGGCGAACTCGCAGCGTCAGGCGGCGGCCTTGCAGAAGGTATTAAATGCACGCTTCCAGGGACGGGTGCAGGTGGCGCTGGGCATGCGCTACGGCAAACCTTCTCTGGAGGACGCGTTCAATCAATTGCGCGCCGCTAACGCCGCGCGTGTAGTGTTGCTGCCGCTGTATCCTCAATATTCCTCTTCCACCACCGCTTCGACCTTCGACGCGGCGGCGGCGATACTCAAAAAATGGAAAAACATCCCCGAGCTGCGCCTGGTGAAGCAGTATCACCACGAACCCGCGTATATTAAAGCTGTGGCGGAATCCATCCGCGATCATTGGCGCGGGCGCGAACCGGGCGAGCGACTGTTGTTTTCCTTTCACGGGCTGCCGCAGCGTTTTCTCGAACGGGGTGACCCCTATTATTACCAGTGCCACAAAACCGCTCGCCTGGTTGCGGAGCAATTGCAGCTGTCCGGCGACCGGTGGAAAGTAAGTTTTCAGTCGCGCTTCGGGCGCGAGCCGTGGTTGCAGCCTTACACGGATCATACTCTGCAACAGTGTACCGGCGCCGGCATAAAAAGTGTGGACATAGTATGTCCGGGATTTTCCGCCGACTGCCTGGAGACTCTGGAGGAAATCGCCTTGCAGAATCGCGATTTGTTTCTGCAATCCGGCGGCGAACGTTATCACTACATCCCTGCGTTGAACGATCATCCCGCGCATATCGAGGCGCTGGCCGATATTGCCGCGAAGCATGCTTGCAACTGGCTCAAAGCGGACACTTGACGGGCGTTGTACTATTAAGACATCGGGGTATAATGAACAGCACCGATCATGCCCATGCAGGAGAAAAATACATGGCTAAAATGAAGAAGGCTGCACTAGTGAGCAAGAAAAGAAAGGCTGGTTTGGTTCGCGGAAAGCGCGGGAAAATAACACGTGCGATAAAAGTAACGCGGCGCAAGAAACGCGCAAAGATTAAATTGAGCGCCGCCACGTTGAAGCGGCTGGCGGCGAAGGAGCGAGTCGCCCAAGCCAGGGCCGAGGCCGCGGTGAAGGCGGCCGCGAAGCGCGCCCGGGCGGCGGCCAAGAAGACCATGGCGCGCATGATGAAGGCCAAACGCAAGGCTGTGCGCGCATTCGAGAAAAAGTGGGAGCGTAAATACTTCATCAAGCTGGCGCGCATGCAACGGGCGGCGGCGAGAAGGGCGGCCGCCACGAAAAGAAAGGCGGTAAAAAAAGTCGCGCGCGGCTGGTAGACCTATCAGGTTGTTGAAAAAGCCCTTCCATGGGCTTTTTCAACTCGCAAAGCGAAAAGTGTCATTTTCGCTTTGCTTCATTTTTCAAGCACATAAAGCGTGCTTGAAAAATGGCGGTGCGTCCCTGCACCGCACGCAGGCTGTTTCTCAACAGCCTGCTATCTACACCCAGCGTCAGGTGAGACCGGCAAATAGCTGCACCGTCACCGGCGCGCCGGGTGAGACCTCCGTGCACCCCTCAGGCAGGATGATGAAGCAGTCGGCCTTGCTCATGGAGCTGAGGATGCCGGAGCCCTGCGCCCCGGTGGTGCGCACCGTCATCTGACCCGCGCCGTCGCGTTCGATGACGCCGCGCAGAAACTCGGTGCGCCCGGCGGCCTTTTCGAGACGTTCGGTACAGTTCACCCGCAGGGTATACGCCGTGTGCTCCTGCATGCCCATCAGCTTGCGCAGCCCGGGCAGCACGAACTGGTAAAAGGTGACCATGGCGGACACCGGGTTGCCGGGCAGGCCGAAAAAATGCGCGCGCCCGATGCGGCCGAAGGCCAAAGGCTTGCCGGGCTTCATGGCGATGCGCCAGAAATTCACTTCGCCCAGTTCGGCCAGGATTTCCCGGATGTAATCGGTCTCGCCCACCGAAGCGCCGCCGCTGCTGAGGATGATGTCAGCCGCTTTCGCCGCTTCAGCCAGCGCCGCGCGCACCTGTTCGCGCTCATCGCGCACGATGCCCCTGTCCAGGCACGTCACTCCCGTCTGCGCCAGCAGCGCGCGCAAAGTGTAGCGATTGCTGTCGTGAATCTGTCCCGTTCCGAGCGGCTCATCCACCTCGCGCAGCTCATCGCCGGTGGACAGCAACGCGACGCGCGTGCGCCGGTAAACGCTCACCGTGGCGATACCGAGCGAGGCCAGCAGGCCCAGATCTGCGGGCTGGAGGCGTCTGCCGAGCTTTAACACCGCGTCCCCGCGCGCAATGTCCTCGCCCGCCTGGCGCACATGCTGGCCGGGCATATGTCCCGGTGCAAGGCGCAGGATACCGCCAACGTGCTCCGCCTGCTCCTGCATGATGACGGTATCGGCGCCTTGCGGCAGCATGGCGCCGGTCATGATGCGTATGCACTCGCCCGGACCCAGTGCTGCGCCATAAGGTTTGCCCGCCAGCGCCGCGCCCACGATTTTTAAAGCACGCATGCCGCCGGCCGGCAGATCGGCGCTGTTCAGCGCATAGCCGTCCATGGCCGAGTTGGCGTAAGGCGGCACTTCCACGCCGGAACACACGTCTGCGCCAAGCACGCGCCCCAGACTGTCGGCGAGGGCGACTTGTTCGCATTCGGCAATAGGGATGATGGCGGCGCGGATACGCCGCACCGCCTCTTCAACGCCGAGCAAGGTGGAGTTTTTCTCGGTCATGCACCGTAGTAGTTTACGGCAAATCCGCTTTCAGTGACGTGTTTCAGCTTGGCGTAATCATCAGGGGTGTTCAGATTCAGAAATGCCTCCGGCTGATCGGAAAAATCCGCCAGCGAGTGGAGTTGACGCCTCAGCCATTCATGAACCGCGCGTCCGCCGTTATTTAAATAGTTCTGCAAATCAGGTGCGAGATTGCGCTGCAGCAAAACATACACCGGTTGCAGGCGGATCCCGTCATGCGCCACGCACACGCTGGCGCCGGCCTGCACCAGCGCAGCCAGCATGCGGCGCGCATACCGGCGCGGCGGCGCTGGCGAGTCACAGGGTACGGTGAGAATGTAATCCGTCTCGGCATGGCGCATGGCGCTTATTATCCCGGCCAGCGGTCCGCACTGTTCAGCGGCGCCGTCCTCCACTACCGGCACGCCGTAACGCGCGTAACGCGCCAGATTGCGATTGGCGTTAATGATCATCCGGTCAACCTGCGGCGCCAGCCGGTGCAGCATATGTTCCACCAGCGGCTTCCCCCCAAGCTCCAGCAAACCCTTGTCTGCGCCCTGCAGGCGCCGTCCCTGTCCGCCCGCGAGGATTACTCCGGTGATGGCAACGTGTGCGTGCATCCTGGTTGATGGATTCAGCAATTCTCATACCAAAAGAAAATATCCATGCCTGGCGCGAACTGGCGCGTCATTGCGCCTATCCGCGGGGAATTTTTTGCACCAAATGCGTGAATCAAAATGCACCGCTGCTGTAATTTGGTGCAGGCTGTGCCGCTGCATTTATTTTTATTGGTCAGATTCGGATAAAAATTAAGTGAAAACAATTGATTAGGCTAATAAACGATATTGGCCCATAACTTGCTGAGCGATCTTACTGTTCGAGGCTTGGAGTGACGAGGTTTCAGATGAGAGAAAAGCTGGTACTGGTCGGCAACGGCATGGCCGGGGTGCGCACCCTGGAAGAGTTGCTGAAAATCGCGCCGGATAAATACGACATCACTGTCTTTGGCGCGGAGCCCTACGGCAATTATAACCGCATCCTGCTCTCGCCCGTGCTAGCCGGCGAAAAGACTCTGGACGAGATCATGCTCAATGACAGGCAGTGGTATATAGACAACGGCATTACGCTGCATTGCGGCACAGAAGTAGTTTGGATAGATCGCGCCAGGCGCAGGGTCGTCGCCGCCGACGGCGGCGACGTGATCTACGATCGCCTGGTGCTGGCAACCGGCTCGAATCCGTTTGTCATTCCGGTGCCGGGGAAGGATCTGTCCGGCGTGGTGACCTTCCGCGATATGCACGACGTGCAGACGATGATCGCCGCCGCGAAAAGATATCAGCACGCGGTGGTGATAGGCGGCGGCTTGCTGGGTTTGGAGGCGGCCAACGGGCTGATGCGCCAAGGCATGAGCGTGACCGTGGTGCACATCCACGAGACGCTGATGGAGCGTCAACTGGACGGGATGGCGGGCGAGATGCTGCGTCAGTCGCTGGAGCAGCGCGGCATGCGCTTCCACATGCCGGCGCAGACCGTGGAGATCGTGGGCGAGGAGCGCGTGCGCGGCGTGCGCTTCCAGGACGGCTCGGAGCTTTACGCCGATCTGGTGGTGATGGCGGCGGGCATCCGCCCCAACATTGATTTGGCGAAAAAGTCCGGCATCTACTGCGAGCGCGGCATCGTGGTGAATGATACGCTGCAAACCTATGATCCCAGCATTTACGCCGTGGGCGAGTGCGTGCAGCACCGCAATCAGACTTACGGCTTAGTCGCGCCGCTGTTTGAACAGGCCAAGGTCTGCGCCAACCACCTCGCGCACTTTGGCTACTTGCGCTATCAAGGTTCGCTGACCTCGACCAAGCTCAAGGTCACCGGCATAGAACTGTTTTCAGCGGGTGATTTCAGCGGCGGCGAGGGCCGCGAGGAAATCGTGCTCAGGGACGCCTCGCAGGGCACGTACAAAAAACTGGTGATCCGCGCCAATCGCATTCAAGGCGCGGTGCTGTACGGCGATACCGTGGACGGCGCCTGGTACTTCCAGTTGATGCGCGACGGCACAGACGTCGCCGCGTTCCGCGATCAACTCATGTTCGGTCAGGCCCATCTCGGCGATGCCGGGCACGGCGGCCAGAACAAGGCGGCCGCGATGAGCGACCATATGGAGGTGTGCGGCTGCAACGGCGTGTGCAAGGGGACCATCGTCAAGGCGATCACCGAAAAGGGCCTGTTCACGCTGGAAGAGGTGCGCGCGCACACCAAGGCGTCCTCCTCGTGCGGTTCCTGCACCGGGCTGGTGGAGCAGATCATGGCCTCGGTGCTGGGCGGGGGTTACACCGCCGCGCCCAAGGAAAAACCGTTGTGCAAGTGCACCGATCACACCCACGACGACGTGCGTAAGGCCGTGCGCGAACATCGGTTGCTCACGATACGCGAGGTGATGGATTATTTTAAATGGCCCAATCCGGACGGCTGCCACGTGTGCCGTCCCGCGCTCAATTATTATTTATTGTGCGCCCGGCCCGCGGAATATCAGGACGATCCGCAATCGCGTTTCATCAACGAACGCGCACACGCCAACATCCAGAAAGACGGCACCTATTCCGTCGTGCCGCGCATGTGGGGCGGCGTCACCAATTCCCATGAGCTGCGTACCATCGCCGACGTGGTGGATAAGTTCAACATCCCCACCGTCAAGGTCACCGGCGGCCAGCGTATTGATCTGCTGGGCGTGAAAAAAGAAGACCTGCCGGCGGTGTGGCGCGAGCTGGGCAAGGGCGGGCTGGTGTCCGGCCACGCTTACGGCAAGGCGCTGCGCACCGTGAAGACCTGCGTCGGCAAGGAGTGGTGCCGTTTCGGCACGCAGGATTCCACCGCCATGGGCATCCGTCTGGAAAAACGTACCTGGGGGTCGTGGATGCCGCACAAGTTCAAGATGGCGGTGTCGGGCTGCCCGCGCAACTGCGCCGAGGCCACCATCAAGGATTTCGGTGTGGTCGCGGTGGATTCCGGCTGGGAGCTGCACGTGGGCGGCAACGGCGGGGTGAAGATACGTCCTACGGATCTGCTGGGCAAGGTGGCAAGTGAGGACGAAGTGGAGGAATACTGCTGCGCCTTCATTCAACTCTACCGTGAAGAAGCGCGTTACCTGGAGCGTACCGCGCCGTGGATCGAACGCGTCGGCCTGGCCTACGTCAAGCAACGCGTGGTGGAGGATGCGGCGGAACGTAAAGCACTCTATGCGCGCTTCATCGAGTCGCAAAAATACGCGCAGCTGGACCCATGGGCGCAGCGGGCTGAGCGCGCGGTGCAGAAGCATGAATTCATGCCTCTCATGGAAGTGGTGTGAGCCAGTCCATGCGCTGGATTGAGGTGGGATACCTGGAAGACATCCCCAGATTGGGCGCGCGCGTGGTGCGCACCACACAGGGCGACGTCGCCTTGTTCCGGACCGCGGGCGATGAAGTATTCGCCCTGCGCGATCAGTGTCCGCACAAGGGCGGGCCGTTGTCGCAAGGCATCGTGCACGGCAGACGCGTGACCTGCCCTCTGCACAACTGGGTGATCGAACTCGACACAGGCACGGCCGTCGCGCCCGACGAGGGGCGCACGGCCTGTTATCCGGCCAAGGTCGAGCGCGGCGTGGTGAGCATTTCACTCCGGCACGGTGAGTTGCACAAAAACGCATGACCGCCCCCCGGCCGGTAAAAACCACCTGTCCTTATTGCGGCGTGGGCTGCGGGCTGGTCGCCGCCGTCCAGGCCGACGGCGGCGTGCAGCTACGCGGCGACGAGATGCATCCGGCCAACTTCGGACGCCTGTGTTCCAAGGGCGCCGCGCTTGCTGAAACAATAGATCTGGAAGGGCGGCTGCTTTATCCCGAAGCGGCGGGCGCGCGCTGCGCCTGGGACACGGCGCTCACCGCCGTCGCGCAAGGCTTTGCGCGCGTGATAGCGAAGCACGGCCCGGATGCCGTGGCGTTTTACGTCTCCGGCCAGTTGCTCACCGAAGATTATTACGTCGCCAATAAACTGATGAAGGGGTTTATCGGCTCGGCCAATATTGATACCAACTCGCGCCTGTGCATGGCCTCCAGCGTCGCCGGCCACAAGCGCGCCTTCGGCAGCGACACCGTGCCGGGCTGCTATGAAGATCTGGAGCAGGCGGATTTGATCGTATTGACCGGCTCCAATACGGCCTGGTGTCATCCGGTGTTGTTTCAGCGCATCGGCCAGGCCAGGAAAACCAATCCCCGCCTCAAGATCGTAGTGATAGATCCGCGCCGCACCGCGACCTGCGACATCGCCGATCTGCATCTTGCGTTGCGCTCCGGCAGCGACGCGGCGCTGTTTAACGGCCTGCTGAGTTATCTGCACGTGAACGGCCGGCGCGATGACGCCTATATCCGCGCCCATACCGAAGGCGTGGAAGCCGCGATCACCAGCGCATTGACCAGCGTGCCCGGCGAGGATGCCGCCGCCCTCCAATGCGGACTCGAGGCAGCGCAGGTGCGGGCGTTTTTTGATCTGTTCGCTGCCACGGAAAAAACCGTCACCGTCTATTCGCAGGGCGTGAATCAATCCTCCAGCGGCACCGACAAGGTCAACGCCATTATTAACTGTCATCTGCTCACCGGACGCATCGGCCGGCCCGGCATGGGGCCGTTTTCCTTCACCGGGCAGCCCAACGCCATGGGCGGGCGCGAAGTGGGAGGGCTGGCGAATCAATTGGCGGCGCACATGGAGCTGGAGAATCCGGAACACCGCGCGCGCGTGCAGCGTTTCTGGCAATCGCCCGTCATCGCGGACAAACCGGGGCTCAAGGCGGTGGACATGTTTCGCGCGCTGGGGGAGGGGAAGATCAAGGCCATTTGGATCATGGCGACCAATCCGGTGGTGAGCCTGCCGGACGCGGACGCGGCGCGCAAGGCGTTGCGCTCTTGTGAGCTGGTCGTGGTTTCAGACTGCGTGCGCCATACCGATACCACGGCCTGCGCCGATGTGCTGTTGCCGGCGCTGGCGTGGGGGGAAAAGAACGGCACGGTGACCAATTCCGAGCGGCGTATTTCACTGCAGCGCCAGTTTCTGCCGGTACCGGGAGAGGCCAGACCGGACTGGTGGATTATCGCGCAGGTGGCCCAACGCATGGGTTACGGGCGCGCGTTTGATTACGCCTCGGCCGCGCAAATCTTTAATGAGCACGCGGCGCTGTCCGGGTTTGAAAACAACGGTGCGCGCGACTTCGACATTTCCGGGCTGTGCGGTTTGGACGAGGCCGCCTACTCGCAACTGCAGCCCGTGCAATGGCCAGTCACGCGACCCGGCGCCAGCGGTACGCCACGTCTGTTTGGAGCAGGACGGTTTTACACCCCGTCGGGGAAGGCGCGCTTTATCCCCGTCACCCCGCGCGCGCCGCGCCATCCGGCGGATCAGGCCTTTCCCATGGTGCTCAACACCGGCCGGGTGCGCGATCACTGGCACACCTTGACGCGCACCGGAAAGTCGGCGCGTTTATCCAGCCACGTTTATGAGCCCTATGCCGAATTGCATCCGCGGGACGCGGCGTCTCTCGGAATACAACAAAACGATCTGGTGAATATCACCGGCCAGCTCGGTGTTGTCACCGTGCGCGCGCTGTTGAACGACGCGCAACAGCAAGGCCAGGTATTCGTCCCTATGCACTGGAACGATCAATTCGCCGCTCAGGCGCGCGTGGATGCGCTGGTGCACCCCGTGGTGGACCCGGTTTCCGGCCAGCCGGAATCCAAGCACACGCCGGTGCGGGTGAGCGTGTACCGTCCTCGCTGGTACGGTTTTTTATTGTCACGCCGCGAATTGACCGTGCGGGATGCCACTTACTGGGCGCGCGCCAGGGGCGTGGACTTGTGGCGTTATGAGATGGCGGGCGATTTGCCCCCGGACGACTGGAGCGCGTGGGCGCGCGCGCTGCTTTGCGCGCCCAAAGACAGTGAAAACGACCGGGTTGCCTGGATTGATTATCTCGACCGTGGCGCGGGCTGTTATCGCGGCGCGCGGCTGTTGAACCAGCGCCTGGAAAGCTGCTTGTTTGTCGCGCCCGGCCCAGAACTTCCCCCGCGCTCCTGGCTGATGGAGTTGTTTACCCTCAAGCGCGCGCTTAGTCCGGCGGAGCGCAACAGCCTGCTCGCCGCACGCCCGCTGGCCGCCGTGGAAGACGCAGGCGCCACAGTGTGCGCCTGCTTCAACGTGGGGCGCAACACCCTGCTGCGCGCGATACAACGAGAGGGGCTGCGCAGCGTGGAGACCGTCGGCCAACGTCTCAAAGCGGGCACTAATTGCGGTTCCTGCCTACCTGAGTTAAAGGCGCTGATTGCGCAGGCGATGAAGCAGTGCGCCTGACATCTTCCATCGAAACGGAGTAACACCGCGTGAATCTGAAGGACTTCCTCAAGGCCGGACATTGGCCGACGCTGCTGTCGGCCTTTTTATACTTCGACGTCAGTTTCATGGTCTGGGTCGTGCTGGGGCCGCTGGCGTTGTATTTGATGCAGGATTTGAACCTCAGCATCGAAGAAAAATTTAGTTTGGTGGCGATACCGATCCTGTCCGGCGCGCTGCTGCGCGTGCCCATGGGCATGTTCGCCGACCATATCGGACCCAAGCGCGCGGGGCAAGCAGGGCAGATCATCATCATCATCGCCTTGCTCTACGTCTGGCTGTTTGGTTTGCACTCCAAGACGGCGGTGCAACTCTTCGGCATGCTGCTGGGCTTTGCCGGAGCGAGCTTCGCGGTGGCCATCCCGCAGGCCAGCCGCTGGTATCCGCCGCATTATCAGGGCATCGTGCTCGGCATCGCCGGCGCGGGCAACGTCGGCGTGGTGTTCGATTCGCTGCTGGTGCCCTGGTTCGCCGAGACCTTCGGCTGGCAGAATGTATTCGGCTTTCTGCTGATCCCGGTGGTGGCGGTGTTTGTCCTGTACAGCCTCATGGCCAGGGACGCGCCGGACCAGCGCGCCCCCGTGACTTTGAAAAACTACGGCCTGGTGCTGAGCGACCCCGACACCTGGTGGTTCATGTTTTTCTACTCCATCACCTTCGGCGGGTTCGTCGGGCTGGGCAACGCGCTGCCGCTGTATTTTTCCACCTGGTATCACGCCTCCGGCATTGCGGCGGGCATGATGGCGGCCCTGGTGGTCGCCGCCGGTTCCATGTTCCGCCCCATCGGCGGCTGGCTCGCCGACCGCATCGGCGGCATCCGCGCCTTGCAGATATTATTCGTAGTGGTGGCGCTGAGCTATTTCAGCATCGCCTTGCTACCGGAAGGCCCGGCGCCGGAAGCGCTGGCGGCGAGCACCGCCAAGGTCGCAGGCTGGGGTTTGTCCGGCCTGCCGCCCGTCGCCTGGCTGGCGGTGACGCTTTTTTTCATCGGCGCGATGGCGCTCGGCATGGGCAACGGCTCGGTGTTTCAACTGGTGCCGCTGCGCTTCCGGCGCGAGATGGGCATTATCACCGGCCTGGTCGGCGCCGCGGGCGGCATAGGCGGTTTTTTCCTCGCCAGGACGCTGGGCTGGTCCCAGGGCATGACGGCCGGCTTCGCCGCCGGATTCTGGCTGTTTGCGGGCCTGGCGCTGTTCGGACTGGTGGGCCTTGCTTTGGTCAAAACCCGTTGGCGCACCACGTGGGGATCATCCTCGGTGACGAGCGCCAAAGTATGAACGCATGAACCTGGTTCTGGATGCCGGTTGTTCGTCGCAACAGGGAAAGCGCAAGGCCAACGAAGACAGTTGCCTTGTCATCACGCCGAGCACCAGTCAATATCTCGACTACGGCGCGCTGTTCGCCGTGGCCGACGGCGTGGGCGGCATGGCGGGAGGGAAAGAGGCCGCCGAGTGCGCGATCCGCACCTTGCGTGACGAATATTACGCCGCTCCCGACACCCTGACCCTGGAGCACGCGCTCAAGGACTGCTTCGATGCGGCCAACCGCGCCGTGCTGGCCGAGCCGCCCGCGGGCCGGGCCACCACGCTCTCCGCCCTGGTGCTGCGCAACCGGCGCTGGGGCGTCGCCCACGTGGGCGACACGCGCGTCTGGCTGTACCGCAACCAACGGCTCACGCAGCTCACTGTAGACCACAGCCGCCCCTACGCCCACATCGGCTCCATGATTACGCGCGCCTGTGGACTGGACGTGCAGCTTCACGCCGACGTGCAAAGCGGGGAGCTGCGGGAAGGCGACGTGTTTCTCATTACCAGCGACGGCGTGCATGAAACGCTGGATGTTCAGACAATGACCGAGGCGCTTGGCCGGGAAAATCACAGCGCGCAGGACATTGCCGAAACTCTGGTGCTGCAAGCGCTCAAGGCGGGCAGCATGGATAACGTCAGCGCGTGCCTGGCTCGTGTGGAAAAGCTTCCGCCCGAGACAGCTTCCGACATCGGTCTCAGCATCACTGCGTTGCCCATCCGTCCGTTGCCGAAACCGGGCGACACGGTGGACGGCTTTGTCATCGGCGAGCGCCTGCACAGCGGCCGCCTCTCCACCTTGTATGCCGCGATGGACGGCGAAACCGGTCAGCGCGTGGCCGTGAAATTTCCCAATCCCCGTTATGCCGATGACGCCGCGTTCGTGGATTATTTTCTGCGCGAGGAATGGCTGGGCCGGCGCCTGGACAGCCCGCACGTGGTAAAGACCATCATGCTTACCCCGGGACGGCGCAGCGCGCTCTACATGGTGATGGTGTTGCACCACGGCGAAACCCTGGCCGCGCGCATCAAAAGAAAAAGCGGCCTGTCCGTGCACGAAACGCTGTCACTCGCCCGGCAGATACTTACCGGACTCGATCACCTGCATCGCAAGGGCGTGATCCACCGCGACGTGAAACCGGAAAATATTCTGATAGACACCGAACACCGGGTGTGCCTGCTCGATCTCGGCGTAAGCCGCGTCGAGCGCATGGACGCGGGCAGCAAGTCGCTCACGCCCGTCGGCACGCCGAGCTACATCGCGCCCGAGGTGATGGCGGGCGTGGAGGCCGATGAGCGCGCCGACGTCTATTCCGCGGCGGTGACGATATACGAAATGCTCACCGGAAAATATCCCTACGGTGAAATCGAACCCTTCACCCATCCCGCCTACAGCCGCTTCATCTCGCCTGAGCGCTACAACCCTGAGGTGCCGCCGTGGCTGTCCGAAATACTGCGTAAGGCCTGCTCCCCCGACCCCAACCAGCGCTACCCTCATGCCGCCGATCTCGCCGCGGCGCTTGCCGCCCCTCCGCAAAATATCCTTCCGCAGCGCAAAGCGCCTTTGCTTGAGCGCATCCGCCCTGAGCACTGGAAAGCGTTGTTTATCGTCTCCCTGCTGCTGAATTTACTGCTGCTGTTTGTTGTGCTCAAATAGCGGCGACTCCTTTTCAGGTGCAGTAGACTGGATTTAAGGAACGAAATCCCGCAATAACCGTTGCGCCGATTTCGCCCTGATGACAGGATTACGTTACAATCCTCACAATCAGGCCAAAAATGACAAAAGAATCGGACGCCAGGGAGAATATAGACCGCCTCCTGAGGCAGGCGGGATGGTCGGTGTGCGATGCCGCGCGAGCCAATATTCATGCCGCGTGCGGCGTGGCCATCCGAGAGTTTCCCCTCAAACCTGGCCATGGGTTCGCCGATTATCTGCTCTATGTGAATGGCAAGGCGGCCGGAGTGATCGAAGCCAAGCCCGAGGGCGCCACGCTCACTGGCGTCGAAATCCAATCCGCCAAGTATTCCACCGGACTGCCCGAAAACCTCCCCGCCTGGGGCTGGCCGTTGCCGTTTGCTTACCAATCCACCGGCGTCGAAACCCGCTTCACCAACGGCCTCGATCCCGCGCCACGCTCACATGCGGTTTTTGCTTTTCATAAGCCGGAGACTCTCGCAGAACTATTAAATGTAGCCTGGGTTGAGCGTAGCGAAACCCAGGGCAAAGTCGCGGAAGCGACACCGGCATACAATCTCCCTTTCCCGCAAGCGGGAGAGGGCTGGGGTGAGGGTGCTACCTTCCTCGCCCGCCTGCAACACCTGCCGGCACTCAAGACCGAAGGCCTGTGGCCCGCCCAGATCAAAGCCATCCAGAACCTCGAACAATCACTCAAGGAAAACCGCCCGCGCGCCTTGATCCAGATGGCCACGGGATCGGGCAAGACCTTCACGGCCATCAGTTTCATCTACCGGCTGCTCAAGTTCGCCGGTGCCCGGCGCATTCTGTTCCTGGTGGACCGCGGCAACCTCGGCGACCAGACGCTCAAGGAATTCCAGCAGTACACCTCGCCCTACAACAACTTCAAGTTCACCGAGGAGTACATCGTCCAGCGCCTGACGAGCAACACGCTCGACACCACCGCCCGCGTCTGCATCTCGACCATCCAGCGCATGTACTCGATGCTGAAGGGCCGGGAGCTGGCGGAAGACCTGGAAGAAGTGTCTATGGATCAGCTCGGCAGCCTATTCGGAGGGAGCGGGCAACGCAGGGCGTCGCCAGACAAGGCGCGAGGCGAGCGAGCAGCGGAGTTGACAGCCAAGTCAATGAGCAGCGGAGCGACCCGAGCAACGCTGTATGGCGGCGACCTGCTAAGCCCGACCGAGTCTATCGAATACAATCCGGCAATCCCGATCGAGAGCTTCGATGTCATCGTCACCGACGAATGCCACCGCTCGATCTACAACCTCTGGGCGCAGGTGCTGGAGTACTTCGACGCCTATCTGATCGGCCTCACCGCCACGCCCAGCAAGCAGACCTTCGGCTTCTTCCACCAGAACCTGGTGATGGAATACAACCACGAAATGGCCGTGGCCGACGGCGTCAACGTCAACTACGACGTCTACCGCATCCGCACCGCCATCAGCGAGGCCGGCTCCAAGGTGGAGGCGGGCTACTACGTGGAGAAGCGCGAGCGCGAGACGCGCAAGACCCGCTGGGAGGAGCTGGAGGACGACTTCGCCTACGACCCGAGCCAGCTCGACCGCGAGGTGGTCACGCCGGACCAGATTCGCACCGTCGTCAAGACCTTCAAGGACAAGCTCTTCGGCGAAATCTTCCCCGGCCGCACCGAGGTGCCGAAGACCCTCGTCTTCGCCAAGGACGACAACCACGCCGAGAACATCGTCGAAATCCTGCGCGAGGAATTCGCCAAGGGCAACGAATTCGCCCAGAAGATCACCTACCGCACCACCGGCGACACGCCGCAGAACCTCATCAAGTCGTTTCGCAACAGCTACCACCCACGCATCGCAGTCACCGTGGACATGATCGCCACCGGCACCGACATCAAGCCGGTGGAAATCGTCATGTTCATGCGCGCGGTCAAGTCGCGCTCGTTCTTCGAGCAGATGAAGGGCCGCGGCGTGCGCGTCATCAAGG
Source organism: Pseudomonadota bacterium (assembly GCA_041695325.1). Taxonomy (GTDB): domain Bacteria; phylum Pseudomonadota; class Gammaproteobacteria; order SURF-13; family SURF-13; genus SURF-13. The sequence continues at coordinate 41,956 of JBGFRC010000029.1, forward strand.
ACGACGACCTCAGGGCCGTTACCCCGGACGCCAAGGCCAAGGACCACTTCGTCATCGTGGACGCCGTCGGCGTCTGCGAGCAGGACAAGACCGATGCCCGGCCGATGGAGAAGAAGCCGAGCGTCTCGTTCGCCGACCTGCTCAAGGCCGTGAGCTTCGGCAACACCGAGGACGACGTGCTCACCTCCGTCGCCGGGCGCCTGGCGCGCATGGAGCACCGCCTGAGCTCCGAGGACGACAGGAAAATCCGTCAGGCGAGCGGGGGCCTGAGCCTGAAAGACCTGAGCCACCGGCTGGTCGAGGCGCTGAACCCGGACAGCGCCAGCCACACCGCGCGGCTCGACGCCGTCAAGCCCCTGCACGACCCGGCCCTGCGCAACCTGCTGGTCGAGATCAAGCAACGAAACGAGATCACCATAGACCACGTCAGCCAGGACAAGGTCATCGAGGCCGGCTTCAGCCAGGCGGCCCTCGACCGCGCCAAGGGGCTGGTGCAGTCGTTCGAGAAATTCATCCGGGACCACAAGGACGAAATCACCGCCCTGCAAGTGCTCTACGCCAAGCCATACAAACAGCGCCTGACCTTCGAGGCCGTGAAGGAACTCGCCGACGCCATCGAACGGCCGCCCAACCTCTGGAACGAATCGCAGCTCTGGAACGCCTACGCCGCGCTGGAAAAATCCAAAGTCAAAGGCGCCAGCGGCAAACGCATCCTCACCGATCTCGTCTCCCTCGTGCGCTTCGCCATCCACCAGGACAACGAACTCATCCCGTTCCCCGAGCGCGTCAACGCCAACTTCAAAGCCTGGCTCGCCACCCAACAACGGGGCCTCCCCTCTCCCACCAGTGGGAGAGGGGAAGGGGGAGAGGGCCGCTTCACCCCTGAACAAATGAAATGGCTCGAAATGATCCGCGACCACATCGCCGCCAACCTCAGCATCGCGCCGGACGATTTCGAGTACGCGCCGTTCTCGCAACATGGCGGACTCGGCAAAGTGCATCAGCTATTCGGTGATAAGCTGACTGCGATCATTGAAGAATTGAACGAGACCTTGGCAGCATGATCCAGAGCAACCCCCAACCCGGCGGCGAAGTTCTCCTGTACCAGACCCAGGATGGTAAAACTCGACTGGAGGTTCAGTTTCAGGGTGAAACGGTCTGGCTGACCCAAAAACAGATGGCCGACCTGTTCCAGAAGGACGTACGCACCGTCAGCGAGCATATCCGCAATGTCTATGAGGAGGGCGAGCTGGCCCCGGATCCAACTCTCCGGAATTTCCGGATAGTTCAAACCGAAGGCAAACGGCAGGTGGAGCGCGACGTCGCCCACTACAATCTCGACGTCATCATTTCCGTGGGTTACCGCGTCAAGTCGCAACGCGGCACCCAATTCCGCATTTGGGCCACCCGCACGCTCCGGGACCATCTGGTCCAGGGCTACACCCTCAACGAACGCCGCCTGCGGGAAAAGGGCCTGGCCGAAATGGAGCAGGCCGTGCGCCTGCTGGCGCGCACGCTCTCCACCCACGAGCTGGTCAACGACCAGGGCCGGGCGGTGCTGGACGTGGTCACGCGCTACGCCCGCTCCTGGCGCTTGCTGTTGCAGTACGACGAGAACCGCCTGCCCGAATCACCTGCGCATCCGACCCGTCCCGTCGCCGGCCTGTCACCGGACATCAGCCGCCAAGCCATTTCGGGACTCAAGCAGGCCTTGATGGAGAAGGGCGAGGCCACGGCTCTCTTCGGGCAGGAACGCGGCGGCGCGCTCGACGGCATTCTGGGTTCCATCGAACAGACCTTCGGCGGCGAAGCGCTCTACCCGAGTGTCGAAGCCCGCGCCGCGCATTTGCTCTACTTCGTCATCAAGGATCACCCGTTCGCCGACGGCAACAAGCGCATCGGTAGCTTTCTGTTCCTGCTGTACCTAGACCGCAATGGCCTGCTGAATAAGCCCGACGGCACACCACGCTTCGCCGACAATGCCCTGGTCGCCGTCGCCCTGCTGGTCGCCGAAAGCGACCCCGCGCACAAAGAACTGCTGATCCGGTTGATCCTGAACCTGCTACAGGATGGCGGTGAATGACCATGTACCAGGATTCCGGAGACAAGCTGAACGCGATGATTGAAGAATTGAACGAGACGTTAGCGACATGAGCGCAACTCTTCCAACAAATTGGGAATTCAAGCCGCTTCGTGAATTGCTTGTCTCCCTTGAATCAGGAAGCCGCCCGAAGGGCGGCGTGAAAGGCATTGAATCCGGGGTACCTAGCCTGGGTGGAGAACATCTCGATTCGAACGGCGGCTTCAAGTTCGAGAAGATTAAATTCGTACCCGAAATATTTGCGCAAAAGATGATGCGCGGAAGAATTCAGCGCGGAGACATCCTTGTCGTCAAGGACGGTGCAACCACTGGAAAGACTTCATTCGTCGGGTCGTCATTTCCCTACCAAGATGCCGTCATTAATGAGCACGTCTTCTTGTGTCGATGCCGCGAGGGCATCGACCCAAAGTACGTTTTCTATTTTCTCTATTCTGCCGAAGGAAATCGTCAGATTCTCGAAGACTTTAGAGGTGCAGCCCAAGGAGGCATTAGCCAACGGTTCGCGGAAATCGTTAATGTGCCGCTCGCGCCCCTCAACCAGCAAAAACGCATCGTCGCGGAAATCGAAAAACAGTTCTCCCGCCTCGACGAAGCCGTCGCCAACCTCAAGCGCGTTAAGGCCAATCTCAAGCGCTACAAAGCAGCCGTCCTCAAAGCCGCCGTCGAAGGCCGCCTAGTCGAAACCGAAGCCGAACTCGCCCGCCGCGAGGGCCGCAGCTACGAAACCGGCGAACAACTCCTGCAACGCATCCTCGAAACCCGCCGCAGCCAGTGGAAAGGCAAGGGCAAATACAAAGAACCCGCCGCGCCCGACACCACCGACCTGCCCGAGTTACCGGAGGGATGGGTGTGGGCGACAGTTGAATCGTTGTCAGTGAAGGTCACCGACGGTGTTCACAAAAAGCCGAGCTACGTCGCCGAGGGTATTCCGTTTGTAACGGTGAAGAATTTGACGGCAGGAGATGGCATTTCATTCGATGACCTCAACTACGTGACTCCAAAAGATCACGAGGAGTTCTGCAAACGAACCCATCCGGAGCGCGGTGACATCCTGATCACAAAGGATGGAACCCTTGGCGTGGTGCGATTGATTGATACGGACCGACCATTCAGCGTGTTTGTGTCGGTGGCGCTCGTAAAGCCAGTTGTGTATGATTTTAGTCGGTACCTAGTGACAGCGTTTGAGTCGCCAGTCGTACAGCGGCAGATGGTTCCGAAAGGCTCAGGACTACAGCATATTCATCTTGAAGACCTACGCGCAGACTGCATTCCTGTTCCACCACTCGCAGAACAAAATCGCATCGTCGTTGAAGTTGATCGACGATTCTCGATCATTCGCGAAGTCGAGACAGACGTTGACGCCAATCTCATGCGTGCGCAGGTGCTACGCCAATCCGTCCTTTCCGGCGCCTTCAATAGGAAATTGCTAATGGCATCTAACAATACACCAGGCAACATGCACATGGAGGTAGCAGCCAATGCCATCTAAATATCCTAAAGGGTCAGAATGGCGCAGATGGGATCTACACATCCATACGCCTGCATCCACGTTACACAACGAGTTTAATGGATGGGAATCATATCTTGACGCTATCGAGGCGGCTGATCCTGCAATATGCGCTGTAGGAATTACAGACTATGCGTCACTGGATGGCTACAAGCGCATCAGGAATGAAATCGACGCAAAGAGCCGTCTCGCAAATATTTCGCTTGTTTTACCGAACATAGAATTTCGAGTTTCTCCTTTTACCAAACAAGGGTCCGCGATCAATCTGCACGTTCTCGTTGACCCAAGAGAAGCAGATCACATTCAGCGAATTGAGGACGCCCTTAATCGGCTCACATTCACATATCAGGGCCAAAAGTACCCTTGCAATCAAGCCGGTCTGAGAGATCTAGGAAAGGCTTTTGATGGATCTATAAAGGATGGCGATGCGGCTTATCGTGAGGGTGTTAAACAATTCAAGCCAGATTTTGAGGTGTTCCGGGAGTGGTACGACAGCGAGAAATGGTTGAAACGTAATTCCCTCATTGTCGTCTCAAATAGCAGTAATGACGGGGCTTCCGGGCTGAAGCATGACGACGGCTATAAGGCAAAAAGGCAGGAGATATACCGCTTCAGCAACGCGGTTTTCTCGGGCAATCCAAAGGATCGTGAATATTTCTGCGGCAAAGGGCCAGACAGCGAAGAGCAGCTAGCCCAAACAGTCAATGGGCGTAAGCCGTGTGTCCATGGCTCGGACGCTCACAAGGAAGAGAGGCTTTTTAGGCCTGACGAAGAAAGGTTTTGCTGGATAAAAGCTGACCCAACCTTTGAAGGCCTTCGTCAGATCCTTTATGAGCCGGAAGCACGTGTGCATATCGGCAAAACCTATCCAGAAGCGCGAGACGAAAACCGGATCATCAGTTCAGTACGGTTCATAGGAACGAATGGATGGTTTCATGACATTGAACTTCCAATCAATCCGGCATTGGTAAATATCATCGGTAGTAAAGGTTCCGGCAAGACAGCTTTGGTTGACCTTGTTGCATATGCAACTGGGTCGTGGACCAGCAACACTAATTCCTTTCTATACAAGGCACACAGGGAACTCGAAGGTTCTGAAGTAGTAGTCACATGGTCTGGGGGCGGAAAAGACGCTGTCGTGGTTCCCAAACGTCTCGAAGATGGACGTGATCAGAAGGTTAGGTATCTTTCTCAGCAATTCGTCGAGCATCTGTGCTCAGAAGATAAGGTGGGCACAGAATTGGTTCATGAGATTGAGCAAGTCATCTTCGAGTATTTAGACGATACAGAAAAGCTTGGAGAAACCAGTTTTTCTGGTCTTCGTATCGCCAAAACAGGGAGTGTGCGAAATCAGCAAGTACGACTTCGGTCATCTATTGCGAAACTGAATCAAGATATCGATGAGTTACGGCTGGAGATCGACTCGCGACATCAAAAAGCTGAGCGTGTGGCGGAGCTAGAAAACGAACGTAAGGGTCTTGAGAAGCAAAAGCCTGCCTTCGACTCCGAGGAAGAACAAAAGATTGAGGATGAGTTGTCAGTGTTGCGCGACACACGACAGAAATTGGTAGACAAGATCAGTGCCCAGAAGCAGCAGTTAGAACGCATTGCCGAGGTCCGGGATCGAGTCGCTTCATTCGAAGACGACATGAAGGGATTCTTTAATGAGTTAATGGCTGAACTAAGAGATTTGGGTGTCGAAAGAGAGGAGCTTGAGAACTTCCACCCCTCATTCCGCGGTGATGTGCGAAAACCGCTGGACAAAAAGGAGAAACAAATACGAACTGAGATTGACACGGAAACCGGTTCTGACGGTGATAAGTACCCTGACAAGGGAACGTTGTGTGCTGTTGATCACCGAATTGGTGAGCTGGAGAAGTTGTCTTTCGTCGATCAAGCGAAGAAACAACGAAACATTGAGATTCAGAAGCGAGTGGCTGCTATCGATGCCGAAATCGCAAAGCTGCGTAAGGCGATCAAATCAATCGATTCAACAAGGAAGACAGAGCTTGCCACCAAGATTGAAGAGCGTTGGGACAAATACCTCTGGACTTCCCCCGAATTCATGGACACCGGCTCAAGCAACTTGATTCATCGCCTCGAACTCGGCCGGTGAACGGTAGCCGAGGGTCGAATGACGACGTTGCCGATTGTAGAACACTTCGATGTATTCAAAGATATCCTGTTTCGCTTCTTCCCGCGTGAGATAGCGCCGGTCGTGGATCAGCTCCTTCTTGAGCGTGCCGAAGAAGCTCTCCACGCAGGCATTGTCCCAGCAGTTGCCCTTGCGGCTCATCGAACACGTGAGGCCGGCGTGGGTGAGCAGGTCCTGGTAATCCTGGCTCGCGTACTGCACGCCGCGATCCGAGTGATGCAGCAACCCCTTGGCCGGTTTCCGGCGCCACAGCGCCATGGTGAGCGCCGTTGCGGCGAGATCGGCGGTGAGGCGCGATCCCATTGCCCAGCCGATGACCCGGCGGGAGAAAAGATCGAGCACGACCGCCAGATACAGCCAACCCTCGGCGGTTGCCACGCAGGTGATGTCGCCGGCCCAGACGCGGTTGGGCGCCGTCACGGTGAATTGCCGAGCGAGCGTGTTGCCGGCCACGGGCAGCTGGTGCGCGGCGTCGGTAGTCGCTTTCCACTTCTTCACCGTCTTGGCGCGAATGCCGTGGGCCCGCATCAGCCGCGCCACCCGGTTCTCGCCGACCCGGCGGCCGCGTTTCCTCAGCACATCGCAGATGCTGGGGCTGCCGTAGGTGCGCCGGCTCTCGGCGTGGAGCGCGCGAATCTCCCCCAGCAGCGCCCGGTTGGCCCGTGCACGACGGCTCTCGGGCCGGGTAGCCCAGGCGTAGTAGCCGGCGGGCGAGACCTCAAGCGCGCGGCACATGAGCCGGACGGAGAAACGGCAAGCGTGGTCCTGGATGGCCCGGTATCTCATTTGCGTTCCCTCGCGAAGTACGCCGCCGCAGATTTTAAAAAATCGCGTTCCTTCCTCACCGTGTCGAGCTCCCGGCGCAGCCGGACCAGCTCCTCGCGCTCGGCCCGAAGCGCGGAATGCGTCGTTCCCAGGCCCTTCGCCTCGTGCTCCTCGGTCCGCCAGCGGTACAGCAGGTTGTCCGCGATCCCGAGCTCCCGGGCCACCTCCGCCACGGGCTTGCCGGTCTCCTGCACCAGGCGCACGGCTTCGGTCTTGAACTCCTCGGTATACTTACGTCGTTTGGCTTCTGACATGGTTTCCTCCGATTTCGGTATTGTCCACCTTAGGGAGGTGTCCACGAAATCGGGGGAGGTTCACTCAGCTACTTTGACAACCTCAAGAACGAACAAGAAATCCTAGAGTCCCTTTATCGGTCGCTGGGACACGCCTTGGGGGCTGGATCAAAAGAAGAGCAGAGGTTGGAGTTCTACATAAAATGGCGCGCAGACATTGACGGGTGGGCAAATGCTGGCGAGGCGTTGTTGGATAAAAGAAAGCAGGGACCATATCGTGCATTCGGAGAGCTTGCCAGCAAAGCTAGGGAATTCCTAGAAGGACCTTGGATAAATGGCGACAAAGAGGGCATTCGTAAGAGTCTGGAGGAAATGCGCGCAACGTATGACCACGTAGACGGTGAATACAGCCTTCAGTCCCAACTATTGAGTAGCGTTACAAGAGCCAAATTCGATGACTGGCTCTTTAGTACGGAGCACATATCACTCAGTTATGGAATTCGATATGACGGCGTCGAACTTGAAAATCTCTCGCCAGGCACGAAAGGTATTGTGTTGCTGATCCTGTATCTGGAGATGGATAAGAACGACCGCAGGCCATTGCTTATCGACCAACCAGAAGAGAATCTGGATAACGAATCGGTCTACAAGGTGCTTACTGGATACTTCCGGAAGGCGAAGCAGAGAAGACAGATCATTTTGATAACGCATAATCCGAATCTGGTCGTCAATACCGATTCTGAGCAGGTTATCGTGGCATCGTATCTCAAGTCACCACCGCTGGGTGACGTGAGAATCAAATATTCTCTGGGTTCGCTAGAAGACACCAGACTTGATCCGACAGGGCTGGATGTTGGAACACGAGAAAAGGTTTGCGAAATACTAGAAGGCGGAGAACGCGCATTTCATATGCGCGAGAAGAAGTACGCCTTTGATAGAAGATAGAAATGAATACTTCGACAATCGTCCAAAAACTCTGGAACTACTGCAACGTCCTGCGCGACGATGGCATGTCGTACGGCGACTACGTCGAACAGCTTACCTACTTGCTGTTCCTCAAGATGGCCGACGAGCGCACCAAGGCGCCATACAGCCAGAAGAGCCCGGTGCCAGAGAAGTACAGTTGGCCGAGCCTCATCAAGAAAGACGGCGACGAGCTGTTCGATCACTACCGCCACACCCTGGAGGCGCTGGGCAACCAGAAGGGCCTGCTCGGGCTGATCTTCAACAAGTCGCAGAACAAGTTTCAGGACCCGGCCAAGCTGCGGCGGCTGGTGGTTGACCTCATCGACAAGGAGGAATGGGTGTCGATGAGCGCCGACGTGAAGGGCGATGCCTACGAAGGTCTGCTGGAGAAGAACGCCCAGGACACCAAGTCCGGCGCCGGCCAGTATTTCACCCCGCGCCCGCTGATCCAGGCGATTGTGGATGTCATGGCCCCGAAGCCCGGCGAGACCGTGAGCGACCCGGCCTGCGGCACCGGCGGTTTTCTGCTCGCGGCGCACGACTACGTGGTGAAGCACAATCCAAACCTGACCAAGCCGCAAAAGACCAAACTCAAGGAGGAAACCTTCAAGGGCTGGGAGCTGGTGCAGGCCACGGCGCGGCTGTGCGCCATGAACATGCTGCTGCACGGCATCGGCAGCCAGGACTTCGAGCCCATCGTGGTGGCCGACTCGCTGGCCGCCGATCCCGGCGACCGCTTTGACCTGGTGCTTACCAATCCGCCCTTCGGCAAGAAGAGCAGCACAACGATTGTTGGTGAAGAAGGGAAGGTGAGCAAAGAGCGCGACATCGTCGAGCGCGGCGACTTCTGGACCACCACCTCGAACAAACAGCTCAACTTCGTCCAGCACGTCAAAACCCTGCTCAGGCAAAACGGCCGCGCCGCCGTGGTCGTGCCCGACAACGTGCTGTTCGAAGGCGGCGCCGGCGAAACCATCCGGCGCAAGCTGCTGCACGAGTGCGACGTCCACACCCTGCTGCGCCTGCCCACCGGCCTGTTCTATGCCCAGGGCGTGAAGGCGAACGTGCTGTTCTTCGACAAGAAACCCGCCAGCGAAACCCCGTGGACCAGGAAGCTCTGGATCTATGACCTGCGCACCAACATGCACTTCACGCTCAAGACCGACCCCTTGAAGCGCGAAGACCTGGATGAATTCGTGAAGTGCTACAACCCCGAGAACCGCCATCTGCGCAAGGCCACCTGGTCCGAGAAGAAGCCCGAAGGCCGCTGGCGTGCCTACAGCTACGACGAACTCATCAACCGCGACAAGGCCAGTCTCGACATCTTCTGGCTCAAGGATGAATCGCTATCCGAGTCCGAAAACCTCCCGGCCCCGGACGTGCTGGCGCAGGAGATCGTTGACGACCTGGAGGCGGCGTTGAACCAATTCCGGGAGATTGTTACAGATCTGACTGAAGGTGGCGCAAGGTAATCAGGTTCTTGCGGCTGGGCTGAGAGGTGAGAGCAGTTCAGTATTTGTCTGCCGGTGGAAAGAAAAAGGCCGAAGATTTTCGGCCAGGTTAAATGGTGGAGGCGGTGGGAATCGAACCCACGTCCGCAAGTCCGCCGCCCTTGGTTCTACATGCGTAGCCTCATCTTTGGATTTAACCGGCCGTTACCCGACAGGCAGGGAACACAGCAGGCGAGCCCGGCAGGGTTTTAGCGCGTTGACCCCGGGCGGGGGCCGCGGCGCGATCTTGTGAGCGTCGTCCCCTGAACGTCCTTACGGACCTGAACGCACAAGCACGGCTTCAGTCAGAGGTTAGCGGGGATTAGGCCGCTAAGGCGTAGTTGTCGTCGTTGGCAACTATTGGTTTGCAGTTTGATTAACGAGGTGAACTGCACCTCGGCATGCCCCTCAGGTTTTGTGACCCACGTCGAAACCGGGTCGCCCCCAAAGAGTTACTGGTAGGACAGTATAACCTCTAAATCAGTTCCACACCACGTCAGCGTGACTTGAGCAGGCGCTGTTTCTCACGCTGCCAGTCGCGTTCACGCTCGGTTTCGCGCTTGTCGTGGGCCTGTTTGCCCTTGGCGAGGGAGATTTCCAGCTTGGCGCGGCCGTTTTTCCAGTAGATCGAAAGCGGCACCAAGGTGTAGCCCTTGCGCTCCACCGCGCCGATGAGCTTGTTCAGCTCCTCCCGGTGCAGCAGCAGTTTGCGCGTGCGCAGGGGGTCGGGGTGGACGTGGGTGGAGGCGGCGGGCAGAGGGGAGATATGGGCGCCGAACAGCCAGGCCTCGCCGTTTTTCAGCAGCACGTAGCCTTCCTTGAGCTGCACGCGCCCGGCGCGCAGGCTTTTGACTTCCCATCCTTCGAGGGCGAGGCCCGCCTCGACGCGGTCTTCCAGAAAGTAGTCATGGCGCGCCTTCTTGTTGACGGCGATGGTGCGCGGCGCGGGTTTCTCTTTGCTCATGGAGACATTATATAGCGCCGGCACGCCGGGAATCACGGAGATTCAGCCTCGTTGAGTGCGCCGCGCAAGTGGGCGATAATAGCGCCATGATCAGCAAAAGCGCGCTGGTGCCCTACGCGGCGGGCGACATGTACGCCCTGGTGGATGACATCGGTTCCTATCACAAGTTCCTGCCCTGGTGCCGCTCCTCGCGCGAGATCTCCCGCAACGAGGACGAGGTGCACGGTGAGCTGGAAATCGCCTACGGCGGGATGCACAAGTCCTTCACCACCTGCAACCGGCTGCAGAAAAACAAGATGATCGAGATGCGCCTGGTGCAGGGGCCGCTCCGTCATCTGGAGGGTTTCTGGCGCTTCGACACGCTGGGCGAGGAGGCGTGCAAGGTGAGTCTTGATCTCGATTTCGAGTTTCACAACAAATTGGTCGGGTTGGCGTTCGGCCCGGTGTTCAACCAGATCAGCAACAGCCTGGTGGACGCCTTTTGCGCGCGCGCGCGGCAGGTGTATGGCAAACGCTGATCCGCCCGCCGCGGCACAGGCTGGGGCGCGCACGATTAACGTGGAGGTCGCCTATGCGCGGCCGGACGTGCAGGTAATTTTGCCGCTGGAATTGCCCGCGGGCAGCACGCTGGAGCAGGCAATCCACGCCTCCGGCATTCTGGAGCGTTTCCCGGAGATTGATCTCAAGGTGAACAAGGTGAGCGTGTACGGCAAGCTTGCCAGGCTCAATCAGCCCCTGCGCGCGCGCGACCGGGTGGAGATCAACCGGCCGCTCATCGCCGACCCCAAGCAGGTGCGTAAGCAGCGCGCCGCGCAGCAGGAGAAGGCCGGGGGCTAGTCTTGCGTCGGCTTAAGGCTCTCGCGCCTCCGCCGGGCCGTCCGGTGGGCTTGAAGGCGCCGCCGCGGGCTTGACGTCGCCTTCGATGCGGGTGAGCTTGTCGTCGTCGAAAAACAGCGTGAGCCGCTGCTGCTGGCGCTCGCCGCCGCCCGGTTGTAGGCTGTAGACATAGTCCCAGCGGTTCTGGTGGAAGGCATCGGCGATGGCCGGCGTGCCGAGCACGAATTTGACCTGGTTTTTGGTCATGCCCGGCTTGAGCTTGTCCACCATCTCTTGGGTGATGACATTGCCCTGCTGGATGTCTATCTTATGGACGCCGGGGATGGGCATGGAGGGGCAGCCCCCGATCGCCAGACTTGCGCTCAGGAGCAAAACAATGCGAAGCTTAGACATGAGTGGAACTGGACGGCTGGTGTTTAGTGAATGTTGTATGATAGCGTAAGGGTGCCTTTAAATGAAGCGCAGCGCTGAAACGGGAACGCAGGCCGAAAGCCGCGATTTAAAAAACGCCGGGCTCAAGGCCACCTTGCCGCGCATCAAGATTCTGCAGATGCTGGAGAGCAGTCCGGAGCGCCACCTGAGCGCCGAGGATATCTACAAGAGCCTGCTCGAAGGCGGCGAGGACGTGGGTCTGGCCACTGTGTACCGCGTGCTGACCCAGTTTGAATCCGCCGGACTGGTGTCGCGCCATCACTTTGAAGGCGGGCACTCGGTGTTCGAACTCAACGTGGGCAAACATCACGATCATATTCTGTGCGTGAAGTGCGGCAAGGTGGAAGAGTTCGTGGACGAAATGATCGAACAGCGTCAGCGCGCCATCGCTAAAAAGGCCGGTTTTTCCATGACTGATCATTCGCTCTACATTTACGGCATCTGCGCCGCCTGCCAGCACCTTAAGGGAGCATAATTGCCGGATCTGAATTAAGCCTGGCCGGAGCAGGTTTAAAAAATAATGAAAAGCGGGCTGCTCTCCTGTCTGCTGATTGCATTCAGCGCGGTTGCCGCCGCCAATGACGCGCCGCGCCTGCCCGACACCCTCACCGGCGGCGAGTTTGTCTATACGGTGCAGGCGGGCGATTCGCTCGGCGGGATCAGCTCGCGTTTCGGCATGGACGCGGCGCTGCTCGCGCGCCTCAATGCCCTGGAACGCAACGCGCGTCTCCAGCCCGGTCAGGAGCTGCGGATCGAGAACCGGCATATCGTGCCGGAGCGCCTGGACGCGGGTATCCTGATCAATCTGCCGCAGCGCATGCTGTTCTTCTTCAAGGAAGGAGAAGAGCTTTACGCCTCCTATCCGGTCGGTCTGGGGCGCCCCGACTGGCCTACGTCCACGGGCAAGTTCAAGGTGCTCACCCTGGAAGAGAACCCTACCTGGGACGTGCCGCTCTCCATTCAGGAAGAAATGCGCCGGGAAGGGAAGAAGGTGCTCACCCGCGTTCCGCCCGGCCCCGATAACCCGCTGGGGAAATACTGGCTGGGACTGAGTCTGCCTAGTATCGGCATACACGGCACCATCGCGCCCACCAGCGTATACCGGTTCCGAAGTCACGGCTGCATCCGCCTGCATCCTGACGACATCTTCGAGCTTTTCGCCAATATCTACGTTAATTTTGCAGGTAAAATCATATATCAGCGGGCTTTGTTAGCGCAGCTCCCCGACGGGCGAATCTTTCTTGAGGTACATCCAGATGTTTACAAACGTGGGGGTAATCCGTTAAAAAGGGTGCAAAAACTGGCCGCCGAGGCCGAAATAACGGATTTAGTAGACTGGGAAAAGGTGGAACGAGTCATCAAGCAGAGGGAAGGCCTGGCGCGCGAAGTCGGCGTGCAGGCTGGGGAATAAAGCGAATCGGCCGGAGGGAAGCATGAAAAATGACGTGATCAGTGACCAGGGGAGTGGCCCCGGTGTGCAGCAAACTGTCAACCGGCGCCGCTTTTTGAAGCTTGGCGTGGCGGCGGGAGTGGCGGGGCTGTTGCCCGCGACGGCCTGGGGCGGGCTTGCTCGCAGCGCAGAACCCGCGCGCGAACTCGCCTTTTACAACACGCACACCGGCGAAAAACTTCGGGTGGCATACAGCGCAGAGGGGACGTATATCCCCGAAGCGCTGGGCGAGATCAATCACGTGCTGCGCGATCATTACAGTGGCGCCGTGGGGGAAATAGACGCGCGCGTGCTCGATCTGTTGTATGAATTAAAGCTGAAACTGGACACGCGCGAGCCGTTCCACATCATTTCGGCCTATCGCTCTCCGGAAACCAACGCCCGGCTGGCGGAGCGCAGCGGCGGCGTGGCTAAACGCAGCCTGCACGTGCACGGCATGGCGATAGACATCCGTGTGCCAGGGCGCGATCTCGCGCAGGTGCGCAAGGCGGCGGTGGCCTTGCAAGGCGGCGGTGTGGGCTATTATCGCGGCCCCAATTTCGTACACCTGGATACCGGCCGCGTGCGTTACTGGTAGGCGGCGAATCAGCTCCCGGCTCGTCTGACTTTTGTTTCCTTGAGCTGAGCGTTGCTCAGCATCTCGCCGGCGTGCGCCAGCGTCTGTCCGGTGATTTTCACGCCCCCCAGCATGCGCGCGATTTCATCGCGCCGTTCCTCGGCGCCAAGCGCCCGCAATGCGATTTTCGTGGCCTCCTTTTTGGCTTCCTTGACCACTTGAATGTGGTACCGCCCCTGCGCCGCCACCTGCGGCAGATGCGTCACGCACAATACCTGACGCTGCTCGCCCAGCGCGCGTAACTGCTGCCCCACGATCTCCGCCACGCCACCGCCCACGCCGACGTCCACCTCATCAAAGATCAGAGTCGGGATGCGACCGCTCTGCGCGCTGATGACCTGGAGCGCAAGGCTGATGCGCGACAGCTCGCCGCCGGAGGCGACCTTGTTCAGGGGCTTGAGCGGCTGGCCGGGATTCGCGCTCACCAGAAACTCCACACGCTCCAAACCATGCGCCGCATATTGCTCTTCCGGTACGCGCTCAAGCTGGATCTCAAATCGCCCGCCCGGCATGCCGAGTTGCTGCATGCGCGCCGTCACCTGTTGTTGCAGCTCCCCGGCCTGTTTGGCGCGCGCGGCGCTCAATTTTTCCGTCAGCGCTAGATAGGCCGCGCGCGCCGCCGCCGCGTCCTTTTGCAGCTGTTCCAGGCGCGCATCCGCCCCTTCGATATTGGCCAGCTCCGCGGCCAGGCGCTGGTGCAACTCTGGTAATTCATCCGGGGCTACGCGATGCTTGCGCGCCAGGTCGTGGATGTCGGCCAGGCGCTGCTCCACCTTGTGCAAGCGCTCAGGATCGCCTTCCAGGTGATCGAGATAGTGGCGCAGCTCATTCACCGCTTCTTGCAGCTGAACGGCGGCGCCGTCGAGCAGCGCGCTTAAGCCTGACAGCCGGGGGTCGTATTCATGCAGCTTGTGCAGCTCGCCGGCAGCACGCGTGAGCAGCTCCAGGGCCGAGCCTTGCTCGTTTTCATACAATGAGGACAGCGCGCCCTGCCCGGCTTCCAGCAGGCGGTTCACGTTGGCAAGCCGCGCGTGTTCGGCGTTGAGCGCCGGCCACTCGTCCGGCGTGAGTTTCAGCGCCTCCAGTTCCTGCACCTGGTAGCGCAGCAGGGTGAGACGGGTTTCCCGCTCGGCTTGCGCCCGCAGCGACGCCTCCAGCTCGCGCGCGCCGTTAGTCCAGCGTTTGTGCAGCGACGCCAGCTCGGCCAGCATCGGCGTGTGGCCGGCGTAGTCGTCCAGGTATTCGCGCTGCGCGTTGCGCTGCAGCAGCGACTGGTGTTCGTGCTGACCGTGTATGTCCACCAGCAGATCGCCCAGCTCCTGCAACAGTTGCAAAGGCACGGCGGAACCGTTGATGTAGGCCTTGGAACGGCCCTCCTGCGTGACAATGCGGCGCAGCATGCAGTCCGGTGCGTCGTCCAGGTCATGCTCGTGCAGCCACTCGCGCGCGCGCGGGATTTCGCCGAGATCAAAGCTGGCGCTGATCTCGGCGCGCGTTGCGCCGTGGCGGATCATGCCGGTCTCGGCGCGCCCGCCCAAGGCGAGCAGCAGCGCGTCCACGATGATGGACTTGCCCGCGCCGGTCTCGCCGGTGAGCACGGTCATGCCCGCGCCGAGATCAAGCTCCAGGCTGTCAATGATGGCGAAATCGCGGATGCCAAGATGCGTCAGCATGATACTTGCCGGCCGGACAAATCCGGCCCTACTCTAGAAATTCTCCCCCCAGTGCAGTTTGGCGCGCAGCATCTGGTAGTAGTCATAATTGGCGGGGTGGATAAGCCGCACGCACTGATCTTTTTTACCGATAACGACGCGCGCGCCGGGCGCGAGGCCCAAGCTGATCTGGCCGTCGCAGGTGATGCGCGCGTTTTTTGCGCTGGCCTCGTCCACCTTGATCTCGACGCGGCTGCCGCCTTCCACCACGATGGGTCGGTTGCTCATGGTGTGCGGGCAAATCGGCACCAACGCCAGCGCGTCCAGTGTGGGATGCAGGATCGGCCCGTGGCTGGACAAGGCGTACGCCGTCGAGCCGGTAGGGGTGGAGACGATCATGCCGTCGGAGCGGTAGGTGTTCACGAACTGCCCGTTGATGTGCACGTCGAATTCGATCATGCGCGCGACGTCCCATTTGTGCAGCACCACGTCATTGAACGCATCGCTCGCGCTGACCGCCGCGCCGCCTTGCTCCACGGCGGCGTGCAACAGCAGACGTTGTTCCTCCAGATAATGCCCGGCGAGTATGTCATCTATGCGCTGCGTCATTTCCTGCGATGAAATATCCACCAGAAAGCCGAGCCGGCCCAGATTCACTCCGAGCAGCGGGATGCCGTGGCCCACCAGCGAGCGCGCCGCGTTGAGCAGGGTGCCGTCGCCGCCGACCACGATGGCAAGGTCGCAGCGCCTGCCGATTTCATCGCGCGAGCCGGTGGCAAGTCCGTGGCCGGGCAGCAGTTGCGCCGTGCCCTCGTCCAGCAGCACCTCGATACAACGTTGCCGGAGATAATCGCCGAGTTTTTTGAGCGCGCCGCCCACGCCGGGGTCGTCGTACTTGCCGATCAGACCGGCGCGCTTAAACGCTTGTACGGACTTTGGTTTTGTGACCGATGCCATAAAGCGCCAACTTAACATATCACTCCCGCTTCATCCATCCCCGTGGACGAATCCGGATGAATTTTCAGCGTGGCGCACTGTTTTCAAGAGGTGCGTGCTGATCCGCCGCTGGTCTGGCGCTCCCTGCGCGTGAGTGCTAAGATATTATTTATTTTCAGTAAAGTCAGTGTGTTATGGAAAATACCCCAGCCTTGATGAGCGACCGTGCGCGGCAATTGCTGCGTGCGCTGGTGGAGCGTTATATCAGCGAGGGGCAGCCGGTGAGCTCGCGCGCGCTGGCGCGCGATACGGGCTTCGAATTGAGTCCGGCGACCATCCGTAACGTGATGGCTGATCTGGAGGATATGGGTTTCATCACCGCGCCGCACACTTCGGCCGGACGCATCCCCACCACGCAGGGGTACCGCCTTTTCGTGGACAGCCTGCTCACCATTCAGCCGCTCGCGAGCGACGAGATGCAGCGGCTGCAAAGCGAGCTGGACCCGGACAAGAATCTGAGCGACTTGATGGAGACCGCCTCCAACGTGCTGTCCGAGGTGAGCAGGCTGGCGAGCCTGGTGCTGCTGTCGCGCCGTTTGCAGCCGGTGTTGCGTCAGGTCGAGTTTTTGCCGCTGTCTGAGAACCGCGTGCTGGCGATACTCGTCACCAACGAGCGCGAGGTGCAGAATCGCATTATCCACACCGCGCGCCAATACAGCCCGTCCGAACTGCAACAGGCGGCGAATTATCTGAACAGCCTGTGTGCGGGGCGGGATTTACACAAGATACGCGAGACCTTGCTCATGGAGTTGCAGGAGACGCGCGAGCGCATGAACGACATGATGCGGCTGGCCATCGAGATGGCGGATAAGACCTTTGCCGTGCCGGAGCCCGGTCCGGATTACGTAGTCAAGGGCCAGGCGCATTTGCTGTCGCGCGCCGAGGCCGACAACGTGGAGAAGCTGCGCCAGTTGTTCGAGGTGTTCAACCAGAAGCGCGACATCCTGCACCTGCTCGATCAGTGCCTGCACGCCAAGGGCGTGCAAATCTTCATCGGCGCGGAGTCGGGCTACGACGCGCTGGAGGATTACAGCCTGATCACCGCGCCTTACGAGGCGCACGGCCAGGTGGCGGGCGTGCTGGGGGTGGTGGGGCCGACGCGCATGGGCTACGAGCGCGTGATCCCGCTGGTGGATATCACCGCCAAATTGCTCGGTGCGGCCTTGACTCAGCGCTGAGCCGCCCACAATTAATTGTCATTTTTAACCGTCATTAGCCAGAGCGACGCATGACCGAAGAACATGTAACTGCCACCACTGAACAGCCAGGCTCGCCGTCGGAGGCGACGCAGGATATTCATCTGTTGTTGCAAGAGGCGCGCGCCAAGGCGGACGTGCACTGGGATCAGGTGTTGCGCGCACGCGCCGAGCTGGAAAATTTCCGCAAGCGCGCCGAGCGCGACATCGAGGCGGCGCATAAATACGGCCTGGAGCGCATCATCGGCGAACTGCTGCCGGTGCTGGACAGCCTGGAGTCGGGTCTGAGCGCGGCGGCGGGACAGGGCGCGGTGGATAAGCTGATTGAAGGCATGACGCTCACCCACAAGCTGCTCAGTAATGTACTGGAAAAGTTCAACGTCAAGACGCTCGACCCCGCGGGGCAGAAGTTCGACCCCAAGCTGCATCAGGCGATGTCGGCCGTGGAGTCAAAAGACGCGGCGCCCGATACCGTGCTCAGCGTGTGTCAAAAGGGCTATGTGCTGCATGATCGAGTCATCCGCCCGGCGCTGGTGATTGTGGCCAAGGCGCCCGCCGCTGACGCCCAGTCTTGAAAGCATGTTTATCCATCCTTATATACCCTCATGGTCCGGCGGCGCGTAAAGCCGCCCAGGTCATTATTTAGCAAGGAGAATTAAAAAATGGGCAAGATTATCGGCATAGATTTGGGCACCACCAACTCCTGCGTCGCGGTGATGGAGGGGGGCAAGCCGCGCGTGATTGAAAACAGCGAGGGCGACCGCACCACGCCCTCCATCGTCGCCTTTACCGGCGACGGCGAAGTGCTGGTGGGTCAGCCCGCCAAGCGCCAGGCCGTGACCAACCCCAAGAACACGTTCTATGCCGTGAAGCGCCTCATAGGCCGCCGTTACACCGACCCCGTGGTGCAGAAGGACGTCAAGCTCGTGCCCTACAGCATCGTGCCCGCCGACAACGGCGACGCCTGGGTGGAGGCGCAGGGCAAGAAGATGGCCCCGCCCGAGATCTCCGCGCGCGTGCTGATGAAGATGAAAAAGACCGCCGAGGACTATCTCGGCGAGCCGGTCACGGAGGCGGTCATCACCGTGCCCGCCTATTTCGACGACTCGCAGCGCCAGGCGACCAAGGCCGCGGGCAAGATCGCGGGCCTGGAAGTCAAGCGCATCATCAACGAACCCACCGCCGCCGCGCTCGCCTACGGCATGGACAAGAAGCGCGGCAACGCCAAGATCGCGGTGTACGACCTCGGCGGCGGCACGTTCGACATTTCCATTATCGAAATCGCCGAGGTGGACGGCGAGCACCAGTTCGAGGTGCTTTCCACCAACGGCGACACCTTCCTCGGCGGCGAGGACTTCGATCAGCGCCTGATAGATTACCTGGTCGAGGAATTCAGGAAAGACACCGGCATTGATCTCAAGAAGGATCCGCTCGCATTGCAGCGTTTGAAGGACGCGGCGGAAAAGGCCAAGATCGAACTGTCCTCGCGCGAACAGACCGACGTGAATCTGCCCTACATCACGGCGGATGCGAGCGGTCCAAAGCACCTCAACGTCAAGATCACGCGCGCCAGGTTTGAGTCGCTGGTGGAGGATTTGATCGCACGTACCATCGAACCGTGCAAAATCGCGTTGAAGGACGCCGGGCTTTCCGCCTCGCAGATCAGCGAGGTGATCCTGGTGGGCGGCCAGACGCGCATGCCCAAGGTGCAGGAGGCGGTGAAAAACCTGTTCGGCAAGGAGCCGCGCAAGGACGTGAACCCGGACGAGGCCGTGGCCGTGGGCGCGGCGATCCAGGGCGGCGTGCTGGGCGGCGAGGTCAAGGACGTGCTGCTGCTGGACGTGACGCCGCTGTCGCTCGGCATCGAAACCCTGGGCGGCGTAATGACCAAGCTGATCGAGAAGAACACCACCATCCCGACCAAGGCGACGCAGGTGTTTTCCACCGCTGACGACAACCAGACCGCGGTCACGGTGCACGTGCTGCAGGGCGAGCGTGAGCAGGCCGCGGCCAACAAATCGCTGGGGCGCTTTGACCTGGCGGATATTCCGCCCGCGCCGCGCGGCATGCCGCAGATCGAGGTCACGTTCGACATAGACGCCAACGGTATTTTGAATGTCTCGGCCAAGGACAAGGCCACCGGCAAACAACAATCCATCGTGATCAAGGCGTCGAGCGGTTTGTCCGAGGACGAGATCAAGCGCATGGTGAAGGACGCTGAGGCGCACGCCGAGGAAGACAGGAAATTCCACGTCCTGGTGACGGCGCGCAATCAGGCGGATAACCTGATCCACGCCACCGCCAAGTCCATGGCCGAGCTGGGCGACAAGCTGGAGTCCGGCGAGCGCGCCGGGATCGAAGCCGCCATCAGCGACCTCAAGGAAGCGGTGAAGGGCAGCGACCCCGCGGTGATCGAAACCAAAACCAGGCTGCTCGCCGAGGCCTCCGCCAGGATGGCCGAACGCCTGTACGCGCAACAGTCCGCAGCGGGCCAGACCGCGGCCCAGCCGGAAACGGAAAAGAAGGCGGCGGAAGGCGAGGTGGTGGACGCGGAATTTGAAGAGGTAAAGAATAATAACAAAAAGTAACCGTCGCACATTTAGTGCTAAAATGCAGGCAGGTACAAACGCAGAGCAGGATGCTCTGCGTTTGCGTTTCAGGATTTAAAAAAACAGTACCATGGCTAAACGCGATTACTACGAAACCCTCGGCGTGGCGCGCAACGCGAGCGAGGACGAAATCAAAAAGGCCTATCGCCGCCTTGCCATGAAATATCACCCCGATCGTAATCCGGGCGACAAGACGGCGGAAGAAAAATTCAAGGAAGCCAAGGGGGCCTACGAAGTCTTAAGCGACGCGCGCAAGCGCAGCGCCTACGATCAGTTCGGTCACGCGGGCGTAGATGCCGGCGCCGCGGCGGGGGCGGGCGCGGCGTATGGCCGCGGGGCCGGCTTCACCGACATCTTCAATGACGTGTTCGGGGACATCTTCGGCGCCGGACGCGCCGGAGCGGGCGCGGTGCACGCGGGCGCAGACCTGCGCTATAACCTGGACATCGGCCTGGAGGAGGCGGTGCACGGCACCACCGTCAATATCCGCATCCCCGCGCAGGCCGCGTGCCGCACCTGCGGCGGCAGCGGCGCCAAGCCCGGCACCAAGCCCGCCGTGTGCGCCACCTGCGGCGGCCAGGGCCAGGTGCGCATGCAACAGGGCTTTTTCTCACTGCAAC
The DNA here is from genome assembly GCA_041695325.1 of Pseudomonadota bacterium. Lineage (GTDB taxonomy): Bacteria > Pseudomonadota > Gammaproteobacteria > SURF-13 > SURF-13 > SURF-13. The sequence goes on from JBGFRC010000029.1 coordinate 62,605, forward strand.
AGACCTGTCCGCGCTGCCGCGGCACGGGTGAGATCATCAGCGACCCGTGTAATACCTGTCACGGCATGGGGCGCATCCAGGAACCCAAAACCCTGTCGGTGAAGATACCGCCGGGCGTGGACAACGGCGACCGCATCCGTCTCAGCGGCGAAGGCGAGGCGGGCTTCAAAGGCGGGCCGCCGGGCGATCTGTACGTGCACATCAACGTGCGCGAACATCCCATTTTCACGCGCGAGGGCAACGATCTCTTGTGCGAGGTGCCGGTCTCGCTGGCCACGGCGGCGCTGGGCGGCGAGATTGAAGTGCCGACGCTGGACGGCCGCGTCAAGCTGAAAATCCCGCCTGAGACCCAATCCAACAGGCTGTTCCGCCTGCGCGGCAAAGGCGTGCGCCCGGTGCGCGGCGGAGAAATGGGCGATCTGTTGTGCCGCGTCACGGTGGAAACGCCTGTCAATCTCAACGCGCGCCAGAAAGCATTGCTCCATGAGCTGGAGCAGAGCCTGCGCGAAGGCGGCAGCAGGCACAGTCCGCGCGCCAGCTCCTGGCTGGACGGCATCAAGAAATTTTTCGAAGATTTACGTCAGTGACGCAGGGGGAATGTCATGATTAAACTCGCCATTGCCGGGGCCGCCGGACGTATGGGGCGCGCGCTGATCGAGGCGTGCAGCCAGACGCCCGCTGTCAAGCTGATCGCCGCAATAGACCGGCCTGACAGCGCCTTGATCGGTAAGGACGCGGGTGAATGCGCGGGCGTGTGGGCCTTGGGCGTGCCGATCAGCGGCCAGCTTGCCGGGGGCGACGACTTTGACGTGCTCATAGACTTCACCCTGCCGGAGGTCACGCTCGCCCACCTTGAGCTGTGCCGGGCAAAGGGCAGGCGCATGGTGATCGGCACCACGGGCTTTAACCCTGAACAACGCGCGCAAATCAGCGCGGCCGCGCAGGACATCGCCGTCATGTTTTCCCCCAACATGAGCGTCGGGGTGAACCTCTGCCTCAAGCTGCTCGACACCGCTGCGCGCGTGCTGGACGGCGACGTGGACATCGAGATCATCGAGGCGCATCACAAGCACAAGCTCGACGCCCCTTCCGGCACCGCACTGCGCATGGGAGAGGTGATCGCCGCCGCGCTCACGCAAAACTTGCAGGACATCGCCGTGTACGACCGCGGCCTCGTGAGCGGGCAGGCGCGCAAATCAGGCAGCATCGGCTTTTCCACGGTACGCGCCGGCGATATCGTGGGCGACCACACGGTACTGTTCGCCGGGCAGGGGGAGCGCATCGAAATTACCCACCGCGCCACCAGTCGCATGAATTTCGCCCGCGGCGCATTGCGCGCCGCAAGCTGGCTGATGCAACGCAAAACCGGGCTGTATGACATGCAGGATGTGCTGGGGATCAAATAATTAAAGCCGATTTTAAAGGCAGTAGGTACTTAATGTAATTTATAAATATATATTTTATGTACTTAATTACATTACATATTTTAGTATTATCTCAGTAAAGATCGGCCTGCCCGCGGCTACCCCAGGCAGCGTGGCGCGGCCATGGGCGCTGATGGAAGGTCAGCGGGCAGGTCATTGGACAGTGCGCGCCGCATAAAGTAAAATTTGTTTACTGGTGTCGAAGTGACAGCAGACAACGGGAAGGCCGCGTGCCTTCCCGTTTTCACATGTGGAGTAAGAATGAAGCCGCGTATGCCCGCCCTGTTAGCGTTGCAAGACGGTAGCCTGTTTTGGGGCGAGGCCATTGGCGTGGCGGGGCAGGCGGTGGGTGAGGTGGTGTTCAACACCGCCATCACCGGCTATCAGGAAATCCTCACTGATCCTTCCTATCATAAGCAGATCGTCACGCTCACCTATCCGCACATCGGCAACGTGGGGGTAAACCGCGCCGACGCCAACGCGGACAAGGTGTGGGCTGCCGGCCTGGTGATTCGCGACTTGTCTCAGGCCACCAGCAGCTGGCGCGCTGAACTGAGCCTTCCGGAGTACCTGCAACAGCAGCACGTGGTGGCCATTGCCGGAATAGACACACGCAGGCTGACGTGCATCTTGCGCGAAAAAGGCGCGCAGAACGGTTGCCTCATGGCGGGCGATCACATTAGCGAGGCCGCCGCGCTCAAGGCGGCGCGTGACTTCCCCGGGCTCAAGGGCATGGACCTCGCGCAGGAGGTGACCACCGCCAAGTCATATGAATGGCGGCTGGGCAGCTGGACGCTGGAGCAGGGCATGCCCGCCCCGCGCGCGGCGAATGATCTGCCCTATCACGTGGCGGCGTATGATTACGGCATCAAGCGCGGCATTTTGAACCGGCTGGTGGATCGCGGCTGTCGCGTCACGGTGCTGCCCGCCAAGACCACCGCCAGGGAGGCCTTGGCGCTCAAGCCGGACGGGGTATTTCTCTCCAACGGCCCCGGCGACCCGGAGCCGTGTGAGTACGCCATTGCGGCAATACGGGAAATTCTGCAAGCGCGCGTGCCGCTGTTCGGCATCTGCCTTGGCCACCAGCTGCTGGGACTGGCGAACGGGGCCAAAACCGTCAAGATGAAATTCGGTCATCACGGCGCCAACCATCCGGTTCAGGCGCTGGAAGAGGGGCGCGTGCTGATTACCAGCCAGAACCACGGCTTCGCGGTGGACGAAGCGACGCTGCCCAAAAACGCACGCACCACGCACCGTTCATTGTTCGACGGTTCACTGCAGGGCATCGAGCTGACCGACCGCCCCGCCTTCAGCTTCCAGGGTCACCCCGAAGACTGCCCCGGGCCGCATGATGTACATTATTTGTTTGACCGTTTTATTGAATTAATCAAGAAACGAGTAGCTAGTAGCTAGTGCCGAGGATAAGGACATGTCTTTACTAGCCACTCGCTACTAGCCACTGTTTTTTATGCCCAAACGCACCGACATCGAAAGCATTTTAATCATCGGCGCCGGCCCGATCGTCATCGGCCAGGCGTGCGAATTTGATTATTCCGGGGTGCAGGCGTGCAAGGCGCTGCGCGAGGAAGGTTATCGCGTCATTCTGGTCAACTCCAACCCGGCCACCATCATGACCGATCCGGAGATGGCGGACGCGATTTATATCGAGCCCATCACCTGGCGTACCGTGGCGCGCGTCATCGAGCAGGAGCGTCCCGACGCGCTGCTGCCCACCATGGGCGGACAGACCGCGCTCAACTGCGCGATGGACCTGGCGCGCGAGGGCGTGCTGAAGCAATTCGGCGTGGAGATGATCGGCGCGCGGGAAGAGGCCATCGCCAAGGCCGAGGACCGCGACCTGTTCCGCCAGGCGATGCAGAAGATCGGCCTCGCCACGCCGCACTCGGTCATCGCGCGCAACATGGAGCAGGCGCTGGCCGCACAGGAGCAGATCGGCTTTCCCGCCATCATCCGGCCGTCCTTCACCCTGGGCGGCATGGGCGGCGGCATTGCCTACAACCGCGAAGAGTTCGAGCAGATTTGCGAACGCGGCCTGGACTTCTCGCCCACGCGCGAGCTGCTGATCGAGGAATCGGTGCTGGGCTGGAAAGAGTTTGAAATGGAGGTGGTGCGCGACCGCAAGGACAACTGCATCATCGTGTGCTCCATCGAGAATTTTGATCCGATGGGTGTGCACACCGGCGACTCGATCACGGTGGCGCCGGCGCAGACGCTCACCGACAAGGAATACCAGATTATGCGCAATGCCTCGCTCGCGGTGTTGCGCGAGATCGGCGTGGATACCGGCGGCTCCAACGTGCAGTTCGCGGTGAACCCGGCGGACGGCCGTCTCATTATCATCGAGATGAATCCGCGCGTGTCGCGTTCCTCCGCGCTCGCTTCCAAGGCCACCGGCTTTCCCATCGCCAAGGTGGCGGCCAAGCTCGCGGTGGGCTACACGCTGGATGAGTTGCGCAACGAGATCACCGGCTCTGTAACCCCGGCCTCGTTCGAGCCAACCATAGATTATGTCGTGACCAAGGTGCCGCGCTTCACCTTTGAGAAATTCCCCCAGGCCGACGCGCGCCTCACCACGCAGATGAAGTCGGTGGGCGAGGTGATGGCCATCGGGCGCACCTTCCAGGAGTCGCTGCAGAAGGCCTTGCGCGGGCTGGAAACCGGCGTGGACGGCTTGACGGAAAAAATTGATATTGAATCGGAAGGCGCGCTGAACAAAATCCGCCACGAGCTGCGCGTGCCGGGCGCGGAGCGCCTGTGGTATCTCGCCGACGCGCTGCGCGCCGGACTGTCCGCGCAGGAGGTGCATGAGCTGAGCCGCATAGACCCGTGGTTCCTGGCGCAGATTGAAGAGCTGGTGCGGATTGAAGCCGAGGTGCGCGAACAGGGCCTCAAGGCATTGGACAAGACTCGCCTGTATTATCTCAAGCGCAAGGGCTTCTCCGATCATCGCCTGGCAAGCCTGTTGAATGTGAAGGAAGATGCGATGCGCGCGCTGCGCCATAAACTCAAGGTGCGGCCGGTGTACAAGCGCGTGGACTCCTGCGCGGCGGAGTTCGCCTCGCACACCGCTTACCTGTATTCCACCTATGAAGAGGAATGCGAGGCCGCGCCGAGCGCGCGCGATAAGATCATGGTGCTGGGCGGCGGACCGAACCGCATCGGCCAAGGGATCGAGTTTGATTACTGCTGCGTGCACGCCTCGCAGGCGCTGCGCGCGGTGGGCTACGAGACCATCATGGTCAATTGCAATCCGGAGACCGTATCCACCGATTACGACACCTCGGACCGGCTGTATTTCGAGCCGCTCACCCTGGAGGACGTGCTGGAGACCATTCAGGTCGAGAGACCTAAGGGCCTGATTGTGCAATACGGCGGACAAACGCCGCTCAAGCTGGCGCGTGCGCTGGAGCAAAATGGCGCGCCCATCATCGGCACCAGCCCGGACTCGATAGACGTCGCGGAAGACCGGGAGCGGTTCCAGAAAATGATTACGGAGCTGGGCTTGGGTCAGCCGCCCAACCGCACCGCGCGCAGCGCCGAGGAGGCGGTGCGCGCGGCGCGGGAGATCGGCTATCCGCTGGTGGTGCGGCCTTCTTACGTGCTGGGCGGGCGGGCGATGGAGATCGTGCGTCATGAAGACGAGCTGCACCGCTACATGCGCGACGCGGTGCGCGTGTCCAACGACGCGCCGGTGCTGCTGGATCGTTTCCTGAGCGACGCCATCGAGGTGGACGTGGACGCGCTGGCGGACGGCAAAGAGGTGCTGATCGGCGGCATCATGCAGCATATCGAGGAAGCTGGCATCCACTCCGGCGATTCGGCCTGCTCGCTGCCGCCCTACAGTCTGTCTCCCGCGTTGCAAGACGAACTGCGCGCACAGGTGAAAAAAATGGCGCGGCGCCTGAACGTGGTGGGACTGATGAACACCCAGTTCGCCATCCAGAACGGGAAGGTTTACGTGCTGGAGGTGAACCCGCGCGCCTCACGCACCGTGCCCTTCGTGTCCAAGGCCATCGGCCGACCGCTGGCCAAGATCGCGGCGCTGTGCATGGTGGGCAAGACCCTGGCCGCGCAGGGTGTTTCACGCGAAATCATTCCACGCTATTATTCCGTGAAAGAAGCGGTGTTTCCGTTCATCAAATTCCCCGGCGTGGATCCGCTGCTCGGCCCGGAGATGAAGTCCACCGGCGAGGTCATGGGGGTGGATTACAGCTTCGGCGCTGCGTTCGCCAAGGCGCAACTGGCCGCGGGGGTAGACCTGCCGCGCGCAGGCCGCGCCTTCATCAGCGTGCGCGAGCAGGATAAGCCGGAAGCGGCTGACGTGGCGCGCGCCTTGCGCGAGCTGGGCTTCGCCTTGCTTGCCACTCACGGCACCGCCCAGGCCCTGGCCAGGGCCGGCATTCCGCACGCGCGCGTGAACAAGGTGATGGAAGGCCGCCCGCACATCGTGGACATGATTAAAAACGACGAGGTGAGCCTGATCGTGAACACCGTGGAAGGCCGCCAGGCGATAGCCGATTCAGCCGAGATCCGCCGCGCGGCGCTGCAACACAAGGTGTGTTACACCACCACCCTGGCCGGCGCGCGCGCGGTGGCCCTGGCGTTGAAGGAAACGCAACACATGCAAGTGTATCGCCTGCAAGATTTGCACACGGAACTGGTGAACGCATGAATAAAGTGCCGATCACGGTCAGGGGCGCGCAGAAATTGCGCGAGGAGCTGCACGAACTGAAAACCATGGCGCGTCCGCGCGTCATCGCCGCCATCGCCGAGGCGCGCGCGCACGGAGATCTGAAGGAAAACGCCGAATACCAGGCCGCCAAGGAGCAGCAGAGCTTCATCGAGGGGCGCATCGCCGAGATTGAGGGCAAGCTCGGCAACGCCGAAATCATAGACGTGACCAAGCTCAACGCCCACGGCCGGGTGGTGTTCGGTGCGACCGTGGACCTGATCAGCGAAGAGACCGGCGACGAGGTGACCTACCAGATCGTGGGCGACGACGAGGCGGACATCAAGCAGGGCATGATTTCCATCAGCTCGCCCATTGCGCGCGCCTTGATCGGCAAGGAAGAAGGCGACGTGGCGGCGGTGCAGACGCCGGGCGGAGTAAAGGAGTATGAAATCGCCGCCGTGCACTATGTCTGATTACATCACCATCGGTCAGCGCATCTTGCTCACCTTGTGGGTGGGCGCGCTGTGGGCGATAGGTTATATCGCCGCGCCGGTGTTGTTCAGCGTCATCTTTGACCGCTTTGTCGCGGGCGGCATCGCGGGCAAGATGTTCACCGTGGTAAATTACCTCGGCCTAGTTTGCGGGACGCTGCTGCTGGCCTCGATGGTTTGGCAAACCGGTGCAGCATGGCGGCGCTACTGGCAGGCGTGGGCGCTGGCTGCGATGCTGGCGCTGGTCGCGGTGATGGAATTTGTGCTGCAACCTCTGATGCAGGAGCTCAAAATGGCCAGCCCGCAGGGCTTTACCCCCGGCACGCCGGAGGTCGCGCGTTTCGGAATGCTGCACGGCGTCTCGTCGTTGCTGTATCTCGCCACCAGCCTCATGGGTCTGGCCCTGGCGGCGTTCGGGCTGAGCCGGAACAATCCGGCCTTACTGGCCGAATAAATGGTAATTAGGGCGTTTCGTAACCATCGTATAGTGGGAGATACGCATGGTTACTGGGAAAGCAAGCCATTTCAGTTGTGCGGCCAACTTTTTGCGGGGTCGCAAGTGTGTGTTTTGTGGCTC
>JBGFRC010000004.1:0-69773 GCA_041695325.1 Pseudomonadota bacterium
TAATACAATCCCCCAATTCCGCCTAGAGCGCCGCATGCAGGGCGGCGGCAAGGCCGCATTTAAGCATTACAAAACATGGGTGAAAGGAAGGCGCAGCTTGACAATTGACGGCTGCGATATAAAGATGTATATAGTTTACATGTTTAATGGGGCCTCCGGGTAAATCAGAGGTTCTTAAGATCAAGCCAATAACGAGGAGAGGAGAAATGAAATCAAGAAGATTATTAATGCAAATGATGATGGTATTGCTGGCGTGCGGCGCCTTTATCGCCCCGGTGGAGGCCGGGACGGTGCAGGTCGTAATGCACGCCAAGGAGGTGAGCCTGCCCATAGACAACAAGGGCACGCTTTACCCCACCTGGACCTTTGACGGCAAGGTGCCGGGGCCGGTGGTGCGCGTGACGCAAGGCGACATCGTCGAATTCACGCTCGTCAACGACCCGGGCAACGAGCATCCGCACTCGATGGACTTTCACGCCGCGCGGCTCGACGTGGTGAAGGACTTCAGCCCGGTGGAGCCGGGCAAGGAGAAGCGCTTCAGCTTCCGCGCCGATTATCCGGGCGTGTTTTTCTATCACTGCGGCACGGACCCGATGATGGAGCACATCGCGCGCGGCATGTTCGGGGCCATCATCGTGGATCCCAAGAATCGTGGCGCCATGCCCAAGGCCGACCGCGAATACGTGCTGGTTCAATCGGAGCTTTACAAGGACCCGTCGAACGGCGAAGACCTGATGCAAAACCGGTGGAGCAACGTCATATTCAACGGCGGGATATTCAAGTACGACCCGGTGCATGACCCCGACGCCAGGCAGGTGCTGCTGGCCAGGCCGGGCGAGCGCGTGCGCATCTATTTTGTAAACGCCGGACCGAATGAATTTTCCTCGTTACACCCCATTGCGGGAATCTGGGATCGCGTGTACGTGGGCGGCAACCCCAGGAACGTCCTCCATGGCTTGCAAAGCTTCACCGTGGGGCCGGGCGACGGCGCGGTGTTTGACCTGATCTCGCCCGTGGAAGGCGCCAACGCCATCGTCACCCATTCGCTGCGCGCCGCCATGACCGGCGCCATCGCCATCATCAAGTTCTCCAAAGACGCCGATCCGAAGATGGGGCGCGGCGAACAAATACTGGTGCGCTGAGCGGGGACGTAAAGCCCAGGGAGGGGCTTTTGCGGGCGGGGAAGGCGGTTGTTAAATAAGCCGGTCATTCTGTAGCTATCCCGATCGTTGACGCGGCGCAAGCCTAGACCTTATAATGCGCGCGCCGTGAACAAGGCCAGGGGAACCGGTTTGGCGCTCATCGGTGCCGGTACGCTGCTCACCTCGATGACGCTGGCCGGTTTATTGCTGGGCTATGGCCTCGATAAGTGGTTGAATACCCTCCCCCTTTTCATGTCCATCCTGGGCTGCCTGGGGTTTGTGGGCGGCATTCTTAAGGTTTACAGGCTGTTGAGCGGAGCGCAGGAGTGACCCCGGCAGACAAGGATGCGGCCGGCGGGGCTTTAAGCGGCGCCGCGGGCGCGGTTTTGCTTTATCAAGCCGTGATCACCGCGTTAACGGCGGCGGCCTTTACCTTTATGGGCGGCCTAAGGCCGGGTATCGCCGCGCTGTACGGGGGGCTGGTCGCCATGGCGCTGACCTGGCTGCTCAAGCGCCGCGTCAGCCGTGTGACGCAGGCCGGCTCCGGCAAGAGCACGGCATTGCTGTACCTTGGAGTGGTACAGAGGTTTTTATTGGTGCTGGCGCTGTTCGCCTTGGCGCTGGGGGTGTTGAAGCTTGACCCGCTGGCCAGCATCGTGGGATTTGGTTTGAGCCAGTTAGGCTACGTGATAAGCAGAGTGTCGTACAAGGGGCAATAAGTTGAGCGCAGCGCCTGAGTCCTCCGGCGGAGGAACGGTTGAATACATCCAGCACCATCTGACCAATCTTTGCGTCGGGCAGTGCGATCCAGTCACGCACAAGGCGACCGGCTTTTGGGCGTGGCATCTTGATACACTCATCGTCAGCTACACCCTCGCCGCGCTTATCGTTTTGGCAAGCTGGCTTCTGAGCAGAAGACTGCGCGCCGGTACGCCGGCTGGTTTTCAGAATTTTATCGAGTCCTTGCTCGATTTCGTCGGCGGCCAGGTGCGCGACAGTTTCTCCCGCCACAATCCGCTCATCGCCCCGCTCGCGCTCACGATTTTTGTGTGGGTGCTGCTGATGAACTCCATGAAGTTGATCCCGGTGGACCTGCCCGCCGTCATCCTGGGTCTGTTTGGGGTGAAGTATTTCAAAATAGCGCCAACCACGGATCTCAGCACCACCTTCGCGCTGTCGCTTACGGTGTTCGCGCTCATCATCTTTTACAACATCAAGGTCAAGGGCCCGATCGGTTACCTCAAGATGTTTCTGTTTCACCCCTTCGGCAAGTTTTTCATTCCGGTAAACGTGGTGATGACTGCGATCGAAGAGGTCGCCAAGCCCTTGAGCCTAGGGCTGCGACTGTTCGGCAACCTGTTCGCGGGCATGCTGGTGTTTCTGCTCATCGCCCTGATCGGCGGCACGCTGGCCGTGGGTTTGTTGGGTTGGCTGTTCTGGTTCCCGCTGCAAATCACGCTCGGTTTCGGCTGGCTGATTTTCCACATGCTGGTGATCACCCTGCAGGCGTTCATCTTTATGGTGTTGAGCATCGTCTATTTGAGCATGGCGCACGAGGAACACTAAGAAAGCCGAAGTCCCGGTACACCTGTAACATTTTTTAAATTTGAATTTTATAAGGAGAAACACACCATGACACCTGAAATGATTGCCATGATTTACGCTTACACCGCCGTGGGCGTGGGCGTGATTCTCGCCGCCGCCGGCTTGGGTTCCGCCATCGGCTGGGGCCTGATCTGCGCCAAGACGCTGGAAGGCATCGCGCGCCAGCCGGAGATGCGTCCGCAATTGATGGTCAATATGTTCATCTTCGCCGGTTTGATGGAGTCCTTCCCGTTCATCATTCTCGCCTTCGCCATGTGGTTCCTGTTCGCCAACCCGTTCGTCGGCGCGCTGGACGCCGCGGTGAAGGCGGTTGGCGGCTAAACAAGAGACTAAGGCTCGTCGTCCGCGAGGTTTTTAAGCCATGAATATCACCGCCACCTTGCTGGGACAAATCGCCGCGTTTGTCCTGCTCATCTGGTTCGTCAACAGGTTCCTGTGGGGGCCGCTCACCGGCTTGATGGCCGAACGCCAGAAGCGCATCGCCGACGGTCTGGCCGCGGCGGACAAAGGCAGGCACGACCTGGAGCTGGCCGAGAAGCGCGCCAGGGAGTTGCTGCACAAGGCGAAGAACGACAGCGCCGAGGTGCTGGCGCAGGCCGAGCGGCGCGCGGTGGAGATCATGGAAGAGGCCAAGGGCGCGGCGCGCGCCGAGGGCGCGCGACTCATCGCCGGGGCCAAGGCCGAGATCGAGCAGGAGGCCAACCGCGCGCGGGAAAAATTGCGCGCCGAGATGGTCACGCTCGCCGTGGCCGGGGCGGAAAAGGTGCTGGGGCGAGAAATAGACGCCAAGGCGCACGGCGATTTACTGAATCAATTGGTCAAACAGATTTAATGGCTTTTAACCATGGCTGAAAGCGTCACCGCCGCGCGCCCTTACGCGCAAGCCGCGTTTGATGTCGCGCGCCAGGCGGGCAAGCTGAAAAACTGGTCGGAGTGGCTCGCCGCCGCGGCGGCGCTGGTGAGCGAGGCCGAAGTGCGCGGGTTGATCGGCAATCCGCGCGTGCCCAAGGCGCAGGTGCAGGGCTTCATGCTCGACGCGCTGGGCGGCGCGCTGGACCAGCACGGCAAAAATTTTATCCGGCTGCTGGCGGAGAATCAGAGGCTCGCGCTGCTGCCGGAAATCGCCGCGCTGTTCGAGGCGAGCCGCGCCGAGGCCGAGGGCAGGTTGCGCGTGCAGGTAACCTCCGCCGCCGCGCTGAGCGATGAGCAGCGGGGCCTGCTCGCCGCCGCGCTCAAAAAGCGCTTTCAGCGCGAGGTGGAGCTGTACTGCGACACGGATAAAAGCTTGATCGGCGGCGCGATTATCCGCGCCGGCGACCGGGTGATAGACGGTTCGGCGCGCGGCAAGCTGCAACGCCTGGCGCAGGCCCTGAAGACTTGAAAAACTGAGGAAACACACATGAAGCTCAATCCCTCCGAGATCAGCAATCTCATCAAGAGCCGCATCGAGAATTTCGAGGCGCTGGCCGAGGCGCGCACCGAGGGCACGGTGGTCTCCCTCACCGACGGCATCACCCGCGTGCACGGGCTGTCCGACGTGATGCAGGGCGAGATGCTGGAGTTCCCCGGCAACACCTTCGGCCTCGCGCTAAATCTGGAGCGCGATTCGGTCGGCGCGGTGGTGCTGGGCGAATACGAGCACATCAAGGAAGGCGATCCGGTCAAGTGCACCGGCCGCATTCTGGAGGTGCCGGTGGGCGAGGCGCTGATCGGCCGCGTGGTGAATTCGCTCGGCCAGCCGATAGACGGCAAGGGCGAAATCGCCGCCGGGCAAACCTCGCCGATTGAAAAGATCGCGCCCGGCGTGATCGCGCGCCAGTCGGTGAGCCAGCCGGTGCAGACCGGTCTGAAGGCGATAGACTCAATGGTGCCCATCGGCCGCGGCCAGCGCGAGCTGATCATCGGCGACCGCCAGACCGGCAAGACCGCGGTGGCGGTGGACACTATCATCAACCAGAAAGGCCAGGACATGATCTGCATCTACGTGGCGATCGGGCAGAAGGCCTCGACCATCGCCAACGTGGTGCGCAAGCTGGAAGAATACGGCGCAATGGCGTACACCATCGTGGTCGCCGCCTCCGCCTCCGACTCCGCCGCGATGCAGTTCATTGCGCCCTACGCCGGCTGCACCATGGGCGAATACTTCCGTGACCGCGGCCAGGATGCGCTGATCGTATACGATGATCTCACCAAGCAGGCCTGGGCCTACCGCCAGGTGTCGCTGTTGCTGCGCCGTCCGCCGGGCCGCGAGGCGTATCCGGGCGACGTGTTTTATCTGCACTCGCGCCTGCTGGAGCGCGCCGCGCGCGTCAACGCCGAGTATATCGAGAAGATGACCAGCGGCAAGGTCAAGGGCAAGACCGGCTCGCTCACGGCGCTGCCGATCATCGAGACCCAGGCGGGCGACGTTTCCGCGTTCGTACCCACCAACGTGATCTCGATCACCGACGGCCAGATATTTTTGGAAACCGATTTGTTCAACGCCGGCATCCGGCCCGCGATCAACGCCGGCATCTCGGTGTCGCGCGTGGGGGGTGCCGCGCAAACCAAGGTCATCAAGAAGCTGGGTGGCGGCGTGCGCCTGGCGCTGGCGCAGTACCGTGAACTGGCGGCGTTCGCGCAGTTCGCCTCGGACCTGGACGAGGCCACGCGCAAGCAGCTGGAGCGCGGGCGCATGGTGACCGAACTGATGAAGCAGCCGCAGTATTCGCCCATGAGCGTGGCGCAAATGGCGATCACCCTGTTGGCGGTGAACAAGGGCTATTTCGACGACGTGGAGGTGAAGAAGGCGCTGGCCTTCGAGTCAGCGCTGCACGCCTGGATGAAGAGCAAGCACGCGGCGATCGTGGACAAGATCACCACCACCAGGGACCTCGATGCGGAGACGGAGAAGGCCCTGGCCGCCGCCATCGAAGAGTTCAAGAAGACCGCGGTGTACTGAGCATGGCCGGCGGCAAGGAAATACGCGCCAAGATCAAGAGCGTGCAAAACACGCGCAAGATCACCAAGGCGATGGAAATGGTGGCGGCCTCCAAGATGCGCAAGGCGCAGGAGCGCATGCGCGCCTCGCGCCCTTACGGCGAAAAGATACGCAACGTCGCCGCGCACATGAGCCGTGCCAGCATGGAATACCGCCATCCGTTCCTCATCAGGCGCCCTGAGATCAAGAACGTGGGCGTGATCGTGGTCACCTCCGACAAAGGTCTGTGCGGCGGCCTCAACACCAATGTGCTGCGTATGGCGCTCGGCAAGTTGAGGGAGTGGGATACCGCGAGGACCGGCGTGCGCGTGTGCTGCATCGGCAACAAGGGGCTGGGCTTCATGAACCGTCTGGGCGCGAATATCACATCGCAAGTCACCGGCCTGGGCGACACGCCGCACCTGGAGAAGCTGATCGGCGCGGTGAAGGTGATGCTGGATGATTACTCCAGCGGCGAAATTGACGCGCTGACCATTTTCTACACCCGCTTCATCAACACCATGAAGCAGGAGCCGGTGATGGAGCAGTTGCTGCCGCTGTCCGGCGAAAAGCTGAGCGGCGGCGTGGAAGGCAGATGGGATTATATCTACGAGCCGGATGCAAAGACCGCGATAGACGCGGTCATGGTGCGTTACATCGAGGCGCTGGTGTACCAGGCAGTGGCGGAAAACATGGCGTCCGAGCAAAGCGCGCGCATGGTGGCGATGAAGGCCGCGTCGGACAACGCCGGTAACGTGATAGACGAATTGAAGCTGGTTTACAACAAGACCCGCCAGGCGGCGATTACCAAGGAACTGTCGGAAATCGTCGGCGGCGCCGCGGCCGTTTAAGACAGTAACGAGTAGCTAGTAGCGAGTTGCTAGTGGCGAGGAAAATCGTACCGTGCACTTACTAGCCACTCGCAACTAGCCACTCGTTACTGTCTACCAGTTAACGAATTTCAATTTGAGTTTGTGAGGAATATGAACATGAGCGCAGGAACAATAGTTCAGTGCATCGGCGCGGTGGTGGACGTGCAGTTTCCGCGCGAGCAGATACCCAAGGTGTACGATGCCTTGCTGCTCGACGAGCAAGGCGCGAGCGGCGCCGAGCCGGGGCTCACCTTCGAGGTGCAGCAGCAGCTGGGCGACGGCGTGGTGCGCACCATTGCCATGGGTTCGAGCGACGGCTTGCGCCGCGGCATGCGGGTGAAGAACACCGGCGCGCCGATCTCGGTGCCGGTCGGCCACGGCACGCTGGGACGCATCATGGACGTGCTCGGCCGCCCGATAGATGAGGCCGGTCCGGTCCAATCTGACGAGAAACGCCCGATCCACGCCAAGGCGCCGAAGTTCGATGAGCTGTCGCCCTCCGTGGAGCTGCTGGAAACCGGCATCAAGGTGATAGACTTGATCTGTCCGTTCGCCAAGGGCGGCAAGGTCGGCCTGTTCGGCGGCGCCGGCGTGGGCAAGACCGTGAACATGATGGAGTTGATCAACAACATCGCCAAGCAGCATGCCGGTTTGTCGGTGTTCGCCGGCGTGGGCGAGCGCACCCGCGAGGGCAACGACTTCTACCATGAAATGAAAGAGTCCAACGTGCTGGACAAGGTGTCCATGGTGTTCGGCCAGATGAACGAGCCGCCCGGCAACCGTCTGCGCGTGGCGCTGACCGGTTTGACCATGGCGGAGAAATTCCGCGACGCAGGCCGCGACATCCTGTTCTTCGTGGACAATATTTACCGCTACACCCTGGCCGGCACCGAAGTGTCGGCCCTCCTTGGCCGTATGCCGTCCGCCGTGGGCTACCAGCCGACGCTGGCGGAAGAAATGGGCCGCCTGCAGGAGCGCATCACCTCGACCAAGGTCGGCTCGATCACCTCGATTCAGGCGGTGTACGTGCCCGCCGACGACTTGACCGATCCGTCGCCCGCGACCACCTTCCTGCACCTGGACTCCACCGTGGTGCTGTCGCGCGACATCGCTTCGCTCGGCATCTACCCGGCGGTGGACCCGCTCGACTCCACCTCGCGCCAGCTTGATCCGCTGGTGGTGGGCGAGGAGCACTACAGCGTGGCGCGCTCGGTGCAGGCCACGCTGCAACGCTACAAGGAGCTGCGCGACATCATCGCCATCCTGGGCATGGACGAACTGTCGCCGGAAGACAAGCTGGCCGTGGCCCGCGCGCGCAAGATACAGCGCTTTTTGTCGCAGCCGTTTCACGTCGCCGAAGTGTTCACCGGCAGCCCCGGCAAATACGTGCCGCTCAAGGAAACCATCCGCGGCTTCAAGGGCATCGTCAGCGGCGAATACGACCACCTGCCGGAGCAGGCGTTCTACATGGTCGGCACGATAGACGAGGCGATGGAGAAGGCGAAGACTCTATAACAGCGGCTTGGAATTTAAGATATGGCCATGACCCTGCACGTAGACATCGTAAGCGCCGAGGCGGAGATTTTCTCCGGCACCGCGGAGCGGGTGTTCGTCCCCGGCGTGATGGGCGAGCTCGGCATTCTGCCGCGCCACGCGCCGTTGCTCACCCCGCTGCGTCCGGGCGAAGTGCGCGTCGAGATGCCCGGCGGCGAAGAGCAGATATTCTACGTCTCCAGCGGCATGCTGGAGATACAGCCGCACGTGGTCACCATCCTCTCCGACACGGCGCTGCGCGCGCACGATCTGGACGAGGCCAAGGCCCTGGAGTCCAAGCAACGCGCCGAAGAAGCCATGAAAGACAAGACCGGGACCATGGAAATCGCCAAGGCCCAGGCCGAGCTGGCCGAGGCGGTGGCGCAACTGCAAACCATCCAGCGGCTGCGCAAAAAATCAGGCCGCTGACCTCTTCTTGCGTCAGGGCTCTCCTCGACGCGGCTTATTTCGTAGTTTATTCTTAAGGCCATGAGCCTCAGCGTCGTCATACTCGCCGCCGGACAAGGCACGCGCATGTGTTCCAGCCTGCCCAAGGTGCTGCATAAGCTGGCGGGGCGCGCGCTGCTGGAGCACGTGACCCGCACGGCGCGCGAGCTCACGCAAAAAATCGCAGTGGTGTACGGCTACGGCGGCGACGCCGTTCCCAGGACGCTGGCGCATCTCGATGTGCGCTGGGTGGAACAAGCCCCCCAGCTCGGCACCGGCCACGCGCTGCTCCAGGCCATGCCTTCCGTCCCGGATGATGACACCGTGCTGGTACTCTACGGCGACGTGCCGCTGATCACCGTTGCCACGCTCAATAAGCTCATCGGCGCCGCGGACAAGGACGGCCTCGGTCTGTTGACGGTGAAGCTGGATGATCCCGCCGGCTACGGCCGCATCGTGCGCGATGCGCATGGCAAGATAGCGCGCATCGTGGAAGAAAAGGACGCCACGGCGGACGAGCGCGCAATAAAGGAAATCAACACCGGCCTGCTGGCGGTGTGCGCCCAGCGCCTGCGCGCCTGGCTTAAAGAATTGAAAAGCGACAACGCGCAGCGCGAGTATTATCTGACCGACGTCATCGCGCTCGCGGCGCGCGACGGGGTGGCGGTAAACGCGGTCTTTGCTGAAAATGCGGCGGAAGCGCTGGGCGTCAATACCAGGGCGCAGCTTGCCGGGCTGGAGCGCCGGTATCAGCGCATGCAGGCCGAACGCCTGATGGCGCAAGGCGTCACGCTCGCCGACCCCGCACGCTTCGACTTGCGCGGCGAACTCAGCGCGGGCGGCGACGTGGAGATAGACGCCAACGTCATCCTCGAAGGCAAGGTGACGCTGGGCGAGCGCGTGCGCATCGGGCCGTTTACCCTGCTGCGCAACGTGAGCGTGGCCGATGACGTAAGCATCTTGTCACACTGCGTGATCGAAGATGCCGTGATCGGCAAACATTGCCGCATCGGGCCCTACGCGCGCGTCCGCCCCGAAACCCGGCTTGGCCCCGGCGCGCACATCGGCAACTTCGTCGAGATCAAAAAATCCACGGTGGGGGAAAACTCCAAGATCAATCATCTGAGCTACGTGGGCGACGCCACGGTGGGGCGCGAAGTGAACGTCGGCGCGGGCACCATCACCTGCAACTACGACGGCGTGAGCAAACATCAAACCGTGATCGGCGACGGCGCCTTCATCGGCTCCGATACCCAGCTGGTGGCACCGGTCACGGTGGGCGCGGGCGCGGTGGTCGGCGCCGGCTCCACCATCACCCAGGACGTGCCCCCGGACGTGCTGGCATTGTCGCGCGTGAAGCAAAGCACCGTGCCGGGGTGGAAAAGGCCCATCAAAACAGAGAAAAGAGAAAAGGGAAAAGAGAAAAGTTAAATACTGCTACGCTATGATCCTCTTCTCTTTTCTCTTGCCTCTTTCCTCTTCCGCGGAGCGGAGTTGATATGTGCGGAATAGTCGGAGCGCTGGCGGAGCGCAATGTCGTGCCGGTGCTGATCGAGGGCCTGAAGCGCCTGGAGTACCGCGGCTATGACTCCGCCGGCATCGCGATCCTGAACGGCGGCTTGCAACGCGTGCGGCGCGTGGGGCGCGTGGCCGAGATGGAGGCCGAGGCGCGCGCGCAAAATCTGAGTGGCGTGGCTGGCGTCGGCCACACGCGCTGGGCCACGCACGGTGGCGTCACCGAATTCAACGCCCATCCCATCATCTCGCGCGGCGAGATCGCGGTGGTGCACAACGGCATCATCGAGAATCACGATGCGATGCGCGCGCGCCTCAAGGGCCTGGGCTACGGCTTCGAATCGCAAACCGACACCGAGGTCATCGCCCACCTCATCCACCACTACTACACCCAATCCGCCGATCTCCTCGCCGCCACGCGCAAGGCGGCGGCCGAGCTGGAGGGCGCGTACGCCATCGGCGTCATCGCCCTCAAGTCGCCGGACGTGATGTGCTGCGCGCGCATGGGCTGTCCGTTGCTCATCGGCCTCGGCGAGGGTGAGAACTTCATCGCCTCCGACGTATCGGCGCTGCTCCCCGCCACGCGCCGCATCGCGTATCTCGAGGAAGGCGACGTGGCCGCGCTCACGCGCAGCGGCGTCAGCGTCGTGAATCATCAGGGTCAGGCGGTGACGCGCCCGGTGCATCTTTCCACCCTGTCGGACGATGACGTGGATTTGGGCCTGTACCGCCACTACATGCAGAAGGAAATCCACGAGCAGCCGCGCGCCTTGTCCGACACGCTGGAAGGCGTCATCAGCGAGGGCCCGTCGCCGGCGCTGTTCGGCGCCGAAGCGGAACAGGTGTTGCGCGCCGCGAATTCGGTGCTGATATTGGCCGCGGGCACCAGCTATTACGCGGGCCTGGTGGCGCGCCACTGGATCGAATCCATCGCGCGCCTGCCGTGCACGGTGGAGCTGGGTCATGAATACCGTTACCGCGACTCCATTCCTGACCCCGATCAGCTCGTCGTCACCATCTCGCAATCGGGCGAGACGCTGGACACGATGGAGGCGCTCAAGCGCGCCAAGCAGCTCGGCCACGACAAGACCCTGTCCATCTGCAACGTGCAAGAGAGCGCCATCCCGCGCGCCTCCAGACTGGTGTTCTACACCCGCGCCGGGGCCGAGATCGGCGTGGCGTCCACCAAGGCCTTCACCACCCAGCTTGCGGCGCTGTTCATACTGACGCTGGTGCTGGCCAAGCTGCGCGGCCGTCTCGGCGCGGAGCAGGAGCACGAACACATCGAGGCCCTGCGCCACCTGCCGGGCAGCGTGCAGCATGCGCTTAATCTCGAAGCGCTGATACAAGCATGGGCCGGGCGCTTCGCCTTCAGGCAGCACGCCTTGTTTCTGGGGCGCGGGCTGCACTACCCGATCGCGCTCGAAGGCGCGCTGAAGCTGAAGGAGATTTCCTACATCCACGCCGAGGCCTATCCCGCCGGCGAGTTGAAACACGGCCCGCTGGCGCTGGTGGACAGCGACATGCCGGTGGTGGTGATCGCCCCCAACGACGCGCTGCTGGAGAAGGTGAAATCCAACATGCAGGAAGTGCGCGCGCGCGGCGGCGAGCTGTACGTGTTCGCCGACCTCGACAGCCACTTCGGCGAAACCGAAGGCGTGCACGTCATCCGCACCCCACGTCACGCGGGCGTGCTGTCGCCCGTGGTGCACGCGATACCGGTACAGATCCTCGCCTACCACGCCGCCTTGCAGAAGGGCACCGACGTGGACAAGCCGCGCAATCTGGCCAAGTCCGTTACCGTGGAGTAACGGCGCGCGCGCCGGGCCGCTTCTCGATTAGGGAAGCTCTGAATAATTCCATCCAGGAATTATCAGAGCACGAAAAGCAAAAATGTGGCCATAAGATTTCTTATGGTGCTTTTCTTCATTTTACAATCACATGCGTGATTGTAAAATGGCGGCACGTCCATGTGCCGCAGGAAACTCTGAATAAATCAGAGTTTCCTCAGTTTGAACAACACCATCCCGGCGAGCATCGAAACCACGAACACCGCCGTGGCCGGGGCCAGGCCGGGCAAGGCCGCCAGCGCCGGGCCGGGACAGTAGCCGCTCAAGCCCCAGCCGATGCCGAACAAGACGCTGCCCGTAATCAGGCGTGCGTCTATGCGCCCGGCCGTGGGCAGCGAGAACTTTTCCGCCAGCAGCGGCGCGTTGAGTTGAGTGATCCAGCGGTAAGAGAGGAAATACACCAGCGTGGCGCTCGCCATCACCAGCAGCAAACTGGGATCCCAGTCGCCCGCGAGGTCCAGAAAGGCGAGGATTTTCGCAGGCTGGGTCATGCCCGCGACGCCGAGCCCCACGGCGAACAGGAGGCCGAGCGCAAATGCAGCAAGCGCTGATTTCATAACACGTGACGCTCGATAAAGACGGTGACTATGGCGCTCGCCATGAATGTCGTGACGGCGGCGAGCGAACGCGGCGACAGGCGGCCGATGCCGCATACGCCGTGGCCGCTGGTGCAGCCGCTGCCGAGGCGCGTGCCGTAACCCACCAGCAACCCGGCGACGGCGTAGGTGAGGTATGAATAATCAGGCGGCAGTGCGAGCGCCCGCGGAGAAAACCACCACAGCAATAAGCCGCCCGCGATCAATCCGGCGATAAAGGCGGCGCGCCACGACGTGTCGCCGCGCGGCAGATCAAGCAGTCCGCCCAGGATGCCGCTGATGCCCGCGATGCGTCCACTGAACAACAGCAGTCCCGCGGCGGCGAAACCAATCAGCAGCCCGTCCAGCGTTGCGCTGATGGGTGTGAAATGTTCCATTAAGATTTCTCCAGTCAGAGCTTGCTAAAGTTTACCTGGATGGGCCACGTTTTCCAGGACGCCGGTACTTGCTGGTACACCAGCCAGACCGCGATTACCAGGATAAACCAGCCAAACCCCTTTGTCAGGTGCGGGAGCGTCAAGTGCCGCGCCAGCCTATGGCCGAGAAACGTGCCCGCGATGGCGAACAACGTGACCACCACGGCGAGCACGTAATCAATTCGAATGTGCGCGCTGTGGCCGACGAGGCCCGCAGCAGCATTGAGCATGATAACCAAAAGCGAGGTGCCGACCGCCTCGCGCATGGGCATGCCGCTCAGCAGCACCAGAGCGGGCACGACCAGAAAGCCGCCGCCCGCGCCCACCAGGCCGGTGAGCGCGCCGGTCAAGGCCCCCTGCGCCAGGAGCGGCGCGGTCCCGACTACATGCACGGGACCTGGGGTTTCAAGGCCCCGCGGGTGCAGCATCATGACGGCGCTGACCACCATCACCGCGGCGAGCAGCCATAGCAACAGCGCGGCCGGGATAAAGCCCGCAGCGAACCCGCCGGCGTAAGCGCCCGCCATGCCGCCGGCGGCGAACAGCGCGCCCGTGCGCCAGCGCACGTGGCCGGCGCGCGCGTGTTGAATGAGCGCCGCGCCCGCGGTGAGCGCGACCACGAACAGCGAAGTGCCGATCGCCGCCTGTATGCCGATATCCTCATAAACAAACAGCGCCACGGTGAGCAGCGAACCGCCGCCGCCGAATACGCCCAGCGACAGGCCGATCAACAAGGCGAACAATGCGGTGAGCAGCAAAGCTTATCCCTGCACCGCGCTTTGCTTGCCCGCGCGCGGCGCGCAAGCGGGCTCACCGCCGCAAGCCAGGTTGGCGGGCAGCGCGCGGTCTATCTGTTTCGGATAGGGCAGTTTCAGCTCGCGCATGATGCGGATAAACTCTTCGCGCGTCTTGCCGCCGCCGAGACGCGCGTTCTTGGCCCGTTCCTGCTTGATGGTGGACACGGTGTTGCCGTTGTAGTCGTGCGCCGGATACACCAGCGTGTCGGGCGGCAGGGTGAATAATTTTTCGTGGATGCCGTCGTACAGCCGGCCCGCGTCGCCGTGCTGGAAGTCGGTGCGGCCGCAGCCGCCGATGAGCAGCGCGTCGCCGGTGAACACGCGGTCGCCCACGACGTAGGAAACGTCGGCGTTGGTGTGGCCGGGCGTATGGCGCACTTCGATGCGGATATCGCCCGCCTGCAACGTGTCGCCGTCGGACACTAGCACGTCGGCGCAGCGTGCGCCTGCGTCGCGGTGTACCACGCTTTTACTGCCCAGCTTGTCGCGCAATGCCGCCGCGCCGGTGACGTGGTCGGCGTGCACGTGCGTCTCCAGGGTATAGACGAGCTTTAATTGCAAATCCTTGAGGAGTTGAATATAGGCATCAACCTCTTCCGCCACCGGGTCTATGAGCACCGCCTCGCGCGTGCGCTCGCAGCCGAGCAGATAGGTATAAGTCGAACTGACGGGCTCGTATAATTGGCGGAAGATCATGTGGCTAAGGTAATGCAACGGCTAACCATTTTCAAGCTCAAAAGTAGGCGCTCGAAAATGATACTAAGTATATGATTTTTAAGTAAAATATATTTTTTATATGTCCAGATGTGTTTAATATTGATACCATAATACGTATAATATTAAGACAACATGAAACAGATTGATCACCTCGAGATGGGCAACCCGGCACTGAAGCGCTGGCTGCGCTCGGTGGGCGCCGAGGCGGCTTTCACCAGTCTCGCGCAGTTGCTGCCGGGAGCCGCGCTGTTTGCAGTGGATAAGGAGCGCAACATCGTGCTGTGGAACGACGCCGCGGAGTACCTGCTCGGTTTCAAGCGTGCGGAGGTGGTGGGGCAGCACTGCCTCAAGGCCAACCGCTGCGAGAGTTGCATGACAGGTTGCGGCATCGCCGAGCACGGGCGTCTGGAGGGCGTGCCGCTCACCCTGTTCAACGCCACCGGTGCGCCGGTCAAGGTGCGTAAATACGCGCAAGCGTTTTTCGACGAACAGGGCGCGTTCGCGGGCGGCATTGAAATCCTGCTCCCGCACGAGCGTCCGGCGGAGGCTCCGGCGCTGCGCAAAACCCCCGCGCAGGACGCCGTGCCATTTCACGCCATGCTGAGCCGCGACCCGGCCATGCTGCAAGTGTTTGGGATCATCCGCAACGTGGCCAGGAGCGACGCCACGGTGCTGCTGCGCGGCGAGTCCGGCGTCGGCAAGGAACTGGCGGCGCGCGCTCTGCATGACGAAAGCCATCGCAGAAACGGCCCGTTCCTGACGCTGAATTGCGCCGCGCTTGCGCCCAATCTGCTGGAAGACGAATTGTTCGGCCACATGCGCGGCGCGTTCCCCGGCGCGATCAAGGATCAAGCCGGGGTGTTCGAGCGCGCCCACGGCGGCACCTTGTTTCTGGACGACGTGGCGGAATTGCCGCCGGAGCTGCAAGCCAAGCTGCTGCGCGTGCTGGAAGAGCGCAAGGTCACGCGCGCGGGCGGCAACAACCCGATCAGCGTGGACGTGCGCGTCGTTGCGGCCACGCACCGCTCGCTGCGCGAGCAGGTGCGGCTGGGGCGCTTCCGCGAAGACCTGCTGTACCGCTTGCGCGTGGTGCCGGTGTATCTGCCGCCGCTGCGCGAGCGGCGCGGCGACGTGCCACTGCTGCTGTGGCACTTTATCGAGCAGCGCAACGCGCGCGAGACGAGGCGCATCGAGCGCATCGCGCCGGAGGCGATGCGCGTGTTGCTGGATTATCACTGGCCCGGCAACGTGCGCGAATTGCAAACCGTGCTGGAATACGCCTTTGCCGTGGGGCGCGGCAGCGAGCTGGTGTTGCAGGATTTGCCGCCGGAATTCCGCGCCACGGGCGCGCCGGTATCCACCGGCGAGCGCGCCCCGTTGCAGGACGAGGCGCAGCGCATCCGCATCGCGCTGCGCGAGACCCGCGGCCACACCGGCAAGGCTGCCGCGCTGCTCGGTGTCAGCCGCGCCACGCTATGGCGCAAGCGCAAACAGCTCGGCATCAACGGAAGTTGAAAAAGTCCGCCCGGGACTTTTTTTAGGGAAGCTTTTACATGGACACCGCCCGTTTGCCAAGCCCGTTGATCGCTGGCGCCCTGTGGTGAAAGCCCCCGTAGGCCTCCAGGCCCACGAGACAGGGTTCGAGGTGGGCGAAAAAGGACAACACTGGGTGACGCTTCTGCTTGCGCACCACGACGCGCCCGACGGTGTCCATCCCATCTGACTTAATCAGAGGTGCCTTAAATGCAATTGCGCGCCGCTGTTCGCGCACAGGCGTATAATGTTGCCGGTGTTGGGCGGAATCTCCGGTTGATAGAGCACGACGTGAAACATACTGAAATCTCCCCTCGCCCCCCTTTGTCAAAGGGGGTTTATTATCATATCCCGCAGCTTGCTGCGGGCACAAAGCCTTGGGGTTTCCAAAGGGGAGTAGTGCAACTCTCCCCTTTGGTCGCCCGCGCGGATTCATTCCGCACGGTGCGAAATCAAATGGATTCTAAGTGGACGAGTTGACGCGGAAGATGCTGGCGACGGAGTTCTGCGGCATGCGCTTCAACTCGCCCCTGGTGCTGCTTTCCGGTTGCGTGGGCTTCGGCGAAGAATACACGCGCGTGAGCGGATTTTCCAACCACGACGTGGGCGCGGTGTGCCTCAAAGGGACTACCCTCGCCCCGCGCCTCGGCAACGCGCCGCACCGGGTATGGGAAACGCCGATGGGGATGTTGAACGCCATCGGGCTGCAAAATCCAGGCGCGGAATACGTCATCAAACATATCCTGCCGACGCTCGATTTCAGCGAGACGCGCTTCATCGCCAATCTGTCCGGCTCCACGGTGGAGGAATACGCCGAGATTACGCGCCTGTTCGACGACTCGCCGATAGACGCGATGGAGATCAATATCTCCTGCCCCAACGTGAAGGAGGGCGGGGAGGCGTTCGGCAACGATCCGGACATGTCGGCGCGGGTGGTGGCGGCGTGCCGCGCGCGGACCAAAAAGCCGCTCATCACCAAGCTCTCGCCCAACCAGACCGACATCGCGGAAAACGCGCGCCGCTGCATCGAGGCCGGCACCGACGCCTTCGCCGTCATCAACACCGTGATGGGTATGGCGATAGACGTTGAAAAACGCGCGCCGGTGCTGGGCAACGGTCAGGGCGGGCTGTCCGGCCCGGCGATCAAGCCCATCGCGCTGCTCAAGGTGCATCAGGTGCATCAGGTGGCGAAGAAGCACAACATCCCCATCATCGGCCAGGGCGGCGTTGCCACGGCGCGGGACGCGCTGGAATTCATCATCGCCGGGGCTTCCGCCGTGGGCGTCGGCACTGCGCTGTTTTACGACCCGCTGGTGTGTCCCAAAATCAACGCCGGCATCGCGGACTATTTACAGCGCCACCGGTTGCATCACGTCTCGCAGCTGGTGGGCGCGCTTAAATCCATGCGCGATGAGCCGGACTGTTGCGGCTGAGGCTCGGCGACCAGGCGTACCTAAAGGAACCTCTTACATTAAAGACAGAAGCTCATGCGGTGCAGGGACGCACCGCCATTTTACAATCACGCATGTGATTGTAAAATGAAGAAAAGCAAAAATCGCATTTTTGCTTTTCGTGCTCTGAGAAGTCCAGGATGGACTTATTCAGAGCTTAGCTAAAAAAGCAGCGCCTTCTCCGGAAAATCAAAATCGCGCGGGTCGCCGGAAGGGTAAACCTCGGCCACCGCTTTATCATCGTCGCCAAACACCACCACGATGCTTTTCCACGGCAGGAGGTCCGGCCCTTCGGTGGGGAAGTGAAACACGCGCGGCTTGGCCGCTTCATACATGATCGGCATGGAACGCGGCTTCTCATCGCCCACAAACATGCAGGGCGAGGTCGGCGGGCGCTCGTGGGCCTTGAGCAGTTTTTTGTCCGCGTCGTAAAGATAGGCGCGCACATAGACGTTGGCTACGGAAACCTCCTTGGCGGAAACCACCTCGACCTTGATCATCGTTACACTATCCGCGCAATGTGTGCCGATCAGCACCGAAGTTTGTCCGGCGCCGGCGCCTGAGATGCTGTTTATTTTGTAGCCGTGCGCGCCTCCACTCATGCTTGCAGCGGAGCAAGCGGCGCCCAACAAGACCGCCAGCAGAAACGGCGTTGCATGGATACTGCGATTTAATGGTTTGATTGTCATAGATGCCCCTTTTTTCATGGATGCCGCTCATTCATCTGAATACCACGGTGCGCGCACCGTGCACCAGCACGCGGTCTTCCACATGATAGCGCACGCCGCGCGACAGTACGGTCTTTTCCACGTCGCGTCCCAGGCGGACTAAATCCTCGATCGCCTCGCTGTGATCCACGCGGATCACGTCCTGTTCGATGATGGGGCCGGCGTCGAGCTCGGCGGTGACGTAATGGCAGGTGGCGCCGATCTGCTTCACGCCGCGCTCGAACGCCTGATGATAAGGGCGCGCGCCCATGAAAGCCGGCAGCAGGCCGTGGTGGATATTGATGATGCGGTTGGGATAAGCCGCGCAAAAGGCGTCGGGCAGTATTTGCATATAGCGCGCGAGCACGACGGCGTCCGCCTGGTGTTGCCGGCACAGGCCCAGAATTTTTTCGTGCGCCGCCAGTTTGTTTGCCGGGCTCACCGGCACGTGGATATAAGGAATGCCGTGCCATTCGACCAAGCTGCGCAAATCCTGGTGATTGGAAATCACGCACGGGATATCGAAATCAAATTCCTTGCTGCGCCAGCGGTAGAGCAAATCCGCCAGGCAGTGATCCTGCCTGCTTGCGAGCAGCACCACGCGCTTCTTCAGCGCGGAATCGTTGATGTTCCACTGCATGTTGAACTCGGAGGCGACGGGCGTAAAGCGCGCGCGGAATTCGTCCGCCCCGAACGGCAGCGAAGACGCCAGTATTTCCTGGCGCATGAAGAAATGGCGCCTGTCCGGTTCGCTGTGGCTCGCGCTCTCGCCGATGGTGCCGCCGTGCGCGGCGATAAACGCGCTCACCGCGGCGATGATGCCGGGGCGGTCGAGGCAGGACAGCGTCAGTCTATAGTGGCGCATGACATGGTATTATCGCCCTATTCACCCTAGGCACGCAAAACACATGCGCATTTCCCTCATCGCGGCCATGGATGAAAACCGCGCCATCGGCGTCAATAACACCTTGCCGTGGCGGCTGCCCGCCGACCTGCGCCATTTCCGAGAGATAACCATGGGCAAAGCGGTGTTGATGGGGCGCAAGACCTTCGAGTCCATCGGCAAACCGCTGCCGGGCAGGCGCAACATCATTCTCACGCGCGACCCCGGCTATCAGGCGCCGGGGTGCGAGGTGGCGCACACACTGGACCAAGCCCTGGCGGCGGGCGCGGAAAATGAAGAACTGATGGTGCTGGGCGGGGAGGACTTGTTCGCCCAGCTTCTGCCGCGCGCCGCGCGTCTGTATTTGACCGAAATCCACGCTTGTTTCCCCGGCGACGCCTGGTTCCCCGCGTTCAGCAAGCAGGAGTGGGTGGAGATTAGGCGCGTCCGGCACGCCGCGGATGAAAAAAATCCTTACGCTTACAGCTTTGTGACCTGGGAGCGGCGCGAGGCGGCTTGAGCTTGCGCGGTGACGGTGTTTGCGCCTAGTATAATAGAGCCTGCTCCGGCTTCCCCTGTCGCCTGTCACCCACAAGCCGGGCGGACGCAAACCGGTGTAGGTCGCACTAAGGTGCTACGATTGGCCAGGAGGTATCCCATGAAACCCAACATTGGAAATACCGAAAAGATTATTCGTGTCATTATCGGGGTTGCCCTGTTATCGTTGTTGTTTGTGCTGGAGGGAAATGCGCGTTACCTGGGGCTCATCGGCGTCATTCCCCTCGTGACGGCGGCGATAAGCTGGTGTCCGGTCTGGGCGTTGCTCGGCATCAATACCTGTCCCGCAACGCAGCCGAAATCTGGCTAAACGCAACGCCAGCCGTTGCCTTGGTAACGCCGCAATGCGGTAGGAAGAACTTTTTGTGCTGAGACATCACTGGTTATTACTCATCCCCCTCCTGGCGCTGGCATCCTGCACCTCGCCGACGCTGCCGCAGGTCGAGCGCACCACGGAAACCGTTATTGGCAAACTCGACCCCAAGGGCTGGATCGTGTCCTCCGCGCACGCCAGCCCGGATGGGCGACGCCTCGCCTACGTCATAGAGCAGAATAACGAGCAGTTTGTCGTGCTCGACGGCAAAGAGGGCAAGCGCTACGACGGCATCGGCGCGCATTCCAGCTTCTTCAGCCCGGACAGCCGGCGCGTGGCCTACGGCGCCATGCGGAACGGCGCCTGGTACATGGTGGTAGACGGCAGGGAAACCGGCCCTTACCGGGCGGTGGAAGCGCCCGTCTTCAGCCCCGACGGCCGGCGCGTCGCCTACAAGGCGCTGCTGGAACAGGGCACCGCGGTGGTGGTGGAGGGCGTGAGCGGAAAAGTGTACGACGGCGTCATACCGCACTCCATCCTGTTCAGCCCCGACAGCCGCCGTGTGGCGTTTATCGCCAGAGAAGAAACGCCGTACGGCGACGGCGCAATGTTTGTGGTAGTGGACGGCAAGGAAGGCGCGCGCTATGAAATCATCGGTGAGAACTCGCTCACGTTCAGCCCGGACAGCCGGCACCTGGCCTATCGCGCCTTCGACCATGGGATGCAGTTCGCGGTGGTGGATGGACAAGAGCAGCGGCACTATGAAGGCGTCAACACCATCATCCCCGTGTTTTCCCCGGACAGCCGTCATCTCGCCTATTTCGCGGAGCGCGACAGTCGCCAATTTCTGGTGGTGGACGGCGAGGAAGGCCAGCCGCACCGGAAAATTTACAGCCCCGAACCGGTATTCAGCCGTGACGGGAAACACCTGGCCTATATCGTGGAAGAGAAGGAAAACCACTACGCCGTTGTGGACGGCGCGGCGGGCAAGCATTATGACGAGATCGCCAGTTTCAACGTCACTTTCAGCAACGACGGCGCCCGCTACGCCTACGTCGCCCGGCACAACGGCAAGCAGTTTCTGGTGGTGGACGGCAAGGAGCTTGCCGCCTACGACGGCGTCGGCACGCAGTCGCCTTTTTTCAGTCCCGACGGCAGGCGCGTGGCCTATTACGCCATGACTGGCGACAGGCTGTTCGCCGTCGTGGACGGCGTGGCGCAGAAACACTATGCCGCCATCGGCAAGGGTAATCCGCTGTTCAGCCCGGACGGACGCCACGCCGCCTACCGTGCGCGGATGGGCGACAGCAGCGTGGTGGTGGTGGACGGGAGGGAGCAAAAAATCTACGACCTCATCCTGTCCGAGATCGTCTTTCTCTCCTCAAACGAGATTCAGTATTTTGCGGTGAAGGATGATATGGTGTACCGGGTCAACAGCCGTATTTATTAACTCGGCAATAAAATACATCCTGTATTTTATTGCTATCGCCAAGGCCGGTACACGCCCGGCCTTGTCTCACGCGGCTTAGGGCCGCGGCAGGGCATCCGTGCCCTGCGATTAACCCGGCAACTTACTTGCCGGGTTAATCGAATTTTTGGTGCGCGCGGCACGGAAGCCGCACCTGCTCGCCCCGCGCATCATCAAGACGCATGGCAAGCAAACCGCCGCCCCACACACAACCACCGTCGAGCGGAAATACCCTGGCCACGGGATATGCGCCCAGCGTGGCCCAGTGGCCGAAGATGATTTTCAAATCCGCGCTGCGCCGCCCCGGCACCTCAAACCAGGGCATATAACCCTCAGGCTGCGTACCCGGCGCGCCCTTTTCCTGCAACGCCAGAACGCCGTGGGCGTTGCAGTAACGCAAACGCGTCAGACAATTGGTGATAAACCGCAAGCGCTCCCGGCCGGTGAGCGCCTCCGACCACTGCCGCGGTTCGCCGCCGTACATCGCGCGCAAAAAATCCGCATGATGCGCTCCGCGCAACACCATTTCAACCTCGTGCGCGCAGGCGCGCGCCTGCTGCAAATCCCACTGCGGCGGCAATCCCGCGTGGATCAGGGTAAAGCCGAGCACCGCGTCATGGTGCAGCAGCGGCCGCGCGCGCAGCCACTCCAGCAGCTCATCCCGGTCCGGCGCATTTACCACATCCTCGAAAGTGTCTTCGCGCTTATAGCGTTCGCAACCTTGCGCCACCGCTAGCAGATGCAAATCGTGATTGCCCAGCACCGTGATCGCGCGCGCGCCGAGCCCTTTTACGAGGCGCAAGGTCTCCAGCGACTTCGGGCCGCGATTGACCAGATCGCCCGTAAACCACAGATTATCGTCCGGCCCGAACTGGAGTTTTGCCAGCAACACCTGCAATTCATCAAAACAACCCTGCACGTCGCCAATAGCGTAGACGGCCACGTTGATTTCCTTTATTCAGCCGGTACCGCTTCGTGTTCGCGGCAGATCTTGCGTGATTCCGCCGCCTTGAGCGGCTCCTGCGTCAGACCGCAGCGGAATTTGTTTGCACCCTCGCGCAAGAAGTGCCGACAGGTGCGGCAGACGCCGAAGCTGCGCGCCCCGTTCGCCTGCTGCATCACGCGCAACACTTTTTCCAGTCCCCTGACCAGCTCATCCAGCTCGCGCTTGTTCAGTTTTGCGCTGGTCGCGACCCATAGCTCAGGCGGCACCAGAGCGGCGAGGATAGCCTGTCCCCTGCGCGTCAGCTCCACGCGCACCACGCGGCGGTCCTGCGCATCCTCGGTCTTTTTCACCAGATCCAGGTTTTCCAGCACCAGCAGTGTCTGCGAAGCCGTGCCCTTGGTCACGCCCAGATACTCGGTGAGCGCAGCAGGGGTGTTGCTGTAACGGTTGGCCTGGGCGAAGAAACCGAGCGCGTGGAGATGCGTCGGCTGCAAGCCGTATTCCGCGCCGCGCTTACGCAGCTCGGCGCGCAGCAGGCCGCCGATGCGCTCCAGCAATTCGTAACCCTGATGTTTTTCCATGGCTCTATAGTATCGTCTCGATACGGTATTGACAATTCCCGCGCGCGCGGTTTATAGTATCGCCTCGATACTAACAAACGGAGGTTCACCGTCATGAAATATCTCGTATGTGCACTCACCCTCAGCCTGCTGGGCTTGGGCTCCGTCAGCGCCGCCGCAGCCGAGGTGTCCTACCCAAGCGGCTACCGCGACTGGCATCACGTGAAAAGCATGGTGATCCAGCCCGGCCACCCGCTGGAAAACCCGTTCGGCGGCATCCATCACGTGTACGCCAACAAAAAGGCCGTACAGGGCCTGAAGACCGGCAACTACCCGGACGGCGCGGTAATCGTGTTTGATCTATTGGACTACAACGAGGGCGGCCACGCCCTGCAAGAAGGCGAGCGCAAGCTCATCGGCGTGATGCAGCGCGACGCCAAGCGCTTCAAGAACACCGGCGGCTGGGGCTTCGAAGGCTTCGCCGGCAACAGCAAAACAGAGCGCCTGACCAAGGACGGCGGCAAATCCTGCTTCGAATGCCATCAGCCCGAGGCAAAAAGCCAGTACGTGTTCAGCAAGTTACGCGATTGATCTTCACACCCCTCCCCCGGCACAGGGGGAGGAATTTTTCTGTCAGATTACTTCACCTCACCCTGCGACACGCGCCGCAATACCCAATCCAGGGCGCGCGTGGGCAGCAGGCGCTTCAGCACGGCAAAAAAATAGCTGGGCGCGGTGACGTAGTAACGCGCTCTGGGGCGCGGGGCTTCCAGCGCGCGCAGGACTTTTTTCAGCACCGCCTGCGGCGGCAGGGTGAATGGGGCGGCGGGGCCTGGTTTGGTGAGGCGGCGCTCCAGCGCGGAGTAAATATTCCGGTGCGCGCTGTGTTGTGGATTGATGTTTTTCTTGTACATGGCATAGGCGTTGGCGCGGAAGCGGCTGGCAATGGGGCCGCACTCGATCAGCGATACAAAAATCCCGCTGCCGTTCAGCTCCAGCCGCAGGGTATCGGTCAACCCTTCCAGGGCGTATTTGCTGGCGTTGTACGCGCCGCGGTAGGGCAACGTAACAAAGCCCAGAAGCGAGCCGATGTTGATGATGCGCCCTGCTCCTTGCCTGCGCATCACTGGAATGATGAGGTTGGTCAGCTCCAGCAGGCCGAACAGATTGGTCTCGAATTGCGCGCGGATCACGTCGCGTGACAAATCTTCCGCCGCGCCCGGCTGGCCATAAGCGCCGTTGTTGATGAGCGCATCCAGTTTGCCTCCCGTACGTTGCAGAATTTCGCTCACCGCGCCGCGGATGGATTCAGAGTCATCCAGATCAAGGCGCAGGCTTTCCATTCCTTGGGCGATGAGCTTTTGCACGTCGTTGGGCTTACGCGCCGTGGCGAACACGCGCCAGCCGCGCGCGCAGAGGCCCTCGGCCAGGCATAAACCGATGCCGCTGGAGCAGCCGGTGATGAGCACGCTGTTCACGCCAGCAGCACCGCCACCAGGCCGGTGAGAAAGATGCCGTCGAAGCTGCCTGCGCCGCCGATGGAGGCAAGGGGCGCGCCCATCTTTCTTATGTCTCTGAGGCGCAACAGGTCGGCGCCGATCAGCACACCGAACGTGCCGGAGATATAGGCCAGCGGCGCGCTGTTCTGCGGTTCCAGCAGCAGGGCTGCGAGTGCGGCGGCGACCGGCGCCACGAAGACCGGCAGCGCAATGCCGACGCCCGGCATGGGACGGCTCATGAACCGGCACACCGCCGTCACCACGAGTGTGGCCAGTATCACGTCCATGACGGCAAGCGCGCTATGACGCATAAGATAAAAAGAGAACGTGAGCGGGATGAGGCAGCCGCCCACGTTGACCGCGATCACGGTGACGCCCTTGAAGTCGCGCAGGCTGCGGCGCGCCAGCTCGCGCAGCGGCTCCGGCACGGTGTCCGGGTCCAGCGGCTCTGACTTGACGCGAAACAGGGGCAGATTGATTGCGCTGCCCATGAGCGCCGTGAGCAGCAACAGAAACGCCGAACGCTGGGACAGACCGAGTTTCTCAAAGGCGATGGTCAGAATGCCGATCTGGACGAAAGTCAGCAAAAAGGCGACGAGAACGATAAACAGCAGCAAACGCCCCGGCGAGGGCAGACGCAGGTTAGCCATGCTCATGCACCGGGGTTACACCCGCCTGCGGCAGCTGTTCGATGCGGCGCCGCTCCTCCTGCTGCAAGGCCCACATGCGCGCGTAGATCGCGCCCTGCGCGAGCAGTTCGCGGTGCGTGCCGCGCTCTACGATGCGCCCCTGCTCCAGCACCAGGATTTCATCGGCGTCTATCACCGTGGATAAACGGTGCGCGATGACCAGCGTGGTGTGATCGGCGGCGACCTCGGCCAGCGCGTTTAAAATCGCCTGTTCGGATTGTGTGTCGAGCGCCGAGGTGGCCTCATCAAAAATGAGTATCCGGGGCGCCTTTAAAATGGTGCGCGCTATCGCCACGCGCTGCTTCTCGCCGCCGGAAAGCTTCAAGCCGCGTTCCCCCACCACGGTGTCATAACCCTTGGGCAGGGACACGATGAAATCGTGGATGTGCGCCAGTTGCGCGGCGCGTTCGATCTCCGCGCGCCCGGCGTCCGGCCTGGCGTAGGCGATGTTGTAGTAAATAGTGTCGTTGAACAGCACCGTGTCCTGCGGCACGATGCCGATGGCGGCGCGCAGGCTGACCTGCGTGACGCTGCGGATGTCCTGATGGTTGATGAGTATGCGCCCGCCCGTGACGTCGTAAAAGCGGAACAACAGGCGCGCCAGTGTGGACTTGCCCGCGCCGCTCGGCCCTACCACCGCCACTTTGCGCCCGGGGGCAATTTCGAAATCCACGTCGAATACTATCTGCCGGTCGGGATCGTAGCCGAAGCTCACGCGCTCGAAACGCACCCCGCCGGCGCCGACGTCGAGCGCTGGCGCGCCGGGCGGGTCCTTGACGTCGGTTTCGCGGCGCAGCAGGCTGAACATGCGCTCCATGTCGGCAAGCGAGTTCTTGATCTCGCGGTATACGAAGCCGAGAAAATTGAGTGGCAGAAACAACTGGATCAAAAAGGCGTTCACCAGCACCAAATCGCCCAGGGTAAGCTTGCCCGCCACCACGCCTTGCGCGGCCAGGATCATGAGCAGGGTCACGCCCACGGCGATGATCGCGCCCTGGCCGAAGTTGAGCACGGAGAGCGAGGTCTGATTGCGCACCGAGGCGCGCTCCAGCACTGCCATGTGTTCGTCGTAGCGGCGCGCCTCGTACTCCTCGTTGCCGAAATACTTTACCGTCTCATAGTTGAGCAGGCTGTCTATCGCCTTGGTGTTGGCCCTGGAGTCGAGCTCGTTTTTCTCGCGCACGATGTTCATGCGCCATTCGGTGATGAGAAAGGTGAATGCGGCGTAGACGATCAGCGTGATCAGGGTGATGAGCGCGTACCACGCGTCGTAGTAGATCAGCAGTATGCCGGTGACCAGCGCGATTTCCAGCAGCGTAGGCAGGATGTTGAACAGCATGAAGGAGAGCAAAAACGTGATGCCGCGCGTGCCGCGCTCGATGTCACGCGACAGGCCGCCGGTCTGACGCTCCAGGTGAAAGCGCAGCGCCAACGCGTGCAGGTGGCGGAACACTTGCAGCGCCACGCGGCGCATGGCGCGTTGCGTGACCTTGGCGAACACCGCGTCGCGCAGCTCGCCGAACAGGGCGCTGGACAGGCGCAACAGGCCGTAGCCCGCGAGCAGGCCGAGCGGCAGGATCAGCAACGGCTGGTGCGCCGCGTCCAGGGCGTCCACGATCTGTTTCAACGCCAGCGGCACCGCGACGGTGGCGAGCTTGGCCAGCACCAGCAGCGCCATGGCGAGCACCACGCGCGCGCGAAACTCCCACAGATAGGGGAGCAGCGTGCGGATGGTCTGCCACTCGTAGCGCGCGGCGGCGGGCGGGGCGGTGGTGGTACGCATGCGGCCATTTTAACGTATAATAGAACGTTGATTTTGTGTCTGTATTTTCATACGTTGAATCATGCCCATTTACGAATACCAATGCAGCGCCTGCGGCCACCGGCTGGAGACAATCCAGAAATTCAGCGACGCGCCGCTCACCGACTGCCCGGAGTGCGGCCAACCCGCGCTGCAAAAAATGATTTCCGCGCCCTCGTTTCAGTTGAAGGGCGGCGGCTGGTATCAAACCGATTTCAAGGAAGTGGGCAGGAAAAAACCTTCCACGGGCGGCGCAGCCGCCAAGGATGCGGCTGAGAAACCCGCGGCGGAAGCCAAGCCCGCGGGCGCGCAGACGGGAAATACCGCCAAGCCCTCCTCCGGCGCCGCCTGAAAATCGCCATGTCCCACACGCGCCGTTATCTCATCGCCGGCTTGATGATCTGGATTCCCCTCGGCGTCACCATCCTGGTCATCAACATGGTGGTGGACTTACTGGACGGCGTCCTGCGGGTGTTGCCTGCCGCCTATCACCCGGACACGCTGCTCGGCTTTCACGTGCCGGGCCTGGGGGTGCTGCTGTCCGCGGTGATTGTGCTCGGCACCGGCGTGCTGGCGGCCAATTTTTTCGGACGCCGGCTGGTGGACATCTGGGAACGCATGCTGGCGCGCATTCCGCTGGTGCGCTCGATCTACTCCGGCACCAAGCAGGTGTCGGAAACCCTATTCAAACCCGGCGGCCTGGCGTTCCGCAAGGTGCTGCTGATCGAGTACCCGCGCCGCGGATTATGGTCCATCGCGTTTCAAACCGCCGCGGGCTCAGCTGAAGCGCAAAGCCGCACCGGCGAGGACCTGATCCCGGTGTTTGTTCCCACCACGCCCAACCCGACCTCCGGCTTTATCTTCATGGTGCCGCGCCGCGACGTGATCGAGATGGACATGTGCGTGGACGATGCCATCAAGATGGTCATCTCGCTGGGCGTGGTGGTGCCGCCGTGGCAGGGCAGGGCCGAACCATCCAAACCGGCGCAAACCGGACCTTCTTCCTCATGAGCATGCGCACCCATCCCTGCGGAACACTCAACGCCGCGCACATCGGACAGCGGGTGACGCTGTGCGGGTGGGCCAACCGCCGCCGCGATCACGGCGGCGTGATCTTCGTGGATTTGCGGGATCGCGAAGGCATCGCGCAAGTGGTATTCGATCCGGCCAACGCGGATGTTTTCCACACCGCGGAACGGGTGCGCAACGAATACGTGTTGCGCGTCACCGGCCAGGTGCGGCGCCGCCCGGACGGCACGGCCAACGCCAACCTGCCGAGCGGCGAGATCGAGCTGCTGTGCGAACAACTGGAAATCCTGAACGGCGCGCAACCGCTGCCGTTCCAGCTCGATGAGGACGGCGTGGGGGAAGAGACGCGCCTGCGTTACCGCTATATTGACCTGCGCCGGCCGGAGATGGCCACGCGCCTGCGCCTGCGCGCGCGCATCACCCGTCAATTGCGCGAATTTCTCGACGCGCACGGCTTCCTCGACATGGAAACGCCGTGCCTCACCAAGGCCACGCCGGAGGGCGCGCGCGATTACCTGGTGCCGAGCCGTACCCACGCGGGCGGTTTCTTCGCGCTGCCGCAGTCGCCGCAACTGTTCAAGCAACTGCTGATGATGTCCGGCTTCGAGCGCTATTATCAGTTCGCACGCTGCTTCCGCGACGAAGACCTGCGCGCCGACCGCCAGCCGGAATTCACCCAGCTCGACCTCGAAACCTCGTTCATGGATGAGAACGAGATCATGACGCTGATGGAGCAGATGATGCGCGAGCTGTTCGCCAAAACCCTGGAGGTCGCGCTGCCCAATCCGTTCCCGCGCATGAGTTACTTTGAGGCCATGCGCCGCTACGGCGTGGACAAACCCGACCTGCGCGTTCCGCTGGAACTGGTGGACGTGGGCGACTTGATGCGCGACGTGGAGTTCAAGGTATTCGCCGCTCCCGCCCATGATCCCAAGGGTCGCGTCGCGGCGCTCAAGGTGCCGGGCGGCGGCGCGCTCACGCGCAAGGAGATAGACGACTACACCCGGTTTGTCGCCGCGCACGGCGCGAAGGGCCTGGCTTATATCAAGGTGAATGACGCGGCGTCGGGGCGGGAGGGCTTGCAGTCGCCGATCCTCAAGTTTCTGCCCGATGAAGTGATTGCGGAGATCATGCGGCGCACACACGCGCAAACCAACGATCTTATCTTCTTCAGTGCGGACAGCGCCAAGGTGGTGAACGATTCGCTCGGCGCGCTGCGCGTGAAACTCGGCCATGACCGCGGCCTGATCGAGCACGGATTCAAACCGCTCTGGGTCACCGACTTCCCCCTGTTCGAGCGCGATGAGGAGAACAAGCGCTGGCAGGCGCTGCATCATCCGTTCACCGCGCCCAAGACCGGTGACGTAGCCGAGCTGGAGCAAAACCCCGGCGCCTGTTTGTCGCGCGCCTATGACATGGTGCTGAACGGCACCGAGCTCGGCGGCGGCTCCATACGCATCCATAAACCGGAACTGCAAAGCGCGGTGTTCAAACTGCTTGGCATAGGCAGGGAAGAGGCCGAGGAGAAATTCGGCTTTCTGCTGGAAGCATTGAAATACGGCGCGCCGCCGCACGGCGGCATCGCCTTCGGCCTGGACCGTCTGGTCATGTTGATGACCGGCAGCCAATCCATCCGCGAGGTGATCGCCTTCCCCAAGACGCAGACCGCGCACTGCCCGCTCACCGGCGCACCCACACCCACCGGCGAAACGCAGCTGCGCGAGCTGCATATCCGGCTACGCCAGCCAGGGAAGGCTTAGCGTCGGGGGAGGCAGGATGCCGGGAGCGACCGCCAGCCAGGGAAGGCTTAAACCAGCCACCAAGCCACTTCCCGGCGGAGGCATTGTCTAATTTTTTATGAGCATCACCGATCCCGTCGTGACGCGCGTTACCGCAGGCCGGCGCGGCGGCGCGCCCGTCCTTTGCTATCGTGACGAACGTTTCACCGACGAGGTGGCGGCGGCCACGCAACCGGTGTGGGAAAAGATTCACGGCCTGATCAGCGACGTGGACTGGCTGCTCAAGGCGCCGCTGGTGTACGAAATTAATCGGCTTAAAAAAGAAAGGCGCGCGCTGATACTGGCGCACAATTACCAGACGCCGGACATCTATTACGGCGTCGCCGATTACGTGGGCGACTCGCTGGAGCTGGCGCGCCGCGCTGCCGCACTTGGGCCCCTGGAGGCGCCCATTGTAGTGATGTGCGGCGTGCACTTCATGGCCGAGACGGTGAAGGTGCTGGCGCCGGAGCGCACCGTATTGATCCCGGATAAGGACGCGGGTTGTTCGCTCGCCGAGAGCATTACCGGCGCCGACGTGCGCCTGTTAAAGGAACGCTACCCCGGCGCGCCGGTGGTGAGTTACGTGAACACCTCGGCCGAGGTCAAGGCCGAATCGGATTACTGCTGCACCTCGAGCAACGCCGCGCGCATCGTCGAGGTGGCGGCCGAGGAATTCGCCAGCCCGCGCGTGATTTTCTTGCCCGACCGCTATCTCGCCGCCAACGTCGCCCAGCAGACCAAGATTGAAATCATCGCCTGGCACGGAACCTGTATCGTGCACGAGCGCTTTACCCCGGAGCACATCCGCGCCCTGCGCGCGCAGTTCCCCGGCGTGCGCGTGCTGGCGCACCCGGAGGCGCCGCCGGCAGTGTGCGCCGAGGCGGATTTCGTCGGCTCCACTTCCAAGATGATCGCCGACGTGCAGCAGTCGCACGCGGCCAAGGTGCTCATGGTCACCGAGTGCGCGATGGCGGACAACGTGGCGGCGGAAAACCCCGGCATGGACTTCGTGCGCCCGTGCGTGCTCTGCCCTTACATGCAGAAAATCACGCTGCCCAAGATAGTGGATACGCTGCGCAGCTTGAGCCCGCGGGTCGAGGTGCCCGCCGATCTCGTCCCGCGCGCGCGCCGCGCCATCGAACGCATGCTCGCCGTCAGCCAGCCCCCGCCGCTCAAACCCTTGCGGGACTGAAGCCATCCCCATCGGCACGCGACCCGACACGGTGGTATTGGTGCACGGCCTGTGGCTGGGAGGCCGGACCATGGCCTGCCTGCAACGGCGCCTGCGGCGTTGCGGCTACCGCTGCGTGTGTTATTCCTATCCCTCCAGCGCACGCACCCTGACCGAGAACGCCGCGCAGTTGCAGGAATTTTTAAGCCGCGTGCCGGGCGAGACGGTGCACTTCGTCGGCCACAGCCTGGGCGGCTTGTTGATTTTGCAGTTGTTTAAAGACCATCCCGCGCAGCGTCCGGGACGCATCGTGACGCTGGGCGCGCCGCATCAGGGCAGCTTTGCCGCGCGCAGACTCTCCGGATCTCGCCTCGGTCGCCGCTGGCTCGGAGCGGCGCTGCCGGTCCTGGCGCACGGTCTGGACCTCGCGCCCGCCGGTAGGGAAATCGGGGGGGATTGCGGGCCGGCTCAACTTCGGCCTCGGCTGGCTGATCCCCGGCATTCCCAAACCGAACGACGGCACCGTGGCGGTGGCTGAAACCCGCCTGCCGGGTGCAAGCGATGCGCGGACGGTCAACGCTTCACACACCGCGCTGCTGTTTTCCGCGCGCGCCGCGCGTTATGCCTGCGCCTTCCTTAAACACGGCCGTTTTTCCGGTGTCTGAACAAATGCTAGTTTTTATAATGAGTCTAAATCGTAACGTTCATTGATTTAATTTGTCGCAGTAGTGGGGTATCATTTAAATAAAGGGGGCGCCATGCCGCTACAATCCATACCCATCAAGGTCAGCCTCGCCAACCTCAAGGCCACCTGTTCCAGCTGCAGCCTGCATGAGCTGTGCCTGCCCATGGGCCTGGGCGCGGAGGATACGGCGCGCCTGGACAGCCTTTTGGACGGACGCCGCCAGCGCCTGCGGCGCGGCGAGTACCTGTACCGCGCGGGCGACCCCTTTCAATCCCTGTACGCGATCCGCAACGGCTTCTTCAAGATCGTGGAATCCAACGCCGAGGGCGAGGAAAAGATCATCGGTTTTTACATGCTGGGCGAGCTGATGGGCATGGATGCGATCAGCACCGATCAGCACCAGTATCACGCGGTGGCGCTGGAGGACAGCACGGTGTGCGAGGTGCCCTTTAACGAACTGGAAAAACTCGCCAGCCGCCTGCCCGCTTTACAGCACCACTTCCACCGCCTCATGAGCCGCGAGATCATGGAGGAGGAACGGCACATGCTGATGCTGGGCGGCATGAAGGCGGAGCAGCGCCTGGCGGCCTTTTTGCTCGGCCTGTCGCAGCGCTTCGCCAAGCGCGGCTACTCACCCAGCCACTTTTATCTGCGCATGACGCGCGAGGAGATCGGCAACTATCTGGGGCTCACCCTGGAAACGGTGAGTCGCCTGTTCTCCAAGTTCCAAAAAGACTGCTTGATCAGCGTGCAGCACAAGGACATTGAAATCAAGGACCCCGCCGCCTTGAAGAAGCTGAGGGGCTGATCTGAAGACCGTCTTCAGTATCCGGATTGCCTTTCTGTCTTCAGTCCTCTATCCTCAGACATAAGGAACGCCGGGATACGCTCCACGGGCACCGTCTCCTCGCTCGCCTGCTCCAGGGCGCGGGCGCTGCGCAAGCGGTAGCCGCCGCCTTCCTGCTTGGCTTGATACATCGTCAGATCGGCGGCGATGATCAGGGTTTCCGCATCCTCGCCGTCGTAAGGCGACAGGCTCACGCCCACGCTGGCACTTAAGTAAAGTTCACGCTCATGGATAAGGAAGGGGCGCGCCAGCGCGGTGACGATCTTCTGCGCCACCTCCGGCGCATCCGCGGCGCGCCGCAGGGCGGACACCACCACGAACCCGTCGCCGTCCAGGCGCGCCACCGTGTCCACCTCGCGCACGCAGTCTTGCAGGCGCTCTGCCACGGCCTGCAACAACAAATCGCCCGCGGCGTATCCGAACAGCTCATTCACGTCCTTGAAGTAGTCGAGATCAACGAACAGCACCGCCACCGGGCGCTGTTCACGGCGCGCCTGTAACAGCAAGCGGTTGATGCGGTCGTACAGCAGCGCACGGTTGGGCAGCCCGGTCAAGGGATCGTGATACGCCAGACAGCGCACCTTTTCGGCACAGAGCAAGCGTTCCGTGAGTTCGGAAAAGACCGCTACGTGGTGCGTGACGGCGCCCTCTTCATCGCACACCGCGCTGATGGACAGCCACGCCGCGTACAGCGCGCCGTCCTTGCGCCGGTTCCAGACTTCGCCCTGCCAGCGGCCGCTCACGCCCGGACTTGCCCACGGTTCTTGATAAAACGCCGTCCCCTCGCGCCTGGATAAGAGGCGGGGATGCTTGCCCACTACCTCGTCCGGGGTATAGCCGGTGATGTCGGTGAAGGCGCGGTTCACGGCGAGGATGTTGTTGTCGGCGCCGGTGATCATGATGCCGTTCGTGGCTTCATCGAACACGGTGCGGTAAAGGTGCGGCGTGATAACAGGGTTCCACATGATGGTGCTCCTCCGCGGTGATGGGTCAATGAATGGTCTGGGGCGACCTGCCCGCCAGCATCAGGCATTCGGCGCGCCAGCGGCAGCCGTGCTCACAGCATTCCATGGCCGTGGACGTGGCGAAACAGGGGCTGTTGTCCTCCGCGCGCTGGATGGCGCGGATCAACTCGTGCAGATCTTCGTAGCGATAGGGGTTGATGCCCCGGCTCTGGGCGAGCGCATAGATTTCGCGCAGTCTGATCGGGCTCACCTGACGCCTCTCTTCGCGCGCGCCTTCGGCCTATTGAATGGCGACGCGCCGCCGGCCGGCGCCGGACTTCTTGGGCAGCCTCAACTCCAGCACCCCGTCCTGGTATTTCGCCTCGGCCTTGCCCTCGTCCACGTCCTGATCCAGGGTAAAGCTGCGATACACGCGGCCGTAATAGCATTCGCTGCGCAACACCTTTTCCTCCTTCTTTTCCTCCTTTTCCTTCCTGATCTCGGCGCTGATGGAAACGCGATTGCCGTCCAGGGTAATGCTGATGTCTTCCTTCTTTACCCCCGGAATTTCCGCGCGCACGTGATATTCCTTGTCGTTTTCCGTGAGGTCCAGGGTGATCTGCATGGGCTGGAGGGCCGGTTCGCGGCGCAGGGGCCGGAACCAGGGGCGTAACCAGCCCTTCATCACGTCTTCGAACAGCTCGTCAAACGGCTCATACCGCATCAAATTGCTCATCCTAATGCTCCTCAATCATTCAGTTGTCCTCGGCCCAATTTAAAAATCTCCCGCCTCCCTGTCCTTGACCTAGATCAAGAATCCCTCGCCAGTCGCCCCAGGCGCGGCATTTTTTGTTTGATCCAGATCAACCAGTGCCGCGTTGGCGCATGCTTTTCTCGCCGCAATTTGACAAATTAACGCGATGGAGACTGTGACCGAAGTCACCTTTTTCGACGTAGCGGAGGAGGCGCACGCGCCGCTGCGCAAGGCGCTGCGCGCTCACCCCGCGTGGGAAGCGCGCCTGGTGACCGATCCGCTGCAGGAGCAGAATGCCGTATTGGCGCAAGGCAGCGAGGTGGTCTCGGCGTTCGGCACCAGCCGCGTGACGGCCGGCGTGCTGGATAAGCTGCCCGCGCTGCGCCTCATCGCCACCCGCTCCACCGGTTATGACCATATTGACCTGGAGAGCGCGGCGGCGCGGGGGATAAGCGTGTGCAACGCCTCCGGTTACAGCGAGGACACGGTGGCGGAATACACCCTCGGCCTGCTCATCGCGCTCCTGCGCCATCTGCCCGCCACCCTGCGCCGCTGTTATCACGGCGACTTTTCCCGCATCGGCCTCACCGGCTCCGATCTGCGCGGCAAAACCTTGGGTCTGCTCGGCGCCGGGCGCATCGGCGCGCGCGTGGCGCGCCTGGCGTACGCCTTCGGCATGCGCCTGCTGGCCTGCGACCCGAAGCCCGACGAAGCGCTGCGCCGGGAATGCGGCGTGACCTACCTCGCGCTCGACGAGCTGCTGCCGCAGGTGGACGCCTTGAGCCTGCACCTGCCCTACAGCGGGGCCACGCATCATTTACTGAACGCGCAGCGGCTCAGCGCGCTCAAGCCCGGCGCGGTGCTCATCAACACCGCGCGCGGCGGCATCGTGGACAGCCGCGCGCTGGCGCGGCTGCAGGCGGAAGGCCATTTCGGCGGACTGGCGCTGGATTGTTTTGAAGGCGAAGAGGTATGGTTGAGCGCCTTGGCCCCCTTGCCCAGCCATTACCCTCCCTCCCAAATAGATCAAGCGATGAACAGCTTCCGCTTGCAGCTCGGCGACAATGTCATCCTCACCCCGCACAACGCCTTCAATTCGCGCGAGGCGCTGCAGCGCGGCATTGATGTCACCCTGGAGAACATCCAGGCGTTTCTGGACGGCCATCCCAGGAACCTGGTAAACCCCGTCCGTGAAAACGCAGCCAGTTAATCGCCGCCCGGCTGCATCGCCTGTTCGATCTCCAGCACCCTTAACGTGGTCTTGAGCACGGTGTCGGGATTGAGCGAGATGGAATCTATGCCGAGGCGCACCAGGTATTCCGCGATTTCCGGGTAGTCCGACGGCGCCTGGCCGCAGATGCCGGAGGAGCGGCCGTGGCGGCGCACGCCCTGCACCGCAAGGCGCATCATTTCCCGCACCCCGGGATCGCGCTCATCGAAATCGGACGCGACCAGGGCTGAATCACGGTCCACGCCCAGCGTCAGCTGGGTAAGATCGTTGGAGCCGATGGAAAAACCGTCGAACAGATCGGCGAAAGCGTCCACCTGCACCACGTTGTTGGGCACCTCGCAGGTGAGATACACCTCCAGGCCGTTGTGCCCGCGCTGCAAGCCATGCCGCGCGAGCTCGTTCATGACGCGCTCGCCTTCTGCCACGGTGCGGCAAAACGGAATCATGAGCCTGACGTTGACAAGGCCCATCGCC
This sequence comes from Pseudomonadota bacterium, assembly GCA_041695325.1. GTDB lineage: Bacteria > Pseudomonadota > Gammaproteobacteria > SURF-13 > SURF-13 > SURF-13. The sequence continues at coordinate 35,774 of JBGFRC010000004.1, forward strand.
TCGCGCACGCGCTTCAACGCGCGGCACTCCAATGCAAAACCCTCCGCGTAGGCGGGGTGGGTGTAGCGCGCCGCGCCGCGAAAGCCGAGCATGGGGTTTTCCTCGCGCGGTTCAAAATCCCTGCCGCCGATGAGGCTGGCGTATTCATTGGACTTGAAATCCGACAGGCGCACGATCACCGGCTTGGGATAAAACGCCGCCGCGATGGTGGCCACGCCCTCGGCCAGACGCTGCACGAAATACTCCGCCTTGTCGTCAAAACCCGCGGTGAGACGCGCGATCTCCTTGCGCGCGCGGCTCTCGCTCACGCGCTCCGGATGAACCAGCGCCATGGGGTGTATCTTGATGCTGTTGCTGATGATGAACTCAATGCGCGCCAGGCCCACGCCGTCGTTGGGGATGAAGGACAGCGCGAAGGCCTGATCCGGGTCGGCGAGGTTCATCATGATCCGGGTGCGCGGGCGCGCGAGGCTCGCAAGCTCGGTGCGCTCGATGCGGTATTTGAGCGCGCCGCGGTAGACATTGCCCACGTCGCCCTCGGCGCAAGAGACGGTGAGCGGCTCGCCCGTGACGAGCGCGCGCGGGGCGTCCTCCGCGCCCACCACCGCCGGAATGCCCAGCTCGCGCGCCACGATCGCGGCGTGACAGGTGCGCCCGCCGCGGCTGGTCACGATGGCCGCGGCGCGCTTCATCACCGGCTCCCAATCCGGCGTGGTGGTCTCCGCCACCAGCACCTCGCCGGTCTGAAAATCGGCCAGATGTTCCAGGTCCGCGATAACGCGTGCGCTTCCAGCGCCGATCTTCTGACCCACGCTCTTGCCTTGCAGGACGGGCGCGGCGCGCTCTTCCAATAGATACGTCTCCAGCACGTCGCCCCGGCGCTGCGATTGCACAGTCTCCGGGCGCGCCTGCACCACGAACAGCTCGCCGCTCATGCCGTCCTTGGCCCACTCGATGTCCATCGGCTGCCAGCGTCCGGCGCGCGCGCTGTAATGATCCTCAATCTTCAGCGCGTAATCGGCCAGTGTGAGCGCTTCGTCATCGCTGATGCAGTAGCGTTTGCGCTCCGCTTCCGGCAGCGCGCGATTGCGCGTGGTGACGCCCATCCCGCCCTCTTCGTACACCATGCGCAGCTGCTTCGCGCCCAGGCGGCGGCGCAGCACGGCGCGATGACCGGCGCGCAGAGTGGGCTTGAATACGTAAAACTCATCCGGGTCCACCGCGCCCTGCACGATGTTTTCACCCAGTCCGTAGGCGCCGGTGATGAAGATCACGTCGCGGAAGCCGGTCTCGGTATCGAGGGTGAAGATCACGCCGCTCGCCGCGAGGTCGGAACGCACCATCTTCTGCACGCCGATGGAGAGCGCCACTTGAAAGTGATCGAAGCCCTGATCCACGCGGTAGGAGATGGCGCGGTCGGTGAACAGGCTGGCGAAACACTTGGCCACCGCCTCGCGCAGCGCCGCGTAGCCGCGGATGTTGAGATAGCTTTCCTGCTGGCCGGCGAATGAAGCGGTGGGCAAATCCTCCGCGGTGGCCGAGGAGCGCACCGCCACGTCGGCGCGCGCGCCGTATTGCGCGCACAAGCCGTCGTAGGCCTGCGCGATCTCGGTCCATAAATCTTCCGGTATCCCCGCGCCGCGGATCAGATCGCGCGCCAGCTCGCCGCGTCGCGCCAGATCGGCGACATCCTGCTTGTTCAGGCCGCTCATGAGGCGCTGCAATTCGGCGCGTATCCCCGCGCTGTCCAGCACCTGCCAATAGGCGTCCGCGCTGACGGCAAAGCCGTTGGGTATCTTCACGCCTTGCGGAGCCAGCGCGCGATACATCTCGCCCAGCGAGGCATTCTTGCCGCCCACTTTTGGCAGGTCTTGCAGCGCAATTTGATCAAACCAGAGAATGTAGGACGGCATCGTGCATCTGCAAAATACTTAAAAGAAGCTCTGAATAAGTCCATCCCTGGATTTCTCAGAGCACGGCCGCTCCTGCGCATCCCTGCGCCCGCGGCATTGGGGCGTCCCTGCCCGGCAAAAAGCAAAAACGTGGCCATAAGATTTCTTATGGCGCTTTTCTTCATTTTACAATCACATGCGTGATTGTAAAATGGCAGCGCATCCTGCGCTGCAAGGAACCTCTGACTTAATCAGAGGTTCCTTAATACAAGCGCTGGGGAGCGCATTGTAAAACAGTACAGCAGGCTCCCGGGGCCGGGCTTGATGTAGATCAAGGAAAAATACGCCCCACTTGCCTATTTTTCCGCTCAGGGATTTAGAATCAAGAACAGAAGGCCGTTTGACGCGGCGGGAGGACGTTATGAATAAACTGAGATTATGTGCCGCGGTCATCGCCGTTGCGATGCCCGCATTCACCGTTACCGCCGAGGAGGCGCATCATCCGGGCGGCGTGGCGCCGGCTGCCGCGAGCAACCCTGACGGCGATATGAGCCAAGATACGGAACAGCTGCAGGAATACCTGAAGAAGATGCAGGCCCAGATGCAAAGCATCCATGAGACGAAACCGCCGAAGCAACGGCAAAAACTTTTACAGGAACACATGCAGAGCATGCGCGCCGCCATGAAAATGATGCGCGCCATAAACGGCTCCATGATGAGGGATGAAGCATCCCGGATGGGGGGCATGGGTATGATGATGGATGGGATGATGGGCGGCGGCATGATGGACATGATGATGGGAGGCATGGGCGGGCGCGGCGGCATGAGCATGATGGACATGATGGGCAAGGACGGCATGGGCGCGTTGCGCAGGCTCGATCTCAGTGACGAACAGCGCGCCAGGCTGCGCCAGATCGAGGACGAACAGCGCAAAAAGACCTGGGACCTGAGGGGCAAGGTGATGGACGAGTCGGCGAAGCTGCGCGAGCTGTACGACGCCGACGCGCCGGATGCGAATAAGATTGGCGCGGTGTACGACAGGATCTTCGACCTCAAGCGCGAGATCATCGTCACGGGCATAGAGGCGCGCAACAAGGCGCGCGCGCTGCTGACCCCGGAGCAACAGAAGCAGCTCAGGCAACAGCGCCGGGGCGGCATGAGCATGATGGGCGGCGACGGCGTGATGCAACGGATGGAGCTGATGGAACAGATGCTGGAACAGATGCTGGAGCATCAGGCGGCCGCGCAAGGCGGCAAGTAATATAGAAAGCTCTGAATAAGTCCATCCCTGGACTTCTCAGAGCAAGAAAAGCAAAAATGTGATTTTTGCTTTTCGAAGGAGATCAAGCATGACCAAGACCCTTAACCCCAGTGTGCTGGGCATTTCCCTGGCGCTCACGTCCGGCATACTGTACTCGATCTGCGCCGCGGCCTTCGCATTATGGCCGGAAGCCGTCTTTGCCTTCTTTAACGCATGGTTTCACGGCATGGACCTGCGGCTGTTGCAGCCCGAGGAAGGGCGCGCGGCCACCCTGAGCACCTACTTCTACGGCCTGATCGGTATTTTGATCACGGCCTACGTGGCGGGCGCGGTGTTTGCCCTGATATACAATTGGCTGAGCGGCGTGATGGGCAGCAAAGGAAAGTAGCGACCGCGCCCCTTCAGAGGTATCGCTTTCCAAGCGCCTACGGCGTCTTTGGCCTCCTCCACCGATCGCGCGCTTTTCCGTAGCCTCCCCCTCTCATATCCAGGGCCGACATTTTGAGATAAGATGCAGGCGGGCGCAGCAATGGACTATGCTCCGGAGACCTCATGGCAATTGATCCCGTCTGCGGCATGACCGTGGATGAAAAAGCGGCGGCGGGCCGCTTCGTTTATCAAAACCAAAGCTATCACTTTTGCTCAACGCACTGCCTGCGCCAGTTCCAGGCCGCGCCGGAAAAATTCATTCAGGGCGGCGCCAGGCCGCACGCTTGCCTGCACAGGCACGCGCACGGCACCGGCCCGGTTCTTGCGCCAGCCAGGGAAGGCTTAGTGTCGCGGGAGGCAGGAAGCCGGGAGCGGCAAGGCAAGGCCAAAGACCCGATTTGCGGCATGGTGATAGACAAGGCCGGCGCGCTCACCTCCGAGCGCGCCGGCCGCACCTATTATTTTTGCTCCACCGGTTGCAAGCTCACCTTCGATTCACCTGAACAGGAACTCAAGTCCATGCGCACGCGCGTGGCCATCGCCCTTGCCGGCGTGCTCGCGCTCGCGATCCTGCGCGCAGCGGCGTTCATTGGGCTTGCCACCGGCGCCACCATCGTGACCTGGGCGCCGATCCCGGCGCTGCCATGGTTCACCTGGGGCATGTGGCTGTTCATCCTGGTGACGCCGGTGCAGTTCATCGGCGGCTGGAGCTTCTATGTGGGCACCTGGAACGCGATCAAGGCGCGCACCATCAACATGGACACGCTGATCGCGCTCGGCACCTCGGTGGCGTATTTTTACAGCGTGGCGGTGATCTTCTTTCCCGAGGTGCTGCCGGTGAAGGTGGAGGAGCGCGACGTGTACTTCGAGGTCTCGGCGGTGATTATCGCCTTCGTGCTGCTCGGAAAGTACATGGAGGAGATCATCAAAAAGCGCTCCTCGGCGGCGGTGCGCAAGCTCATGGATTTGAGGCCCGCGCAGGCGCACGTGGTGCGCGAGAGCCAGGAGATGGAGGTGCCGGCGGAAAGCGTGATGCCGGATGAAATCGTCATTGTGCGTCCCGGCGAAAAGATACCCGCCGATGGCGTGGTGCTGGAAGGCGCCTCCAGCGTGAATGAGGCCATGCTCACCGGCGAGGCGATGCCGGTGGAAAAAACACCAGGCGCGCAACTCATCGGCGGCACGCTCAACCAGGAGGGCCTGCTGCGTTTCAAGGCCACACGCGTGGGCAGCGAGACCGCGCTGGCGCAGATCATCAAGCTGGTGGAGGAGGCGCAGGCCTCCAGCGCTCCGATCCAGCGCGTCGCCGATCAGGTAACCGGTTATTTCGTCCCCGCGGTGGTGGTGGTGGCGTTTTTATCGTTTGGCGGCTGGTGGCTGGCCGGCGACTTCCCGCAGGGTTTGCTGGCCTTCATCGCGGTGCTCATCATCTCCTGCCCGTGCGCGCTCGGCATCGCCACGCCCGCCGCGCTCATGGTGGGCGTGGGCAAGGGGGCGGAGGCGGGGATACTTATCCGCGGCGCTGAAGTGCTGGAGCGCGCGCGCGCGCTCACCACGGTGGTATTCGACAAGACCGGCACGCTCACGCGCGGCGAGCCCAACGTCACGGATATAGTCCCCGTCGCGCCTCACTCCGAGGAGGAACTGTTACGGCTTGCCTCCGCCGTGGAACAGGGATCGGAGCATCCGCTCGGCCAGGCCATCGTACGCGCGGGGAAACACCTCGCCTTGCCCCAAGCCGGTGATTTCACCGCGATTGCGGGGCACGGCGCGCGCGCCATGATTGAAGGCAAGCCCGCGCTGCTCGGCAACCGCCGTTTATTGCAGCGCGAAGGCATCGCAACCGGCAACGCCGAACAAACGATGGCGCAACTCGAGGCGCAGGGCAAAACCGCCATGCTGCTGGCCTATGACGGCGCGTTGCTGGGCGTGATCGCGGTGGCGGACACGCAGAAACCCGAGGCGCGCGAGGCGGTGCAAAGTCTGAAACGGGAAGGCATCGAGGTGATACTGCTCACCGGCGATAATCCGCGCACCGCCCACGCCATCGCGCGCGAGCTCGGCATCGAGCGCGTCATCGCCGAGGTGCTGCCCGGCGACAAGGCGCTGGTGATCCGCGACCTGCAAGCGCAAGGCAAGGTGGTGGCGATGGTGGGCGACGGCGTGAACGACGCCCCCGCGCTCGCCACCGCGGACATCGGCATTGCTATCGGCTCCGGTTCCGACGTGGCCAAGGAGACCGGCGGCATCATCCTGGTGAAAACCGACGTGCGCGACGTGGTGGTTTCGATCCGCCTGTCGCGCGCCACGCTGCGCAAGATCAAGCAGAATCTGTTCTGGGCGTTTATCTACAACACGGTCAGCATCCCGGTGGCGGCGCTGGGATTTTTAAACCCCATCATTGCCGCGGCGGCGATGGCCTTGAGTTCGCTCTCGGTGATCGTCAACTCGGCGCTGCTCAAGCGCGAGAAGCTTGCGCAGGTTTAGTATGCATGAGCATTCCCCGCCGCCTCCCTCACCACCCTGGTGGAAAACCCGCATAGGCCTGATGTTCATCGGGTTCCTGGCTATCGCTGCGTTTTTCCTCGTCGCTGAGCATCAGGCGCACGTGCTGGGCGCGCTGCCGCTCATTTTGCTGCTGCTGTGCCCGCTGCTGCACCTGTTCGGGCATGGCGGCCACGATCATGGGAAGGGCAAAAAACAATGACCTCCTCCGTGCCCGCCTATGGCCTGTGGCTGCTGGTGATCGTCAACTCGCTGGTGTTCATCATCTTCGCGTTCAGTTTCACCAGGCCGCGCACCAAACGCGACTGGCGCTCGTTCGGCGCGTTCTCCGCCTTCATCGTCGCGCTGTTTACCGAGATGTACGGTTTCCCGCTGACGATTTATCTCCTCTCCGGCTGGCTGCAGAGCCGTTATCCCGGCGTGGACTGGTTCGCGCATGACGCGGGACATCTGCTGGAGATGCTCTTCGGCTGGCGCGACAAGCCGCATTTCGGCCCGTTTCATTTGTTAAGTTTTGCCTTGATCGGCGGCGGCTTCTGGCTGCTCGTCTCGGCATGGAAGGTACTGTATGCGGCGCAGCAGGCGCACACGCTGGCGATGACAGGGCCGTATGCGCGCATCCGCCATCCGCAGTACGCCGGCTTCGTGCTCATCATGCTGGGTTTTCTGGTGCAGTGGCCGACGCTGCTCACGCTCGCCATGTTCCCGGTGCTGGTGTACATGTACGTGAGGCTGGCGGGCGCCGAGGAGCGTGAAGTCCTGGCCGAATTCGGCGAGCAATACGCGCGTTACGCCGCGCGCACGCCGGCGTTCATCCCGCGTCTTGCACCGCTGCGGCGGCGGGAGCCTTGAGAAACACCATCATGCCCTTTATCACCACACCCGCGCAACGCCGTTTTCCCTGGTACGTGCGGCTGTTCTTCTGGAACCAGCGCCGCAAGTACGGCGCGGTGCTCGAACCCGCGCGCCTGTGGGGCCGCAGCCCGCGCGTATTCCTCGGCGTGGCCACGCTCTACGGCGCGCTCGATCGGCACTCTTCGCCGCTTGAGCCGGTGTTGCGCTCGCTCGTCACGGTGCGGGTGTCGCAGATCAACTGGTGCCGCTTCTGCGTGGACATCAACTCGGCGCTGGCGCTCAAACGCGGCGGCAGCCTTGAGCGGCTCGAAGCGCTCGAGCGTTTCGAGGAGAGCGCGCTGTTCAGCGAACGCGAGAAGGCGGCGCTCGCCTATGCCGAGGCGATGACGTATTCCGAGCGCCGGGTCACGGCCGGGAACCTGGCGCGGCTGCGGCGTCACTTCGACGATGACGCCGTCATCGAGCTCACCGCGCTCATTGCGTTTCAGAATTTGTCGAGCAAGTTCAACGCGGCTTTGGGCGTCGAACCGCAGGGCTTCTGCCACGCGGCGCCGCAGCCCAAGGCGCGAGGCGATGTAAACGAAGAGAGCCGATGAACGATCTTGTTGCCGCGACCCTGACGCGCCGCATCATCCTCGGCCTGCTGCTGGGCGGCCTGTTAATTCTCAGCTACGCGGTGTTGCACCTGTTCCTGGCGCCCCTGGCCTGGGCCGGCATACTCGCCTACATCACCTGGCCGCTGTACGCGCGACTGCGCCGGGTGCTGCGCGGCAACGCCACAGGCAGCGCGCTCATCATGACGCTGCTGCTGACGGCGGCGTTCGTGCTGCCGCTGCTGTGGCTGATCGCCTTACTGCGCGGCGAGCTAGCCGCCGCGTACGCTGTGGTAGCGGCCTATCTGGCCGAGGGGCCGCGCCCGTTGCCGGAGTTCATCGCCGGAATTCCCTGGCTGGGCGAGCGGCTGCAGGAGTTCCTCGATCAGCTCGCCGGGGATCCGGCCGCGGTGCAGGAGCGAATCGGGCACTGGGTCGAGCAGCGCACTGGCGAGATTCTGGATCTCCTGGGCGACGTGGGGCACAACGCAGCCAAGCTCGGCCTCGCCCTGATCGCGGTGTTTTTTCTCTACCGCGACGGCGAAAACCTGCTCCACCAGGCGCAACGCGTGCTGCACCGCTTTCTCGGCGCGCGCGTTGAGGCCTATCTCGCCGCCGCCGGCAACACCATTAAGGCCGTGGTCTACGGGATGCTAGCCACTGCGCTGGTGCAGGGGTTGGTCGCCGGCCTCGGCTACTGGGCCGCAGGACTGGAGGCGCCGGTGCTGTTGACCGTGCTGACCGTGCTGATCGCGCTGATCCCCTTCGGCACGCCTTTCGTGTGGGGCTCGATCGGCGTGTGGCTGCTGCTCAACGGCCAGGTAGCCGCCGGCATTGGGCTGCTGCTGTGGGGCGCACTGGTAGTGAGCTGGGTGGACAACCTGGTCCGCCCGCTGGTGATCAGCTACGCCACCCGCCTCCCGTTCCTGCTGGTCATATTCGGCGTGCTCGGCGGCCTCGCGGCATTCGGCCTGATCGGGTTGTTCCTCGGCCCGGTGATCGTCGCCGTGCTGGTAGCGGTGTGGCGCGAGTGGCTGGAGGAAACCCAGGCGCAACCAGCCACCGCACAGCCGCCGCCCGGGCAGGAGCGGGAATAGGTCCTCGCACCGGCTTCATCTTCGCCGGCCGTTCCGCGTTACGCGCCTTATCCTGCATGTTGCGTTCCGCCCGACGCACGCATCACGCAGCCGAACAAGAGCGCCGCGCCGAACGAGAGCGCGCCGAGCAGCGTGAAGGCGGGGGTGTAACCGTGAATCCCCACCACCCAGCCAGTGAGCACCGGGCCGATGCTCTGGCCCACGTCCATCACTGTGCGCAACACGCCCATGGAGGAGCCGTATTCACCCTTTTTGGTGAGGTCGGCGACCAGCGCCGAGGTGGAGGACGTGACCGCGGCAAACCCGACGCCGAATAACAGGCTCAACGCACACAAGCCCGCAAAATAAGGCAGCCAGGGCAACAGCGCGACACTCAATGCGCCGACCAGCAAACCTGGAATGATGACACGCGCGCGGCCTATCTTGTCCGACACCCTGCCCATGAGCGGCTTGATGAACACGATGCCTATCAGCTGCACGCCCAGTATCACGCCGATCTGCCAGGCCGGAATGCCGAGTGAGGCGGCGAACAGCGCGAGAAACGCCTCCACCGCGCCGAATACCAGATACTGCGCCGCCTCCACCAGCGTGGTCGCCATGATGCGCGCATCGCGCAGCACCATTTTCAGGCTGGCTAAAAAGTTGACGTGCTCACTTTTAAGCGGCGCCGGCGCGCCGCCGTCGTTCAGCATCCATCCCACGGCCAACGCCAGCACACCGCTCACACCGCAGGCGATATACACGGCGTCGAAGCTCGCGAGCGAAATCAGGAACCCGCCCAGGAACGGCGCGATGGAGCGCCCCACGATGGTCACCGAGGAATACGTGGAAAGTTTGGCGGCGCGGCCCTGCACGTAACGCTCGGCGATCGCGGCGGTCGCCACGGTGCCGAAGATCGCGGTGGCGAAGCCGTGATAAAAGCGCACTGCCATCAACTGCCACACCTCACTCACCATGAGATACAAAAACGGCGCGCTGGCGAAGATCAGCAGCGAGAAAAAAATCACCCGCCGCTTGCCGAGATGATCGGACAGCGAGCCAGCGGGAAAGCTGATCAGGATGCCGGGTATGGTCGAAGCGATGACGATCCAGCCGATCTCCGCCGGCGTCGCCCCCAGCGCCTGCGCGAACAAGGGCAGCACCGGGGTCTTGGACAGGGTGGAGCTTAGAATCGCCAGCCCGCCGATGAAGGCGATCAAGACGAAGAATGAGGGAGAAACTGCCTTCATCGCTTGGGAAAGGTGGGAAACAGCTATTATTATAGCCGCGAACTCGTCGAGGCCGTCGTGCGCATGGTGTGGAACATTTTAGGAATCCTGGCAACCGCCTACGCGGCGCTGCTTGTCGGCGTGTTTTTGTTTCAGTCGCGGCTGGTCTATTTTCCCGACATAGGGCGCGAGTTCGCCGCGACGCCGCGCGACGCGGGCCTCGATTACGAAGAGGTACAGCTCAACACCGCCGACGGGGAAAGCCTGCACGCCTGGTTCGTCCCGGCTAAGCATGACCGGGGAACCGTGCTGTTGTTCCACGGCAACGCCGGCAACATCGCCCACCGCGTTGAATACCTGCTCATGCTCCACCGGCTGGGCTATTCCAGCTTCATCTTCGACTACCGCGGTTACGGCAAGAGCAGCGGCAAGCCCAGCGAGCCGGGAACCTACCGCGACGCCGAAGCGGCGTGGCGTTACCTCACCGTGACCCGGAACATCGAGCCTCGGCGCATCGCGCTCTTGGGCGAATCGCTCGGCGGCGCGGTGGCGGCGTGGCTCGCGTCACGCCAACGGCCCGGGGCGCTGGTGCTGGCCTCGGTCTTCACCTCGGCGCCCGAGCTCGGCGCCGAAGTTTATCCCTTCCTGCCGGTGCGGCTGCTGTCGCGCTATGACTACAACACCCGCGCCTATCTCGAAAACGTGCAAGCCCCGCTGCTCATCGCCCACAGCCGCGAGGACGAGATCATCCCCTACCGCCACGGCCGTGCGCTGTTTGAGGCGGCGCGCGGACCCAAAGTCTTTCTCGAAATGCGCGGCGGCCACAACGACAGCTTCCTGTTCAGCCGCGAGTCCTGGGCCCGTGAGCTGGGTGACTTTCTCGATCGCCATGTTGGCAATGCCCGCCCCGTACCCTAGTTCTGCCCCCTGTTTTCCAACTGGTTTACTACCCGCAGCCAGGAGCCCAGGAGCAGAGCGGAACAGCATCAGGTACTGCGCTTTGGTGGGGCTTTCTTCTCTTTCACCAGCGTGTACTCAACAGATGGTTCGTGGACCGCGGGATAGCGATCCATCCATGACAAGTCTCTTCCAATGACTAATTCCTCCATCGTTGCATGATGGGTGTTCGTCATGGGGATAAGGCGCATCTGGAATCCATGCCTCCGAGCCATGACCCTGACCTCGTCAGCATTGTCATAGGTCATTAGGAAATCACCTCTTAGGTACCCGCAAAGACTGAAAAGTTGCTCGTGATCTAAATCGCAGTGCCGATAGAGGCGTTTCCCAGCTCGTTTCCCACCAGCGGTATAAGGGGGGTCTATAAAAAACACCGCATCCCGACGCGATGAGAATTCTTGAATGACTTTCAAGCCGTCCTCTTGGCGGAATTTAATTCTGCTCGCGACCCGGTTCATATTGAGGAATCTCTTGGCAAGAGTTGTGGGATACCACCGTGAGCGTATGCCTTTTCCGTTTTCTCCATGCTTCAGGAAGCCTGATCCTTCCGCCAATATGCCTCCATGGAATGTACGGTTCTTAAGTATGGTTTGAAACGCTTTCTCTTTATTAGTAACAGCGGAACGTGAGATTTCCTGAGTGATCGATTCCTTAGTCAGGTCAAAAGCGAGAATGCGTGCCGCAAGCCATTCGGCGTCTCCATCCACCACAGCGCGCCATACCGCTGCGATATCATCGTCTATTTCCACCATTACGACAGTGGAAACAAGATTTTCAAAAAGGCCCGTTAGGCTTATGATTCCGCCGCCAGCAAACGGCTCAACCAAAACTTCCGGTTTCTGGCTCTTCTGCCGCAGCCAGTCTCTAAAGGTTGGTACAAACCATGTCTTTCCGCCAGGGTAGCGAAAAGGGCTTCTTTGAGGAATGGAGGCCACATTGACCGGCGTTGACGGATGTGTCTTCTCACATAACTCCGGGAACAGTACTTGTTGTCTGCGCGCAGCCATTTAAAAGGGCTTCTCAATAGTCTTGTTGGTGGGAGGAGATTCAAGCTGTTCGTCGAGTTTCTCCTGAAGCAATCTCATGAAATCGTCAATCTTTCCTGGCGAGGGCGTAGTTATTGCCAGCAGGGCTGGTTCAAATTCTGTGAATACTTCATCAATCTTCTTGAGCTTATACTTCTCTTGCCCGCTTTCCTTGGTCAGCTCAAGGTCGTAGATCAACCATGCGATGTCAGCCTTTTTCCTTGGTACTGTTTTCAACAAGGGAAGAGTATCAAAAAAACCCCTTGCCCAAAGCTACGGCAGCCTTCTTTTGCCATGCATGGAAAATTCCGCCCTTGAATAGAAGCTGGGGCACCAATCTTTTCCTTGAAGACGAAAGATAGTCAGGGCGGGGGTAATTCGGTTGAGAGGACCAGTCCATTGATGCGCGCCTCTTAGGATTCTTCATGTAATGTTCGAAAGGGTCACGAACGCTGCCGGAAATATATACCGCCTGCACCTCAAGTGCACCGAAGTCGTAGACTTTTCCTTCGCTGTCATAGGCAACAAGTACCACATCAATGTTGCCGGCCGATTTACCATGAGAGTCATTCAGTCTTACTTCTGTCAGGGAGCTCCATAAGACATTTTCGCCAAAGAAAAATTCGGCAGCATCATCGGTGATGAGCCAATCTTCACGAAAGCGAATTGGACAGGTGATCACCGCCTTGTTTTCATGAAGGACGCTACAGACCCCAAGAGGGTTTTTGGCCTTGTCTTTCGTGCAATTTGGCACCTTGTTATTAAAAGGGCATAAACGATGTGAGCGATATCTGTTGGCTTTATTGGACTGGTCACTCACGAGGTGTCCGAAAACTTCTGCAAGTGGATGCGATGTTTTTTTCATTTTTGCCTTTCTTCTCGTTCCCAACGGTACGGGAGTTGACCTGTCTGTGTACGCCGCACAAGCAGGGCAACGCCGCATCCTGAGCGGCGTGGCCGTGAATGTATTCTACACTCACGTAGAGAATGGCGGAAGCCGCAAGCCTGTCTCACGATGACGGCTCGAATGAGGGTTGAACGGCGCGCTGCGCGCAGCTCAACTTGAACTTATACTTGAAAGGGCGACAGCATCTTTACATTTCCGGCATGGGCCCGGCTGGCGGTTTTTCCTTTTCGGGAATCTCGGTCATGGTGGCTTCGGTGAGCAGCAGTACGCTCGCCACCGACACCGCGTTTTCGAGCGCGATGCGCACCACCTTGGTGGGATCAATGATGCCGGCCTGCACCAGGTCCACGTATTCCTTGCGCGCGGCGTCGAAGCCGAGCGCGCCTTGGCTGGTGAGCATGCGATTCACCACCACGCCGCCGTCAACCTCCGAGTTCTCGGCGATCTGGCGGGCCGGCGCTGCGAGCGCGCGCCGCAGGATTTGCAAGCCGGTCTTTTCGTCTCCTTCGGCCTCGGCCTCCTCGCGCGCTACGGCTTCGGTGGCGCGCAGCAGCGCGAGACCTCCGCCCGGTACGATGCCTTCGGCGACCGCCGCCTTGGTGGCGGAGATGGCGTCGTCGAGCGCCTCTTTCCTGGATTTCATCTCGGACTCGCTCGGTGCGCCCACGCGAATCACGGCCACGCCGCCGGCGAGCTTGGCCAGGCGTTCTTCGATTTTTTCCTTGTCATAATCGCTCGTGGCCTTCTCGATCTGCTTGCGAAGCTGGGCGATGCGCGCGGCGATCGCCGACTTGTCGCCGGCGCCGCCGATAATCGTGGTGTGGTCTTTGTCCACCACAATGCGCTGGGCGCGGCCGAGCTGTTCGAGGTGCACGTCTTCGAGCCTGAGGCCGACCTCCTCGGCGATCACCTGACCGCCGGTGAGCACCGCCATGTCCTGCAACATTTCCTTGCGGCGGTCGCCGAAGCCGGGCGCCTTGACCGCGCAGCTCCGGAGCACCGCGCGAATCTGATTGACGATCAGGGTGGCGAGCGCCTCGCCCTCGACGTCTTCGGCCACGAACAGGATCGGTTTGCCGGTTTTGGCGACCTGCTCGAGCAGCGGCAACAGGTCCTTGAGACTGCCGATCTTGCGGTCGCTGAGCAGCACGTAAGCGTCCTCGATCACGGCCTCCATCTTTTCGGCGTGGGTGATGAAGTAGGGCGAGATGTAGCCGCGGTCGAACTGCATGCCCTCGACCACCTCGAGCACGGTTTCAGTGGTCTTGGATTCCTCGACCGTGATGACTCCTTCGCCGCCGACCTTCTCCATGGCCTGCGCCACCAGCTCGCCGATCGCCGGGTCATTGTGCGCGGAGATGGTGGCGACCTGCGCCTTCTCGATCCGCGTCTGCACCGGCCGCGAGAGTGCGCGCAGGGATTCAATGGCGGCCTTCAAACCGCGGTCGAGCCCGCGCTTCAAGTCTATGGCGCTTGCCCCGGCCACGGTATTGCGGATGCCGTCGGCGAGGATGGCGTGCGCGAGGATTGTTGAAGTTGAGGTGCCGTCGCCGACCGCATCGCCGGTCTTCTCCGCCGCCTGGCGCAACATGCGCGCGCCGAGGTCTTCCTCCGGATCCTCAAGCTCGGTCTCCTTGGCGATGGTCACGCCGTCGTTGCACACCAGCGGCGCGCCCCATTTCTTCTGGATCAGCACCGATTTGGATTTGGGTCCAAGGGTGATGCGCACCGCGTCGGCAAGCCTTCCTGCGCCTTGCAGGACTTTCTCGCGCGCCTGTGAACGAAACAGGATTTGCTTGGCGGTCATGGGCTATAAGCTAGAACACACGCCGGCCGGAGGCTTTGACATAGATCAAACGGCGCTCTCCGGGGCTGCCGATTTCGATCAAGGGACGGCCCGCCAGCGCCAGTCATTGATCTCCGGCGGGTCGAGGCCTTCGCGGCGGATGTATGCGCGGTGCTCGGCGAGCTTGCGTTCGTATTCCCCGATCAACGCCTTGGCCTGCGTCGAAGCATCGGGATGGCGGGCGGCCATCTTTTGCGCCGCCTGGATCACCACGTGGTAGCGGCTGGTGCGGTTGCGGATGTGCATGTCGAACGGCGTGGTGGTGGTGCCCTCCTCGCGGTAGCCGTTGATGTCGAAGCGCTCGGCTCCGGGCCGCTCCCAGCACAGTTGCTTGATCGCCGCGGTGTAGCCGTGGAAATTGAAAATTACCGGGCAGTCGAGCGGAAATATTTTCTGGAAACGCTCCTCATCGAGGCCGTGCGGGTATTTTTGCGGGATGCCGAGCACCAGCAAGTCGGTGACGTTCACCACGCGCACGCGCCACGCCGGCGCCGCGCGTGTGAGCGCGTCCGCCGCGGCCAGGGTCTCCAGGGTGAGGTTGTCGCCGCAGCAGGCGAGCACCAGTTGCGGGTCTTCGCCGCCGTGCGTGCTGGCCCAGCGCCACACCGACGCGCCCGTGCGGCAGTGCTCGCGCGCCTCGTCCAGCGACAGCCATTGCGGCATGGGCTGCTTGCCCGCGATCACCAGGTTGATGTAGTTGGTGACGCGCAGGCACTCGTCCATGGTGTACAGCAGGCAATTGGCGTCGGGCGGAAAATAGATGCGGTAGGTGTGGCCCTTCTTGGTGAGCAGATTGTTGATGAAACCGGGGCCCTGGTGCGAGTAGCCGTTGTGCTCCTGACGCCAGGCCTCCGAGGTGAGCAGATAATTGAGCGATGAAATCGGTTTGCGCCACGGCACCTCCAGCGAGGATTTGAGGAACTTGGCGTACTGATTCATCATGCCGTCCACGATGGGCAGAAACGCCTCGTAACACGGGAACAGGCCGTGCCGCCCAGTGAGCAGATAGCCCTGCAGCCAGCCCTGGCAGTTGTGCTCGGAGAGCACTTCCAGCACGCGCCCGTCGCGCGCGGTATGTTCCGTGTTTTCCGGCAGCGGCCAGACATATTGGCGCTGAGCGGCTTCCAGCACCGCGCCCAGCTTGTTCGACTCCAGCTCATCCGGACACACGATGCGGAAATTGCGCCCGGCCTGATTGAGCTTTATGACGTCGCGCAGATACCGGGCGAACTGCTCCACGCTGCTCACCAGGCTGCGGCCGCGCGCGGCAATTTCCACTGCATAGGATTCCAGCGGCGGCAGCGCGAGCGGCTTGCGCCGCGCGCCGCCGAAGCCGTGCGGATTCATGGCCATGCGCTTGCCGCCCCGGGGGCACAGCGCGCGGATGTCTTCGGCGGGACGACCGTTTTCATCAAATAACTCTTGCGGACGGTAAGAGCGCAGCCATTGTTCAACGATTTTGAGGTGCGCGGGATGGGTCTTGGCGTCCTTGGCCGGCACTTGATGTGACAGAAACGAGCCTTCGATCTTCTTGCCGTCAATTTCCTTCGGCCCGGTCCAGCCCTTGGGCGTGCGCAGGATCAACATGGGCCAGCGCGGGCGCTCGATGATCTCGCCGCGACGCGCGCGCCGTTGCAGGGCGCGGATGTCCTCATAGGCCCGGCTCAGCGCCGCGCTCATGTCGGCGTCAATGTCATCGCTCAAGTCCACCATCCGCAGCGCATAACCATAACCCGTAAACAGCGCGTGCAACTCTTCGTCCGTCATGGTGCCGAAGATCGTCGGATTGGCGATCTTGAATTGATTGAGATGCAGTATCGGCAGCACCGCGCCGTCGGTGGCGGGATTCAGAAACTTGTTGCCGTGCCAGGCGCCGGCGGTGGGGCCGGTCTCCGCCTCGCCGTCGCCGACGATGCAGGCTACGATGAGGTCAGGATGGTCCAGCGCCGCGCCGAACGCGGTGGCGAGCGCGTAGCCCAGCTCGCCGCCTTCGTGTATCACGCCCGGGTAATTCGGGCTCAGGTGACTGGGAAACGCGTCGGGCCAGGAAAAGGATTTCAAAAATTGCTTGAGCCCGGCCTTGTCTTGGGTAAGCCGCGGGAAAAATTCCGTGAGCGTGCCTTCGAGATACAGGTTGGCGAGATTGGCCGCCGCGCCGTGGCCGGGGCCGGTGATGAGCAGGATATCCGCGCCGCTGCGCAGGATTAACCGGTTGAGATGCGCGTAAATCAGATTGATGCCCGGCGCCGTGCCCCAGTGGCCGAGCAGGCGCGGCTTGATGTGCTCCGGTTTGAGCGGCTGTTCCAGCAAGGGATTGTCCAGGAGATAAATCTGCGCCGCGGCGAGATAGTTCGCCGCGCGCCGGTAGCGCGAGAGCGCTCCCACTTCTTTTGCATCCAAACCGTGCGACGTCATATTCATCACCTTCGCTTTATTTTCAAGCGAGTGCGGCGGGTCACGAGTTCATTCTAGGACGCGCAAAAATCGCGGGGTTGATCTGTATCAATAAACCATCGGGCAAAGATTTTATGATATAAACGTGCCTATTAACGAGTATGGGAGCTGAGTGTGCTGCAGGAATTTCTGCACGTGCCGCGCATCGCTTATTTTTCCATGGAAATCGCGCTGCGTAATGAAATTCCTACTTACAGTGGAGGCCTGGGCGTGCTGGCGGGCGACACGGTGCATTCCGCCGCCGACCTGGATCTGCCGCTGGTGGCGGTGAGCCTGGTCAGCCGCAAGGGTTATTTCCGCCAGGAGATAGACGCGCAGGGGCGGCAGATCGAGCGTCCCGACGAGTGGGAACCGGGCCGTTTCGCGTCGCGTCTCACCGCCGCGGTGGCGGTGCAGATCGAGGGGCGCGACGTGTGGGTGTTCGGCTGGCTGTACGTGTTGCAGGGCCACATGAACGGGCGCGTGCCGGTGGTGTTGCTGGATACCGATCTCGCTGAAAATCATCCCGATGACCGGCAGCTCACGTATCAGCTCTACGGCGGCGACGCCGCTTACCGCCTGAAGCAGGAGATCGTGCTCGGCATCGGCGGCGTGCGCATGCTGCAGGCGCTGGGTTTCCGCGTCCGCCAGTATCACATGAACGAAGGCCACTCCGCGCTGCTGGCGCTGGAATTGCTGCGCCGCTACGCCCATCCGCCCGAAGACCTGCGCCCGGGCGAATCGCCTTACAACGTGCCTTGGGTGCGCGATATGTGCAGCTTCACCACCCACACGCCGGTGGAGGCCGGACACGACCAGTTTCCCTATGACCTGGTGCAGAATGTGTTGCGAAACTTCATTGACCTGCCCACGCTGAAGACGCTGGCGGGCGGCGACCGGCTCAACATGACGCGCCTGGCGTTGAACCTCAGCCAATACGTGAACGGCGTCGCCAAACGCCACGCCGAGATTTCGCGCAAGCTGTTTCCCGGCTACAGCGTGCACGCCATCACCAACGGCGTGCATCCTTACACCTGGACCTTCCCCGCCTTCGTCAAGCTCTATGACGCCTATCTGCCCGGCTGGTGCCACGAACCGGAGATGCTGTCGCGCGCCGACCGCATCCCCGACGAGGCGCTATGGAGCGCGCACCAGGACGCCAAGCGCGCGTTGATTGAAAAGGTCAAGGCGCTCACTCAGGTGAACCTGAATTTGCACGTGCTTACTCTCGGTTTTGCGCGGCGCATGACGGCCTACAAACGGCCCGAGCTGCTGTTTGCCGATCTCACGCGCCTGAAAAACATCGCCAAGGAGCGGCCGTTTCAAATAGTGCTGGCCGGCAAGGCCCATCCGCGCGACGAAGGCGGCAAGCGTCTGATCGAAACGCTGCACGCGCACATGCGCGAGCTCGCCGGCGCCATCACCATCGCCTATTTGCCGGACTATGATTTACAGATCGCGCAGGCCCTGACCGCCGGGGTGGACGTGTGGCTCAACACGCCGCTTAGACCGCTGGAGGCCTCCGGCACCAGCGGCATGAAGGCGGCGTTCAACGGCGTGCCGCAGCTCTCGGTGCTGGACGGCTGGTGGATCGAAGGCTGCATCGAGGGCGTCACCGGCTGGGCGATAGGCGACTCCCAGGAAACGGCGAACGGCGAAGACAGCCAAAAGCTTTATCACAAGCTGGAACAGGCAGTGCTGCCGCTTTACTACGGCAACCGCGCGGGCTGGATCGGCATGATGAAAGGCACGATCTGCAAGAACGCGTGCTATTTTAACAGCCACCGCATGATGCGCCGCTACGCCAGCGAAGCATACTTGCGCTGACAGCGGCATATCATGCGCATCCTGGTGCTCAACTGCGGCAGCGCCACGCTCAAGTTTCAGTTGTTTGAAACGGCCGGACTCCGGTCTCTGGCGCGCGGCGCCATCGAGGCCGGCGGCAATTACGCCCAAGCCGCGCTGAATGTGTTTGCGCAGTTAAACCGCCTTGCCGGTGAGACCTGGGCCGAAGCATTAACCGCCGTGGGACATCGCATCGTGCACGGCGGCGGGCGTTTCCTGACGCCGACGCGCATCACGCCTCAGGTGCTGGGCGAGATCGAGTCCTTGAGCGCGCTTGCGCCGCTGCACAACCCTCCGGCGCTGGAGGTGATCCGCGCGGCGCGCGAAAAGCTGGACGGCGGCGTGCCCATGTACGCGGTGTTTGACACCACGTTTTATCACGAGCTGCCGGAGGAGGCAAAACACTATGCGCTGCCTCCCGCCTGGACGCATGATTATTCCATCCGGCGTTACGGTTTTCACGGCATCGCGCACCGTTATTTATATGAACGCTACGCGGAGCTGAGCGGAAAACGCGCCGGGCGCGTCATCACCTTGCAACTCGGCCAAGGCTGTTCCATGAGCGCGCTGCACAACGGCAAACCGCTGGACACCAGCATGGGCTTTACGCCGCTGGAAGGGCTCATCATGGCTACGCGCCCCGGTGACGTGGACCCGGGCGTGCTGCTGCGCCTGCTGCGCTCAGGCATCAGTGTGGATGAATTGGATCGGGGGTTGAACACGCGCTCCGGACTGCTGGGATTATCCGGCATCAGCGCCGACATGCGCGAACTGTTAGGGCTCGAAGCGCAAGGTCACGCCGGGGCTGCGCTTGCGCTAGGCGCCTTTTGCCGGCGCACGCGCAAATATCTCGGCGCCTACCTGGCGCTGCTGGGCGGCGCCGATGCGATTGTGTTCGGCGGCGGCATCGGCGAACACGCGACGTCCATCCGCGCGCGCGTTTTATCCGGCATGGAGTGGTGCGGGTTGGCGCTGGATGACGCGGCCAATGCCGCGGCAGCGGGCGGCGAACGGCGCATCAGCGCGCAGAATTCCAGAACGGATATGTACGTCATACCGGTGAACGAAGAACTGTTGATTGCGCGCGAAGTGCGCGATCAGCTCGCAGCGGCGGCGTGAGCCATGAACCGGCTCCGCCTTCCGGCCTGGTTTGCCCTGCTTGCCTTGCTGCTCACGGGCTGCGCGCCGCTGCGCGGCTACCAGTCCCTGTTGGTGCTCGCCGACGCCGCCAGCGGCGAGGGTCCCAGCCGGCTCAAGGCCGTCACCCCCACGCCTTCGCGCAGCCCGCTGGCCTATGAAGTGGCCGGCCGCAAACACACTGGCGATCTCTACCTGCCGGGCGAAGGCAAGCCCAAGGCCGGCATGGTGCTGGTGCCGGGCGCGGTAGTCGAGGGCAAGGACGAGGCGCGCCTGGTGGCCTTTGCCACTACTCTTGCCCGCGCCCGCTTCGCCGTGCTGGTGCCGGAGCTTAGCGGTTTCAGGCGGCTGCAGATCAGTCCGGCGGACGCCTCGGAGGTGGCGGACGCCTTCGCCTACCTCGCCGGCCAGCCGGAGCTCGCGCCCGACGGCCGCGCTGGCATCGGTGCCTTCAGCTATGCCGTGGGGCCGGCAGTGCTGGCTGCGCTGGAGCCGGACATTCGGGAGCGCGTGCGCTTCCTCGTCGGAGTGGGCGGCTATCACGATTTCAGCCGTACCGTGCGCTACTTCACCACCGGCTATTTCGAACAGGACGGCGAGTGGATCTATCTCAAGCCCAGCGACTACGGCAAGCTGGTATTCGGATATTCCAGCCTGCCTTATCTTGCAGCTTCCGACCGGGAACTGCTTAAGGCCATGGTAGAACGCAAACTCAAGGACATCGAAGCGGACATCTCCGATCTCGCCGCCGCCCTTGGAGCAGGGGGAAGGAGTGTCTATGAGGTCATCACTCACACCGACCCGGCGCGCACCGGGGAGCTGCTGGCCGCTCTACCGGCGCCGCTGTACGCGGACCTCCAGGCCCTGTCGCTGCACGACAAGGACTTAAGTCTTCTCAGGGCGCAACTGATTCTGGTGCACGGCAGGAACGATACCCTTATCCCCTACACCGAGAGCGTCGCACTCGCCCAGGCCGCGCCGGATTCCCAAGCGCGGCTTTACCTCATCAACCGGGTGCTGGGCCACGTGGATCTGA
This sequence comes from Pseudomonadota bacterium, assembly GCA_041695325.1. Lineage (GTDB taxonomy): Bacteria > Pseudomonadota > Gammaproteobacteria > SURF-13 > SURF-13 > SURF-13. The sequence continues at coordinate 56,800 of JBGFRC010000004.1, forward strand.
GCCTGGGCCACGTGCTCTCCTGGCAGTTCCTGACCGAGGAGCTGCCCGATATCTGGCGCCTGTGGCGTGCAGTGGACGCGTTGCTGGCCGAGCGCGATGCCGATGGCGGTTAACAGAGCCACGCTCTTGGCAGTGCGCCACACCCCGCATGCGCTGCGCGTCGCCGCCGTGGTTCTGCTCACCGCGGGCGTAGCGGGGCTCGCCGCCGGCCTGCCGCCCGTGCCGCAGTGGGCTGCCTATCATGATTTCGCCGACCGGCGCGCTTTGTTCGGCATCCAAAATTTTTTTAACGTGGCCTCCAACGGACTGTTGGTGCTGGTGGGTGCCGCCGGCCTCTATCGGCTCCTCGCCGCGGCGTTGCCGTTCGTGGAGCAACGGGAGCGCCGGCCGTACCTCGTGTTCTTTCTCGGTATCGCGCTGACCGGCGTCGCCTCGGCCTGGTATCATCTGGAGCCCGGCAACGAGCGCCTGGTGTGGGACCGCCTGGCGCTGAGCATCGCCCTCACGTCCTGGCTGGCGGCGGTGATCGCCGAACGCATCCGCGTCGCGGCGGGCTTGGCGCTGTTGCCGGCGCTCATCGCCCTGGGGGCCGCCGCCGTGCTTTACTGGGGCGCAAGCGAAGCGCGCGACGCAGGCGACCTGCGCGCATACGGGGTGATACATTTTTATCCGGCGCTGCTCATCCCGCTGCTCATGCTGCTGTTTCCGCCCCGTTACAGCCGCGGCGGCGACGTGCTGGTGGTGCTGGCACTCTATGGCGCGGCGCTGGCCGCTGAGCTCCTGGATCGGCCCCTGTTCGCCCTGGGCGGAGTGCTGAGCGGACATACCTTAAAACACGGCTTGGCGGCGCTGGCCGCCTACTGGGTGCTGCGCATGCTGAGGCTGCGCCGGCCCATAGCGAGCGGTAACCACGAAACGACGCCGCCAACGAAGGTAGCGCTTTGAGTGCGAATTGGAATGACCATGAACGAGAATCGGCTCACCACCCTCACCCCCGTCATTGACAATCTCGCCGAGCACCACGCCAAACCGGCGCTCATCGCCTTGCGCGAGGACGGCATGCACACCTGGTCGTATACTGAGCTGGCGGAGTGCGTGCTGCGCTTGGGCGCCGGTCTGGCCGGGCGGGTCGGGCGCGGCGAGACGGTGGCGATTTTCGCCGCCGACCGCCCGGAGTGGATCGCGGCGGCGCTCGCGGCGATGCGTGCCGGCGCGGCGGTGCTGCCGCTGGACGTGCAAGCGCCGGAGGACGTGCTGGCCCACGTGCTCGCCGACAGCGGCGCGCGCCTGGTGTTCACCACCGCGGACAAACTGGAACGCCTCGCGCGCGCGGACACCAGAATTGTTCCCGTGTTGCTCGACGCCGATGAGCGCGATGCGCGCAGTTGGCGCGGACTTTTCGACGGCACTCCGCGCGCATTGCCGCAGGCCGCGCCGGATGATGTCGCGGCGCTGTTTTACACCTCCGGCACCACGGGCATGCCCAAGGGCGTGCCGCTCAGCCACGCCAACCTCGCGTTCCAGATCAACACCCTGCGCGCCGCCGGACTGGTTAGCGCGGAGGATCGCGTGGCGCTGCCGCTGCCGCTGCACCACGTCTATCCCTTCGTGCTGGGCGTGCTCACCCCGCTCGCGCTGGGACTGCCGCTCATCCTGCCGCAGGCGCTCACCGGGCCGCAGATCGTGCGCGCGCTGCGCGAAGGCGAGGCGAGCGTCATGATCGGCGTGCCACGTTTGTACGGCGCCATGTTTGACGGCATCCTCGCGCGGGTGCGCTCGCGCGGGCGGATGAGCGCGGCGCTGTTCCGCCGCACGCTCGCCGTCTCCGTCTGGCTGCGCCGCAATTTCGGAGTGTACGTGGGGTGGCGGCTGTTCCATCGCCTGCACCGGCAGCTCGCGCCCCACCTGCGCCTGCTCGCCTGCGGCGGCGCGGCGCTCCCCGCGGAGCTTGCCTGGCGTCTCGAGGGACTGGGCTGGCGGCTCGCCATCGGCTACGGCCTCACCGAGACCGCGCCGCTGCTCAGCCTGAACTTGCCCCCCTCGCCCCGGCTGAACAGCGTCGGGCGGCCGGTGCCGGGAGTGGATATCAAGATTGACACCGCGGTGCGCATAGAGCATCTGGAACACGGCCTGCCGCCGGGTCAGGGTGAAATCCTCGCGCGCGGGCCCAACGTGTTTCGCGGCTACCGCAATCTGCCTGAGCAGACCCGCGCCGCGTTCACCAGCGACGGCTGGTTTCGCACCGGCGACCTGGGACAATTCGACAGTGAGGGATATTTGCACATCACCGGCCGGGTGAAAGAACTGATCGTCACCGCCGGCGGTGAAAACATCCAGCCGGAAGGAGTGGAAAACGCCTACGCCGCGCATCCGTTCATCCGTGAGTTCGCCTTGCTGGAATATCAGGGGAATCTGGTGGGACTGGTGCTGCCGGAGCCGGGCGAGATCCGCCGCCGCGGCTACACCGAAATCCCAGCGGCGATCCGCGAAGCGGTCAACGACGTCAGCAAGACCCTGCCCTCCTATCAGCGCGTCACCGACTTCGCCGTCACCCGCGATCCGCTGCCGCGCACCCGTCTGGACAAGTTGCAGCGCCATCTGCTGGCGCACTGTTATGAACAGGCCAAGGCCCTGGAGCAGCGGCCCGAGGCAGCCCCGCACGGCCCTCTGGCGCTGGAACGGATGAGCACGCAGGACCGGCTGCTGCTGGAAAATCCCGTCGCGCGCCAGGTGTGGGATGGGCTCTGTGCGCGCTATCCGGAGCGGCGCCTGACGCCGGACACCGGCCTGCGCCTTGATCTCGGCGTGGATTCGCTGGGCTGGATCGAGCTGGCGCTGGAGATTCAGCGTCACGGCGGCGTGGAGCTGACCGAGGACGCCATCGGGCGCATCGAGACGGTACGCGACCTGCTCAAGGAGGTGCAACAGGCGCCCGCGGCATCCGGCGCACTTGTCTCCTGGGAGGAGCCGGAACAGGTCCTGAGCGCGGAGCAGTTGCGCTGGCTTGAACCCCTGGGCGCGCTGCTGTCGGCTGTCTCCTGCACCCTGTTTCTGCTCATTCGTCTCACGTTGCGCCTGCTGTTCCGGCTCAGGGTGGAAGGGCTGGAACGTTTACCGCCAGGCCAGTTTGTACTCGCCCCCAACCACGTGAGCTATCTCGACCCGCTGGTGGTGGGGGCGGCGCTGCCCTGGCGCCTGGTGCGTCGCACCGACTGGGGCGGCTGGACCGGCGTCATGTTCACCAATCCGCTGATGCGCGCCTTCGCGCGGCTCGCCCGGGTGCTGCCCCTGGAGCCGGAGCGCGGCGCGCTTTCCAGCCTGGCCTTCGGCGCCGCGGCCCTGAAGCGCGGCCACAACCTGGTGTGGTTCCCGGAGGGGGAGCGCTCCGCGAGCGGCAAGCTGCTGCCGTTCCGTCCCGGCATCGGCATGCTGCTCAACCGCTTCTCCACGCCCGTGGCGCCGGTCTACATCCACGGCGCCTTTGAAGCGTTGCCGGTAAACCGCAGGTGGCCGCGGCTGCGGAAAATCACGGTGACATTCGGCGCGGCGCTCGATCCGAGGGAGCTGGCAGCAGCCGGCGCGGGTTCCGATGCGTCCGAGCGCATCGCCCATGCCTTGCATGACGCCGTCCAGTGTCTGGGTGCAGAGCGCCGGACTTCCGATTAAAACTTCAGCCGTGATGCAACACCACGGGGATGCGCTGCCTGCCGAAGTGACCCGCTTGCGCCTCGAACCTTCCCGCAAGCGGGGTGTAACATTGCGGGCAACGGCCGTCCGGCGTCAAGCGGTATTCCAGCATCTCGTACCAGTCGCGCACGATGAGCGGCGCGCGGCAGGCGTGGCAGAACGTGGTGTCGCCCTCGCGGTCGTGTACATTGCCGGTGTAGACGTAATGCAGGCCGATGTTGAGGGCAATGCGGCGCGCGCGCCTTAACGTCGCCACCGGCGTGGGCGGCACGTCGAGCATCTTGTAGTCGGGATGAAAGGCGGAAAAGTGCAGCGGCACCTCGGGGCCGAGGTGCTGCACGATCCACTCGCACAGCTTGCCAAGCTCGGCGTCGGAGTCGTTATAGCCGGGGATGAGCAGGGTGGTGATTTCAAACCACACCTGGGTCTCGTGCTTTAAAAATTGGAGCGTCTCCAGCACCGGCTGCAGGTGGGCGCCGGTGACTTTGTAGTAAAACTCGTCCGTGAACGCCTTCAAGTCCACGTTGGCCGCGTCCATCTTGGCGTAGAAATCGCGCCGCGCCGCGTCGTGCATGTAGCCCGCCGTCACCGCCACGGCCCGGATGCCGCGCGCGCGGCAGGCGTCCGCCACGTCCATCGCGTACTCGGCGAAGATCACCGGGTCGTTGTAGGTGAACGCCACGCTCTTGCAGCCGTAGCGCTCGGCGGCGCGCGCGATGTCCTCCGGGCTCGCCTCATCGGTCAGCCGGTCAAACTCGCGCGACTTGGAGATGTCCCAGTTCTGGCAGAACTTGCAGGCGAGATTGCAGCCCGCGGTGCCGAACGACAGCACGCTGGTGCCGGGATAGAAATGGCTCAGCGGCTTCTTCTCGATGGGATCCACGCAGAAGCCGGAACTGCGCCCGTAGGTGGTGAGGATCATCCTGCCGCCTTCCATCTTGCGCACGAAGCACGCGCCGCGCTGGCCTTCGTGCAGTTTGCAGTCGCGCGGACACAGGTCGCACTGGATGCGGCCGTCTTCCAGTGTATGCCAGTAACGGGCGGGATAATTTACTTCGCTCATATCAATGCAGAGACGCCTCGATTTCGCGCCACTTGGTTACGCGGTAGCGGTACACCTTGATCTCATCGCTCCAGCAGCCGGCCGCAAGCCCCGCCTTGTGTTTAAGCTCGCGTACAAAATCTTTAGGTTCAGGCAGGTGTTGCCACACCTGCGGCAGAAACGTGCCGCGCCGCGCGCCGTAACGCAGCGCTACGCCGTCCACGTGCGGCCGCAGCCGCGCGCAGAGATCGGCCTCGTCTTCGCACACCACCGGCTCCATGTCCGATAGCAGCGACACTTCAATCCGCGTGTGCGTCAACTCATGAGGCGCAAGCGGCGCAAAGCGCGGATCACGCAATGCCGCGGCGCGCGCGTTGGCGCACACGTCCTCGGCAAGCGGCCGATGCGCCTCCAGCGTGCCGATGCAGCCGCGCAACTTTCCCTGTTGCGTGAGCGTGACGAAGCTGGCGCCGGGTTCATACAACCAATCTTCCATAACTACACCGGCGGGCGTCATCCCCAGCGCCTCGTGCAGGCTCGCGCGCGCCAGCTTCAGCAGCACCCGGCCGCGGTCACCGGGCATAAGTTTCATAAAATGCAAAGGCGCTGTAGCCGACCACCTGATCGCGCGGCCCGGCGGTGTCGCCGGAGCTGCGCAGGTCGAGCAGCTGCGCGCGCAGTCCCCGCGCGCGCGCGATTTGTGATAAACCGTTGAGCGGAGTCGCGCCACAGGCTTGTTCATGGCTGAGCGGCCTCGGCCCCAGCGCCAGTATCTGCGCGGCGGTTTCCTGATCCGTTCGCTGAGCGATGGAATACGGCAGGTAGTGCGATAAATCGGAGCTGATGATGATGAGCGTCTCCGCACCGCCCCATAAGCATTCAAGTACCTGCGCCACTTCGTCCGGCGAGGCCTCGCCCACGGCCAGCGGCACAATGCTGAAATCATTCAGGATACGCTGCAGGAAAGGCAGTTGCACTTCCAGGGAGTGTTCGAACGCATGCGCCGCCTCGCTCATACTTACCTGCGGAAGTGCGTTCGCTGTCCGCAGCGCCTCTTGATCCACAGGGACAACGCCCAGCGGCGTGGCCAGCGCCGCGGCATCCGGCAGGGCAAGGCCGCGCACTAAAACGCGATGTGCGGGGCCGAGCAGCACCACGCGCCTGATGCGCTCGGCGACGGAGCGAAGGCGCGCATAGGCGCTCGCCGCAACCGGGCCGGAGTACACATAACCGGCGTGCGGCGCCAGTAACACCTTGGGTGCAAGCTCATCGCTCACAGCCGCGGCACGCAGCAAATCATCCACCTCGTGCGCCAGGTGCGCGGGTTCGGCGGGATAGAACCGGCCCGCAACGGCGGGCGGGCGAATATCAGGCATGTCCTGCGTCCGGAAAAGTCATCCCAAATTAGACAGAGTGGGGCCGGCTCTTGTTCCTCTCAAGGGCGGCGCTCAGGCCAACAGCTCTTTCAGCTCCAGCGCGTTGCGCACCGCATAGCCCGCCTGGTCGTTGTCGAAATAGACATAGACTTGTTTTAAATCGGGCCAGCCGCGAATGCGCGCGGCCCACTCGCGCAGCGCCCGTTTGGAATAACAGCCCGCATACGCGCCGTCCGGCCCGTGCAGGCGCACGTAGGCAAAATCGGCGCTGATTTTGAGCGGGGCGCAAAAGCCCGCCAGATCAAAGATGCAAAACGCGGCGTTGTGTTCCTGCAACGCGCTATACACCTCCGGGTGATGCCAGGAAGGGTCGCGAAACTCAAAGGCGCAGAGAAGGTCTTCGGGCAGCGCGGTGAGGAACTGCGCCAGGCGTGGGGTGTTTTTCCTCCAACGCGGCGGAAGCTGAAACAGCACCGGCCCGCGCTTCTCCTTCAGCGCCTCCAGCACCGGCATCATACGCGTGAGCCCCGCGCGGGGCTGTTTCAGCTTTTTCATGTGCGTGATATAGCGGCTGGCCTTGACCGCGAAGCAAAACCCCGGCGGCGTGCCGTCGCGCCACGCCTGCGCAGTAGTCACCGCGGGCAGGCGATAAAAGGTGTTATTGACCTCCACGGTATCGAAATGGCGCGCGTAAAACGCGAGCATCCGTTGCGCAGGCAACTCCCCGGGGTAAAAAACGCCGCGCCAATGAGCGTAATGCCAGCCGGAGGCGCCGATGCGCAGCTCCGGCATTACAGCGTGCGCGACAACAAGTCGCGCAACTCTTTAAGCGGGCGCGTGTTCAATACCTCATTCCTTTCCAGCCAGCCGCGCCGCGCCTGGCCTATGCCGAAACGCAGGTAGTCGAGCTGTTGCACGCTGTGCGCATCCGAGCTGACCGCCAGCAGCACGCCCTCTTCCTTGGCCATCTGGATGTAGATATCGAGCAGATCGAGCCGATCCGGCTGGGCGTTGATCTCCAGAAAACAGCCGCGCTCGCGCGCGTGGCGGATGAGGCGCGGCATGTCCACGTCATACGGCTCGCGCTGCTCGATCAAGCGTCCGCTGGGGTGCGCGAGGATGGAAAAGTGCGGGTGATCCATGGCCTTCAAGATGCGCGCGGTCTGCTTCTCGCGCGACAAATCAAAACGGCTGTGCACCGCCGCCACCACGAGATCGAGCTTGCCCAGCAGACCGTCGGGCAGATCAAGGGCGCCGTCCTCGAGGATATCCACCTCGATGCCCTTGAGCAGCATGAGGCCTTTTAACTCCGCGTTCAGACGGTCAATCTCGTCCATCTGCGCGAGCAAACGCTGCGGCGTAAGTCCGCGCGCCACGGTAAGGCGGCGCGAATGCTCAGTGATGGCCAGGTATTCAAGGCCGCGCGCCTGGGCGGCCTCAGCCATCTCGCGCAGGGTGTTGCGTCCGTCGGTGGCGCTGGTGTGCGCGTGCAGGTCGCCGCGCAAATCGCCGAGTTCAACCAGCTTGGGCAATCTGCCGCCGCGCGCGGCCTCGATCTCGCCGCGGTTCTCGCGCAGCTCCGGCTCGATGTAGGGCAGATCCACGGCAGTGTACACCGACTCCTCGGTTGCGCCCGCGATGCGTTGCCTGCCGCGGAACACGCCGTACTCGTTGATCTTGAGGCCCCGCTCCTGCCCCATCTTGCGCACCGCGATGTTGTGTGACTTGCTGCCGGTGAAATAATGCAGCGCTGCGCCGTAGGATTCCTCCGCCACCACGCGCACGTCCACCTGCAGCTTGCAGCGCAACAGCACGGTGGCGCGCGTCGTGCCCTGGGCCAGAATCTCGGCCACTTCGTCGTAGTTCACGAAGCGCTGCATCACCGGGCTGCCGCGGCCCGCCGTCACCAGGATATCGAGATCGCCCACCGTTTCCTTGCAGCGCCGGAAGCTTCCCGCCACGATGACGCGGCTCACGCCTGGAGTAGCCTTGAGATACGCCACCAGGCGCTCGGCGTACTGCGCGGCGGTGGCAAGCTTGAAGCGCCCGGCGGACCCGGCCTGGGCGGCGATGGCGTCCAGTATCTTGGCCTCTGTTTTGGCGCCGAAGCCGCGCACATTCCGGATGCGTCCGTCGCGCGCGGCGCGCGCGAGCTGATCGAGGCTGTGGATGTCCAGCTCCTGATACAGCGCCTTGACCTTCCTGGGGCCGAGGCCGGGAAGCTTTAACAGCTCGATGAGCGCGGGCGGGGTGCGTTTGCGCAGCTTCACCAGCATGGCGCTGGCGCCGCTGCTCACGATCTCCCGGATTTTGCCGGCCAGGTCCGCGCCGATGCCCGGCAATTCGGTGAGATCGGCGCCCTGCGCCAGCATGTCGGCGAGCTCGCGATTCAAGTCGCCGATCAGGCGCGCGGCGTTGCGGTAGGCGCGCACGCGGAATGGATTGGCGTTTTCGATCTCCAGCAGATCGGCGATTTCCTCAAACACCGCGGCCACGTCGGCATTATGCACCGTCGGCGCGCGCTTTGCATCGCGCGGCGCACGAGAAACGGACGTGTGGCGGCCCTCTTTCAGACGGTTCTGCCTAGCGCTTTTTCTTTTTTTCCAGGGCCTGTTCGCGTGAAATCAATTTGGCGAGCTCCATCATCTCTTCCGATAACAGCCCGATGATGTCGTCCACCGTGAGTATGCCTACCAGGCCGCCTTTGCTGTTTACCACCGGCAGCCGGCGTACACCCTTGGTGCGCATGAACTGGATGGTCTCGTAGATGCCATCGGTCTCGCGTGCGGTGACCAGATTAAAGCTCATGATGTCGCCCACGGTCACCGAGTCGAGGTCCAAATCCTTGGCGATCACCTCGATCACGATGTCGCGGTCGGTGACGATGCCCACCGGCTCGCGCTGCGCGGGTTTTTCCTCCACCACCACCACGTCACCCACGTGATGCTGACGCATAATTTGCGCGGCGGCGCGTATGGATTCGCCGCGCGTGACAAACACCACTTCTCTGCTGCAAAGCTCGCCTATGGGCATAACGCCTCCTCCTTGTGTGTAAGCCTTTTCATTATCTCGCGCATGAACGCGGGCAGGTCGGAAGGCTGTCGGGAGGTGATGAGATTGCCGTCCACCACGACCTCGCAGTCTTCATACTCCGCGCCCGCCAGGCGCAGCTCGTCGGCCACGGTTTGGTAACAGGTGGCGCGCCGCCCGCGCATCACGCCCGCCGAAATCAAAACCTGCGCGCCGTGGCAGATCGCGGCGACCGGTTTGTTGTCGAGGAAAAACGTCTTGACGATATCCAGCGCCGCCTTGTCGGTACGCACTGCTTGCGGCGCCTTGCCGCCGGGCAGCACCAGCAGATCATAGTCGCCGGGCTTGATCTCATGCAGCGTGCGATTGGCTTCTATCGCGTAACCGTGCTTGCCGCTGATGGCCCCCTTTTTTAAAGAGGCGACGTCCACCGTGGCGCCCGCCTCCCTCAGGCGGTAATACGGCACCAGCAATTCTGAATCTTCAAAGTTATCCGCGCTGATGATGAGCGCCTTCATGGCCCTACTTCACGCGCCGGAACTCGGTCTTCAGGCACGCGGGACACGGCGGCAGGTGGCCGGTCTTCGGCACGCTCAGCGTGTGCTGGCAGCTCAAACACGCAAACTCGCCGCCGTGCGTGATGTCGCCGGCGTGGTAGACCAGCATCGCGTCCAGCTTGCCGCCGAACTGACTGCTCCACTCGCCCAGCGCCTTGGCCGCCTGCGCCAGTGCCCTGCCGCCCCTGTCGCGCCACGCCTCCAGCAGGCCGCCGGCCGTTTCCCCCAGGGCCTGCGCCTGTGGCTTCATGGCCTGATAGGAGCTGGCCAAATCCTTCTTCAGCGCCGCGCTGACCTTGCTCACCGTTACGCCGGTGTATTCGCCCGCCTCTTTCAGGCGCTTGGTGGCGCTCTCCAGCGCGCTTTTGATGTTGTCCGCGCTCACCGCGTCGAGCGCCTGGCCCAGTATCTTTTTCACCTCCAGGCGCAGTTTTTCATAGGCTTCCCGTTCGTGCTGCGCAGTATCGCTCCGCGTCTCCGGCGCCTGTGACGGTTGGGTTTGCGTGTTCATTGCGGATGCTCCTCTCTGTTTGCCTCTAAAAGTTAACGCCAGCCACCGCCTCAGACCTTGATCTCCATCAAGAAATGGAAAGATTCGTCAACTATAATCGCATCAAGGGGAGATCAAGAAACGCATGCCACACCTGGGAAGATTTGCGCAAATAGCCGCGGCGCTGTGTGGTTATCTCATTTGGCGCGGCCTGACGGCGCTGCGCCTGTGGCGCAGCACGCTGTCGCCCGCGCAGAAATTGCGTCATACGCTGGAAGGCCTGGGCGCGACCTTCGTCAAGCTGGGCCAGGGATTGAGCCTGCGCCACGACTTGCTGCCGGAGGATTATCTTGCCGCGCTGCAGGATTTGCAGGACAAGGTGGCGCCCTTCCCCGGCGCGCTGGCGGTGCGCGAGATAGAAAGCGCGCTCGGCAAGTCCATCAACGAACTGTTTTCCGAATTTGACGCGCAGGCGTTTGCCGCCGGCTCCATCGCGCAGGTGCACAAGGCGCGCATGCCCGACGGCCGGCTGGTGGTGGTCAAGGTGCGCCGTCCCGGCATCAAGCTTCAGATAGACCGCGACATGCGCATGCTGAGAACGCTGGTGCGCATGCTGCTGGTGTTCATGCCCGGCCTGCAGCGCTACCAGCCGCTGGACATCATCCAGGAAATCTGGACCAACCTGCGCAAGGAAACCGACTTCCGTCAGGAGGCGCGCAGCATCCGGCGCTTCGCCGAGGCCTTCAAGGACTGGCCCAGCGTGCACATACCGGGTGTGGTGGATGAGCTCCACAGCGAATCGGCGTTGGTGCAGGAGATGAGCGGCGGCCTGCGCGTGTGCGATCTCGGTTTTGCCGAAAAGGGGCCGCCGCTGGCCCAAGCCTTTGTGGACGCCTATCTGCACCAGTTTTTCGTGCTGGGGGTGTTTCACGGTGACCCGCATCCCGGCAACCTGTTCGTCATGAACGACGGGCGCATCTGTTTTCACGATTTCGGCCTGGTCGGTTTTCTGGATCACGCGACGCGCAGGAATCTCGCCGCCTTCATGCAGGCCTTCATCCGACAGGACAGCGCCTGGATGCTGGACAGTTATCTGGACCTCGGCGTGTTCGGCGGGACCTTGAACCGCGCGGAATTCCAGCACGGACTGGACGAGCTGATCGCGGACTTCGCCACGCTGCCGCTCAAGGATTGGTCCTTCGCCGAGGCCTTCACGCGCATCGCGCGCATCGGGCGCGGCCAGAATATCCGCATTCCGCACAACCTGCTGGTGCTGATGCGCGCTCTGTTTCTGATGGAAAACACGGTGCGCTGCCTCAATCCGCACTTCAACCTGATGGACGGCCTGGTGGGCAAGGCGGAGCAGGCGCTCAAGGCGTCCGCGCGCGAGGCCGGCATCGAGCAGGCGACCGCGCGCCTGCGCTACGAAACCGGGCTGGCGGCGCAGGAGCTGCCGGCGTCGTTAAGCGCGCTGGTGCGCCGCTTGCGCAGCGAAGGATTGCAGTTGCGCTTGCAGCATCACGGCCTGGAAGACCTGGAGGGCCACATTGACCGCAGCAGCAACCGCATGGCGCTTGCCCTTGTCACCCTCGGGCTGTACATCGCCGCCTCGCTGCTGATGCAGAACAGCCTCGGCCCACGCCTCGCCGGCATGCCGCTGCTCGCCCTCTTCGGTTACGCGCTCGCCCTGTGGTTTACCTTCCGCCTGGTGCGCGGCATCTCCCGAAGCGGGAGACTGTAACGCGCGTCACCCCTCTACCACGTATTGCTGCAAATCGCCCGCCTTCAGGTGCATAAGGTCTTTCTTGATGGTCTTGCTCACCAGCTTCGCGGTCTGGCCGTTCAGGGCGTTCAGCAGCTCGCCCAGAAACCCCGGCTCCGCCACCAGCACCAGTTTGTTGTAGGAATGGGCAGTGCGCCCGTCGTTGAGAAAATCCGCCAGGTGCAGGACAAACTGGCGCGTGACGTTCTCGGTGGGTTCATGGTGTCCGCTGAAGCCGTGCCGCTCTCCAAAGCTGGTGAAGATGCGTCCCGGCTTGTCGGAGACGATGTCCTGATTGTGCAGATGACCCTCCGGGTGCAGGATGTCCTGCACGTGTTGCAAGGGCTTACCGCCCCCCTTGCTTTCAAACAATTTTGCCTTGCTGCGATCAGCCACCAGTATCCATGTCGTTTCCATCTTGATTCCCTCCCTCATTAACGTGTGATATCAGTCGGCTTCGGTTTGCAGGCTTGCTCGCGCATGATCTCGGCCTCCACCCGGTATACACGCCCCGCCTCAACAACGGCGCTGATCACCGCCCCGCTGCTGGTGATACCTCTCACCATAGGGTTGTTTTCGATGCGCGCGATCTTGTCCGCGGACAACTCCGCTCCTTGATTACGCTACCAATATTTAACCGCTTATTCTACCTGCAATCCTCTATCCTCTTCCCGCTCATGTGCTGTGTCATCTTCATCTCGCCTTCGCCCGGCTGGTTTTCGGTCATATCAACTGTTCCATCAAATTTGTCGCCTCTGTATGTAACCTTGCCTGAGATTTCGGCAGTAGCTCCATCTTCCTCGCGGCACTGTATGACCCATGATACTGTATTGCCGCTTGTCTTTGAACTTATTGTTTTGCAGTCCTGGTTTTTCTCCGGCTTCTGAGGAATCACATCTTTCTTTGTTATGCACTGGGTATGCGTCATAGGAGGCATCTGCATTGGCATGCCCGGCATATCCATTTTTACCGTGATTTCCCACAGCCCCTCACGCATGTCCGGCTCTGCAAAAGAGAGCGACGGGTATAA
>JBGFRC010000019.1:0-69451 GCA_041695325.1 Pseudomonadota bacterium
ACGCTCAAGGCGGCGCGCCGCAGCCCGAACGGGTCTTTGTCGCCGCCGGGTATCAGTCCGACACCGTGTATGCCGACCAACGTATCCAGTTTGTCGGCAAGGCCGACGCAAATTCCCGTAGCGCTCCGCGGCACACGCTCATAGTGCTCACGAATCGCCTGCGCCACCTCAAGGGCTTCGCCGTCGTGCAGCGCGTAGTAATAGCCCATAACGCCCTGCAACTCCGGGAACTCCCCCACCATGCCGGTGAGCAGATCGGCCTTGCACAGCCGGGCCGCGCGCTCGACCTGTTTGATGTCCGCCGCGAACTTCATTTCCTTGAGCCGCTCGGCGACCTCCACGGCGAGTTTCCGGATGCGCTCCACGCGCTGCAACTGGCTGCCGAGCTTGTTGTGATACACCACGTTGGCGAGCTTCGGCGCACGGTCTTCGAGTTTTACCTTTTTGTCCTGTTCAAAAAAGAACCCGGCGTCCGAAAGACGCGCGCGCAGCACGCGCTCGTTGCCGCGGATGATGTGAGCGGGGTCATCAGCCTTATTGTTGCTGACGAATAAAAAGCGCGGCAATAATCTGCCCGATTGCTGCAATGGAAAATAGCGCTGATGCTGTTGCATGCTGACGATCAGACATTCCTGGGGCACTTCCAGATACGCTGCGTCGAAACTACCGGCATACACCACTGGAAATTCGACCAGGCTGGCCACCTCACTCAGCAATTCGATATTATCTCCTACGCTCCAGGTCACCGAATCGCCCAAGCCCCGCGCGGCGGCATCGAGCTGACCGGCTATCGAGTCACAGCGTGCCTCGTGCTTAACAATCACATTTCCCTGCTGCTCCAGTGCGCGCTCATAGTCATCGGCCTTTGCAATAACCAGCTCACCACCGGCAAGAAAGCGGTGGCCTGATGTTTTGTTACTGCTTTTCAGCCCCAGCACTTCGCCCGGCACTATCCTGCCGCCGTGCAGCATAATCAGCCCATGCACCGGGCGCACGAATTCCACCTCGCCTCCACGCCAGCGCATCAGCTTGGCGACGGGGAGCTTTTTAATCACGCCCGCAACGATGGCGGCCAGGTGTTTTTCCAGCGCCTCGCCGGGCTGCCTGGCGCGGAACACGAAGTATTCGCCTTTTTTGTCGCTTTGTTTTTCGAGTTTTTCGACGGCGACGCCGCAAGACCTGGCGAAACCGATGAGCGCGGGCGTGGGTTTTTCATTCTGGTCCAAGGCGCCGGCGAGCGCCGGGCCTTTGCGTTCAATCGTGCGCTCCGGCTGTTTGTCCAGCACATCCTTGATAAGCGCCGCCAAGCGGCGCGGCGTGGCATACTCGGTGACGGCCTTGGCGTAGTCAGCGTCCGCCGCGACCAGGCCCTGTTCCTTCAGCCCTTCAAATATTCCTTTGCAAAAGGCCTGGGAAAGTTTAAGCAGCGACTTGGGCGGCAGCTCTTCGGTGAGCAGCTCAATGAGCAGGCTGTCTTGCATATTCTTTAATTTGAGTGAAGATGGATTGGAAGGAAAATCCCCCTCCGCCCCCCTTTTCAAAGGGGGGAACGGGGGGATTTGCCCAGCATCGGGAAGCCCAGCGCCTCGCGCGCATCGTAATAGCTCTGCGCCACCCCCCGGCTCAAGTTACGCACGCGCGCGATGTAGGCGGCGCGTTCGGTGACGGAGATTGCGCCGCGCGCGTCGAGCAGGTTGAAGGTATGCGAGCATTTCATCACCATCTCGAAAGCGGGCAGGGTGAGTTTCGCTTCCATCAGGCGTTGGGCCTCGGCCTCAAACTCGCCGAACAACCGGAACAGCCAGTCTACGTTGCTGTGCTCGAAATTGTATCTGGACTGTTCGACTTCGTTCTGGTGATACACGTCGCCGTAGCTCACCCCGTCCGTCCAGACCAGATCAAACACGTTTTCCACCCCTTGCAGATACATGGCCAGGCGCTCCAGGCCGTAGGTGATCTCGCCCAGCACCGGCGCGCATTTCAAGCCGCCGACCTCCTGAAAATAGGTGAACTGCGTCACCTCCATACCGTCCAGCCACACCTCCCAGCCCAGGCCCCAGGCGCCGAGGGTGGGCGACTCCCAGTCGTCCTCGACGAAGCGCACGTCATGCTCGCTCATGTCGAGTCCCAGCGCGCGCAGCGAATCGAGATAGATATCCTGAATGTTGTCGGGCGAGGGCTTCAGCACCACCTGATACTGATAGTAATGCTGCAAACGGTTAGGGTTCTCGCCGTAACGCCCGTCTTTGGGACGGCGCGAGGGCTGCACGTAGGCCGCGCGCCACGGCTCCGGCCCAACGGCGCGCAAAAACGTCGCCGGATGAAACGTGCCCGCGCCCACTTCCAGGTCATACGGCTGCAACAGTGCGCAGCCTTGGCGCGACCAGTAATCCTGCAAGCGCACAATCAGCTCCTGGAAGGTAGCGGGCGGGCGGGCACTTTGGGGCGCGGGACGAAGGGCGGGTTTCACGCGTAGCTTTGGCGATGGCAAAATTGTTAGTATAGCGCGATATGCGCCGCTGGCTAAGTAGGTTAAATTGAAGACTTCCGATTTGCATGCACCACTTTAGTGCACATAGATTTTTATTGCCCCAACATGGGGCATATAGTATTGGGCTGTTTCTAAAAACAAAAGCAAAATTAGGGATTTATAAATGGCACGTTTCGTGCCAAAATGATTTTTTGTCAATTGCAACTCCATAACCACAAGCAGCGCCGATTCCTTATCTAAGCCATTACTAGCAGGAGAGTTTCATGTCAGAAAAAGTTTTAAAGATGATCAAGGACAACAATGTCAAGTTTGTTGATTTCCGTTTCGCCGACACCAAGGGGAAGGAGCAGCACGTCTCCGTGCCGGCGCACACCGTGGACGCCGACCTGTTCAAGGACGGCAAGATGTTCGACGGCTCAAGCATCGCGGGCTGGAAGGGCATTCAGGAGTCGGACATGATCCTCATGGCGGACGCGGACACGGCGGTGATGGACCCCTTCACCGATGAGCCGACCCTGCTGTTGCGCTGCAACATCGTGGAGCCCTCCACCATGAAGGGCTATGAGCGCGACCCGCGCTCGCTGGCGCAGCGCTGCGAGGCGTACATGAAATCCACCGGCATCGCCGACACCGCCTACTTCGGCCCGGAGCCGGAATTCTTCATCTTCGACGATATCCGCTGGGGCTCGGACATGAGCGGCTCGTTCGTGAAGATAGACTCCGAGGAAGCGGCGTGGAATTCGGAAAAGGTATTTGAAGGCGGCAACATCGGCCACCGCCCGAGCGTGAAAGGCGGTTATTTCCCGGTGCCGCCGGTGGATTCATCGCAGGACATCCGCTCCGCCATGTCGCTCGCGCTGACGGAAATGGGCCTGGTGGTGGAAGCCCATCACCACGAGGTAGCCACCGCCAACCAGAACGAAATCGCCACCCGGTTCAACACCCTGGTGAAGAAGGCCGACGAACTCCTGGTGTTGAAGTACGTGGTGATGAACGTCGCCCATCAATACGGCAAGACCGCGACCTTCATGCCCAAGCCGCTGGTGGGCGACAACGGCTCCGGCATGCACTGTCACCAGTCGCTGGCCAAGGGCGGGGTGAACCTGTTCACCGGCAACAAGTACGCTGGGTTGTCGGAGCTGGCGCTGTATTACATCGGCGGCATCATCAAGCACGCGCGCGCGCTGAACGCCTTCTGCAACCCCGGCACCAACAGCTACAAGCGCCTGGTGCCCGGCTTCGAGGCCCCGGTGATGCTCGCCTACTCGGCGCGCAACCGCTCGGCCTCGATCCGCGTGCCGTATGTCGCCAACCCCAAGGCGCGCCGCATCGAGGTGCGCTTCCCCGACCCCACCGCCAATCCCTACCTCGCCTTCTCGGCCATGGTGATGGCGGGCCTGGACGGCATCCAGAACAAGATTCACCCGGGCGAACCGATGGACAAGGACCTGTACGATCTGCCGCCGGAGGAAGAGGCGCAAATCCCCAAGGTGTGCCATTCGCTGGAGATGGCGCTGGAACACCTGGACCAGGATCGCGCCTTCCTCAAGCAGGGCGGTGTGTTCACTGACGACGTGATTGACTCCTACATCGGGCTCAAGATGCAGGAAATCACGCGCCTGCGCATGACCTCGCATCCGATTGAGTACGACATGTACTACAGCCTGTAAGCAGTGCTTGAAGCCTACGTCCCCCGTACGGGGGACGTTTTATGCGGCTTTGGCGCGATTCCTGCAGCCGACCATAGATAGCGGTTGCCCGCAACTTAGATCTAGTCTAATTGAAAGACTGAATTTAAAATGGAGCGAAAAACCGGGGTGGTTTTAGGTTGCATTTCGGGCGAGAATGTAATCTAATTCACGGCTGACTATAGTCTAACAATCATCAAGCGGCAGGGAGGGGGTGATGAAACTCCTGAAAATCAAAGTGTTAATAAAGCGCCTGTTCCCGGAACGCCAGCTTTTCTACCGCAGCCAGGGGCGGATACGCTTCATTTCCTTCGCGCCGGGCGTACAGATTACGTGCGCCGCGCTGTTACTGGCATGGGGCGGCTGGACTGGTTACCGTGAGTTCGCCACCATCACCGATGCCGAACGCATCGCCCTGCAGGAGGCGGAGATCAAACGGCTGACGTCCGAATCCGGCGCCTTCAAGGCTCAAAGTGAGACCCTCGCCCATCAAGTGGCGCAACTGCAAGATTATCTGCAAAATTCGTTGAGCCGCCTGGCCGAAATGAAGGCCACCCATGAAGAGATGGTGGCGCTGGTACAGGAGCATACCCAATCCGATGTGCAGCGTATGGGACGCGCGCTCGCCCTCACCGGCCTCAAACTGGATCAATTGCTGCCCAGTTCAAGCAAGCCCGGCGCCAATAGAGGCGTGGGCGGGCCCTTGATTGATCCCGAAGCCGATCAAAACCGCGCCCCCTATAGCGGGCTGTCCGGCCTTCTTGCCGCACCTCCCACCAACATGGGACAACTCGACCAGCAATTGAGCACCTGGTCCCGGCTGCGCTCCGTATTGAATCGCCTGCCGCTCGGCATACCCGTCGAGGCCGGCAATGTGACGAGCGGTTTTGGCGCGCGCAGCGACCCCTTTACGCATGGCAGCGCGGTACATTACGGCCTGGACATCGCCGCGCCGAAAGGCACGCCCATTTATGCCACCGCGCCGGGGACGGTGACCTTCGCTGGCCGCAACGGCCCTTACGGACTCATGGTGGAAATAGACCACGGCCTGGGGATAAAGACGCGCCACGGGCATTTGAGCAAAATCGTGGTCCGGGCGGGCGACAAGATTGCCTATCGTGATAGAATCGGTTTGATGGGTTCAACCGGACGTAGTACCGGGCCGCACCTGCATTACGAAGTGGTGTTCAACGGCGTGCCGCAAGACCCGGCCAAATTCCTCAAGGCAGGCAAATATGTTCTCGAAAAAGGATAAGGTCGTGAGCAAAAACGGCAACGCCCCTTCCATCTTGAGCGCCAATCTGCGCGTGGTGGGCAACCTCACCACTGACGGCGAACTGCAGGTGGACGGTACCGTCGAAGGCGACGTGACCGCGGGCCGCCTCACCGTCGGCGCAAGCGCCAGGATCACCGGTAACGCCAACGCCGAACAGGTCATCGTGCAGGGGGAGGTGCGCGGCGCGATCCACGCGCGCACCGTGCAACTCGGGCGCAGCGCCAAGGTCACCGGTGACATTGGCTGGCGCGAAACGCTGACGATCGAGGCGGGCGCCTATTACGAGGGACAGTGCAAACACAGCGACAAGTCGCAGGACCTCAGCGAACACGCCGCCCTGCCCGAAACCGGGAGTTCCTTTCTGCAAAGAGTCATGTAGGACGGCTTAAGGCGCGCAGAACCGACACAAGCATTTTGCATGAGACGATCGCGGCTAGCGCTTGTATTAGCCTGCACGCCGCTGCTGGCGCAGGCCGCCATTTACAAGTGGGTCGGACCGGACGGCACAACCGTGTACTCCGACCAGCCGCAACCCGGCGCCGAGGAAATAAAGTTACCCAAAGAGCCGCCCCCGGCGGTCGAAGTCAAACCTATCCCCGCCACCGCGCCCACTCCTCCCATCGAAGCCGGGCCGGGTGAAAA
The DNA here is from genome assembly GCA_041695325.1 of Pseudomonadota bacterium. Taxonomy (GTDB): domain Bacteria; phylum Pseudomonadota; class Gammaproteobacteria; order SURF-13; family SURF-13; genus SURF-13. The sequence goes on from JBGFRC010000019.1 coordinate 6,098, forward strand.
ACCCGCCGCGGCGCCTGAATTCAAGGGTTACAGCAAGGTGGCCATCGTCAGACCCAAAAACGATGAGGCCGTGCGCGCCAATGACGGCAACGTGGAGGTGGAGATCGCCCTGGAACCCGCGTTTGATCCCAAGCTCGGCCACGTTTTCATAGCGAACCTGGACGGCGCACCCTTCGGCGCGCCGCAAACCGAACCCCTATTCCGGCTGCTTAACGTAGACCGCGGCACGCACAACCTGCGGGTAGAGGTAAAAGACAGCGAGGGCAACACCGTGGGCGACACCGGCTCCATCGTGTTTCACGTTCTGCGCGTATCAATAAGAAGAGCCCCTTGAGTTCCCCTTCTGGCATCTCAGCACTTGGTTGAAAAAAGGCCATCCGCGGCCCATAGCGCCTCGCAATTTGTTCTCCAACGAACTGCCACGGCTCCTCCTGGCTTGTTTTTTTCTATTTTGATGCACCATAATAGTGCGTACCATGTTCAGCCACCCGCGACAGGATCCGCCGTCTATTTATTAACAAATTGTTTTATATACGTTTTTTAAGAACGCGAGCGACTTGGTTTGGGTCTTGCTATAGCCTTTGATATGAGCGCGGCTAAGCTGTATCCGTCCATCATCGAGAATCTTAATACGGCGGTGCTGCTTCTGGATGGGGCACTGAAGGTGGCCTACCTCAATCCAGCGGCGGAAATGTTGCTGGCGCTGTCCGCGCGTCAGGCGCGCGGCCTCTCGCTCAGCAGCCTGTTGCCGGAGGCGCACGCCTACCTGGAGGCATTGAGACGCGCGCTCATCAACCAGCACCCTTACACCGAGCGCGGCTTGAGCCTGCACCTACCCCATCAGGAACCCGTGGCCGTGGACAGCAGCGTGACGCCGCTCAGCAATCACAAGCTCCTGGTGGAGCTGTTGCGCGTGGACCAGCATCTGCGCATCACGCGCGAGGAGGCGCGTCTGGCGCAATATCAAACCAACCGCACGGTGCTCAAGGGACTGGCGCATGAAATCAACAATCCTCTCGGCGGCTTGCGCGGCGCGGCGCAGCTCCTGGAGCGCGAACTCGATTCGGATACTCTCAAGGAATACACCCGCGTGATCATCGGCGAGGCGGACCGTTTGCAAAATCTCTTGAAACGCGTCCTTACGCCTAGCAGTCCACCACAACGGCGGATGATCAATATTCACGAGGTGCTGGAGCGGGTGCGCAGCCTGGTGCTGGCCGAAACCCATCAGGGCGTGGAGGTACGGCGCGATTATGACCCCAGCCTACCGGAATTGTCAGCCGACCCGGAGCAGTTGATCCAGGCGCTGCTCAACATCGCGCGCAATGCCGTCCAGGCCCTGGGCGGCAAGGGCATGATACGCTTCGGCACGCGCGTCGCGCGAGCGTGCAACATCGGCCACAAACGCCATCGCCTGGTGGCGCGCATCACGATCGCGGACAGCGGTCCCGGCATACCCTTGCAGATTATGGATAACATTTTTTACCCCATGGTCACCGGACGCGCCAATGGCACCGGCCTCGGCCTGTCCATCGCGCAAACGCTGATCAACCAGCACGACGGATTGATCGAGTGCACGAGCCGCCCCGGCGATACCGTGTTCACGATTCTGTTGCCGTTGCAAACCGTGTCCCCGGCTGCGAGCGCGTCGTCCACAACCGTCTTCGCGGCAACGCGGATCAGGGAGTAGAGCGCGCCATGTCGGAAAAAATAACCGTGTGGGTGATAGATGACGATCGCTCCATCCGCTGGGTGCTGGAAAAGGCCCTGCAGGGAGTGGACATGCAGGTGCGCTGCTTCGAAAGCGGACGCGGCGTGGTGCACGCGCTCGCGCGCGAGACGCCGGATGTGCTTATCAGCGACATCCGCATGCCCGACGTCAACGGCCTGGAGCTTCTGAGCGAGATCAAGCAACGTTACCCGCAACTGCCGGTCATCATCATGACCGCGCACTCCGATCTCGACAGCACCGTCGCCGCCTATCAGCGCGGAGCATTCGAGTATCTGCCCAAGCCGTTTGACGTGGACGAGGCGGTGAACCTGGTGCAGCGCGCGCTCAGGGCAAAGCGCAATCAGCGGAGCGCGGACGCGCAAGGCCAGGCGCCGTTCACGCCTGAAATCATCGGCGAGGCGGCCTCCATGCAGGAGGTGTTCCGCGCCATCGGCAGGCTGTCACGCTCGCACATGACGGTGCTCATCACCGGCGAGTCGGGTACGGGCAAGGAGCTGGTGGCGCGCGCGCTGCACCGGCACAGTCCGCGCGCCGACAAGCCCTTCCTCGCGCTCAACATGGCGGCGATTCCGCGCGATCTGCTGGAGTCGGAGCTGTTCGGCCACGAGCGCGGCGCGTTCACCGGCGCGCAGCAGCAGCGCATCGGACGCTTCGAGCAGGCCAACGGCGGCGCCTTGTTCCTGGACGAGATCGGCGACATGCCCGCGGAATTGCAGACCCGATTGCTGCGCGTGCTGGCCGACGGCGAGTTCTACCGCGTAGGCGGCCACCAGCCGGTGAAGGTGGACGTGCGCATCATCGCCGCCACGCACCAGAATCTGGAGCAGCGCGTGCAGCAGGAGCGTTTCCGCGAAGACCTGTTCCACCGCCTCAACGTGATTCGCGTGCACGTTCCCGCGCTGCGCGAGCGGCGCGAGGACATCCCTGCGCTGGCGCGCCACTTCCTGGCGCAGGCCGCGCGGGAGCTGAACGTCGAGGCGAAGATTTTGAGCGCCGACACCGAGGTGCAGTTGTGCCGCCTCCCCTGGCCCGGCAACGTGCGCCAACTGGAAAACACCTGTCGCTGGCTCACCGTGATGACCGTCGGCCAGGTGATACACCCGGAGGATTTGCCCCCCGAGCTGCGCCACCCGCACGCGCAGGATGACGCGCGTGAAGACTGGCAGAGCGCCTTGCAGCGCTGGGTGCAGTTGCGTCTCATGCACGGCGAGAGCGGTTTACTCAACAGCGCCGGACCCAATTTCGAGCGCATCATGATCGAGACCGCGCTGAAGCACACCGGCGGACGGCGCCAGGACGCGGCCAAATTGCTCGGCTGGGGACGCAATACGCTGACGCGCAAAATCCAGGAGCTGGGACTGGAGGCGTCAGACTAACAGTTTGTTGAAAAAGGCCGTCCTGGCCTTTTTCAACTCGCTTCGGCGCGGCACGCCCCTCTGGCGCTTAGCAGTTCGTTTTTCAACGAACTGCTAAGTTTCGAGTCTTGAATTAGCAGCGGGAGATCAATGTATGTCTCAGCGGAATGTATTCATCCGGCTTATCGCGCTGACTCTGGTCTGCGCTTCCTACGCTCACGCGGAACCGCGCAAGCCGGTCGCCAGTGAAGAACAGGGCATTTTACTTTCCCCCGGCATGATACAGCTCATGGAGGAGGCCGACGCGGGCGACGCGGACGCCGCCAACACGGTGGGCGTGCAATATGAAATGGGCCTGAGCGTGGTGCAGAATTACGTCGAGGCAATGAACTGGTACCGCAAGGCGGCCGCGATGGGCAGCGTCGAGGCCTTGTACAACATCGGCGCCATGCACGAAGGCGGCGTGGGCATGCCACGAGACAAAAATGAGGCGTTGCAGTGGTATGAAAAAGCCGCCGCCAAGGGCCACAGCGGCGCGCAAACCCGCATCAAGATACTCAAAGAGTCCGCATCGGGCCTGAAATAAATTCTAACGTCTTTTTCCCAGCAGCGCCGTACGTACGATCTCCGGCACAAACGCCGACACATCGCCGCCGTAGCGGGCGATTTCACGCACCAGGCTGGATGAGATAAAGGTGTATTGTTCCGCGGGCGCGAGGAACACGGTTTCAATTTCCGGCGCCAAGCGGCGGTTCATGCCGGCGAGCTGGAATTCGTGCTCGAAGTCGGACACCGCGCGCAAGCCGCGCAGTATCACGCTCGCGCCGCGCGCTTTTGCAAAATCGGCCAGCAAGGTGTCAAACCCGCACACCTCGGCGTTATGAATGCCGCCGAACGCGACGCGCGCGAGTTGCACGCGCTCATCCAGCGAAAACGCCGGGGTCTTGGCCGGGTTGGCCGCCACCGCGACGATTACCCGGCTGAACAAGCGCGCCGCGCGCGCCACCAGGTCAATATGGCCGTTGGTGATCGGATCAAACGTGCCGGGATAGATGGCGGTGATGTTCATACGGCGTCCATAGTAGGGGCAAACCATCCGTTGGACAAGCGGCTATGAGCTTATCCCTCTCGCGCCGCGCCAGATGGTAGCCGACCTGGCCCGCCTTTTTGCTTTTTATGACGCGCCAGTTCACCGGCAATTGCAGGACATAGTCCGCCTCCGCTTCCAGATAAATGGTCGCCCTGGGTTTCAGCCAGCCGTATTTCTCCAGAGCCGCGCACGCGGGAACAAGGAGATTTTGGTGAAACGGGGGATCGAGAAACACGATGTCGAAATCCCCCCCTGCCCCCCCCTTTGAAAAGAGGGGGTAGGGGAGATTTTCCCGCTGACGCAACCAGGCCAACGCATCGGCCTGGATAATTTCCGCGCTGCCTGTCTGCGTGCAACGCACAGGCAGGCCGGCCTGCAAGGTATGCGCGTGTTCGCGCAGGCGGGCGACGGCGCGCGCGTCGCTGTCCACCATCACCACACTGGATGCGCCGCGTGATAACGCCTCAAAACCGAGCGCGCCGCTGCCCGCGTATAAATCCAGGCACTTCGCGCCTTCGATGACGGGCGCAAGCCAGTTGAACAGGGTTTCGCGCACGCGGTCGGGCGTGGGGCGCAGCGTTTCAATTTCCGGAAAGCGCAGCTTTCTGCCGCGCCACACGCCGCCGATGATGCGCAGCTGTTGGGGCTTGCGCGGACGCCTGAGGCGCACGTTATGGCTGTGTTGCAACGCCGCCCACGATGACCGTCACCATCCGCTCCGGATGGACGCGGCGCTGAAAGGCGTCCTTGATTTGCGCCAGCGTAACCCCCTCTACACGGCTGGTATAGGTATCGAGATAATCCAGCGGCAGATGATAGAACCCGATCAGCACCAGATGATCGAGCAGCTTGCTGTTGCTGTCCAGGCGCAGCGCGAAGCCGCCGGTGATGTTTTTCCCGGCGGCCTTCAGTTCCTCTTCCGCCGGGCCGTTTGCGACAAAGTCAGCGAGGGTGCCGCGCAGCACTTGCAGCGCCTCATCGGCCCTGTCGTTGCGCGTCTGCAAACCGAGCATATACGGCCCGGCCACGCGCATCGGCGCGAAGTAGCTGTAGGCGCTGTAGGACAGGCCGCGCTTCTCGCGTATTTCGTTGGAGATGCGCGACACCAGCCCGCTGCCGCCCAGGATGTGATTGCCGACCAGGAGCGGGAAATAGTCCGGATCGTCTCGGCTCATGCCGATCTGTCCTATGAGGACGTGGGTTTGCGTGGACGGATGCGGCAAGCGAATGGTCTGCGCAAGCTGCGGCGCGACGGCGGGGAGCGCCGCCGCGCGCTCCCCCGGCGGCAGTGATCCCGCCACTTGCTCCGCCAGCGCATGGGCCTCGTCGCGGGTCAGCGCGCCGACGATGGCGACCACGGCGTTGCGCGCCACGTAGTAACGCGCATGAAATTCTGCTACGTCTTCGCGCGTAAGCCTGCTTAGCGTCTGTTCGGTGCCCCCCGGCTCGCCGGCATAGGGATGATCCGCATATAACGCTTTATAAAAATTCTTGCTTGCGATATCGCCCGGCGACTGCTCCTGCTGACGCAGCCCCACCAGCATGCGATTGCGTTCGCGTTCAAATGCGGCAGCGGGAAAGGCGGGCGCGCGCAGTATCCCGGCCATGAGGTCGAGCGCAGGCTGCAACAATCCGGTCTCGGTGAGGCTGCGCAGGCTGACCGATGCCGTCTCACGATCCGCTCCCGCGCCGAATCTCGCGCCGAGGGCGGCGAAGCGTTCGGCGATCTCGTCCGCGTTGAGCTCCGCCTCCGCGGTCTTTACGCCCTCCGCGAGCATCGTGGCGGTCAGCGCGGCGAGGCCGTTTTTGCCATCGTCGCGCGCGCTGCCCGCGTCAAACACCACGCGCACGTCCACCATGGGCAGATCGGGCGCGGACACAAAATACACACGTGCGCCGTTTTGCGTCTGCCAGTGCTGTATCGCCGGCCCGGCCTGGGCGGCGCTCGCCGCGAACAGCAGCGCCGCCAATAACACATGTTTAACGGACATCATGACCTCCCCTGCTTGCCGCGGCGCGCAGTCTGTTCGGGTCCATGGGCAACGGTTCCAGCACGGCCACCGTGAGCCGGTCGTCAATTAAATACTTGTGCGCCACCTGCTGCACCTGCCCGGCGGTGACGGCGTTGATGCGCTCCACGTACTCGTCCATCACGCGCCAGCCCAAGCCCACCGTCTCCAACACGCCGATCTGCATCGCCTGAGCGAAGAGCGAGTCGCGTTCATAGATGCGGCGCGCCACCACCTGGGCCTTGATGCGCGCGAGCTCTTGCGCGCTCACCGGCTCGTCCCGCGCGCGCCTGATCTCTGCGCGCAGCGCTTGCTCCAGCTCCTCGATAGTGCGTCCTTGCGCGGGCGTGCCGTCGAGCAGGAACAAATCCGCCGCACGCGAGTGAAGGTTATAGCCGGCGCCGGCGTTGGCCGCGACCCGCCGCTCGCGCACCAGGCGCTTAGGGAAACGCGCGCTGTCGCCGCCGGAAAACACGGCGGACAGCACCTCCAGCGCATACGCCTCCCATTGGTCTTCCGGCTTCAGGCTGTTCAGCACCGGCGCGTGATAGCCCAGGATGAGATAGGGCAGCTCCGCCGGGGCCTTGACCGTGACGCGGCGCTCACCGCTCCGTTCGGCCTCGCGGCGCGGCTTGGGGGGAATCAGCTTACCGGCTTTGAGCGGGCCGAAATGTTTTCGTGCAAGCCTGTACACCTGCTCCGCGTCCACGTCGCCCACCACCACCAGCGTGGCGTTGTTGGGTGCATACCAGCGCCGGTACCAGTCCTTAAGATCAGTCAGCGTGAGGTTTTCCAGGTCGTCCATCCAGCCGATGACCGGATTGCGATAGGCGCTGTTTTGAAACGCGACGCCGTTGAATTCCTCATAGGCGCGCGCTTCGGGATTGTCTTCGGTGCGCAGGCGGCGTTCCTCCATCACCACTTTCAATTCCTTCTCGAATTCCTGCTCCTTGAGCAGCAGGTTGCGCATGCGGTCGGATTCGATCTCGAAGCTCACCGGCAGGCGGCTTTTCTCCAGTTGCTGATAATAGGCGGTGTAGTCGCGTCCGGTGAAGGCGTTTTCGCGCCCGCCGTTTTCGGAGATGATGCGCGAGGCCTCGTTCGGACCGAATTTGCGCGTACCCTGGAACATCATGTGCTCCAGCACGTGCGAGATGCCGGTGATGCCGCTGTGCTCGTAGCTGGAACCGACCTTGTACCACACCTGCGACACTACCACCGGCGCGCGATGGTCTTCGCGCACGATAATCTTGAGGCCGTTGTCGAGTTTGAACTCATGCGTGGCGCCGTCCGCGCCGTGCGCCGCGCCGAGAAAGAACAGGAAAGGCAGGAGCAAAATGAGCCGGTTATACACGAACCTATCCTTAATTTATTTTATTTAAATGATAACATAGCGCTGAGCAGTCCTACCTATGACCGTGACCATCCATGTTGGGTTTCAAAAAAATCACCACCTCCGATAACCCCGGCAACCTGACCGCACTGGCCCGCCTCAGGCAGGGGCTGGCGCGCGCCGGTCTGGGCGCGGCCTTCGCCGGGCTGTTTCGCGCTTCCAGGGTGGACGAGACGCTGCTGGAGGAAATCGAAACCCTGCTCCTCAGCGCGGACGCGGGTGTAGAGGCGACGCAAACGGTGCTGCGCAATTTGCGCGCGCGCTTAGGCAGGCGCGAATTGCCGGACGGCGCGGCGCTGGACGCGGCAACGCGCGCCGAACTGCTGGCCATTGTTGCGCCCTGCGCGCAGCCGTTGCGCATCCCCGCGCACATCAGGCCGTTCGTGATTCTGGTGGTGGGCGTCAACGGCGCGGGCAAAACCACCACCATCGGCAAGCTGGCAAAACAGTTGCAGCGCGCCGGCCACAGCGTGCTGCTGGCCGCGGGCGACACCTTCCGCGCCGCCGCGGTGGAGCAACTGCAAGCCTGGGGCGCGCGCAACAACGCGCCCGTGATCGCGCAGCCGCAGGGCGCGGACCCCGCCTCGGTGATCTACGACGCGCTGCAAGCGGCCAAGGCGCGCGGGGCGGACGTGCTGATCGCGGACACCTCCGGACGCCTACATACGCAAGGCAAGCTGATGGAGGAATTGAAGAAGATCAAGCGCGTAGTCAGCAAGCTTGACCCCGCCGCGCCGCATGAAATCATGCTGATCGTGGACGGCACACAGGGACAAAACGCGCTGGCGCAAGCCGCGCAATTCCATCAGGCCCTGGGCCTGACCGGCATCACCGTCACCAAGCTCGACGGCACGGCCAAGGGCGGCATGGTGTTCGCCATCGCAGCAAAGCTCGGCGTGCCGCTGCGCTACATCGGCATCGGTGAAGGCGTGGACGATTTGCGCGAGTTCGACGCGGCGCAGTTCGTGGAGGCGTTGTTTGGCAAATAAAACATGATTCACTTTGACCACGTCGGCAAACGCTATCCAGGCGGATTCGAGGCGTTAAACGATCTCTCGTTTGAAATCGCGCGGGGCGAGATGGCGTTTCTCACCGGCCATTCCGGCGCGGGCAAGAGCACGGTATTAAAGCTCATCGCATTGATCGAGCGCGCCAGCGCCGGCCAGGTAATCGTCAACGGCCAGAATCTCGCCGCGCTGGGCGAGCGGCGCATCCCCCATCTGCGCCGCTCCATCGGCATAGTGTTTCAGAATCACCGCCTGCTTCATGACCGCACGGTGTTCGACAACGTCGCGCTGCCGCTCGTCATCAGCGGATACGGCCACAGCGAGGTAGGCCGACGCGTGCGCGCCGCGCTGGACAAGGTGGGACTGCTCAATAAAGAACGCGCCTATCCCATCACGCTCTCCAGCGGCGAACAGCAGCGCGTCGGCATCGCGCGCGCCGTAGTGCATAAGCCGCCTATCCTGCTTGCCGATGAGCCGACCGGTAACCTCGATCCCGACCTGTCACGCGAGGTGATGGAGCTGTTCCGGCAGTTCAATCAATTTGGCGTGACGGTGCTGATCGCCAGTCACGATCTCGATCTCATCACGCGCCTGCCGCATCGCGTCCTGAGCCTCAAGGCCGGGCGCCTGAGCGGTGAGCGCGCGGCGTTGACGGCATGAAGCGCCCTTATCCGCCCCCGCGCGACGAAGTCGCGCACCGCGGCGCGGAGCGGCGCGCGGATGCGAACCGGTTCAGCGCCTGGCTGCGCGACCACCCGCGCGTATTTTTTAATACCCTGGGACAGTTATACCGCGCCCCGCTGCACGCCTTGCTCACGGTGGCGGTGATCGGCATCGCGCTCGCCCTGCCGGGCGGACTCTACGCATCGCTGCAAAACGCTCAGCGCCTGGCTGCTCATTGGCAAGGCACGGCGCAGATTTCGCTGTTTCTTAAATCCTCCGTCAGCGACGATGAGGCTGAAAAACTCGCCGTACAGGTGCGCGGACTGGAGAACACTGGGCAGGTGCGCGTCCTGTCGCGCGCGCAAGCCCTGGAGGAATTTCGCGCTCTTTCCGGCCTGGATCAGGCGCTCGCCGCGCTGGGGGAGAATCCACTGCCCGCGCTGCTGATCGTGACGCCAGCCTCGGAGGAACCGGCGCAAGCCGAGGCGTTGCTGAAAACCCTTGCCGCCCTGCCCGAGGTGGAGACGGCCGAGCTCGACCTCGATTGGCTCAAGCACCTGCGCGCGTTGCTGGACTTGTTGCAGCGCGCGGTATGGCTGCTGGGCGCGCTGCTGTCCGGCGCGGTGCTGCTCATCATGGGCAACACCTTGCGCCTTGCGATTCATAACCGGCGCGAGGAAATTGAGCTCATGCGCCTGATTGGCGCCACCGACGGCTTCATCCGCCGCCCGTTTTTATACTCCGGCCTCCTGTATGGGCTGCTCGGCGCGCTGTTTGCGTTACTCCTATTGGAGATCACCCTGGGGCTGCTTGCCGCTCCAGCCAAGACGCTGGCGGAACTTTATAATAGTTCCTTTGAAATCAATGGGTTGGATATGATCTCTGGCCTGAGTCTGCTCCTCCTTGGTACCTTCCTGGGATTGGCGGGCGCATGGCTGGCGGCGGGACGGCAGCTCAGGCGCATCCAGCCTGAATAAGCCCCAAGGGTGAACTTTATAGCCGCTTTAGCACTCTTATGGTAAGAGTGCTAAACTATGATTTGTGTGGAAAAAGGGGGATAACCATGACTGCATCCTTATCCTTGGCGGTGCCGGCCGGCAGCCTGCATCAATATATTCAGGCCGCGCACAGCGTGCCCATGCTGAGCGTGGACGAGGAGCGCGCCCTGGCCGTGCAGTTCCGCGAACATCATGATCTCGACGCCGCCATGAAGCTGGTGCTCGCGCACCTGCGCTTCGTGATTCACGTCGCGCGCGGTTACAGCGGCTACGGCTTGAGCCAGGAAGATTTGATCCAGGAAGGCAATATCGGCCTGATGAAAGCGGTCAAGCGCTTCGACCCGGCGGTGGGCGTGCGCCTGGTGTCATTCGCGGTGCACTGGATCCGGGCCGAGATACACGAATTCATCCTGCGCAACTGGCGCATTGTCAAGATCGCCACCACCAAGGCGCAGCGCAAGCTGTTCTTCAATTTAAGGAGCGCCACCAAGCGCCAGGGCTGGTTCAGCAACGATGAAATCCAGCACGTCGCCAGGGATTTGGGCGTGCGCGCCGAAGACGTGCGAGAGATGGAGGCGCGCCTGAACGGCCACGACTACGCCTTCGACGCGCATGACGATGACGACGAAGACGGCGCGTTCGCGCCGGCGGCCTACCTGCCCGACCTGCGCTACGACCCGGCGACCGCGCTGGAGCAAAGCGACGCGGAACAAGACAACGTCACGCGCCTGCAACAGGGTCTCGCCAAACTCGACGCGCGCAGCCGCGACATCATGCAGCGCCGCTGGTTGAACGAAGGCAAGGCCACGCTGCAAGAGCTGGCCGATCACTACCACATCTCGGTGGAGCGTGTGCGCCAATTGGAAAGCGCGGCGCTGAAAAAGCTCAAGTCCTCGTTAGCCGCTTAAGGTCCCCAAGGCGGCAAGGATGTTTTTCACCTCCAGCCCGGCGGCGATTTGGTTTACATCACGCTGAGGTAGATACGGCACCCTGCCCAGCAGCGGCGCGGCGATGCGCTCGCGCAACGCCTCCACGTTGCGCTCCAATTCGGAAAAGTGCGGCTGGATGGCGTTCGCCACCCAGCCCGCGAGTTTGACGCCGCGTTGCGCGATACCCTCCGCGCTGAGCAGCGCGTGATTCAGACACCCCAGCCGCATCCCCACCACCAGAATCACAGGCAGGCCCAGGCATCTTGCCAGGTCCGCGACTGTATCACGCTCATTGAGCGGCACCAGCCAGCCGCCCGCCCCCTCCGCGATCACTACATGAGCGCGCGCGGCAAGCGCGTCGAACCACGCCTTGACGCGCGGCAGTTCAATGCGTATCCCCGCGTCCCGCGCGGCGAGGTGCGGCGCGATGGGCGCGGCGAAAAAATACGGATTCACCTCGTCATAACTTGCGCGCAGCGTCGCCTGCTCACCCAGCAGCAACGCGTCTTGGTTGCGCAAGCCTTGCGCCGTTTCAACAGCGCCGCAGGCCGCCGGCTTGAATGCCGCCGTCTGATAACCCGCGTCGGCCAGGATTTTCAGCAAACCCAGCGTTACCCAGGTCTTGCCGACATCGGTGTCAGTGCCGGTGATAAAAAAACCGCGTATCATGGCGTTTTGCGTCCGCGCAAACTCGACAGCGGAATCTTGACCGCGCCATCGTACGCCTTCTGCGGCTCAAGCTCCGGCGCCCAGGCATGACCATACACCACTTCATAGCTTGCCGGCAGCACACTGTTGCGGCGCCATCTTTCGTAGGCCGCGCGCATGGCGCGCATGCGCGTCTTGCCGGTGAGGCCGCGCGCGCGCCCAGCGCTGACATTGTGCGCGCCGAGCGCCTTTAGATCGCGCATCAATTTATCCACGTCAGGATAGGTGATGGTGAAATGCTCTGCATCCATCACCGGGCTGGCAAAGCGCGCGCGCAGCAGGGCGTCGCCGAGGTCGTGCATGTCCAGGAAGGCGTGCACGTGCACGAATCCATCCGCGCGCGCAAACGCCTCTCGCAGCTCCTTCAAGGTGTCGGGCCCGAAGCTGGAAAACATCAGCAGGCCGCCGGGTGCGAGCACGCGCCGCATTTCACTCAACGCGCGCTCCGGCTCGCCGCACCATTGCAGCGTCAGATTGGAAAACACCAGGTCCACGCTGCCCGGCGCGAACGGCAACGCCTCCGCGTCAGCGCAGACCAGCGCCGTGCGCCGCGCAAACCCTTCCGCCAGCAACGGAGCGGCGCGGCGCGCCTCGTTCAGCATCCCCAGGGAGATATCCAGCGCGTAAACCTCCGCCTGCGGATAACGTTGGGCGAGCAGGCGCGTGCTTCCACCCGTGGCCGAACCGATGTCGAGCACGCGCCGCGGATTGAGCTTCACCAGGTCGAGACGCTGCGCCATGCGCAGCGCCACTTCTTTTTGCAGCGGCGCGTGGTCGTCGTACGTGCGCGCGGCGCGGTCGAAGGCGCGGCGCATGAGCACCTTGTTGATGCGGTAGCTTTGGTCCAGCGGGCCATCATTCATGGAGGAAGCCGCGCAGAGCGCGCCGAAATTCGAGCGGATGGGACAGAAACGGCGCGTGCGCCGCGCCGGGGATAAGCCGCAGCTCGGCCCGTGTTAAATTCGCCGCCAGATAATCCTGCGCAGATACCGGGATCAGGGTGTCACGTGCGCCGGCGATGAGCAGACAGGGCATCGGCGCGGCGACAAGGCACGGACGCAGGTCGGCGTGGCGCAAAACCTCGAGCCCTCCCTGCAATGCGGCGCGGTGCGGCGCGCCGTAACGGAACACCACTTCACGCAACTGGCGCAACAGGGCGGAGGCCTGCTCAACTCCGCGCAATTGCAAAGCGAGAAAGCGTTGTATGGTTTTGCGGTAGTCGGCGCGCAATTGCTCCGAAAATTGATCGAGCAGCTCCGGCTCCATGCCGTGCGGCCAATCGGGAGCGCTGACGAATTTCGGGGTGCTCGCCACCAGCGCCAGCTTCTTCACCCGCTGTGGATAATACGCCGCGATGTGCAGCGCCACCATGCCGCCCAGCGACCATCCGATCCAGAACGCGCGCGGCGGCGCGTGTTGCACTACCCACTCCGCCAACTGTTCCAGCTTATAGGGCTCCGGGAAGGTGCGGCTGCGGCCATGCCCCGGCAAATCCAGCGTGGTAACGCAATAATCCCGCACCAGCGCGCGCGCCAGCTCTTGCCACACGGCGCCGTTCAAGCCCCAGCCGTGCAGCAGCACGAGGTCCGCGCCGCGGCCGCTGGTTTCGCAATACAGCGTCATCGCACGGCGGGCGCCAGCTCGGCCAGCGCCTCCAGCAGCCTATCCACGTGTGGTTCGTCATGCGCGACGGAAAAGGTGATGCGCAAACGCGCCTGCCCCTTGGGCACGGTGGGCGGACGGATGGCGCCGGTCAAAATACCGCGCGCGTAGAGTTGTTCGGCCAGTCGCAGGGTGGTTTCATTATCGCCCATCAGCAGCGGCTGAATCGGCGTTTCAGAGCGTGACACGTTAAGTCCCATCCGCGCCGCGCCGCTGCGGAAGCGCCGCACCAGGGAAAACAGTTTTTCGCGCCGCCAGTGTTCTGTTTGCGCCAGGCGCAAACTCACCCGCGTCGCCTCGGCGATTGCGGACGGCAAGGCGGTGGTGTAGATATAGCTGCGCGCCTGCTGAATCAGCGTTTCAATCAACTCCTCGCTGCCAGCGACAAACGCGCCGAAGGTTCCCAAGGCCTTGCCCAGCGTGCCGACGAGTATCGGCACATCGTCAACGGCTGATCCGAAATGTTCTTGTGTGCCGCCGCCGGTTTTCCCCAGCACCCCGAAGGCGTGCGCATCATCCAGCATAAGCCAGGCGTCGTGTTGCCTTGCGATGCGTGACAACTCCGGCACGGGCGCGATGTCGCCGTCCATGCTGAACACCCCATCGCTCGCGATGACGATACGCCGGCCCGTTCTCGCAACAAGCTTCTTTTCCAAATCCCGCGTATCGGCATGGGCGTAGCGCAGCAAACGCGCTCCGGACAACAGCCCGGCGTCCAGAAGCGAGGCGTGATTCAAGCGGTCTTCCAGCACCACGTCGCCACGCCCGGCGAGCGCGCCGACGACGCCGAGGTTGGCCATGTAGCCGGTGGAAAACAGCAGCGCGCGCGGTCGCCGGGTAAACGCGGCCAGCTCCTCTTCCAGCGCATGATGCGCGCTGCCGTAGCCGGAGATCAAATGTGACGCGCCGCTGCCCACGCCGTAACGCGCCGCGCCGAGCAAGAGCGCCTTCACCACTTCAGGATGATTGGCAAGCCCCAAATAGTCATTGCCGCAAAACGAGAGACAACGCTTGCCGTCAATGACGACCTCCGCGCCGGGCGCGCTTTGCACGATACGGCGCGAGCGATAAAGGTGTTGTTCGCGGCGCGCGGCAAGCGCGGCGGAAAGCTGCTCAACCAGCCGCCGCGCCATTTTTAAACCGGACGCAGGCCTAGCTTGCCCAGCAATGCCTGGTCCTGGTGCGCACGCGGATTGCCGGTGGTGAGCAATTTGTCGCCGTAGAAGATCGAATTTGCGCCTGCGAGAAAGCACAGCGCCTGCACCGCCTCGGGCATCTGCTCGCGCCCGGCGGAAAGCCGGATGCGGCTTTTAGGCATCAGAATGCGCGCCGCCGCGATGGTGCGCACAAACTCAAAAGGGTCGAGCGCCTCGGCGCCGTAGAGCGGCGTGCCCTCCACCTGCACCAGGTTATTAATCGGCACGCTCTCCGGCGGCGGGTCGAGATTGGCCAGTTGCGCGATCAGCCCGGCGCGCGCGCGCCGCGTCTCGCCCATGCCGACGATGCCGCCGCAGCACACCTTGATGCCCGCCGCGCGCACCCGCTCCAGGGTGTCGAGGCGGTCCTGGTAATCGCGCGTGGAAATAATCTTGCCGTAAAATTCCGGCGCGGTGTCAAGATTGTGGTTGTAGTAATCCAGGCCCGCTTGTTTCAACTGTTCGGCCTGGCCCTCGCGCAACATGCCGAGCGTGGCGCAGGTCTCCAGCCCCAGCGCGCGCACCGCCTGGATCATCTCCAGCACCGGCTGCAAATCCTGCTGCTTCGGTCCGCGCCACGCCGCGCCCATGCAGAAGCGCGTCGCGCCGCTCTCCCTGGCCGCGCGCGCCGCCGCCAGCACCTGCCCCAGCGCGAGCAGCGGCTGATTTTGCACGCCGGTGTGATAACGCGCCGCCTGCGGGCAATAACCGCAGTCTTCCGGACAGCCGCCGGTCTTGATGGAGAGCAGCGTGGAGAGTTGCACCTCGTTGGCGTCGAAGTGCTCGCGGTGTACGGTTTGCGCGCGGAACAGCAGATCATTAAACGGCAGATCAAACAGCGCTTCCACCTCGGCGAGCCTGACAGGGCTGGCGCGCGCACGCGCTGGCGTACCCACCTCCGCTAACTGTGCATCCATGATCCCCTCCTTATGGCCCTTGTGATAGCAGTCGCGGCCGTCCATGGCGGGACTTCATCTACTTACCTTACGCACCGGCCCAGCCATCCCTGGCTGGGCGCTCGCTGCTTCGCAACTCGCCCATGATCCTTAACCCTCAACCAGGTTACAATCACGCCATGATAACGGCTGCCTACAGGCTGTCAACCTGACATGGGACCAAATGTAAACGGTCGTATAAAAAGTATGCAATCCTGGCTGATGCCACGTTACTGTGCGATGTGCGGAGCGGGCGGCGGGAGCGAGTTGTGCGCCGGCTGCGAGCGGGAGTTGCCCGTCAATACGTCGTGTTGCGTGCGTTGTGCCGTGCCCTTGCCGGAGACAAAAGGCGAACTGTTGTGCGGGCCATGCACCCGGCAGCCGCCTGCGTACGACCGCGCGCTAAGCCCGCTGCGCTATGCCTATCCGGCCGACAAACTGATCCAAAAGCTCAAGTTCAACGCGCAATTGCACCTCGCGCGCCTGCTGGGCGAGCGGCTGGCGGAACACGTGGCGCGGCATGTTGCGCAACCGCCGCAGGCGATCATCCCCGTACCGCTGCACCGCTCACGGCTGCGCGAGCGCGGATTCAACCAGGCGCTGGAGCTGGCGCGGCCCATCGCGCGCCGCTTGAACATTCCGCTGGATTATCACAGCTCTGCGCGCGTGCGCGCCACTGCCGCGCAATCCCTGCTCCCCGCCGCACAGCGGCGGCGCAACATCCAGGGCGCGTTTCAAATCACCCGGCCGCTTGCCGCGCGCCATGTGGCCATCGTGGACGACGTGATGACCACCGGCCACACCGTGGAGGAATTCGCCGCCACCCTGCGCAAGGCAGGTGTGGAGAAAATCGAGGTATGGGTGCTGGCCCGCGCCGCGCAAGCAGCTACGGCATCATGACGTTGGGCTGCTCGGCGAACACGTCCCGGTAGGCGGCATAACCCGCGGCAAACAACACCGGCAGCAACACCAGCCAGCCCAGCATGAACGGGATGGAGGCCGCGACGGCGAGCACGAGGTAAATCAGGCCGAACACGATAAACGGCGCCCAGTTTTCCGCCACGGCAAAGAAGCTTTCCTTGAGCGAGGAAACCGGCTCGCGCCTGGAAAAGCACACCAGCGGCACGGCGAAGGTGTAGGCCATGAACAGCGGCAGCATCAGGATCAGCGCCAGCATCAAGGCCGTCAAACCCGCCTGCAGCATATTCGCCATCGCCTCCGGGTCGGGCTCGCCGCCCGGCATCATGCCGCCCATCAACTGCGTACCCATCATGCCGCCGCCCACCACCAGGGCGATCACAACGCTGATCACGATTCCCGCGCCGACAAATATGAGCGCGAGAATGAGCAGCGGCCTGAACAGCTCGCCAAAGCCGGAAAACAGCAGATTGAAATTGACCGGCTCGTTTTTATGCAGCCGGTCCAGCGCGACGTACAGTCCTGCGGACAACATGACCCCGGCAATCATGCTGATCAGAGCGCCCAGCAACGGGATGAAATTCAGCAGCAGCATGATGAGCACCAGTGCCGCCGTCATGGCGATCAACAAGCCGGGGCGTTTCATGAACAAGCGCCAGCCCTCCGCAAACCAGGCCGCGCCGCGCTCGATGGAAACGGTTCGATGCATGTCCCTACCCTCCCTTTGGATAGTTTATGTCAAATGGGGTCAGACTGAGCCTCTCTGACCTGAAAATTTGGGGTCGCCCCTTTACGGATAAGCCTCGCGCCAATCCACCGGGACAAGGGGACCGGGGGTCATGGCCCAATACAAAATTTGCCTGCGCATTCCATCGGCCGTCGTCCAATTCAGGGTAAAGCCGTCGGCGGCAAAGGCGCTGAGATCGGCCCTGGCGTTCACTGTGCTCGGGCCTCGGGCCAGAGTCAGGACGTCGCTACTCGAGGTGTACATATTGGCATCAGTGACACTCCCAGAGGGTCGTTCCTGGAACCAAACGCCACCCCGGCTCGCAGCAGAGCGCGCGGCTCCAAGAGAAATTGCCCCACCCGAAGAAATAGCCGTGGTCGCAGCCCGATTAAAACTGGTCAGCAGCACCTGCGCGGGCTGGAATCCAACCCCGGTAACAGTTTGAGCACCGGCAGCAGTTGGCTGATTAAATGCTCCTACCTGATGGCCGCCCCCTTTCAGTGCGAGGTAAAAAATCTCTGTATTAGCAGCCGGTGGATCCAATTTATTAATCGTGTAGCCATCGGCATCCATAGACACGAAGTCCGCGATGGCATCCTGCGTACGGGGATCCTCGGGATCCAAGAGCAGAATGGCTCGATTGATTCTCTGTTGCCAGCGCTGCCTATTCCTAAAGCCGCCATGATTGACGGCGGATACGACAGCGGCACGCGCTGTGGCGCTCTTGGCAAGGCCGAGTCCGATCTCGGCACGTACTTCCGAGGTATCAATGTCTCCTCTGTGCCCCCACAGAAACATGATGAAATCCGGCCTGAAACCCACTCCCGTCACGCCTTGATTCCCCCCGGCGGTGGTCAAGGTAAAGCTGCCTGCCTTGGCATGGGTAATACCGCCCCCCAACGCGATGTAATGCACCAGGTAGGGGTTGGGATCGCTCACAACATTCCAATTCAGTGTGAAGCCATCGGTATCGAATGACGCCAACGAGGCCTGCGCCAGCACTGCCGGAGCAGCCGCTCCTACATTATTAGCCAGAAAAATGATTGAATTGGAGACTGAACGTCTGCGCCCGGATCTAGACACGCTGGTATCATCCACATTGACCACTGCGGCGGCGCGCTGTTCCGCGGCAGCGGTCGCAAAACCCGCGCCAGCATTAAGATGCTGCGCAAAGCCTGTGGCCGCTTGCCGAGTCCAGAAAAAAATCACGGCTCGGGGAGTAAACCCAAGACCCGTGACAGACTGGCTGGTCGAACCCGCCGCCACCGGCTTGGTCAACGTGCCCTGAAAAACGCCCGCGGCTAACACTGCCCGCTCCACCACGCGGCGCGCTGTGCCCACCGTGCCGCTGGAGGTGACGAGGCATTGGTTTTGAGAGACCGCGGTGCCGCTGGAATGGCTGGCCGCCGTGGTGCCGGCCACGCCACGCTTGGCGCCGGTCAATTGGGTGGCCGTCTTGGCGACGTAGTTGATCGCCTCTCCGCCGATGGTGATGCGCCCGTGCGCGCCAAAACCGCTGGTGCTGGCCAGCGGTATCACGGTATCGGTGGCGGTGATGGCGCTGCTCAGGGTGGAGAGAGCGTTGTTGGCCGCCGCCGTGGTGGTGAAGCTGCCCACGCCCACGGTTTGGGTGGAGGAGAGCGAGGCACAGGAGACCCCACTCTTCAGTTGATAGGCCGCGTGCTCCAGACCGGACTCGGCCACAAACAACGCTTGGGCGGAGTGCAGGTGGTCGCCGCTGGCGGCGCTGCCGCCCACAAACAGATAAGTCGCCACCGACGCCAGCAGGCCGAAGACGGCAATCAGCACCACCGCAGCGATGAGCAGGGCACCGCGTTGTTGCCGCCATTTCATGCTTAGGGGAAGTTCCTCGGATTGATGGTATCGCGGAAGGTCAGGTTATAGTCGCCCTGGGGCCCGCTTGCCTGCACCCTCGCGGTCACCTGAATGTAATAGGCCAGGGAGGCCTGGGGTGCAGTGGCGCCATTGCTTTGCAGCAAGGCGAACTCCAGCAAATTGACATTATCCGCCAGCGCGATGCCATTGCGCTGCAGGGTGGTTCCGGAGAGGGCATAGTTTACGCTGGTAATCGCATCCGTGGCCGGGTCGTAGGCGCTGAAATGGATGGCCATGCTGGGCGCAGCGCCGCTGATGGCCACGCTAAGGTTGCGATGGGCGTCGCGCAGGTCGCGCGTCATGCGCTCGAAGGCGACGCGCGCCTGCCAGTCCTGTTCCGTGATATTCTCGCCACCGAAATAGGCGCCGAAACCGCGCCCCAGGATCATGGCGCCGACGGAGAAAATGATGCTGACCACCACGATGACGACGATGACCTCCATCAGGCTGAAGCCGCTCCCGGGCTGCGCGGCAATTTTGGGAGCTGCCCGCATGTCAGTAATTGGCCACCAGGGTTTTATATTGCGCGACCTGTGAGCCCTCGCGTGTCACGGTCACCACCAGTACCCGGTATCTGGCGGTGTCGGTGTCCACCGGCCATGGCTCCGAAGAAAACGCCGCGGTGTAACCCAGCATCTGGCTGCAGAACGCCGGCGGCGAAGCTACGCCGCACGGATCATAGATGCCGCTGTAACCCTGCGTCTGGCGCGTGGCGCGTATCAGTTCCATGCGCTCTTGCGCCAATTGCGTGGCTTGGGTCATCTGGCCGGGGGTAGGCGAGCCGCGTAGTGCGCTGGACAAACCCTGCATCACCCCCACCGCCGCGATGCTCACCACCACGATGAAGACGACGAGTTCAACCAGCGAGAGACCGCGCTGCCTGGCCGTTATAGTGTTCATGGCACAGTCACACGTCCGGTCTGTTGCGTAATGACCACGCTGCGGGTCTGGCCGCTGGCGGTATCGGTCAGGGTGATGGTGGCGTCCGCGCCTAGCGCGCCGCTGCTGGTGTAGGGCGCGCCTTTTCCATCGAAGGCGTAACTGCCGGCCGGCGCCGTCAGGGAAACACCTTCCAATACCATGGGTGCGGTACTGCCCGTGGCGGGATGCACCACGGCGCCGCTGGCGTTGGCGAAGCTGTAACTACTCGTCTGCAGATTGATAAAGTGGCGCGCGCCGCGCGTCATGGAAAGCGACTGGACGTAACGTATATCGCCCGCCAACTGTTGCGCCTGGGCGCCGAGATTGACGGCCCTGCCGGGAAACAGCGTAGTGGCCATCACCGCGATGAGGGAGATGAGCAGGATGGTGAGCACCAGCTCGATCAGGCTGTAACCCCGGCCGGCCATAACGCCCTGGTTTATTGTTTGTGAGCACACCTTACTCGCTTCCCGGACAGATGCCTCAGTTCAATTTCACACCTTTGCTGTTGTCTTTCGTGGCGGCGAGGCGCTCCTGTGAAACCTTGATCATGGCTTGCAGCTGGTCGGCGATCAGTTTGGCTTGCCGGGTGTCACCCGTCAACTCCACCACCTGGCGCGTAAGGTCGTAATAAGTAAAAAGCTCCGTGCTTTCCAGATACGTGTAAGGCATGCCCGCCTCCAGCATTTGTCTCGCCTCTTGCAGCCTGCCTTGAGGCAGCAGCAATGTGGCGTACTGCGTGCGCGCCTGATAATAACGCGGATCCAGCGCGAGGGCGCGCCGGTATTGGGCTTCCGCCCCGGCGGCCCAGCCTGCGCCGCTCAAGGCGGGGTTGTACTGATAGAGCTGGCCGCGCGTCAGGCAGGTCTGGGGGCGCAGCGGATTCAGGCGCTCCGCCCTGGCGAGCAAATCTAGGGCGTAATCGTAGAGGATTTTTTTGTCCTGCTCCGTGGCAATCGTAGCCGCCTGGAGCAGGTGGCGCACCAGGTCGGCGTGAGTGGCGAGTACGCTGTCGGCCATGGGCGTGAGTCTGGCCGCTTTGGCAAGCAGACGGTAAGATAGCTCAAGCTGTCCCTTGCCCGCCTGTTCAATGGCGCTGCGGTAATAGAGGGCGGAGGCTCCCTGGGTGGCAAAGTAGATCAGCGGGAACAGAACGAGCAGAGCGGCCATCGTATGATACGCCGGCGGCCGCAGCCAGCGCGCGGGCTGTAAGCGGATGACGGGCGCGCCGTTGACCTGTGCCGCGAGCTGATTAAAGCGCCCCAGCACCAGGCCCGCCACCAGCAGCGTGGGTGAAATATAGAGATTAAAGTTGAAAAAACTGTGCGCGGCGATGGCGAGCAGGCCGGCGCACAAGCCTGTGGCCTCGACCTTCACCCCGCCCGGCGCGCCGCCGTGGCGCAACACCCGCACCCAAGCCCACAGCACGGAAAGGAGCACCGCAAGCAACAGCAACAAGCCCGGCCAGCCGGCCTCAATCCAGATTTGCAGGTAATCGTTGTGCGCGAAGTAACCGCTGCTGCCGTCGGCGGGGTGGCGGTAAGGCGGCCAGGCCAGCCAGAAGGTGCCGATGCCCATCCCGTACCACGGCGCATCCTGCAACATCCTCCAGGCCTGCGACCAGATTTGCAGCCGCCCCGGATCGGCGCTGGCCGGATGGGTCAGGGTGCCGAGCCGCTCCAGCACGCCGCCCTGCCAGAGCAGATTGGAAAACAGCAAGGCGAGGAGCGCGAGCAGCAACAGCACGCGGCTGCGTTGCACCGGAACGTAGCCGCGCACCACCCATAACAAAAGCAAAAAACTGATGAAGAAACTGGCAATCGCCCCGCGCCCCTTGGTGAGCATGATGGCGAAGAACAATGCAAACAACCCCGCGCCCAGGAGGCGCAAGGCCCGGCGCTGGCCGTCCGGTTGCAGGAGAAACCAGGCCGAGGCCGGGAGCGCGATGAGATTCAAAAACGCGGCGTGGGAGTTAATGTCGAGAAACACCGAGCGTGGGGCCTCCCCCCGCCCCAGCATCTGGTACGCCGCCCAGAGCGCGAGCGCCCATCCGGTCAGCGCTATCGCGGTGGAGCTCAGCTTCCACCAGCGCTGTTGATCAGAGGCCAGGGTGTAGAGCCAGAAGGCGAGCGCAAAGGTGCCGATGATCCAGAAATAGTTCAGCCCCACCATGGGAACGGGATGCCAGAGCAGCGACATGCCGAGCCACAGCCAGAACAGGCTGAGCCAGAGCGCGATGGCGGTGTTAGGGATGCGTATGCCCGCGCCGTGCCAACGCCAAGCGAGCAGGCCTAAGGCGGCAAACAGCAGGAGGGAGTAGAGGGCGAAAAACTCGATGCGGATGCCGTTGAACCACAGCGCGGGAACCAGCGCCGCTGACAATAGCAACGGGCCAAGATATGCTACCCTGCTTGCGCGCGGCGCGCAGGCAAGGCTCCTTTGACTAGCGCTGAACATGGAAACCGCTACACCCGGGCGGCGCCGGCCGCCCGGGTGTATTCAGGACCAGACTGAAACCGACTTAACAGCCAGTGATAGTCGGCGTGACGGTCGGTACACCGTTAACTGCAGCTTGAGTATAGGTTACCTGACAGGTCGCGCTGCCGCCGGTTGCGGGCCGGAATGTCGCGGTTCCCGCGCTATAAGAAGAAGTATAGCCCGACGTATCCGCAAGCGCTGTACCTATGCCTGCTACGGTCCCCGCGGGATAGAAATTCACCATGGTAACGTTGGCGCCTTCCATGCTGATGGTAGAATTAGCGCCCGCGCCGGTGGCCAGCGAGATGCTGCGCGCCAGCGCCCCCGCCGCCCTCAGACTGCCCGCCAAGGCGTTGACGGCGGCCTCGCGCGCCTCGCCGGCCAAATTAACGAACCTCGGCACGGCAAAGGCCGCGAGGATGCCGAGGATGACGATGACCAGGACGAGTTCAATCAGGGTGAAACCACGTTGCTTGCTCATGTTTGTTCTCCAATTTTTTTTAGGGGCCGCAGCCCGTTGTCTTGGTTCCGGCCAGCGCGTGTGCCGCAGCACAGTTCCTGGCGCAATCCCTTCGGAACAAGCTGAGCCTCGTTTCCTTACGACATCATTACAACCAAAGCTGGTTTTTATAATGCAAAGGTTCCGCCGCGTCAAGCACCCTTAAGTCCCTCTCCGCCCCCCTTTTTTTATCAAAAAGAGAGGGGGATCTTGACGCGCCGGGTACACTATCCGTAGAGCACCGACAAAACACCCCAGCCGTGGGTGAACGCAATAAAGCCCAGGCTGGTCAGCGCATACAGGCTGCCTAGCACAATCAGGAGCGCGATGAAGCGTGGGTGACGCGCGGCCAGGCGGTCAGGGTGGTGGTGCACCCGGTCTAAAAGTTGCGCCAGCTTGTCGCCGCCGCTGTACCAGCGGTTGCTCCATGTTTCAAATGGGCGCAGCAGGCTGGGCCTGATGACCAGGCAAATACCGACGATCAGCGTCAGCACGCTGGTGAGCGCGATTATAAAAGCGGCCGAGTCCAGCAACCAACTGGCAAGCTGGGGGTTGTCATCCTGCATCATGCGCAGGATGGCGGTCTTGTCGTAATTGAAGCCCAGTTGGTATAGCACATAGACCGCGCCCGCGATGAACAGCGCGCCGACCCAACGGTGGTTGTGGTATACGGTACGCTCGATGTAGCGCGTGGCGTCCATGGGCCGGGTAAGCGATTGCGTGGAAAACCATTTATTGAGCCGCTGACTGAGCGAGAACAGCCGCTCAGGGTAAAGGTATAACCACACACCGACGATCAAACTCAGCGCCGCTCCGCCCAGCAGCAGGGCGAGCAGCGTCTCCAGCAGTGTCTCACTCAAGATGTGCCACTGCATAAGGCAACCTTAACTCAAACTCCAGGCGTAAGACTCCACGGCGTCGAGCCGCACGCCGCGTATCTGTTCCGTGTCTTTGTCGAACACGCGGTTGCCATTAAGGTCGTCGTAATCCAGACGCACCGCAAAGCGCGCGCGCGGCGGGCCGAGCAGGGTGGTTTTAAAATATTCGCCGTACTTGACCCGGTAGACTAATGTACCATCGCGCGTGTCAAAGTACCACTCGCCGCCCTCGATGGCGGCCGGGTCGGGGCCGGAGAGCTCCCCCAGGTAGTTTTTCGGTTTTTTGCTGAGCCGGTCCATGGGGTTACTGCCCTCCAGCGCATACAGCCCCTTGACATCATCGCGGGCGACATGCGCCGCGACCTCGATGTTCAAGGCGCTTTGCAGCGCGCCCACCGCGTTTTCCAGGGCGGCGCGCTCGGCGTCCACACGTATTTCCAGCAATTTATCAATGCCGATGACATAGAGGATGCTGATCAGAATGACGACTATCACCATTTCAATCAGGGAAAAGCCGCGTGCTACCCTCTCCCCTGCCCTCTCCCGCACGCGGGAGATGGGGCTAAATAATAAATTCCTCCTCTGCTTCGCTACACCCTTCACTTCGCTACACCCTTCGCTTCGCTCTTCCCTCTCCCCTCGGGGGAGAGGGATTGAGGGAGAGGGGAGAGGTGGTGTTGCGCGGGGCGGGTTCATTACGCTCCGCCGCGCGCGGCCTTGGCCAGGTCCCACATGGGCAGGAACACGCCCAGCGCCAGAATCAGCACCATGGCGCCGATGGCCACGATCAGCACCGGCTCCACGTTGGCGCTCAAGTTCTTGATGTCATAGTCCACTTCGCGCTCGTAGAATTCCGCCACTTGCTGCATCATGGCGTCCAGCGCGCCAGTCTCCTCGCCCACGCCCATCATCTGCAACACCATGGGGGTAAACATGCCGGAGAGCGCGGCAGTGCGCGCCACGCTCTCGCCGCGCTCGATGCCGTTGCGCATGGCCAGGATGTGGTCGCCGATGTAGCGGTTGTCCACCGCGTTCGCCACCACCGTGAGCCCCTGCACCAGCGGCACACCGGCGCGCTGTGTCATGGCAAAGGAGCGCGCGAAGCGCGCCAGGGTGGCGCGGTTGAGGATGTCGCCGAGCAGGGGTATTCTCAGCTTGAAGCGGTCCCACGCATAACGCCCGTGATCGGTTTTGATCCAGGCGCGCAGTCCGATGATGCCGAGCAGCAATACGGCCAGCATATAGGGCCAATAGCCGACAAAGAAATTTGATGTCCCGATCAGAATCTTGGTGGCCCACGGCAGTTCGGCCTTGAAGCCCGCGAAGATTTTGGCGAAGGCCGGGATCACCCAGATGTTGATGATAGTGATGGCCACGGCAATCGCAAACAGCACGATGACGGGATAACGCAGCGCGGATTTGATGCGGTCGCGCCTGTCCTTTTCCGTTTCCAGATATTTTGAAATTTGCAGAAAGGCCTGATCCAGGTTGCCGCTGTTCTCGCCCACCTGCACGATG
The DNA here is from genome assembly GCA_041695325.1 of Pseudomonadota bacterium. Lineage (GTDB taxonomy): Bacteria > Pseudomonadota > Gammaproteobacteria > SURF-13 > SURF-13 > SURF-13. The sequence continues at coordinate 31,610 of JBGFRC010000019.1, forward strand.
CTCACGATCAGATTAGTAAAGATATGCGGGTGGCGGTTGAGAGAGCTGGAGAGATCTCGTCCGCTTTGCAGGCTGTCCGCCACGTCCTTCAGCGCCTGTTTCAAAATATGCTTGCGCGTGGACTCGGCGAGACCGGTCAGCGCCTGGGTGATGGGCACACCGGCCTTGGTGAGCGTATACATCTGGTGGCTGAACAGAATCAGGTCTGACAACTCCACCTTGACCTGGCCAAGGCGGCGCTTCAACATGATCAAGACGTCCGTCTCCGGCCGCGCCTCGACGATGTCTATCGGCGTGATGCCACTGTTGAACAATTGGCTGGCGACGGTGTCGGCGCTCACTCCGTCTATCGAGCCCTTGACGAGCTCCCCGCGCAGGCTGCGGCCTTGATAGTTGAACAGCGGCATGACGGTTTACCAACTGTGCGCCGCTCGCGCGGCGGCCTTTCCGCCGGGAGCAAGCTCCTGCGCCGGCGGCGGGACTTCTTCCATCTCCTCGCCTTCGCCAAATATGCGCATCACTTCGTCTAGCGTGGTAATGCCGTCCCTGGCATAATCCAGCGCGCACTCTATCAAGGTGCCGTGTCCGAGGCGCTGTCTGGCAAGCTTCCTGAACTCTTCCACGTCCTCGCGGCGCAACGCATTGCCCAGCGCTTCGTCTAGCTCCAGCAGTTCGTACACGCCGATGCGCCCCCGATAACCGGTGTTGTTGCAGTGCGGGCAGCCCGCGCCGTGGCGGAACGCCGCGCTCTCCGCGGCATCGCCCGTGAAACCCTGCAGCCAGGCCAGTGGGTGCGCGTCGGGCTGGTGCGGCTCCGCGCAGGATTCACAGATGCGGCGCACCAGGCGCTGCGCGATCACGGCATCCAGCGCGGCGGCCACCATATAACCCTCGGCGCCCATGTCGAGCAGGCGCGTGGCGCAACCCACGGAGTCGTTGGTGTGCAGAGTGGACAGCACCAGGTGGCCGGTCATGGCGGCGCGCAGACCGATCTCCGCGGTCTCCTGGTCGCGCATTTCGCCCACCAGCACGATGTCCGGGTCATGGCGCAGGGCGGAACGCAGCACGCGTGCGAAGCTGAGGCCGATCCTGGTATTGACCTGCACCTGGTTGATGCGCGGTATGCGGTATTCCACCGGGTCTTCCACGGTGATGATCTTGCTCTCCGCGCTGTTGATGTGCGACAGCGCCGCGTACAGCGTGGTGGTCTTGCCACTGCCGGTGGGGCCGGTGATGAGCACCATGCCTTGCGGCTTGGTGATCAGCCGGTGGAAACGGCGCAGCATGTCGGGCGGCATGCCCAGTTGGTCGAGATTGAGCAGACCGCTGGATTTATCGAGCAAGCGCATCACCACCGACTCACCGTCATAAATAGGCATGGTGGAAAGACGCACGTCTATCACCCCGTCCTTGACTTTAATGGCGAAACGCCCGTCCTGCGGCAGCCGCTTTTCCGCGATATCCAGACCTGACATGAGTTTCAGGCGCGACGCCAGGACGGAGGCAATGTGCTTTTCCTTCAGCAATCGTTCATGCAGCACGCCGTCTATGCGCTGGCGGATGCGCAGCACGGTTTCGTCCGGTTCGATGTGGATGTCGGATGCGCCGATCTGTACCGCATCCTCAAACATGGATTGCAGCAACTTCACCACCGGCGCATCCGTGACATCGGCGGCCTGCGCCAAACCGGCCAGATCAAATTCGTTGGCCGCCATCTCCTCGCCCAGCTGCTCGGCGAAACTGATGATCTCCTCGGTGCGGCGGTAGACGGTGTCCAGGGTGCGCAACAGATCCGCCTCACGCACCAAGGCCAGGCGCAACGGCCGTTTCAGTATGCGCGCAAGCTCGTCGTAGGCGAAGATGTCGGTGGGATCAGCCATGCCGAGGAGGTACTCGTCCGCCTTCTCCTCCAGCACGATGGCGCGGAAACGGCGCGCGTAAGTCTCGCTCAACAGGCGCACGGTGTCGGAAGAGAACTTGTAATACCGGAGGTCAACAAAAGGAATCTGCAACTGGCGCGAGAGGAAATCGAGCAGCCTGTCTTCCTCGATGAAACCGTTTTCGATCAGCACCCGGCCCAGCTTGCGCCCGCTCTTTTTCTGGATGGCGAGCGCACTGCTGAGCTGAGTCTCGGAGATCTCCTTGTTTTGCACCAGGAGATCGCCGAGCCTGATCTTTTTACGTGGGATCATGGCGCCGGCGTCTGCGCCTCCAGGCGATTAATCTTGCGTTGCACGAATTCCAGCGCAGCCCCGGTGAGGGTGCCGGAACTCTGCGCGCGCCGGTAGGCGCTCAGCGCGTCGCCCGGATTTTGCTGCGCCTCCAGCGAAATGGCGAGCCCCATCCACCACACGCCCTGGTTCGGCTCCAGACGCAGCGCGATCTGGTAAGCGGTCACCGCCTGCCCGTGATCCGAGGCGCGCTGATAAAGGGCGGCGAGCAGCGCGTGGTATTCGGCGTCCGTGTCGGCCGCCGCCTGCCGCTGCAAAACCTGCAATGCGCCTGAAATATCGCCGCGCTGCGCCAGCAGGCGCGCGTGCAGCTTGCTGAACAGGGTGTAGCGCGAATCCAACATGGCGCCCGCCGCGAGCAGATTTTCCGCCTCGCTGATGCGGCCGGTCCTCAGATAAATCTCCGTGAGCAGCTCGCGGCTCTTGTGGTGGCGCGGCTGCTGCGCCAGGGTCTCGCGCAGATTCCGCTGAGCGTCTGCCATCTTGCCGTTTTGCAGCGCCTCCACTGCCTCCTGGTAGCCACGCTCGGCCAACTGATCAGGCCCTTCAGCGCTGGGTTTTTTGATAGGCGCGGGTAGAGGGACCTGTTCCTCCGCCCGCGCCACACGCGGTTCACGAGGGGGGGCGGCTTCAACGGCGCTCGCGGGTTTGGCTTCCTGCGGTGCTGGCGCCACAGGCGCAGACCCGACAGGGGAGACAGCCGGCGTCTCAACGGCCGCGGGTTCCGTGACCTGGGGCGCCGGCGCTTCCGTAGTGGCAACGGCCGGCGCGGGAATATTTTCTGCGGCGGCCTGCTGCGGGGCAGAGATGCCCTCCGTATCGGTTGCCTGCTGGGCGGGGGCGGCCGGCGCCTGCACCACGGTTTCAGGAGCCTTGTCAACGGAAGTGCCGCTGCTATACCAAAGATAAACCGTCAGCAATACGGCAAAGCCCGCCGCGATGCCGCCGAGACGCAGCCAGTTGACCGAGCGCAGGCCGGAGAGCATGTTACCGGATGACGTGCCAGGCTGGGCCGGCCAGGACAGGTTGTCTAGCACGCCGCCGGGCTTGGAGCCTTGCGCTTGTGCGCGGCGGCTCTCCAGGTCGCGCAGCATCTGGTTGATGAGACTCATCGCATTAACAGATAGATTCCGACGACCAGCACGAACACTCCCGCGACACTGAGCAGCGAGTAGGCAAGCGTGCGCGTCATTGGAACGTGCGTGGTTTGCGCATTATTGCCCAAGGTGTCCTGTATCGCGGCGCGCATGTGATCGCCCTCTACCACGCGCTTGCCCTGTCCATAGGCCGCCATCAGCGCCTTGTGGCAGATGACATTGACCAGACGCGGGATGCCCCCGGTCCGGCGGTGGAGCTCGCTGATGGCGTCGGACGCAAACAGACGCCTGCCATTATAGCCCGCCACCATAAGGCGGTGCGATACATAGCCCTCCACACCGTCTTTGTCCAACGGCTCCAGACGATAAGAAAATACGATGCGCTGCTTGAGCTGCCGCACCGAGGGCTGCTCCAGCACGTCGTGCAGTTCCGGCTGGCCGAACAGCACTACTTGCAGCAGTTTGCGCTTCTCGGTCTCCAGATTGGTCAGCAGGCGCAGCGTTTCCAGGGTCTCCACCGGCATGGCCTGCACTTCGTCCAGGCACACCACCACGCGCTTACCGGCGGCGGAAAACTCCAGCAGCGCGCTGGTGAGCAGCTTGAGCAGTTGATGCTGGTTCAAATTGTCTTCATAGGGAATGCGCAGCTCGTCGGCAATCGCCAGCAGCAGCGTGGCCGGCTCAAGATAGGGATTGTGGATATAGGCGGAGACATAATTTTCCCGTTGCAGCGCGTCCAGCAGCTTGCGGCACAGCAGGGTCTTGCCGGTGCCGACCTCGCCCGTCACCATAATAAAGCCGTCGCCGCTGCGCGCCGCCACCAGCAGGGTATTGAGCGCCGCGATGTGCGAATCATAGGCGTAAAAGAAGCTGGTGTCCGGCGTGAGCGTAAACGGCGTTTCACGTAGGCCAAAGTGCTCAAGGTAGATGGCAGTGTCCTCCCAACAAGGAGTCATTTCTCTTCCTTCGATACGGCGCCGAAAGCGCCCAACCAGGACGGGTCTTGATCCCGGTTGGTGCTCGACAACGGCTGTAAGCCAGGACCGGATTCCGCCAAAGCTCAGCGGGCCTCATCAACACCATCGTTCTCCGGAGCGCTACGCTTGATGCTCTTGAAGGATTCCGCGGTGCTGCGTAGCGATTCCGCCCACTGATGGCCGTCCTCAACCACGGTGGGGCGCAGCAAAATCACAAGCTCGCTCTTGCGCGAGAAGGCGCGCTTGTGGCCCAGCAGGCTGCCCATGACAGGCCCCTCCGCTCCCGGCACGCCGGCTTTTTCGCCCCGTGATCTATTCTGCATCAGGCCGCCGATCACCACCACCTGATTGTTCGCGGCGCGCACGATGTTGTCTGACTCACGCACAGTGCTTTTGGCGAGCGGGAAGGTTTGTTTGGTTTCCGTGGTGCCGCTGCTGGTGGTAATGGTCTTGGTTTGTTCCTCCACCTCGCTTACGGACGGGTGGATGTACAAAATGACCTCACCGTTATCGCTGATCTGCGGGATCACCTCCAGGGCGATGCCGGAGAAAAACGGCGTGAGTGTAACGCTGGGCGTGACCGTCGTCGTGCCGGTGACGGTGGTCGTGGTGGCGGTGGCGTTGGTGACAAAAAACTCGTCCGAACCCACCTTGATGAGCGCTTTTTGATTATTGACCGTGGAGACGCGCGGACTGGACAGCACGTGCACATCGCCCTGCTGCTTCAACAAATCAATGAAGGCATTGAAGTCATTGAGCGCCAGGGCCAGCGAGAATACACCGTGGGCGGCCGCGAATGGAGTCCCCGCGGCAACGCCCGTGGCGGCCAGAACGCCGCTCACCACGCCCTCGCTGCTGGTCCTCCGCCCTGTCTGGCCGATCGTGACGCTCTTGCCGTCGGGCTCAAACAACGCGGTCCAGTTGATGCCGGACTGAAAACCGTCGCTCAACTCCACTTCCAGTATCTTGGCTTCCAGTATCACCTGGCGTTCAATGGAAATTTGAGTGGAGTTGAGAAACAGTTCCACAGTGCGCAACTCACTGGGCAGGGCGCGCACCACCACGACTCCGGACTGCTGACTCACCACCACGCTCCTGCCTTCTCCCGTCACCAAGGCCCTTAGAGCGGTTTCCAGCTCGGTCCAGAAATCGGACTTGAACTCGGTTCTCACCTCGTTCGGGACGGTTCCCTCGGCCTGGGTAGGCGCGGTAGTTGACGCAGTGGTACCGGTGGTAGTGCCTATCTTTTCCGAGATTTGGCCTGAGCTGATGCGTGTTTGCGACTGCCCGATGCGATTCACGCGCAGATAATCCACCTTGAAGATACGCGTCTGAAGGGCGGCGGGCAGTATGTGGAAGGTGGTGCCGACGCGCTGGAAATCGTAGCCGTACACCTCACGCGCGCTCTCCATGACCTGCGGGATGGTGACTCCTTTCAGATTAAGCGAGATCGCGCCGGTCACTTCGGGGTGCACCACGACGTTATAGGCGCTGCCCTCCACCAGGCTGAGGAAAAATTCCTGGACGTTGAGACTGTTCACCGTGATGTCGAAACGCGGTTCGTCACCCGGTCCGCGCAGACTGGCGTCGTCCAGCGGCGGCACCAGCGCCTCCAGCACCTCGCGCGGCGGCTCATCCTTGGCACGCGCTTGCGCCTCGGACTCGCGCGCGGCGTCTTCCAATGTTTTTTCAATGACCTCGGCGGTGCGCTCGTGTTGCGGAGGCACGGCACAACCCGGCAGCGCGATGGCAAGTGCCAGCGCCATTCTCCACGGCCATTGCGAAACGGCCTTGCTCATGGGGCGGAATTCCCGATTTTGCCCGGCATCTTAACCGAAACCGGCAATAAATTCACAGAAAATTCGCCTTCCGCGCCTTTCAACACCACCGAGCCGGGCAGGATATCCAGCACCGTCATTTCCTGGTCCAACCGTTCGCCCTGTTTGACCACCCGCCCGTTCAGGATGGCGCTGCGGCGGGTAGGCGAGATCAGTATGGATTTCAGCACCCACTGCGGCGTGGTGCCGATCCCGATACCGGCCTCCTGATAGTCCGGCGGTCGGGTGGGATCGGAAAGCCCCCCCTGCGCCGGCAACAATTCGGCCTGCGCGGCGGACAGAGAAAAGAGGCTGGAGAAAACAATCCCGATCCTTTTTCTCTTTTGAAAGCTCTGAATAAGTCCATCCCTGGACTTCTCAGAGCACGAAAAGCAAAAATGTGATTTTTGCTTTTCTTCATTTTTCAAATACTTGCGTATTTGAAAAATGGCAGCGCATCCTGCGCTGCACGGAACCTCTGACTTAATCAGAGGTTCCTTTTCTCTTGCCTCTTTTCTCGGTCCTTCACACACCCAGCGCGCCCTCCGTCAACCCCAGCGTGTGGATGATCAGGGTGATATGCGCCAGCGGGTAATCCTTCACCTTATAGTCGAGACTGCTCCATGACAGTTGCCAAGGCAGGCTTTCCAGTGCCTTCAGATAGCGCAGCGTGCTGAAATAGCCGCCCTCCAGTTCAATGACCAGCCCATGTTGGTATATCGCGCCCGCGCCAGAGGGCGCCGTCACAGCGACCTCCAGCGGCGCGCTCACCAGATTTCTTATCCTGACCAGCTTAAGCTCCGGCTCCCGGGTCAGCACCTCGGACAGCACTTTGGTCAGTTCCGCCGCCCCGATGGCAAGACGGCCGATGTTTTCATCGAGCATCGCAAGCTCTTGTTTGAGCGCAGCGGCACGTTCCCGGTTTTCCTTGTTCGGGTCCACCGCGACTCCTGCGCTGATGCTTTGTATTTGCTGTTGCGCGCTGGCGGTCTGCTGCTGGAGACCGGCCAGCTCGGTTGCAATGCGCTTCTTTTCGGCATTGACCGGACCGAGTAACAGGCCGTTCCAGATGACGAACAGCACGAACACCAGCGTCAGGAACAGTAAAATACGCTCGCGTAACGCGAACGCATCTATGCGCGCCAGCAGTTGTTCCAGTTGTGCTTTCATCCGGCGCCTGCGGGAGGAGGCGCGTCCTGCTCGGCGGATTCGGTATCGCTGGTGCGCAAGGTGAAATTCACCCGGCCGGGCTGCTGCTCGGAGCGTTCCATCAACAGGGTCTTGAATTCAACACCTTTGAACACCGGCTCTTTTCCGAGCGCCTGCAGCAATACCGGCACCCGTTCCGGCGCCAGGGTGCCGCCGTTCAGCGCAAAACTGGCGCCACTCTCGCCAATACTGATGTTAGTCAACCACACTCCCTCCACGCGCCGCCGCGCCAGTCCTTCGATCTGGGCAGAAAAACCTTTGGTGTTGCCCAAACGGCCGCCGGCAAGATTGTTGAGCATCTGCTGCTTCGCATCGCGCTCGGCGGCAAGGCGCGCCACCTCCTGCTCGAACGCCGCGTCTTTCTGCATGGCCTGCGCCTGCTGACCCAGCGCCTCCAGTTGTTTGCGTGCGTCACTGTGCTGTTGCTGCGCGCTCGCCAGCTCTTTCTTCATCGGCCCCAGGCTCCAGGAGGCATAAGCGTAGTAAAGCATCAGCACCACCGCCACGCCCGCCAGGGCATACCACAGGGTCTGCGCGGAAAACGGTTGCCGCGCGCCGCGGAAGATGGGGAGATACAAGTTGATCTGCTGGTTTATCACGCCGCCCTCATTGCAGCGTGGCGGCATCGCGCAGCGCCGCGCCCACGGCGAGCAGGCACTGCGCTTGCAGCTTCTGGCTGAGCGGCGAGGCGCACTCCAGCACCTTGTTCAGGTCTATCTGTTTGATATTCAAACCCAGGCTGTTGGCGACGTGGTTCACCGCGCCGGGCAGTTCCTGCTCCAGGGGAGCAAACAGCAAGTGGGTAATGAGCGGCTGGGAATAGTGACTCTCGTAGTAATCCAGCGAGCGCTGCACTTCCAGCACGATGTTGTCCAGCAGGCGTTGCACTTCGTCGGGCAGCGCCTCGTCCGGCCGCGCGGCCTCCAGCCCGCTGAACAGCCGGGCGAAATTGAGCTCGATTTTGCGCGCCAGATACAATGTGCCCGCGCGCGTCAGAATGATGTGCCCGCCTTGCGGCGTCAGATGCACCAGCACCACACCCGCCTGGTCCTCCTCAAACAGCGCGGTGATGTTACGCAGCGCCATCTCCGGGATATCTATCACCGATAAATCCAGGCCGGCGTTTTTGACCAGCGCGCTGTGCTCCTGCACCAGGGCGGCGCGCGTCACCACCACGTACATCATCTTGTTCTGACCGGAAAGATTTTGCGCGGGGATTTCGAATACATCCATCACCGCATCATCTATATGGAAGGGGATGAGGTCCTTGATGCGCCAGCGCAGCGCGGCCTTGAGCTCCGCCGCCGCCACATTGGGCGCTCCCACCAGCAGCAACTGGTAACCGTTCACTTCCAGCAACTCAACGCAGCGGGTGTTGGCCAGCCCGTGCTGCCTGACCAGCGCGGCGCATGATTTATCGCGCTCGTCCGCCAGCGCTTGATGTACGCACAGCGTGATGCGCGGCCGAGCGCCTTCGGTTCGCACGATGCGCGCGAGGCTCACGCCACCGGGTGCGAAAGCAATGCCGACCACTCCTTCGCCGTGTGCGGGTTTCGGAAACAATTTTAACAGCACGTTCTTCATGGTGCCTGCCGCAACCTGTTTTTTGCCTGAGGCCCTAGGGCTAGCCGTTACCAGATTTTACTTCAAAATACCATAGTAAGCTATTGTTGTAAATATAATAAATTGATAGAACTCCTCACCCCTCAAAAAGCAAATCCCATACCAGCCGGCCCTGTTTCAGGGCGCGCCGCTCAAAGCGGCTGGAGGGACGCGGCAGCGCGCCGGCAAACACGCCCGGGCCGTGAATGTTTTTTAAGTTTGAGCAGCGAGTCAGCACCTGCATCATGTGCTGCGCATAGTCCTCGTCATCCGTGGCGAGATGAAGCCGTCCGCCTGGTTTGAGCTTGCGGGCCACCAGCGCCGCAAAAGACGGCTGCACCAGGCGGCGCTTGTGGTGGCGGCGTTTGGGCCAGGGATCGGGGAAAAACACACGCACCCCGCTCAAGCTGGCGTCGGGAATCGAATGCTGCAAGACCTCGACCGCGTCACGGCAGATGACGCGCACGTTGACCACGCCCTGCGCCTCAAGACGCCGCAGCAAACTCCCCACGCCGGGGCGGTGCACCTCAATGCCGAGATAATCGTTTTCCGGATGTGCGGCGGCCTCGGTGAGCAGCGCGTCGCCTGCGCCGAAGCCGATCTCCAGCACGCGCGGCGCGCGGCGGCCGAACAGCACGTCGAAGTCGAGCGGGGTGTCTTGCGGCTCCACGCCGTAGCGTTGCCACAGGGTGTCGAGCGCATGCTGCTGGGCGCGTGTCATGCGCCCTTGGCGCAGCACATAGCTGCGGATGGGACGCATCAATGAGATAGGTCGTTACGGATAAAAAAACGTGCCATCAATGGGTGACGACGCGCTGGCGTAGGGCTTACGCGGCATGCGCCCCGCCAGATAGGCCTCGCGCCCGGCCTGCACCGCCTTGTTCATGGCGCTCGCCATCAGCACGGGGTTTTTCGCGGCGGCGATGGCGGTGTTCATGAGCACGCCGTCGCAGCCCAGCTCCATGGCGATGGCGGCGTCCGAGGCGGTGCCGACGCCGGCATCCACCAGGATCGGGGCCCTGGCGTTTTCCACGATCAAACGGATGTTGTAAGGGTTGCGTATGCCTAAACCCGACCCGATGGGCGCAGCCAGCGGCATCACCGCCACGCAGCCCATCTCCTCCAGGCGCTTGGCGATAAGCGGATCGTCGCTGGTGTACACCATCACCTTGAAGCCTTCCTTAATCAGGATTTCAGCGGCCTTGAGGGTTGCGGGGATGTCGGGAAACAGGGTCTTCTGATCGCCCAGCACTTCGAGCTTGACCAGATCATGGCCGTCGAGCAATTCGCGCGCCAGGCGGCAGGTGCGGATCGCATCCTCGGCGGTGTAACAGCCCGCGGTGTTGGGCAATATCGTATAGCGCTGCGGCGGCAGCACGTCGAGCAGATTGGGCTCGTTCGCATTCTGGCCGATGTTGGTGCGGCGGATGGCGACGGTAACGATCTCGGCCCCGCTCGCGACGATGGCGCGACGCGTCTCCTCCAGATCGCGGTACTTGCCGGTGCCGACCAGGAGACGCGAACCATAGCGCCTGCCCGCGATGATGAGCGGATCGTCGTGTTGCGGCTGGGGCGATGGCAACGCGCTCATGTCAACCTCCTCCCACGGCGTGGATGATCTCCACCCGGTCGGCGGGTCGCAGCACATGCGTGGCGTAGGCGCCGCGCGGCACGATCTCGCGGTTGATCTCCAGCGCGCAGCGCCGGCCGGCCAGCTCTAGCTGCATGAGGAGCTGCGTGACGTTACAGCCTTCGGAGACGTCGCGCGCCTGTCCGTTGACGAAAATCTGCATACAATACCACTCTCACACCTTCGGGGTCGCTTCAATCACCCATTTTAAACTATATGCTAAGCTAAATGAATCCGCGCGGGTGTAGTTCAATGGTAGAACTTCAGCTTCCCAAGCTGATAACGTGGGTTCGATTCCCATCACCCGCTCCAGACACAGATATATGGTGGAAACCCTGATCCGTTGCGCCCTTCGAGCCGGCGCACCAACCGCTCCATGCTGGCGCTGGACGCAGTGTTGCTGCGCCTGTTCAAATTAAAGATACCGACGGCGCGGTATAACCATGCTGCTCATTTTGATGCGCCACGCCGAAGCCGAGAAAGCCAGCTTGCGCCGCCACCCTGACGATGATCTGCGCCCGCTCAGCGCCGCCGGCAAAAAAACCCAGCGCGCCATGAGCAGGGCGCTCAAGCGCATGAGAATCAAGCCCGATCGCATCCTCACCAGCCCGCGCCTGCGTGCGCGCCGGACGGCGGAGATCACGGCCAAGATTCTGGGGATGGCGCAGAGGGTGCGCGAAGAGGCGGCGCTCGGCGGCCGTTATTCACTCAAGGCCGCGCTTGCCCGGCTCATGCGCTGCAAGCCGGACGAGACGGTATTGTGCGTCGGCCACGAGCCGGATTTGAGCGAGCTGGCCCAGGCGCTGCTGGGCGCGGATTTTCCGATCAAGTTCGGCAAAAGCGGCGTCATGGGCATCGAGTTCAAGCGCCGCGCCGCGCGCGGCGCGGGCGCCTTGCTCTATTTCTACCGCCCGCAAGACCTGCTGCGCCTGATCTGAATGATCCTAAAAAAAACGGCCGCCCCGCGGGGCGGCCGTCAACGGCCGGTTGCAGCTCTAGCAGGCTGTTGAGAAACAGCCTGCGTGCGGTGCAGGGAAGAGCGTAGCGAAGGGTCCCACCGCCATTTTTCAAGCACGCTTTATGTGCCTGAAAAATGAAGCAAAGCGAAAATGACACTGTTCGCTTTGCGAGTTGAAAAAGCCCATGGAAGGGCTTTTTCAACAACCTGCTAGGAGAAAATCAGAAGCGGTGATTGATGCCGATGGAGAAGCTGGAAACGTCTCTCCCGCTGGCGGTGGCCAACTCCGCACCGCTGGCGCTGCCGCGCGTAGCGCCCAAACCATAACGCGCGTTTGTTTCGTTATCGGTGTGGGTGTACAGGGCGTAGGCTTCGGTGCGTCTGCTGAGCCTGTGCCCAAGACCGGCCACGTACCAGTCCGCGCCGCTGTCCGAGGCAGCGTCATGGTCCCCGGCGCGGGCGTAAGCGACTCTCAGGGTGTTGTCGCCCATCTTGTGTGAAAGCGCCAGATACCAGGCCTCGCGATCAACCCGCGTCGCTACACCCTCTTGATCCAACTCCTCGTATACAAAATTGATCTTGGTGTTATCGTGATTGAAGGTGTAGCCGAGACCGAGCTTCCAGGCTTTGGTATCGAAAATGCGCGTGCCGGTGGTCCCCCCCGTGCTGTTCGCATCGTTTTCACGGTGCTCGTAGGCCAGCGTGGCGTAGTAGGGAGCGAGGTCGTACACGACCGCCGCGCTGTACCTGTCCCGGTTAACTGCGCCGTCTTCGTCAGGGCGGTAGGCCGCGAGGAACTGGAAGCCGCTCATCTTCGGGGTGCGGTAGTTGATGCTGTTCGCCTCGCGCGCATCGAAACGCACGAACTCGCCGGTCACGCTGCCGATGATGGCGTTGTAATCGGCTATGGTATCGCCCCAGTTATCGAGCGGGCCGGTTGAGAGTCTGTAGGCATTGTCCACGATGCCCATGAGCAGCGTGCCGAGCGGGGCGCTGAGGCCGACGTAGCTGGTGCGGCCCGCTCCGAATAGCGTACCCGTGGTAGAGGCACCATCATCCAGATTGACCAGTGTTTCGAATTGGAACAGCGCCCTCAGCCCGTTGCCCAAATCTTCCACCGCCTTGAAGCCCAGGCGAGAGGCATTGCTGGAGACCTCGCTGACGCTGCCTGCGCCCGAGTCGATCACGTCCACGGACATGCGCGCCTGGCCGTAAATCTCGTAGGGTTTGTCCGCCTGTACCGCAAAAGGCGCCGCGCACAGCGCCGCGATGAGCGCCGCGTACAGTTTTTTCTTCATGGTTTTACTCTCCTTGACATTTTCGTTGATTATTAACCCGTAGTAAACCGCTGCGCCGAACCCTGCCCGGCTCACGGCCCTCAAATCTTGCGCCTAGTCTGCGGGAGTCATGTTACATAAAAATGAATAAATTGTTACAGGATAGTTAAGTTTACCCCTTAGCGGCAAGCCGTGCGCGGTTGCAGATCACCCGCGCCTGCGCTGAACATTCATCCCCATGTCATTTTCCTGTCACGCGTTACGTGCATGATGCGCGCTTCCAACATAACTGGAGGCTAACCATGCATCACCCCGAAGACGACACGATCAGCAATCCGAGTTCAAATGAAAGCTTCGAATCCATCCTGGAAAGAAACCTGTCGCGCCGCCAGGTTCTGAAAGGCGGCCTCGGCGCGGCGGCGGTAGCGATGTTCGGCCCGCCCCTGTTCGATATGAACAAGGCGCTGGCCGGAACGGATTCCGCGGGCCTTATCGGTTTTACCGGCATCAGCCCATCCACCGCCGACACGGTGCGCGTGCCGGCGGGCTACAGCGCCCAGGTGCTGTATAGGTGGGGCGACCCGGCATCGGCGGGCCCCGCCTTCCTGCAGGATGCAAGCAACTCCGCCGCCGATCAGATGGTGCAGGCGGGCATGCACCATGACGGCATGCACTTCTTTCCGTTCCCGAAGCGCGGCGCGGGGCGCTCCATCCAGTACTCCTCTGATCGCGGCTTGATGTGCATCAACCACGAGTACACCGACGACGGCCTGCTGCACCCTGGCGGCATGAGCCCGTGGACCGCGGAAAAGGTCGCCAAGTCCAAGGCCGCGCACGGCGTCTCGGTCATCGAGGTGCGTATGGATGAGGACGGTGAGTGGAAGGTGAAGCGCCCGTCGGCGTTCGCGCGCCGCATCACCGGCGACACGCCGATACGCATCAGTGGCCCGGTCGCGGGCTCGGATTGGGTAAGGACCCTCGCCGATCCCGCGGGACTGACCGTGCTCGGCACGCTCAACAACTGCGCCCACGGCTATACCCCCTGGGGCACGTATCTCACCTGCGAGGAAAACTGGAACGGCTACTTCGTGAACCGCTCCGGCGCCATCCCTGCCGAGCAGCGCCGCTACGGCATCAGCGCCAACGGCTTCGGCTATCGCTGGCACGAGCACGACGAGCGCTTCGACGCCGCGCGCCATCCGAACGAGCCCAACCGCTTCGGCTGGGTGGTGGAAATTGATCCGTTCCAGCCGCAGAGCCGGCCGGTCAAGCGCACCGCGCTCGGGCGCATCAAGCACGAGGGTGCGATCGTGACGCTGGCGCGCGACCAGCGCGTGGTGGTATACACGGGCGACGACGAGCGCTTTGAGTACATTTACAAATTCGTCAGCCGCGACGCCTTCGACGCGCGCGCGTCAAGCGCCGCGCACAACCGCGACCTGCTCGATCACGGCACGCTGTACGTCGCCCGCTTCAACGCCGACGGCGGCGGCGAATGGGTCGCGCTCGAGCACGGGCGCAACGGCCTCACCGCCGGGAACGGATTCTCCAGCCAGGCCGAGGTGCTGGTCAAGACCCGCCAGGCCGCGGACCGCGTGGGCGCCACCAAGATGGACCGTCCGGAGTGGATCGCGGTACATCCGGTGACGGGCGAGGTGTATTGCACGCTCACCAACAACAGCCGGCGCGGCGCTGCGGGCCAGCCCGCCACCGACGCCGCCAACCCGCGCGCCAACAACGTCTATGGCCACATCATCCGCTGGCGCGAGAGCGGCGCCGACAACGCCGCGCTCAGCTTCCAGTGGGACGTGTTCGTGCTGTGCGGCGATCCGGCCAACGCCGACCCGGCCAAGCGCGGCAACATCGTCGGCGACATCTACGGCAGCCCTGACGGCCTGTGGTTCGATGACCGCGGCGTGCTGTGGATCCAAACCGACGTTTCGACCAGTACGCTCAACCGGGGCGACTACGCCAACATGGGCAACAATCAGATGCTCGCCTGCGATCCGGCCACCGGCGAAACCCGCCGCTTCCTCACAGGGCCGCGCGGCTGCGAGGTGACGGGCGTAGTCGCCACCCCGGATGGCAAGAACCTGTTCGTCAACCTCCAGCACCCGGGTGAAACGGCGGCCGAGCGCGGCGATCCGGCCAATCCCAAGGCCGTCAGCGCCTGGCCCGACGGCGAGGCCGGCGGCCGTCCGCGCTCCGCAACCGTGGTCATTCGCCGTGATGATGGCGGCGTGATCGGGAGCTAGCAGGCTGTTGAGAAGCAGCCTGCGTGCGGTGCAGGGACGCACCGCCCTTTTCCCATACACATACTCTGACGCAAGCATTGCGGGTTCGCATGACGGCACCAACCTGCAAGACGAGCACGGCACCAATACTCCGTGGCTGGCCGGTTTGCAGTGTCCCTATCGCGTCACCAAACAAAGCGCGCTGTTCCGCGCCGAACGCAGCGGTGGATTCGAGGGCATGGCGCTGTCCAGTGACGGCGCCTTCGCCGCCATGATTGAAGGCCGTATCACAAGACTAAACTAAAGGAACCTCTGATTTTCCCGCCCCCCCGGCCCTTGGGACGCCAAAGCCCGCGGGAGAGCAAGGAGCGTCGAGCCGGAGTTTCACGGAAAACCCGAACGGTTGCCGGGGCATATAAGCCCGCATTTAATCAGGCAATCCTCAATAACTGCGGATCGCGTCATTGCGACGCGCTGATGATCGCCTTTAGCCGAGCTCGCCTTTGGCTGCGAGCAGAGCATGGCGGAAAGCAATCCGGCCTGAAAGGTTACTTCGTTCCCCGCAATGACAATTAATCAGCGTTCCCCTGCAATAAATATTTCACAAATGTTTAATATACTTGGCCGGTTCATGACCGATTGAGTAAGGCGGAGAAGTTAAATGAGCAAAGACCGTCTGTTTCTGGAACTCTCCACCCCGGCGGGAAATATCATCAGGGTGGGTGACATTTACATCAATGAACAGGGCATTGAGCTCAAGGTGACAAAAATCCTGAAGCCGGGCGGGGAGAGCGGCGTATACGTGGAGATGGCCCCCACGGACGAGCGCTTGAACGACGCCTGCTGGCAAGGCTATTTACTGGTGCTCGCAGACCCCGTGTCGGAAGGAGCCGTGAAGCGCACCCCGCGCGTCTATATAGAAGACATGGACAAGCTGATGCCGGCTGCATAGCATCGTCATGGCGTGAACCCGGCGCTTGGCGGCCGGAATTGTTTCCACGCCGAACTTGATCTATGATAGAACGTAAGCATGGCTACTCACCACGTTGAGCAGCACGTCCCCCCTTCCGCCGATCAGCCGGAAGCGCAGAGGGCGCAGGCCGGGATGCTCCATGACATCATGGGGCAGCGATTGCTCACCCCCTTGTTTCAGCCCATCGTCACCTTTCCGGACGGTGCGATTTACGGTTATGAAGCCCTGATCCGCGGCCCATCGGACAGCGTGCTGCATACGCCGGGTAATTTGTTCGACACCGCGCTGCGCTCCGGGCAGCTTTCCAGGCTTGACCTGCTGTGCCGTCAAATCACCTTGCGGTCTTATAAGGAACAGCGTCTCGCCGGCAAGCTGTTTCTGAACATCAATCCGGCCACCCTGTTGCAGCCCGATTTCAAGCCCGGCCTCACCCTGCAACACATGGCGGAGCTGGGAATAGGGCCGGAGCAGGTGGTGATGGAGATTACCGAGCACACCCCGGTACACGACTATACGGTGTTGCACAACGCGGCGCTGCATTACAAAGCCATGGGTCTGGAAGCGGCCATTGACGACCTGGGCGCGGGTTATGCTGGGCTGCGGTTGTGGTCGGAGCTGCGCCCCGATTACGTGAAGATAGACATGCACTTCGTGCAGGGTATCCACGAAGACAAGGTCAAGCGCAAGTTCATCCAATCCATCCATGAAATCGCGCAGACGCTGAATTGCAAGGTGATCGCCGAGGGCATAGAAACCAAGGAGGAATATCTCGCGGTTCGGGAGCTCGGCATCCTGATGGGACAGGGCTACTATTTTTCCCGCCCGCACGCCATCGCGCCCCGGATGCTGCCGCAGGGCGTAATGACGGCCGGGCGCATGCGCAACGCGCACTTTTATCTGCGCAGCTCACAGCGTTTCAGCACCACGGCGGCGCTCGTCCTGGTGCGTGCGCCCATCCGCCCCGATCTGCCGTTTCAGGAAGTGGGCGAGCTGTTTTGCGGCGCGCCGCAGTTAAGCTCCATTCCCGTGGTGCGCGAGGACAACGTGCCGGTCGGCCTGGTGCGGCGTAACCAGTTCATGAACGTCTACGCCAGCCGTTACGGGCGCGAGCTGCACGGCAAGAAACCCATTGCGCGCTTCATGGACAAAAAACCCCTGATCGTGGATCAGAATCTGCCGCTGGAGAAGCTGAGCAAGCTCGTCACCAGCGAATCGGGGATGCAGATGAACGATGAATTCATCATCACCGCGCGCGGCCAATACGTCGGCGTGGGCACACTCATCGACCTGCTGCGCAAGATCACCGACCTGCAGGTGCGCAACGCCCGCTACGCCAACCCGCTTACCCTGCTGCCCGGCAGCGTGCCCATCAACGAATGTCTGGACGGCTTGCTGCAAAAGCGCTGGGGCTTCGTCCTGTGCCATTGCGACCTGGACAATTTCAAACCCTTCAATGACGTCTATGGTTACACCCGCGGCGATGAGGTGATTAAATTGCTCGCCGATATTCTCGTTGAGCATGCGCATGACAAGCACGACTTCGTAGGCCACATCGGCGGCGACGATTTTATCGCGGCGTTTTTGAGCCAGGACTGGCAGCAGCGCTGCCGTTCCATCCTGCAGCGCTTCGAACGCGAAATCCCACGATTCTACGACGCCGAGCACCGCGCGGCGGGGGGCATGTGGGCCAAGGATCGGCGCGGTCATGAACTGTTTCACCCGCTCATGAGCCTCTCCATCGCCGCCGTGGAAGCGCCCGCCGGACGCTTTTCCTCACATCACGAAATTTCCGCGCGCGTCAGTGAAATCAAGCACCTCGCCAAGAGCATGAGCGGCAACAGCCTGTTCATAGACCGCCGCACGGTGGACTGCTCAGCCGGCCAATTGCCGCTTCCAAATTAGCCCGAGGACGCAGAAAAAATCCTCCCCCGGCTTTTCTGGCAGCCTGCCGAAAATCCCCGCCTTGTAACACAACTGTAATGTTTTTACACTTTAATAGTCATAAACGGCAGAGACCCATCCAGCCACCGTGGCCAATACGATACTGATCGTGGATGACGAGCCGGCCATCTGTGAGATGACCGGCTTCGCGCTCGCGCGCGCGGGCTATGACCACAGCGAGGCGCACAATGCCGAACAGGCGCAGGCGAAAATCAACGCCGAACCTCCGCTGTTGATCCTGCTCGACTGGATGCTGCCGGGCTTAAGCGGCCTGGACTTCGCGCGCCGCCTGAAACGCGAGGAGGCGACGCGCGCGATACCCATCATCATGCTCACCGCGCGCGGCGAAGAGGCCGACAAGATCAAGGGCCTGGAAACCGGCGCCGACGATTACATCACCAAGCCGTTCTCGCCCAATGAGCTGCTGGCGCGCATCCGCGCGGTGTTGCGCCGCACCGCGCCTCAGGCCACCGACGACGCCGTTGAAATCGCCCACCTGCATCTTGATCCCGCCAGCCACCGCGTGAGCTCGCGCGGGCACGCCGTGGACATGGGGCCCACGGAATTCCGCCTGTTGCATTTTTTCATGACTCACGCCGGGCGCGTGTACAGCCGCAGCCAATTGCTCGATCTGGTGTGGGGCAGGAACGTCTACATCGGCGAGCGCACCGTGGACGTGCACATCCGCCGTCTGCGCCTGGCGCTGAAGAAATACGGTCACGACCACCTGATAGAAACCGTGCGCGGCTCAGGTTACCGCTTCTTTGCGCCAGCCCAAACCCCCCAGCCGTTCGACAAGCTCACGGCCACCTCCTTTGAAAAAGGGGTCGAGCGTAAGCGAGGGGGGACTTAAGGAAGCTCCGAATAAGTCCATCCTGCGACGCACAGGGATGTGCTAGTGTCGCGGGAGGCAGGATGCCGTGAGCGACTACTTCTCAGGGCACGGCCGCTCCTGCGCATCCCTGCGCCCGTCTGCCTGCTGCAGGCAGGCGGCATTGGGGCGTCCCTGCCCGGCAAAAAGCAAAAACGCGGCTATATGATTTCTTGTGGCGCTTTTCTTCATTTTTCAAACACGTATGTGTATGGAAAAAGGGCGGTGCGTCCCTGCACCGCACGGAACCTCTGACTTAATCAGAGGTTCCTTAAAGAATTTTATGTCAAGAAAATAGACCTGACCCCATTGGGTTTGACCCCATTGGGTTCAGGTTCTCCAATCTGCGGGTTATTGCCCCACTACCTGGCAATAACGCTCCAGATATTGTTTGGCGAGGGTATCGCTTTCACACGCCCACACTTCTCCTTCGCTCCCCTCGATATAGCCCAGCACCACCGACCCCTGCAGCGCCCCCGCCATCGTGACGGTGATGATCCCGCCTTCGCTCACCACGATGGACTGGATATTTTTGCCATAGCCGTCCGTTACGGGCAGGTTGAGCTCTTCATTGCTGTTGGGCAGGGCGTTATTATCCAGACGGTAGGTGTCAATGGTGGTCTTCACGTGGCCGATTTCGACGAAGACGTCCGCTACGTTGGCGCGTGTTTGAAACTCTTGATACGCCGGAAAGGAAATCGCGGCGAGGATACCGATGACCACCAGTAAAATAATCATCCCGCCCGCCGCCCCTCGGCCCAGCCCCAGGCGCGGAATAAACAGCGCCAGCAGCCAGGCGAAAAAATTGCGCCCCGGCAGGCGCAGCGGCTGCTTGGCAATCAAGGCATCCAGCGTGGCCACGCGCTTGGTGAGCCAGGGATAGTCGCCGATCAGCTCATGAAAGGACATCCAAAAACCGCGTGTGTCCTGGGCGGCATAGTGCTGATGACTGAGCGTACGCCAGCGTTTGGCGCCCGCCGCCAGCGCCGCTATCCCCGCTTTTGCATCATTCGGATCGGTGACACAGGCAAGACCGTAGCGATCACAGGTGTATTCACGCGCCCTGGAGTAGCCCGCGCCGAGCAGCGGCAGCATGCTCGCCGGCCAGGTGAATACATGCCACTTGAGGTGGCCGCGATGTACGTGCCCCAGCTCATGGCCGATATAAAAGTTAAGGGCGCCCGGTTGCGCCTCCAGCGCGTCGGCGAGCTCGGAATAGAGGGCGATGAAATTACGCCCCAGGAAGCGCGTGGCGAAGGCGTTGAACGCTCCGTCGGAGCGCAGCAAATAGGCATCAGGAATTTTGTTGATGCCCAGCCTGGCGCAGCAGGCGGCAACGCGCTCATAGAGATCGGGAAACTGTTGCGCGGTGATCTTGACCGCCGTTCCCTTCAGATAAGAAATAAAAGCCGACCGGAAAAACAGATAAAAGATAAAAGCCGCCGCCGCGTAGATCAGCGCGATGCCGGAGGTAACGGCGATTACACCCATCCAAATCAACAGTGAGATGACAACCAGAGTCCAGAACAACGGTTTCTCGTGTTTATAGACCAGGTTCATAAACGACCCTCCCTCGGTTATCAAACGCCGGCTGCAGCCGCTCATCATTCCGCCCCCCTGGAGCGGTGTCAAGCGCGGCGTTTTCAGCCCAGCCCCGCCCCAAGCGCGCCGCCTATTAAATAAGAGACTGCGCCCGCGCCGGCGCCGATCAGCACCATGCGTGCGCCGCCCCGCAGTGCGCGGCGGCCGGTGAACAGGCTCAACACCGCGCCCACCGTAAACAGGCTCAAGGCGGCAATCCCCGCGCTGAGCGGCACGGCGCCGGCCGTCTTCACGTTTAAAACAAACGGCGCAAGCGGAATCAACGCCCCCGCCGCGAAGGCGAGAAACGAAGACAGCGCCGCGCGTGAAGGCGAGCCGAGCTCGGACGGATTCAACCCCAGCTCCTCGCGCGCCAGGGTGTCCAGCGCGTGCTGCGGATGTTTCAGCAAGCCGCGCGCGAACTCACGCGCCCGCTCCATGTCCGCGCCGCGCGCCTGATAGATGAGCGCAAGCTCCTCGGCCTCCGCGTCGGGATATTCTTCCAGTTCCTCGCGCTCCAGCGCGATCTGGTATTCATACATTTCACGCTGCGAACGCATGGAGACATACTCACCCGCCGCCATGGACAAGGCGCCCGCCAGCAGGCCCGCAATGCCGGTCAGTAAAATAATCCCCGCATCCGCCGTCGCGCCCGCCACGCCCATGATGAGGCTGGTATTGGAGACCAGGCCGTCATTGACGCCGAACACGGCGGCGCGCAGCGTACCGCCGCTGTTCACACCTCGGTGCCGCTGACCGAAGTCTTGCACCGAGGCGGGCATGGGATGCCCCGCAGCGGCGCCGTAGCCGGCGCTGTAAACCGACAGGCCGCGTACCTTGGCCGCGGCGAGCACCGGGCGCAGCGCGCGCGGGCCGAACCAGCGCAGCAGCCGCGCCACCAGGCGCACGCGCAGGGAGGGATGGAATTCGTCGGCAACGGGGGTGGCGGCCTCACGCGCCTGCTGCGCCCAGATGCGCGCCTGCGCTTCGGCGGCCTCGGCCAGCTTTTGGAACAGCGCGCTCTTGACCGGATCACGCTCTGCCTGCGCCAGCACACGGTAAAGATACGCCGAGCGCATCTCCTCGGCCCAGCTTTCGATTTGCGACATATCCCCGCCCCGCCATTGCCGCGCCCGCCTTAACTAGGCTAACATGCCAAGCCTCACCGGACAATTTGTCTTATGCCCAAGAAACCACCGCTGGATTTTGAACAAGCCTTGAAGGAGCTGGAGGCGCTGGTCGAGCGCATGGAGCAGGGCGAGATCAGCCTGGAGGACTCGCTCAAACACTTCGAGCGCGGCATCGAGCTCACGCGCGCCTGCCAGAGGGCCCTGCGCGAGGCGGAGCAGAAGGTGCACATCCTCATGGAAAAGGACGGTGCGTCGCGCATCGAGCCTTTTGAACCGGAGGAAGAGTAGGCGCCCCTTTCCTCCCGCGTCGCGATCAATTATTCATGTCACTTGAAGCGCTGCTCAACGAGTATCAGGCGCGCGTTGAGCGCGCGCTGAACGATTGTCTGCCGCCAGCCGACTCCGCTCCCGCGGAGCTGCATCGCGCGATGCGCTATGCGGTGCTCGACGGCGGCAAGCGCATCCGCCCCGCCCTGGTGTACGCCGTCGGAAGCGCGATGGGCGCCGAGGCGGCCGCGCTCGATGCGCCCGCCTGCGCGGTGGAGCTGATACACGCCTATTCGCTGGTGCACGATGATCTGCCCGCGATGGACAACGATGACCTGCGCCGCGGCAAACCGACCTGCCACAAGGCGTTCGGCGAGGCGACCGCCATCCTCGCCGGCGACGCGCTGATCGCGCTTGCGTTTCAATTGCTTGCCCACGGTGCGCCGCCCTCGGTCACCGACTCCATGCGCGTGAAGATGATTGAAACATTGGCGCAGGCCAGCGGCTCGCATGGCATGGCGGGCGGACAGGCGCTGGACCTCGCGGCAGTCGGTAAAAATCCAAGCCTGGCCGAACTGGAGTTGATGCACGTACAGAAAACCGGCACGCTGATCCGCGCCAGCGTGTTGCTCGGCGCCTATTGCAGCCGAGACGCGGATCAGGCCTTATTGAGCAAGCTTGACCGCTACGCCAAACGCATCGGGCTTGCGTTTCAGATTCAAGACGACATCCTGGATGAAACCGGTGACACGCAAACCCTGGGCAAACTCCGCGGCGCGGATCGCGCGCGCAACAAGCCCACCTATCCCGCGCTGCTCGGCCTCAGCCAGGCCAGGCAAATCGCCTGTGACCTGCGTGACGCAGCCCTGGACAGCCTGACGGGCCTGGACGGCCGCGCCGACGCGTTGCGCCGGCTCGCGCACTATATCGTGGCCAGGACAAGCTAGCAGGCTGTTGAGAAACAGCCTGCGTGCGGTGCAGGGGCGAGCAGCACTGCTGCGAGCGGGCAAGCCAAGGATGGCTTGCCCTGGTCTTGCAAGCGAAGCAGGATGCGAGAGCGCCGCAGGCACCGCCATTTTTCAAGCACGCTTCATGTGCTTGAAAAATGAAGCAAAGCGAAAATGATACTGTTCGCTTTGCGAGTTGAAAAAGCCCATGGAAGGGCTTTTTCAACAACCTGCTAGGGTACCCCGGCATTCGGCAATGTGTTAAAGTGACACTTCGCAGTCAGCCGTATCACTCGGTCAGCGCCACCTCATGTACTCTCTGCTAGACACCGTACACACGCCGGATGACTTACGCCGGCTGGACGAAACCCGGCTCGCCCCGCTTGCCGCCGAGCTGCGCGCGTTTCTGCTTGAATCCGTCGGACGCACCGGCGGGCATCTGGCCGCGGGGCTGGGGACGGTGGAGCTGACCATTGCGCTGCATTATGTGTTCGACACCCCGCACGACCGCCTGGTGTGGGACACCGGCCATCAGGCCTACCCGCACAAAATCCTCACCGGCCGTCGCGAGGCCATGCGCACCCTGCGTAAAAAAAACGGCCTGTCCGGTTTTCCCAAACGCGATGAAAGCCCGTACGACGCCTTCGGCGTGGGCCACGCGGGCACGGCGGTATCCGCCGCCCTGGGCATGGTGCTGGCGCACTCTTTAGAGGGCGGGCAGAAGGACGCGCACAAGGTGATCGCGGTGCTGGGCGACGGCGCGCTCACCGCAGGTTTGTCATTCGAGGCGCTGAATCACGCGGGTGATCTCGCCGCGAATCTGCTGGTGATCCTGAACGACAACGACATGTCCATCTCACCCAACGTGGGCGGCGTGTCCAATTATCTCGCGCGCGTGCTCTCGGGCAAGATTTACTCCACCGTGCGCGAGCGCGGCAAGCGTATTCTTGCCGCGATGCCGCCGGTGCAGGACTGGGCGCGCCGCGCCGAGGAACACGTGAAGGGCATGGTGATGCCGGGCACGCTGTTCGAGGAAATCGGCTTTAACTATATCGGACCGATAGACGGCCATGACCTGTCCACGCTGCTCACCACGCTGCGTAACATGCGCGCGCTCAAAGGTCCGCAGTTTTTGCACGTGGTGACGCAAAAGGGCAAGGGCTACCAGCCCGCCGAGAGCGATCCGTGCGCCTATCACGGCGTGGCCGCGTTTGACATCGAAAGCGGCGAACCGCTGGCAAGGCCTGGCGCCAAGCCCACCTACACGCAGGTGTTCAGTGACTGGCTGTGCGACATGGCGGAGCGTGAGCCGCGCCTCGTCGCCATCACGCCCGCGATGCGCGAGGGATCGGGGCTGGTCGAATTTTCCGGAAAATATCCCACACGCTATTTCGACGTCGGCATCGCCGAGCAGCACGCGGTGACGCTGGCCGCGGGCCTCGCGTGCGAGGGCTTAAAGCCCGTGGTGGCGATCTATTCCAGTTTTCTACAGCGCGCCTACGATCAGGTGATACACGACGTGGCGCTGCAAAACCTGCCGGTGCTGTTCGCCGTAGACCGCGCCGGCCTGGTTGGCCCCGACGGCCCCACGCACGCGGGCGCGTTTGATTTGAGCTTTCTGCGCTGCGTGCCGAACCTGGTCCTCATGACGCCGGCTGATGAAAACGAATGCCGCGCCATGCTCACCACCGGCTTTATGCACAACGGCCCCTCGGCGGTGCGCTATCCGCGCGGCGCCGGCCCAGGCGCCGCCATCAAGCCCGCATTGACCGCACTCCCCATCGGCAAGGCACAAGTGCGGCGCAAGGGGAAGAAAATCGCGCTGCTCGCCTTCGGCGCCACGTTACAACCCGCGCTCGCGGCGGCGGACGAAATCAACGCCACGGTCATCAACATGCGCTTCGTCAAACCACTGGATGTAAATCTCGTGCTACAGACCGCGGCCACGCACGAGCTGCTGGTCACGCTGGAAGACAATGTAGTCATGGGCGGCGCGGGCGGGGCCATCGCCGAATGCCTGGCACAGGCGGACGTGCAGGTCGCGTTGATCAACCTCGGCTTGCCCGACCACTTCATCGAACAGGGTACACGCGAAGAATTGCTCAGTGACTGCGGCCTGGATGCCGCGGGCATCCTGCGCGCGGTGCGCCTGCACTTTGAACAGCAGCGTGCGGTTCAACTAAAATAGCACAATGTCAGCGCGCTACACGTTAAAAATCATCGAGGACTTCGCCTCGGCGCACACCCTGCGCGATTATCCCGGCGACTGTAACCGCATGCACGGCCACAACTGGAAAATCGAAGTCGAGGTGGTGGCGGAAAAACTGGATTCCGTCGGCATGGGCGTGGATTTCAAGGTCATCAAAACCGCCGCGCGCGTGCTCGCCAAACAGCTTGATCATCGCTACTTAAACGACATCGAGCCGTTTGACAGGGTGAATCCCACCGCGGAAAACCTCGCCGCGTTTTTTTACCGGGGCCTGTCCCAGGCGCTTAACAACGAACGGCTGCGCGTGAGCAGCGTGACGATGTGGGAAACCGAGCGCGCCAGCGCGCGCTATAGTGAGTACCCATAAGGGCATCTCTAAAAATGCGCCTGCTTCAGCACCAGCGTCTGGCCGGTGTTCTGCATGTCCAGGCGGCCCAGAAACGACATGCCGAGCAGCGCCTCGGTGGGGAAGCCGCCTTCCACCACCAGACCTTCCACGGCGCGCAGCTCGATGTCGCCGACCTTCACCTTGTCCAGCCTCACCTGATAGCCCTGTGCGTTGCCGGAGGCGGTGAACACCGTCATGGGCCGGCCGTTGACGCGGTACTCTATCCCCAGGCGCTTGGCCTCCCCCACGTTCATGGCGACGTGGGTGGCGCCGGTATCCACTAGAAAGCGCACCGCAAAATTGTTGATATTGCCGTTTACCCTGTACATGCCCCGCGGGTCGCGCGCAATCTGCACGCTGTTCTCCTTGCGTTTGGCGTAATTCGTGCCCACCTGATTACTAAGGCGGTACAGGGCGGGCTTGCCGTTCACCTCCAGCACCGCCTCTTTGCTGCTGGCGGAGATCAGGCGCACCCCTTCCGGGCTGGTTTGCCCGACGCTGAGCGCCTGCTGTCTGCCGTCTATCAACAGCACCACGCGATCCTTGAACAACGCCACCACGCTCACGTTTTTCACCGCCCAGGCGGGCAGGCTTAAAAATAAACCGCATGCAATCAGCAGCCATCTCATATTACAACACCATTTGCTTATATAATCTGGTTTCTCCCATGAAGCCTGTCGCCCTTTTCCGTCATGCCCCGCACGAGGGGCCGGGATACTTCGCCGAATTCCTGGATCAGCGGCGTATTCCCTATGAAATGATCTGCATAGATCGGGGCGATCCGGTCCCGGACCGGCTCGACGCCGCCTCCGCCCTGGTGTTCATGGGCGGTCCGATGAGCGTTAATGATACGCTGCCCTGGATCGAGAAGGAACTGGCGCTCATCCGCCTGGCCGCTGCAAACGCCATGCCGGTGCTGGGGCATTGCCTGGGCGGTCAGCTCATCAGCAAGGCCCTGGGGGGGCGGGTGACGAAAAACCCGGTCAAGGAAATCGGCTGGGGCCCGGTGCGGCGCGTTGAAAACGCGGCGGCGCGCGACTGGCTGGGCGATCTGCCCGAAGAATTCGAGGTGTTCCACTGGCACGGCGAGACGTTTTCCCTGCCGCCGGGGGCCACGCTGATTTTGTCGAGCGCGTATTGTCCCCATCAAGCCTTCGTGCTCGGCAACATGCTGGCGTTGCAGTGTCACGTCGAGATGACCGCCGCCATGGTGCAGAGCTGGTGTGAGGAGGAACCTGATACGGTGCCTCACCCCACACCCGGCGTACAGGGCGCGAGCGAGATGCTGCATGACGTGCACGCCAGGACGGAAGCCTTGCAGGGCATCGCGCGCGTTTTGTATTCTCGCTGGCTGACGCCGCTGCTTGCGCCCCGTGCTGACGCAAAGTATTATGCTGGACAGAAATGGGAAAAAGGGTAAACTCAGGCTATGCCTCATCAGCGGCCTCGTCTCGGCGGGCGTTGATGAACGCAATGATCGGGAAAAATCACACATAACGAGGTTGCAAGCATGATCGGCACGGTAAAGTGGTTCAACGAAAGCAAAGGTTTTGGTTTTATTACACCCAGCGACGGCAGCCCCGACGTATTTGTACATTACTCGGCCATCGCGGCGAGCGGCTTCAAGACCCTCAGCGAGGGGCAGAAGGTGGAATTTGAAACCACCAAGGGACCTAAGGGACTGCAAGCGGCGAACGTCAGACCCGCCTGACGCCCCCGCAGGCGGCGGGTCGCCTGTTTACTCTCCGGGGCGTGGTTGTTCCGGGGGAACGACCATGACAGTACACAAACACCTTTATTGGCTGTTGACCCTCATGCTGTGCGCCGCATTGAGCGGCTGCGGGCAGAAAGGTGACCTGTATCTGCCGGACGATCGCGCGGGCGAACAAAAGCAGCGGTATTAAAATTCCCCGCGCTTGGGGAGGCGCGGACCGCGTCTTACTCCATCATGACCCGTTTTACCTACCGCAACGACCAGTTGTACGCCGAGGACGTGGCGCTGCAAGACATCGCGCGCACGCACGGCACGCCCTGCTACGTCTATACACGCGCCGGGCTGGAGGCCAACTGGCGCGCCTTCGATCAAGCCTTTGCCGGGCGCGATCATCTGGTCTGTTTCGCGGTCAAGGCCAGCTCAAATCTGGCGCTGCTGAATCTGCTGGCGCGCCTCGGCTCCGGATTTGACGTGGTGTCGGGGGGGGAGCTTACGCGCGTGCTCGCCGCGGGAGGCGACGCGCGCAAGGTGGTGTTTTCCGGCGTAGGCAAGCGCGCAGACGAAATGCAGCGCGCGCTGGAGGCCGGCATTTTGTGCTTCAACGTCGAGTCGGAGGCCGAGTTGCAGCGCCTGAACCGCGTCGCGGGCGAGATGCGGCGCCGCGCGCCCGTGGCATTGCGCGTCAATCCCGACGTGGACGCGCGCACCCATCCGTATATTTCCACCGGCCTGTCCGGCAGCAAGTTCGGCATCCCTATCGGCGACGCGCCGCGGCTGTATGCCGAGGCGAAGGGCATGGCGCACATCGAGATCGTCGGAGTAGCTTGCCATATCGGTTCGCAGATTACCGAAGTCGAACCGTTTGTGGACGCGCTAAGCCGCGTGCTCGATCTGGTGTATGAATTGGGCAAGCAAGGCGTTGTTCTGCGCCACGTTGACGCCGGCGGCGGGCTGGGCATAGCCTACCGTGACGAACGGCCGCCCGCGCCCGCCCGTTACGCGCAGGCGCTGCTGGAGTTGATGCAGCGGCGCGGGCAAAGGTTCGAGTTGCTGATCGAGCCGGGGCGCGCCATTGCGGGCGACGCGGGCGTGTTGTTGACCAAAGTGGAATATTTAAAGCAAACCGGCGCCAGGCATTTCGTCGTAGTGGACGCGGCCATGAATGACCTGCTGCGCCCGGCGCTGTACGACGCCTATCATGCGATACAGCCGGTGCGCCGGCAAAGCGGCGCGCCGCAAGTCTATGAAGTCGTCGGCCCGGTGTGCGAAACCAGTGATTTTCTCGGCCACGAGCGCGCCTTGGTTCTTGTGGAAGGCGATTTGCTCGCCGTCATGAACGCGGGGGCCTACGGCATGAGCATGAGCTCCAATTACAACACCCGCGTCCGCCCCGCGGAGGTGATGGTGGACGGCGCAAAGATGCACCTGGTGCGCGAGCGCGAGCGCGTCACCGACCTGTTCGCCGCCGAGCGCTTGCTGTCTTAAGCCTCCCCTGCCACAGGATATGCCCTTATAATAAGGCAAGGGCGCCCTCCTTCAGGAAACCTGTCAGTGGAACAATACCACGGAACCACAATAGTATCGGTACGCCGCAACGGCAAGGTGGTGATCGGCGGCGACGGCCAGGTATCGCTCGGCAACACCGTGCTGAAGGCCAACGCGCGCAAGGTGCGCCGCCTCTATCACGATCAGGTGATCGCGGGCTTTGCGGGCGGCACGGCGGACGCCTTCACCCTGTTCGAACGCTTCGAGGGTAAGCTGGAAAAGCACCAGGGTAACCTGCTGCGCGCCGCGGTGGAGCTGGCCAAGGACTGGCGCACCGACCGCATCCTGCGCCGCCTGGAGGCGCTGCTCGCCGTGGCCGACAAATCCACCTCGCTCATCCTCTCCGGCAACGGCGACGTGATTGAGCCGGAACAGGGCGTCATGGCCATCGGCTCCGGCGGACCGTACGCGCAATCCGCGGCGCGCGCGCTGCTGGAAAACACCGAGCTCGACGCGCGCGCCATCGTGGAAAAGGCGCTTGCCATCGCGGCGGATATTTGCGTCTACACCAACCGCAATCTTGTGCTGGAAGAACTGTAAAAACCAGCCGCTCGCCGCCCCTGTCCTCTTATGCTGACTCCTGATGAAATCGTCCACGAGCTGGACAAGCACATCGTCGGCCAGGCCGCCGCCAAGCGCGCGGTGGCCATCGCGCTGCGCAACCGCTGGCGGCGGGCGCAGATCGCTGAGCCCTTGCAGAGCGAGATCACGCCCAAAAACATCCTCATGATAGGCCCCACCGGGGTGGGCAAGACCGAAATCGCGCGCCGCCTGGCGCGGCTGGCCAACGCGCCGTTCATCAAAGTGGAGGCGACCAAGTTCACCGAGGTGGGCTACGTCGGACGCGACGTGGAAACCATCATCCGCGATCTGGTGGACGGCGCCATCAAGATGGCGCGTGAGGAGGAGATGGCCAAGGTGCGCGAGCGCGCCGTGGACAGCGCCGAGGAACGCATCCTGGATATTTTGTTGCGCCCCGCGCGCGGCGCGGTGCCCGCGCCCGCGGAAGAGGAGCCGGCCACGCGCCAGGTGTTCCGCAAAAAGCTGCGTGAGGGCGCGCTCGATGAACGCGAGATCGAGGTGGAGGTCAGCGCCATGCCGCTGGGCGTGGAGATCATGGGTCCACCCGGCATGGAGGAGATGACCAGCCAGTTGCAGAGCATGTTCCAGAGCCTGGCCGCGGGCCGCACGCGCACGCGCAAGCTGCCGGTGAAAGAGGCCCTGAAGCTCCTTAGCGACGAGGCCGCCGCCAGAATGATAGACGAGGAAGCGTTGCGGGCGCGGGCGCTGCGCAGCGTGGAGCAGAACGGCATCGTGTTCCTGGATGAGATAGACAAGATCGCCCGCCGCTCCGAATACGCGGGCGCCGACGTGTCGCGCGAAGGGGTGCAGCGCGACCTGCTGCCGCTGGTGGAAGGCAGCACCGTGTCCACCAAGTTCGGCATCGTCAAGACCGATCACATCCTGTTCATCGCCTCCGGCGCGTTTCACCTCGCCAAGCCGTCCGATCTGATACCGGAACTGCAGGGCCGTTTGCCGATCCGCGTGGAGCTGGACCCGCTGCGCGTGGAGGACTTCGTGCGCATCCTCACCGAGCCCGATGCCTCGCTCACCAAACAGTACAGCGCCCTGCTCGCCACAGAAGGCGTTGATCTGCGCTTCACCGCGGACGGCGTCGCGCGCATCGCCGAGATCGCTTACCGCATCAATGAGCACACCGAGAACATCGGCGCGCGCCGCCTGCACACCGTGCTGGAGCGCCTGCTGGAGACCGTTTCCTTTGACGCCCCCGCGGAGGCCGGCAGGACGGTGGAAATCAACGCGGCCTACGTGGATCAGCAGCTCGGCGAGCTGGTCAAGGATGAAGATCTGTCGCGCTATATCCTGTAATCCATGAGCCAGACCAGTCCGCGCCCCACCGGCATCATCTTGCACCAGAAATCGCGTCTGCTCGAAATCAGCTTCGATGACGGCGCGCGTTTTAAACTGCCGTGCGAATACCTGCGCGTGTATTCGCCCTCGGCCGAGGTGCGCGGGCACGGGCCTGGGCAGGAGGTGTTGCAGACCGGCAAGGAAAACGTCAACATCAGCGCCATCGAACCGGTAGGGAGCTACGCCGTGCGCCTGTGTTTCGACGACGGCCACGACAGCGGGCTTTATTCCTGGAACCTGCTCTATGAGCTCGGCGCGCGCCAGGAAGAAAAATGGCGCGATTATCTGGAGCGCCTGGAAAAAGCGGGCATACAGCGCGCCGCATTGTAAGACACCATGGAAAAAAACACCCACTTTGGTTTTCAAACGGTGAGCGAGGCGGAAAAGGCGCGCAAGGTCGGCGCGGTGTTTGACTCGGTCGCGCCCAACTACGATCTCATGAACGATGTCATGTCGTTCGGCGTCCACCGCTGGTGGAAGCACCTTGCCGCGCACCTCGCCGGCGTGCGCGGCAACAGCCGGGTGCTCGATCTGGCCGGCGGCACGGGCGACATGGCGGCCCGGCTGGCCGCACGCCTCGGCGCGCAGGGTCAGTTGATCGTCACTGACATCAATCGCGCCATGCTGAGCGTGGGGCGCGACCGCCTCATCAATGAAGGCGTGGTGGACAACATCCTGTACGTGCAGGCCGACGCCGAGCGCCTGCCGTTCCCGGACGATTACTTCGACTGCATCACCCTCGCCTTCGGCCTGCGCAACGTCACGCGCAAAGACCAGGCGCTCGCCGCCATGTGCCGCGTGTTAAAACCGGGCGGACGGGTGCTGATCCTGGAGTTTTCTAAGCCGCGCCTGGCGCAATCCATCTATGACTGGTACTCGTTCAACATCCTGCCCCGGCTTGGCAAATGGATCGCCGGGGACGAGGCGAGCTACCGTTACCTCGCCGAATCCATCCGCATGCATCCCGATCAGGATACGCTGAAGGGGATGATGGCCGCGGCGGGCTTCGAGCGCTGCGATTATCTGAACCTGAGCGGCGGTATCGTCGCCCTGCACCGAGGTTACAAATTTTGAACACGCTCACGCGCTTGTTTGAAAGCGCCCTGAATCACTATCTTCGGCTTGACCCCGATGCGCTTTCCCGCCTGAGCGCGCTCTCCGGCAAGGTCATCGCGTTTGAGTCGGGCGGGTTCAGGTGCTGTTTAAAACCCGGCGCCGACGGCATCGAAGTGCTGGAAAAATTCGACGGCGCGCCCGACGCCGTCATTCGCGGCACACCGTGGGGCATGCTGCGCCTCGCCCTGCCCGGCCATGCGCGCGAGGCGTTCGGTTCCGGCGCGGTGGAGATCAGCGGCGACGTTGAGCTGGGCCGGCGCTTCAAGCAACTGTTCGACGGCATGGACATAGACTGGGAAGAGCAGCTCTCCGGAGTAACCGGCGACGTGATCGCGCACCAGATCGGCCGCGCCGCGTGCGCGGCGCGCGGCTTCGGCAGAAACACGCTGGCCACCTTGGGCCGGGACTTCGCGGAATACCAGCAGTACGAGGCGCGCACTTTGCCCGCGTCGCACGAGATCATGGAATTCTTGAGCGCCGTGGATACCCTGCGCGACGACACGGCGCGCCTGGAGGCGCGCATCGCGCGCCTGCAACGGCGGCTTGCCGACAGCAAGGGCGGCGCTGAAGGCGCCTGAAATGAAAGCGCCACGCCAGGTGCTGCGCCTGCTGCACATCAACGTCGTGCTGGTGCGGCACGGGCTGGATGAGCTGATCCTGGCCACGCACTTGTTCCGTCCGCTGCGTTACCTGGTGTATTTCCTGCCCTGGTACTGGCTGCGCGGCAAACGCGCGCCGCGCGGTGAACGCATCCGTCTGGCACTGGAAGAGCTGGGGCCGATCTTCGTCAAGTTCGGGCAACTGCTTTCCACCCGCCCCGACCTGCTGCCGGACGACGTCGCCGCGGAGCTTGCCCTGTTGCAGGATCGCGTCACGCCGTTTCCGGGTGAACAGGCGCAGCGCATCATCGAGCAGGCCTACGGCAAGCCCGTGGCGCAGGTATTTCAGGAGTTCGACCCCACGCCGCTCGCCGCCGCGTCCATCGCCCAGGTGCACGCGGCGCGCCTGTTTGACGGCAGGCAAGTCATCGCCAAGGTGCTGCGTCCCGGCGTGGAAAAGGACATCCGGCGCGATCTGGACCTGCTGTATTTCATCGCCGGACTCGCCGAGCGCTACTGGCCGGAGGCGAGACGCCTGCGCCCGCGCGAGGTGGTGGCGGAGTTTGATAAAACCCTGCACGACGAGCTGGACCTGCTGCGCGAGGCGGGCAACGCCAGTCAGCTGCGGCGCAACTTCGCGGGTTCTGATCTCTTGTACGTGCCGGAAATCATCTGGCCGCTCACGCACCGCAACGTGATGGTGATGGAGCGCATCTTCGCCACGCCGATCAGCAACGTGGACGCGCTCATCGAGCAAGGCGTCAATCTCAAAACACTTTCCGAGCGCGGCGTGGAAATCTTTTTCACCCAGGTGTTCCGACACAATTTCTTTCACGCCGACATGCACCCCGGCAACATCTTTGTCGCCAGGGACGGGCGCTACATGGCGGTGGATTTCGGCATCATGGGCACGCTGGATGAACGCGATCAGCGCTATCTGGCGGAAAACTTCATGGCCTTCTTCAACCGCGACTACAAGCGCGTGGCGCAGGCGCACGTGGAGGCGGGCTGGGTGCCGCCCGGCACGCGTGTGGATGAATTCGAGTCGGCCATCCGCAGCGTGTGCGAGCCGATCTTCGAGCGTCCGTTGAGCGAGATTTCGTTTGGGCAGTTATTATTGCGCCTGTTTCAGACTGCGCGCCGCTTCAACATGGAAGTGCAGCCGCAGCTGGTGCTGCTGCAAAAGACGCTGCTTGCCATCGAGGGCCTGGGGCGCGAGCTGTATCCCGATCTGGACCTGTGGACCACTGCCAAGCCATTTCTGGAGCGCTGGATGAAAGAGCAGGTGGGCCTGCGCGCCATGTTCAAGGCCCTGCGCGCCAACGCCCCGCTGATAGCCGAAAGGCTTCCGCACCTGCCGCTGCTGCTGCATGAATTTCTGCGGCAATCGCGCGAGGGCAAGCTGCAGGCCGAATGGAAATCGGCCGAGCTGGAAAAACTGCGCGCGGAAATCAAGCGCGCCAATCAGCGCACCTACGCCGTGGTCGCGGGCGCCGCCCTGATCGTGAGCGCCGCCGTCGTCAAAGGCGCGAGCGCGTTCGAGTC
This sequence comes from Pseudomonadota bacterium, assembly GCA_041695325.1. GTDB lineage: Bacteria > Pseudomonadota > Gammaproteobacteria > SURF-13 > SURF-13 > SURF-13. The sequence goes on from JBGFRC010000019.1 coordinate 65,400, forward strand.
CCCTGCCTTCTGGAACATCCCGATGTTAAGCTGGCTATTGGGCGGGATAGGCGCGCTGATTCTGATCGCGCGCTGGCCGCGCGCTTGACACAAACTCACGCGGAGCGTGGCTCCCGCTGCAAGCCCGCCTCCACCTGCGCGCGCTTTTCCTTGCCGGCCAGCGTTTCGATCAGTTCCAGCGCGAAATCCATCGCCGTGCCGGGGCCTCTGGAGGTGATGACCTTGCCGTCTTTTACCACGGGTTGATCCTGGAGTACGGCGCCGGTATGGATGAGCTTTTCCAGCACGCCAGGAAAGCTCGTCGCGCGCTTGCCCTTTAGAATGCCTGCATGAGCGAGCACGGCGGGGGCGGCGCAGATGGCGGCGGTGAACTTGCCGCTGTCGGCCATTTTCCTGAGCAAGGCGTGGACGCGCGGGTCGCGGTTGAGGTTGTCGCTGCCCGGCTGGCCGCCCGGCAGCACCACCATGTCGTAATCCTGCTTCAGCGCCTCATCCAGCGTGGCGTCGGGCACCAGCACCGTGCCGCGGCTGGCACGCACTGGCCCGGCTTCAAGCCCGGCCGTCACCACGGTGACGTCCGCGCGGCGCAGGAGGTCTATGACAGTGACCGCCTCCAGCTCCTCGCAGCCTTGCGCCAAAGGCACGAGTACGGCTGGCCGAATAAATTCGGCGCTAGCGGCGCCGCTTGCTGCTGTATGTATCAACTCCGCCCCTGCAAGATGGCCAAACCCTTGAGCAGGTTGAGCGCTTCATTAAGCTGATAATCGGAGCTGATGAGCGGCTCTTTCGCCGCTTCCGCGGCGGACGGCGCGGCGCCGGGCTTATCGCCGTTGGGCTGGCCATTGCTCAAGTGGCGCTTCAGGTCCGCCTCCTTAAGGGGTTCCAGGCTGGATTTTTCCGCCACCGTCAGCTTGACATTGTCGAGTATCACATCGGGCACGATGCCTTCCGCCTGGATGGAGCGCCCGTTCGGCGTGTAATAACGCGCCGTGGTCAGCTTGAGCGCGGTGCCGCTGGTCATGGGCAGGATGGTTTGCACCGAGCCCTTGCCGAAGGTCTTGCCGCCCATCACCACCGCGCGCCTGTGATCCTGCAGCGCGCCCGCCACGATCTCCGAGGCCGAGGCCGAGCCGCTGTTCACTAGCACCACCAGCGGCGCGCCTTTCAACACGTCATCCGAGGTGGCGCTGTACTTGAGCTGCGAACCCTTGATACGGCCTTCAGTGTACACGATCAGACCGCTCTCCAGAAACGCATCGCTCACCGCGACCGCGGCGTTCAGCACGCCGCCCGGATTGTTGCGCAGGTCCAGCACCATGCCTTTGAGCTCGCCGCCGTTTTCCTGACGCAGCTTTTTCACCGCCTCAACCAGGTTGTCCCCGGTCTGCGATTGAAACTGCGACACGCGCAGATAGCCGAATCCGGGCTCCAGGGTTTGCGCCTTGACGCTCTTCACCTTGATGATCGCGCGCGTGAGCGTGATCTTGAGCGGCTTTTCCTCGCCCTTGCGGATGACCGTAAGGGTAATGCTGGTGCCCGCCGGGCCGCGCATCAGCTTCACCGCCTCGTTGAGCGGCATGCCCTGCACCGGAGTGTCGTCGAGGCGGATGATGAGATCGCCCGCCTGCATTCCACCGCGGCTGGCGGGGGTGTCGTCTATCGGCGCGATGACCTTGACGAAGCCGTCTTCCATGCCGACCTCCAGCCCCAGCCCGCCGAATTCACCGGTGGTGCCTGCCTGCAGGTCCTTGAATTCCTCGGCGTCGAGATAGCTGGAGTGTGGATCGAGACCGGACAGCATGCCGCGAACGGCGTTCTCCAGCAGCGCCTTGTCTTCCACCGGCTCCACGTAATCGCTTTTGATCTTGCCGAAGATCTCGGTGAAGGTGCGCAGCTCATCGAGCGGCAGCGCGGAACGCCCCTCCTCGCGCTGCGCGAATACGCCGGCGGCGAGGCTCAGGGAAACACCCAGCGCGGTGCCGAGCAACAGGACTGGCAAATTACGGGTTGTGAATTTCATTAACGGCTCCATGATAAGTGGCGAGTTTTAACAATCGCCGGCATAAGTTTCTATATTAATCGGGTTCATGACATTTGACTACCGCGCGCACCACAGCGCCGGGTCGCGCGGCTCGCCCTGCTCGCGCACTTCAAAATACAGCGCGGGTCTGTCGCGCCCGCCGCTTGCGCCCACACCGGCGATGACCTCGCCCGCCTCCACCCAGTCGCCGGCCTCCTTATAAAGCGCCTGGTTGTGGCCGTACAGCGTCATGTAGCCGCCGCCGTGATCTATCACCACAAGCTGTCCCAAGCCGCGCAGCCAGCCGCTGAACGCCACGCGTCCGCGCGACACGGCGCTCACCTCATGGCCTTCCGGCGCCTCGATCAGCACCCCCTGCCATTTGAGCCGGCCCTCCAGGCGCTCGCTGCCGTAGCGCGCGCGGATTTGCCCCTGCACCGGCCAATGCAGCTTGCCCTTGAGCGCGGCAAACGGCGCATCCGCCGACTCGCCCGGAATGCGCGCGAGCTCGTGCTCCAGTCTGCGCAGCAATTCCGTCAACTGCTTCTCATCCTCCATGGCGCGTTCCAGCTCGTCGCTGCGGGTGCGGATCTCGCTGTTGAGCCTGGCCAGCACCTCGGCGCGCGCCGCGCGGTTAGCCAGGTAAGCCTGGTACTCCGCCTGCTGTTGCCCGCTTAATAGCTGGAGTTGCGCGCTTTCCTCATGGATGCCGCGCGCAAGCGCCTCCAGCCTCTCCAAGCGCTCACCGGCTTCGCGCACGCGCGCGCTGCGCAGGCGGTTGAAATAACCGTAGTACACGAGGCTGCGCCCCAGCGCCGCGGGGTCTTGCTGATTCAACAACAGCTTCAGATAAGGCTCGCGGCCCATCATGTAAGCGGCGCGAAGCTGCGCCGCCAGCGCGTTGCGCTGCGCGCCCAATTCGGCCTGCCCACGCGCCTGCTCGCGCCGCAATGCGTCCAGCTTGCGCTCGCGCGCCTGCGAGTCGCGCTTGATCTGATGCAGGCGCTTGCCGGAAAGCGCGATCTTTTGCTCCATGTCGCGCAACTCGATGCGCAACGCGCTGCGTTCGTCTTCGGAGCGCATCAGGCTCTCGCGCAGGGACTCGATACGGGAGCGCAACCGGTCAAGATCGGCCTGCGTCGCCTTGTTTGATGCGCCGTCCGGCGCAGCGGCGGCAAGGCTCGCGCCTGCCTGTGCGTGCCCGCACGCAGACAGGCCGCACAGCCACGCGCTAACCAGCGTAAGCGCGCCCTTCCTCAACCAGCGTCACCAGCGGGCGGCCCGTCATCTCAGCGGGGATGGGCAGCCCCATCAGATACAACAGCGTGGGCGCGATATCGGACAGCACACCGCCCTTGGCGATCAGCGCCGGACGCCCTACGTAAATAAACGGCACCGGATTGGTGGTGTGCGCGGTGTGCGCCTGGCCTGTGCCTTCGCCGATCATCTGCTCGGCGTTGCCATGATCGGCGGTGATGATCATCTCGCCGCCGGCGCGCCGCAAGGCCTGGTGAATTTTGCCCAGCGCGACGTCTATCGCCTCGATGGCCTTGACCGCGGCGTCGAAGTTGCCGGTGTGCCCCACCATGTCGGGATTGGCGAAGTTGCAGATGATCACGTCGTATTTGCCGCTCTCGATGGCCTTGATCAGACGCGCGCATACCTCCGGCGCGCTCATCTCCGGCTTCAGGTCATAGGTGGCCACCAGCGGCGACGGCACCAGGATGCGGTCTTCGCCCTCGAACGGCTGTTCTTCGCCGCCGTTGAAAAAAAACGTCACGTGCGCGTATTTCTCGGTCTCCGCGATGCGCAGTTGATGCAGTCCGCGCTGCGCGATATAGGCGCCGAACACGTTGTTCAGCCGCTCCGGCGGGAACGCCACCGGGATGTCGAAATCATCGCTGTACTCGGTGAGGCTCACGAACGCGCCGAGCCTGGGAATCAGCGCGCGCTGAAAGCCGCCGAAATCCGGCTCGATGAACGGGCGCGTAATCTGGCGCGCGCGGTCGGAGCGGAAGTTCATGAACACCAC
>JBGFRC010000041.1:0-8165 GCA_041695325.1 Pseudomonadota bacterium
CTTGCCCTGGCCTTGCAAGCGAAGCAGGATGCGAGAGCGCCGCAAGCACCGCCATTTTTCAAGCACGCTTTATGTGCTTGAAAAATGAAGCAAAGCGAAAATGACACTGTTCGCTTTGCGAAACAACCTGCTAGATCGGCTGCCCCGCCTGCGGATGCGCGCGCATCAGCGGCAGCAGGATTTTATTCAGCGCGTTGATATAGGCCTTGGCGGAGGCGATCACGATATCGGTGTCCGCGCCCTGCCCGTTCACCACGCGCCCGCCCTTTTCCAGGCGCACCGTCACCTCGCCCTGCGAATCGGTGCCGGAGGTAATGTTGTTCACCGAGTACAACAGCAACTGGGCGCCGCTGTTGATCAGGCTCTCGATGGCCTTGAAGGAGGCATCCACCGGGCCGCCGCCGCTGGCGCCGGCGCGCTGCTCCGCGCCGTCCACCCACAACGTCACTTCGGCCTGCGGCGTCTCGCCGGTCTCGGAACACACCCTGAGATACACCAGCTTGATGCGCTCGTTCTCCGCCGCCAGATTGGTTTCCGTCACCAGCGCCTGTAAGTCCTCGTCGTAGATTTCATGCTTCTTGTCGGCGAGCTCCTTGAAACGCTGGAAGGCGTCGTTCAACTCTTCCTCCGAGTCAAACACCACGCCCAGCTCCTGTAGCCGGGTACGGAAGGCGTTGCGCCCGGAATGCTTGCCGAGCACCATGCGGTTGGTACTCCAGCCCACGTCCTCGGCGCGCATGATTTCGTAGGTCGTGCGATGCTTGAGCACGCCATCCTGATGGATGCCGGATTCGTGCGCGAAGGCGTTTGCTCCTACGATGGCCTTGTTAGGCTGTACCGCGAAGCCGGTGATGCCGGACACCAGGCGTGAACAGGGCACGATTTGCGTGGTGTCTATGCCGATGTCGCAGGTGAATAAATCACGCCGGGTGCGCACCGCCATGACGATCTCCTCCAGCGCCGCGTTGCCCGCGCGCTCGCCCAGGCCGTTGATGGTGCACTCCACCTGACGCGCGCCGTTCAACACCGCGGACAGCGAGTTGGCCACCGCGAGGCCGAGATCATTGTGGCAGTGCACGGAAAAAATCGCCTTATCTGAATTGGGCACGCGCTCGCGCAAGGTCTTGATGAGCTCGCCGAACTGATGCGGAAGGTTGTAGCCCACCGTGTCCGGGATGTTCACCGTGCGTGCGCCGGCGGCAATCACCGCCTCCAGCACCTTGCACAAAAAGTCTATCTCGGAACGCCCGGCGTCCTCCGGGGAAAACTCCACGTCATCGGTGTGCCGGCGCGCGCGTTTCACCGCGCTCACCGCGTGCTCGATGACCTGCTCCGGCGTCATCTTGAGCTTCATCCGCATGTGCACCGGCGAGGTGGCGATGAAGGTGTGGATGCGCGCGCGCTTGGCGCCCTTGACCGCCTCCGCGGCGGCGTCTATGTCCTTGGGCAAGGCGCGCGCCAGGGCGCACACCGTGCCGTCCTTGACCGCGTTGGCCACCGCTTGCACCGCTTCGAAGTCGCCGGGACTCGCCACCGGAAAACCGGCCTCGATCACGTCCACGCGCATGCGCTCCAGGGCCTTGGCGATGCGCACCTTTTCCTCGCGCGTCATGGACGCGCCCGGGCTCTGCTCGCCGTCGCGCAAGGTGGTGTCAAAAATGATTAATTCGTCGTTCATGTCCTGAATTCCATGCTACACACGCACACCGTCGCCGGTATGCCAGGTTGAATTTACGGGATGGTCGCGTATTTATGCGCCCCTCGCCAGGGGCTTAAAGTGTGATCTGCCCGTCAGGGCAGCAGCCGCAGGGAATTAAGCAGGAGAAAGGCGCGCAGGCCGGCCTGCTCGGGAAGATCCGGCTTGACGTGTAAGGGTTGGCTTGCGCTTTTCATGTTGATAGCACTATAAGGCTTGCGCGGACGGTTTTCAAGTATTGCCGGTTATTTACGCGCATCGCGCAGCCGCTCCTGTTCCTTGCGTTTCGCCCGTTGCCCCTTGTACAGCGCGTACACCGTCATACCAGGCCCGGACAGGGCATAGAGAAAAAACACCCCGAACAGCACCTGCGGCGGGGCGATGGCGATGAGCACGAAGATCAGCATCACGGCCAGCACGGTGACGAAGCGCACTTCACCCTTGAGGTTCAGGTCCTTGAAGCTGTAGTAGCGGATGTTGCTGACCATGAGGGCGCTCACCGTCAATGTGATGATGAAGGCGGGGAACTTGGTATGCGAGGCCGTCAGGCTGAAATCGTGTCCCAGCCACACCATGCCGGCGATGAGCGCCGCAGCGGCGGGGCTGGCGAGCCCCTTGAAATAGCGCTTGTCGGCGCCGCCCTGCTGGACGTTGAAGCGCGCCAGGCGCAGCGCCGCGCAGGCCGCGTACACGAACGCCGCGAGCCAGCCGAACTTGTCCAGCTGCGACAAGCTCCAGCTGTAGATCACCAGTGCGGGCGCCAGTCCGAATGACACCATGTCGGACAGGCTGTCATATTCCTTCCCGAAATCGCTCTGTGTATGGGTGAGACGCGCGATGCGCCCATCTAGGCCGTCCATCAGCATGGCGACAAAAATGGCGACGGCCGCCGCTTCGAAACGGCCCTGCATCCCCGCCACGATGGCGTAAAACCCGGCAAACAGCCCCGCCGTGGTAAACAGGTTGGGCAGCAAATAAATGCTGCGCCGGCGTTTGGGTGAATGCGCACCCTGCTCCGGCGGGGATGGATCGTCGGGTAGATTTATCAATGGAGCGTAATGCCCGCTCAGTTTTTGGTTTTGTCCACCAGGCGATTGGCCTTGATCCAGGGCATCATACTGCGCAGCTTCTCGCCCACCACTTCAATCGGATGCTCGCGCGTGAGACGGCGGTTGGCCTTCATCAGCGGCGCGCCGGCCTGGTTTTCCAATATGAACTCGCGCGCAAATTCGCCTCTCTGGATTTCACCCAGGATTTTCTTCATCTCGCGCCTGGTTTCCTCGGTGATGATGCGCGGCCCGCGCGTCATGTCGCCGTACTCCGCGGTGTTGGAGATGGAATAGCGCATGTTGGCGATGCCGCCCTCGTACATCAGGTCCACGATCAGCTTCAGTTCATGCAGGCATTCAAAATAGGCCATCTCAGGCGCGTAACCAGCCTCGACCAAGGTCTCAAACCCGACCTGCACCAGCGCGGTGGCGCCGCCGCACAGCACCACCTGTTCACCGAACAGATCGGTCTCGGTCTCTTCGCGGAAATTGGTCTCGATGATGCCGGCACGCCCTGCGCCGATGGCGCTGGCGTAGGACAGCGCCAGTTCCCTGGCCTTGCCGGAGGCATTGTGATGGACGGCGATCAGGCTAGGCACGCCGCCGCCTTGCTTGTAGGTGGAACGCACCAGATGACCGGGGCCCTTGGGCGCGATCATGATGACGTCCAGATCGGCGCGCGGCTCGATCTGGCCGAAGTGGATATTAAAGCCATGCGCGAAGGCAAGCGCCGCGCCCTGCTTGATGTTGGGTTCTACAACCTCGCGATACAGCCTGGCCTGATGCTGATCCGGCGCGAGTATCATCACCACGTCCGCGCCCTTGACCGCATCCGCCACGTCCTTTACCGCGATCGTGGCGGCCTTGGCCTTGGCCTCGGAGGCCGAGCCGGGACGCAGCCCCACTACCACCTTGACGCCGGAGTCCTGCAAATTATTGGCGTGCGCATGACCTTGGGAGCCGTAGCCGATGATGGCGACCTTCTTTTTCTTGATGATCGCAAGGTCAGCGTCTTTATCGTAGTAAATTTTCATATATTTCCTATATTTACATAATAAAGTTAAAGTTATTTTCTATCCTGCCTTAAGGCTCTTTTCGCCGCGTGCAATGCCCGATACGCCGGAGCGCACCACCTCCATGATAGTCTTTTTATCCAGCGCCTGGATGAAGCCATCCAGCTTTTCGCCGGTGCCGGTCAGCTCGATCGTATAACTGGTGTCAGTAACGTCTATGATGTGGCCGCGGAAGATGTCGGCCAGGCGCTTCAGCTCGTCGCGCCCGCCGTCCACGGCGCGCACCTTGATGAGCATCATTTCACGCTCGATGTGCGGACCTTCGGTGAGATCCAGCAGTTTCACCACGTCTACCAGCTTGTTCAACTGCTTGGTGATCTGCTCGATGATCTCATCGGTGCCGCTGGTCACCAACGTCATGCGCGACAGGGACGGGTCTTCGGTCGGCGCCACGGTAAGCGACTCGATATTATAACCGCGCGCCGAGAACAGCCCCGCCACGCGCGACAGCGCGCCCGACTCGTTTTCCATCAGAATGGAGATGATGTGGCGCATTATGCAAGTTCGCGTTCGGGAGACAAGTGCATCTCGTGATGGCCCTTGCCCGCCTCGATCATGGGATAGACGTTTTCCGTCTGGTCGGTGATGAAGTCCATGAACACCAACCGGTCCTTCAGCTGCAAGGCCTCCTTGATCGCGGGCTGCACGTCGCCGGGTTTTTCAATACGCATGCCGACGTGACCGAAGCTCTCCGCGAGCTTCACAAAATCGGGCAACGCCTCCATGTAGGAGTGCGAGTAACGGCCCTTGTAGAAGAATTCCTGCCATTGGCGCACCATGCCCATGTAGCGGTTGTTGAGGTTGACGATCTTGATCGGCAGGCCGTACTGCTTGCAGGTGGACAGTTCCTGGATGCACATGATGATGCTGGCCTCGCCCGTGACGCAGGCCACCGTCGTCTTGGGATGCGCAAGCTGCACCCCCATCGCGGCGGGCAATCCGAAGCCCATGGTGCCGAGTCCGCCGGAGTTGATCCAGCGCCGCGGCTTGTCAAACTTGTAAAACTGCGCGGCCCACATCTGGTGCTGGCCCACGTCCGAGGTGACAAAGGCCTCGCCCTTGGTCTGCTCGTAGAGCTGCTCGATCACGTATTGCGGCTTGATGAGCTTGCTGTTGCGGTCGTAACGCAGGCAGTTCTTGGCGCGCCATTCGTTTATCTGCTTCCACCAGTCGGCGTAAGCCTCCTTGCCGGGCTTCTGCTTGCTCTCCTTGATGAGGCGGATGAGTTCCCTCAGCACCGGCCCCACCGCGCCCACGATGGGCACGTCCACGCGCACGCTCTTGGAGATCGAGGAAGGATCAATGTCTATATGTATCTTCTTCGAGCCGGGGGAGAACAGCTCCACCTTCCCCACCACGCGATCGTCGAAGCGCGCGCCGATGGCGATCAGCGCGTCGCACTCGTGCATCGCCATATTGGCTTCATAGGTGCCGTGCATGCCCAGCATGCCGACGAATTGTGGATCGGTGGCCGGATAGGCGCCGAGGCCCATCAAGGTATTGGTGACAGGCGCGCCGAGCAGACGCGCGAATTCGGTCAGTTCCTTCGACGCCTCGCCCAGTATCACGCCGCCGCCTGAGTATATCATGGGGCGCCTGGCGCAGAGCAGAAGGTCCACCGCCTTCTTGATTTGGCCGGGGTGGCCTTCGGTCACGGGCTTATAGGAACGGATACCGACCTTTTTCGGGTAGCTGTACTCCGTCTTCTGGGCAGTGACGTCCTTTGGCACGTCCACCACCACAGGCCCGGGGCGGCCCGTGGTGGCGATAAAAAACGCCTTCTTGATGATCATGGCGAGGTCCTTGACGTCCTTCACCAGAAAGTTGTGCTTCACGCACGGGCGCGTGATGCCCACCGAGTCCACCTCCTGGAAGGCGTCGCTGCCGATGGCGTGCGTCGGCACCTGGCCGGTGATGACCACCAGCGGGATGGAATCCATATACGCCGTGGCGATGCCGGTGACCGCGTTGGTCGCGCCCGGCCCGGAGGTCACCAGCACCACGCCGGGCCTGCCGGTGGAGCGCGCGTAACCGTCCGCCGCGTGCGCCGCGCCCTGTTCGTGGCGCACCAGGATGTGCTGCACGTCCTCCTGCTTGTACAATGCATCATAGATATGCAGCACCGCGCCGCCGGGATAGCCGAAGACGTACTGGACGCCCTCGTCCTTCAGCGCGCGCACCAGGATTTCAGCACCGGTTAATTCCACACTCACCGCTCCATTCGTTCTAAGAGGAAAAATTAGTAAGCATAAACGATACGCGCGGGAACTGCAAAAGCTTGCTTTTACAGGTAAAATTGAGGGCAATTGCCCAAGGAGAGCCCATGCCCTATCTCAAGATACAAACCAACGCCGTCATGGAACAGGCCAAGACCGGCGCCTTGCTCAAAAAACTCTCGAAAACCGTGGCCCAGCACCTGGGAAAGCCGGAGAGCTACGTCATGGTGGTGTTGGAGCCGCCGGCTCCGATGCTGTTCGCCGGTACGGACGCCCCGCTCGCCTACTTGGAACTGAAAAGCATCGGTCTGCCACAAAACAAAACCGCCGCGCTGTCCAAAACGCTGTGTGAACTGATGAACCGGGAACTGGGCGTCCCCCCGGAGCGCGTGTACATCGAGTTCAGCAACGCCAGCGGCGCAATGTGGGGCTGGAATGGGGATACGTTTTAGTCCGGTTACATCTCCCTTCTGCCGCTGAAGGCGTAAGACAGCGTGCCGCCGTCCACGTACTCGAGCTCGCCGCCCACCGGCACGCCGTGCGCGATACGAGTGGGTTTGATGCCGCGTGCGCGCACCAGCTCGCTGATGTAGTGTGCGGTGGCCTCGCCTTCCACGGTGGGATTGGTGGCGAGGATCACCTCTTTCACGCCTCCCGCGTCCAGCCGCGCCGCGAGCTTGTCCAGGCCGATTTCATCCGGGCCGATGCCGTCCAGCGGCGAGAGGTGGCCCATGAGCACGAAGTACAAACCCTTGTAGCCGGTGGCGCGCTCCACCGCGAGCACGTCGGGCGGGCTCTCCACCACGCACAACAAACTGCGGTCGCGCCCCGGATCGCTGCACTGTCTGCACAGTTCAGTCTCGCACAAGGTACGGCAGTCGGCGCAGTGGTGAATGCTATCCACGGCGGCGGCAAGCGCGTGCGCCAGCACGCGCGCGCCGGCGCGATTGCGTTGCAACAGGTGAAACGCCATGCGCTGGGCGGATTTGGGGCCGACGCCGGGCAGACAACGCAACGCCTCGACGAGCTGTTCGATCAGTGACTGCGTCATCATTCAAAACGGCAGTTTGAAACCTTCCGGCAGGCCGATGCCGCCGGCCATGCCGGCGTACTTTTCCCTGGACGAGATTTCCACTTTGCGCACGGCGTCGTTTACCGCCGCCGCGATCAAGTCCTCGATGATTTCCTTTTCGTCCCTGAGCAGATCAGGGTCAAGCGTGACGCGCTTTATGTCGTAACGCCCGGTCATGATGACGCGCACCAAACCGCCGCCGGACTCGCCGGCTACCTCCATCGCGGCAAGCTCTTCCTGCGCCCTGAGCAGATTGGCCTGCATCTGCTGCGCCTGCCGCATGATATTGCCTAAACCGCCTTTCATCGCCTTACCTCTTCAGTCCATTAATCGAATCGAGCCGGGATCCACGCTGGTGTGAAACGTCTCGCACAACGCCTGTACGGTGGGATCCGCCGTCACCGCCTGTAGCGCCGCCTGCTGGCGTTCGGTCAGCGCGCGCAGTTGCTGCTGTGCCGGGGTTTCCCGGTCTGAGCTGCCTATCTTGATTACCAGTTTTACCATCGCGCCATAATGCTGTTGCAGCGCCTGTTGCAGGCGCTCTTCCAGATTTTTGGTATGCAGCTTGGCGTGCGCGCTATCCAGAAGAAGATGTAACATGTCGCCTTCGCGCTTGCTCAAGGTACAGTGCAAGGCAAGCTCTCGCGCCATACCACTGATCTGCAGCGCCGCGATGGTGGCTGTCCAGTCATCGCCTGCCGTATTGATCACACCTTCCGCGTCCTCGCCCTGCGCCCGGCTCACCGGCGCTACAGCCGCCACGGATGCCGTAACGGCGTTATTTTTCACGGGGGGCCCGGAGCCTGCGTCATTCACGGCGCCGCCCTCGACCGGGCGGAACGCCAGCATGCGCAGCAACGTCATTTCAAACCCGGTGCGCACATCGGGCGCAAACGGCAGATCACGCCGTCCGGCGATGCCGATCTGATAATAAAGCTGCACGTCTTCCGGCGTCATGGCCTTGGCAAGCCGCAGCACCGTCTCACGATCTCCCCGGCTGTCGTCCAGCGCCTGAGGCGCGACTTGCGCCAGCGCAATCCGTTGCAGGGTGCTGAGCAT
>JBGFRC010000006.1:0-8095 GCA_041695325.1 Pseudomonadota bacterium
CATTGGGGCATCCTGCCCGGCACAGGATGCCGTGAGCGACTATTTCTCAGAGCACGGCCGCTCCTGCGCATCCCTGCGCCCGCGGCATTGGGGCGTCCCTGCCCGGCAAAAAGCAAAAACGTGGCCATAAGATTTCTTATGGTGCTTTTCTCCATTTTACAATCACATGCGTGATTGTAAAATGGCGGTGCATCCCTGCACTGCAAGGAACCTCTGACTTAATCAGAGGTTCCTTAACAATGGGCGAAATTAAATTGACTTAAATTCCTCCGCTGGCTGGAAACCCTTATACTAATAAGGCCTGCCCGGTATTTTTAAGACCGCACATGAGCCCGCTTTTCAAGAAGACCCTTGGCTTTCTTCCCGCCGCTCTGTTAACCCTGGTTACCGTGGGCGTCGTGATCTTGACGGCTCTGTATCTCTATCTTGCCCCGCAGCTACCCGCCGCGGACCAGCTGACCGAGGTGCGGCTGCAGGTGCCGCTCAAGGTATACACGGGCGAGGGCAAGCTCATCGCCGAGTTCGGTGAAATGCGGCGTATTCCGGTGCAGCTCGGTCAGGTGCCCGAACACCTGCTGCAGGCGGTGCTGGCCGCCGAGGATGACCGCTTTTACAGCCATCCGGGCGTGGACTATCAAGGCCTGCTGCGCGCCGCGCTGTCCCTGGCCGCGACCGGCGAGATGAGGCAGGGCGGCAGCACCATCACCATGCAGGTGGCGCGCAATTTCTTCCTCTCCTCCGAAAAGACCTTCCTGCGCAAGTTCAAGGAAATCCTGCTCGCCTTCCGTATCGAACAGAGCCTGAGCAAGGATCAGATCCTGGAACTGTACCTCAACAAGATTTTCTTTGGCCACCGGGCCTACGGCGTGGCCGCCGCGGCGCAGTTTTACTACGGCGCGGAGCTCAATCAGCTCACGCTGGCGCAGATGGCCACGCTCGCCGGTCTACCCAAGGCGCCTTCCAAGTACAACCCCCTGGCGGACAGGGGGCGCGCGGTGGAGCGGCGCGACTACATCCTGGAGCGCATGCTCTCGCTCGGTTACATCAGCGAGGCGGAATACCAGATGGCGCGCAGCGCGCCCGAAACCGCCGCGCGCCATGGTCCGGAAATTGAGATTGAGGCGCCACACCTGGCGGAGATGGTGCGCGCCGAGATGGTGCGCCGCTACGGCGAGGCGGAGGCCTACAGCGGCGGCTATGAGGTCTACACCACGCTTGATGCGCTCCGGCAGACGGCCGCCAACCTGGCGCTGCGCGCCGCGCTGCTCGAATACGACCAGCGTCACGGTTACCGTAAACCGGAAGGCCACGTGGAACTGAAAAAAGACGCGGCCAGCGCCGACTGGCAGGCGGCGCTGGAGGGCTACAGCGAAAGCGGCGGCCTACTGCCGGCACTGGTGCTGGAGGTAAAAGGCCAGAGCGCGCGCGCGTACACGCCGAGCCAGGGCGTGCTGGAATTGACCTGGGCCGGGTTGTCCTGGGCCGCGCCCTATATCAATGAAAACCGGCGCGGGCCGCGGCCCAAAAACGCCGCGCACATCCTTAAAGCCGGCGATATCGTCCGCGTGCGCCGCGACGGCGGCGGAATCTGGCAGCTGGCTCAGTTGCCCGCGGTGGAAGGCGCCTTGGTGGCGCTCTATCCCGCCACCGGCGCGATCAGCGCGCTCGCCGGCGGATTCAATTTTTATCAGAGCAATTTCAATCGTGTGTTGCAGGCGAGCCGCCAGCCGGGCTCCAGCTTCAAGCCGTTTCTGTATTCCGCGGCGCTGGAGCGCGGCTACACGCCGGCCAGCGTGGTGAACGACGCGCCGGTGATCGTGGAGGGGGCGGACGTGGATCAGGCCACCTGGCGTCCGGAGAATTTCGGCGGCAGGTTTTACGGCCCCACGCGCCTGCGCGAGGCGCTCGCCCACTCGCGCAACCTGGTCTCGATCCGCGTGCTGCGCGCCATCGGCGTGCCTTACGCCGTTGAGTACGCGGCGCGTTTCGGATTCAAGCCGGAGCAATTGCCCAGGGTGTTGTCACTCGCGCTCGGCAGCGGCTCGGTCACGCCGCTTGAGCTCACGCGCGCCTATGCGGTGTTCGCCAACGGCGGCCATCTGATCGAGCCGTATTTCATGGACCGCATCGTGGATGCGCAAGGCAAAGTGTTGATGCAGGCCGACCCGCCCTGCGTGCAGTGCGCGGCGCCGGGCAGGGGCGTGCCGCGCGTGATCAGCGCGCAGAACGCCTACCTCATCACCTCCATGCTGCAGGACGTGATTCGCATTGGCACCGGGCGCCGCGCGCTGGAATTGATGCGCGCCGATCTCGCCGGCAAGACCGGCACCACCAATGATCTGCGCGACGCCTGGTTCGTGGGGTTTAATCCGGAGCTGGTGGCCGCCGCCTGGGTGGGCTTTGACAAGCATACGCCGCTGGGTGATGAGGAGACCGGCGGACGCGCCGCGCTGCCCGCGTGGATGCGTTTTATGGAGAGCGCGCTGCAGGGTGTGCCGGAGCAGTCCTACTCCGTGCCCGACGGCATTGTGGCGTTGCGCATAGACCCGGACAGCGGGGCGCTGGCGGCGGAGAATGACCCGCGCGCCATCGTCGAGGTGTTCAACGGCGAGCAACTGCCCACCCGGATCGCACAGCCCGCCTCCGGCCCGGAAGACGCCATAGGCGCGGAACAGCTTTTTTAACGATGGCTACTACGCATGAACAACGCCGGCGCCGTCTGATCGCCCTGGAGGCGGCGCGGCTTATCGCTGAGCACGGCATGAGCGATTACTACGCCGCCAAGCGCAAGGCCGCGCAACACCTGGGCCTGCAACAGCCGCTGCCGCGCAACGAAGAGGTGGCGCAGGCGCTTGGCGAGTACCAGCGCTTGTTTCAGGCCGATATCCAGCCGCGTCATTTAAAAAAACTGCGCGAGACGGCGCTGCAGGCGATGTGTCTGCTGGAATGCTTCGAGCCGCGTTTGACGGGCTTCGTGCTCACCGGCACCGCGCACCGGCACTCCGACGTGAACCTGCACCTGTTCGCCGCCACGCCGGAAGAAGTGGGCTGGTTTCTGCAGCGCCGAAACATTCCGTTCCAATTGACGCAACGCCAGTTCAGCTTTGCGCCCGCCGAGCCCGCCAAGACCTATCCGGTGTACCGCTTTGTCGCCGGCGAGGTGACGCTGGATATGGCGGTGTTTCCCGTGCGTGGTCTGCGCCAGGCGCCGCTTGATCCCGTGGGCGGGCGGCCCATGATGCGCGCCTCGGCGGCGGTGCTGCGCAAAATGCTGGAGTAACGCACCTTTCCGGCGCATCCGGCGGCCATTTGACTTAATTTTATACACATTCTTAAGACCGATACCCTACAAATTTGTAGGCGGTATCCATGCAAGCCGCGGCCGTCCAATTAAGTAATTGATATATATAGTTATTTTTCAAGAAGATTAAATTGTGTACATTTTGTTACAGGTACCATTGGGATAGCTATTTGGGCCTATTTGCCACATTTCACCCACAAAGTTATCCACAGATTTTGTGGATGACGAAATTCTCAAACGGGGACAAAAACTTAGCCCAGAGAAGTGATACCGCTTCTGCTGTCGCCCGCCGTAGCACGCATCTTTGTTGAGTCCCTGCCCCCTATGTCCAGTGATTATCCAGTGTTGCGCGTCGCGGTGCCCGCTCCCTTGGCGCGCTGCTTTGATTACCTGATTCCGCGCGCCTGTCCTTATCCGCCTCAGCCGGGTATGCGCGTCAAGGTGCCGTTCGGACGCGATGAAACAGTAGGATTGATCATGGAGCTGGCCGAACGGAGCGCGCTGGGCGAAGAGCGTTTGAAGCACGCTATCAGCCTGCTGGACGAACAGCCATTGTTGGATGAGCCGCTGCTCGGCCTGTTACGCTGGGCGAGCGCGTATTATCATCACCCCATCGGCGAAGTGGCGGCCGCCGCCCTGCCCGGACTATTGCGCCGAGGGCGTGCCGCGGTCTTGCCGGAAGGGGCGGCAGCAGGGCCGCTGCCGCCAGCGGACTTCGCCCCCGCGCTGAATGCGGCGCAAGCCGGCGCCGTCGCCGTGGTGGCAGAGGCGCAAGGATTTCGGGCATTTCTGCTGCAAGGCGTCACCGGCAGTGGCAAGACCGAGGTTTACTTGCGCTTGATCGAGCAGGTGGCGGCGCGCGGCGCGCAGACACTGGTGCTGGCGCCGGAGATCGGACTCACTCCCCAGTTGGTCGCGCGGTTTGAGCGGCGGCTCAAGGCGCCCATCGCGCTCATGCACTCCGGTTTGACGGAACGCGAGCGTGTAAACAACTGGCGCGCCGCGCGCGCGGGCGCACCCGTCGTGCTCGGCACCCGCTCCGCCGTGTTCGCACCGCTAAAAAATCCCGGCCTCATCATCCTGGACGAAGAGCACGACGCCTCGTTCAAACAGCAGGACGGGTTCCGCTATCATGCGCGCGACGTCGCCATCGTGCGCGCGCAGCGCGCCGACATCCCGGTGTTGCTTGGCTCCGCCACGCCTTCCCTGGAATCGTTGCACAACGCGCGCCGGGGACGCTACCGCCTGCTCAGCCTGCCGCAGCGCGCCTGCGGCGCGGCGCACCCGGCGCTACGCCTCGTGGACGTGCGTGGTCAAGCGCTGCAAGGCGGCCTGTCGGCGCCGTTGCTCGAGGCCGTGGGTGAGCACCTCAGGCGCGGCGAACAGGTGCTGCTGTTTTTAAACCGGCGCGGCTATGCGCCGCTGCTCATGTGCCACGCCTGTGGCTGGAGCGCACAGTGCGAGCGCTGCGACGCGCGCCTAGTGCTGTACCTCGACCGGGCGCGTGCCCTGCACTGCCAGCACTGCGGCGCGCAGCGCGCCCGTCCGGAGCACTGCGCGGCGTGCCGGAGCACCGAGCTGCGCGTGCTGGGCTACGGCACCGAGCGTGTCGAGCAGACCCTGCGTGAGCGTTTTCCCGCCGCCGAGGTGTTGCGCATAGACCGCGACAGCACGCGGCGCAAGGGCGCGCTCCAGGACTTACTCACGCGCGCGCAGCGCGGCCGTGCGCAAATCCTCATCGGCACCCAGATGCTGGCCAAGGGCCATCACCTGCCCAACGTCACCCTAGCCGGGATACTCAACGCGGATCAAGGCCTGTTCGGCGCCGACTTCCGCGCCGCCGAGCGCATGGCGCAGCTCATCGTGCAGGTGGCGGGGCGCGCCGGGCGCGCGGACAAGCCGGGGCGGGTGCTGATTCAGACCCATCACCCCGCACACCCCTTGCTCACCGCGCTCATCCGCGACGGTTATGCCGCGTTTGCCGAGGCCGCGCTTGCCGAGCGCGCGCAGGCGCAGTTGCCGCCTTACAGCAGCCTGGCGCTGCTGCGCGCCGAGGCGGTGAAGCCGGGCGCGCCGCTGGAATTTTTGCACGCCGCGTCAGCCGCCGCCCAGGCTCCGGCCGGCGTGCGCCTGTTGGGGCCGGTGAGCGCGCCTATGGCAAGGCGCGCCGGGCGTCACCGTGCGCAACTGCTGGTGCAAACTGCGCGCCGCGCCGATCTGCAGCGCTTTCTTGACGCCTGGATGCCGCGGCTGGAGGCGATGAAAGCCGCGCGCAAGGTGCGCTGGTCATTGGACGTGGACCCGGTGGAGATGTTATGACGGCAGATACAAGGGGAAAGATACAAGATGCAAGGGAAAAGATACCAGGGAAGAGATAAAATAGCCGCTGATCCTTTTCTCTTGTATCTTGCATCTTGTATCTGATTCTATGAAATCCCATCTGCGCGATCTGTTGTATCAGGCATTGCAACGCCTGCACGCGCAAGGTGTGTTGCCGGAGGCGGGTTATGAGATCGGCGTGGAGCGTGCGCAGGAGGCGCAGCACGGCGACTACGCGAGTAACATCGCCCTGACCCTCGCCAAGGCTGCGCGGCGCAAGCCGCGCGAGCTGGCCGGGCTGATCGTGGCGCAGTTGCCGGCCTCGGCGCGGGTCGCCAAGGCGGAGATCGCCGGGCCGGGGTTCATCAATTTTTTCGTGAGCGTGGCGGCGTTGCAGGCGGTGGTGGGCGAGATCTTGCAGGCCGGTGAGCGCTATGGCACCAGCCGCGTCGGCGCGGGTCGGAAGGTGCAGGTGGAGTTCGTGTCCGCCAATCCCAACGGCCCGCTGCACGTCGGGCACGGGCGCGGCGCGGCCATCGGCAGCACGCTCGCCAATCTGTTGCAGGCGGCGGGCTATGAAGTGCAACGCGAATACTACGTCAACGACGCCGGGCGGCAAATGGATATCCTGGCGCTCAGCGTGTGGCTGCGCTATCTGGAACTGTGCGGCGAGCACGTGACTTTTCCCGTCAACGGCTATAAAGGCGACTACGTGCGTCACATCGCGCGCGCACTGCATGAACGGCACGGCGCGGCCTTGGGTCGTGACGCGCGCGAGGTGGGGCGCGGCGTGCCGCCGGACGAAGGGGCGGAAAACGGCGACAAGGAGGCGCACGTGGATGCGCTGATTGCGCGCGCCAGGAGCCTGCTGGGCGCGGAGGCTTATCGCACGCTGTTCGAGGCGGGCTTGAACGCCATGCTGGCCGACATCCGCGACGACCTGGAACAGTTCGGCGTGCACTACGACAACTGGCTTTCCGAGCGCTCGCTCAGCGCGGAGGGCGCGGTGGATCGGGCCATCGCGCGCCTGAAGCAGAGCGGCGATCTGTATCAGCAGGACGGCGCGTGGTGGTTCCGCTCCAGCCGCTACGGCGACGAGAAAGACCGCGTGGTGGTGCGCGACAACGGCGACAAGACCTATTTCGCCTCCGACATCGCCTATCACCTGGGCAAGTTCGAGCGCGGCTTTGCGCGCGTCGTCAACGTGTGGGGCTCGGATCACCACGGCTACATCCCGCGCGTCAAGGCGGCCTTGCAGGCGCTGGGTTGCGAGCCGGACAGGCTGGACGTGGTGCTGGTGCAGTTCGTGATCCTGTTTCGCCACGGCGTGCGCGCGCAGATGTCCACACGCGCGGGCGAGTTCGTCACCCTGCGCGAGCTGCGCAACGAGGTCGGCAACGACGCGGCGCGTTTTTTCTACGTGATGCGCAAGAGCGACCAGCATCTCGATTTTGACCTGGAGCTGGCAAAATCGAAGAGCAACGAAAATCCGGTGTACTATGTGCAATACGCGCACGCGCGCATCTGCAGCGTGCTGCGCCAGGCGGAACAAAAGGGTTACGTTTGGGATGCCGCAGAGGGTGCGGCGCATCTGCATTTACTGACGGAAAGGCATGAACAGAAACTCATGAGCGCCCTGTCGCATTACGCAGCGACGGTGGAGCGCGCCGCGCTCGCTTACGAGCCGCACCAGATCGTGTACTATCTCAAGAAGCTGGCCGCCGATCTGCACGCGTACTATAACGCGCTGCCGTTTCTGGTCGAGGACGCGGCCCTGCGCAACGCGCGCCTCGCCCTGCTGGTCGCCACGCGCCGGGTATTGAGAAACGCGCTCACGCTGCTCGGCGTGAGCGCGCCGGAGAGCATGTGACGGCTGCGCGCGCGCCATCCAAACCCGGCTGGTGGTTTGTGGCCGGGCTGGCGCTCGGCCTGCTGGTGGCGTTGTGGGTGTACCTCCAGGGACCGCGCGCGGCCAAGCCTGCGCCCACAGCGTCCAACGTCATGGAAAAAAACAGCGCCGGTGATAAAACCGGCGTGGCGTCCACCAAGCCGCGCTTCGACTTCTATACCATCCTGCCGGAGCTGGAAGTGGCGCTGCCCGATCCGGAGACCAGACCCAAGGCGGGTGCGGCGCAGGAGGGCAAGCCCGAAGCCTATATTCTGCAGGCGGGCTCGTTCAAGAATTTTGCGGAGGCCGACCGGCTCAAGGCCAGCCTCAACCTGATCGGCATCGAGGCCGGCATCCAGACCGTGACGGTGAACAATAAAGACACCTGGCACCGGGTGCAGATCGGGCCGTACCGGGATGTGGCCGAGCTCAACGCGGTGCGCGCGCGGTTGAAGCAAAACAATATTGATGCAGTGCTGTTGAAGCTGAAGGGCTGACGCCATACATAACGCCATAAATCTGCTGCGCGGCTTTGATGCAGGTGCGTGTGGCACACAGGGAAGAGCGATAGCGAAGGGTCCTGCTAG
>JBGFRC010000010.1:0-8089 GCA_041695325.1 Pseudomonadota bacterium
TGACTTCGCTCGCCAAGCAAAATGTGACGGCCTCGACGCAGAATCAGGCGCTGTCCGCGCTGTTGTTTCTTTACCGCGAGGTGCTGAAAAAGGAGTTGGCGTGGCTGGATGATGTGGAGCGCGCCAAGAAGCCTTCGCGTTTGCCGGTGGTGCTTACCCAGCGTGAGGTGCATGGTGTGCTGGCGCGGCTGAATGGCACGAAATGGCTGATGGCGAGTTTACTATATGGCGCGGGTTTACGTCTCATGGAGTGTCTGCGCTTGCGGGTAAAGGATATTGATTTCGAGCATCACCAAATCACGGTGCGCGACGGCAAGGGGATGAAGGATCGGGTGACGATGCTGCCGGATACGTTGGTGGAGCCGCTCAAGCTGCATTTGCAGAAGGTGAAGGCGTTGCATGAGGAGGATTTGGAGGAGGGCTTTGGCGCGGTGTATCTGCCGTTTGCCCTGGAGCGGAAGTATCTCAGCGCGCCGCGCGCATGGGGCTGGCAGCATGTGTTTCCTTCGTCCAAGCGTTCGGTGGACCCGCGCAGCGGCGTGGTGCGGCGGCATCATGTGGATGAGAATGTCTTGCAGCGCGCGGTGAAGCAGGCGCTGCGCGATGCGGGAGTAGATAAACCGGCGAGTTGCCATACCCTGCGCCATTCCTTCGCCACGCATTTGTTGCAGGCGGGATATGATATCCGCACGGTGCAGGAATTGCTGGGCCATTCGGACGTGAGCACAACCATGATTTACACGCACGTGCTGAACCGCGGCGGGAAGGGTGTGCAGAGTCCGCTGGATCAATTGGCCTGATGCTGCATGTGGATTGCACGGCCTCCCCGGCTGCTCGTAATCCAGTAAAAAAACAGCGCAGCGGATAGGGCAATGCAAGGAGCGCCTAAAACTACAGAAGCCGGCTTAAGTCCTCACGTGTTAGATCGCAGTCGCGGAGGATTTTTGCCATAAGGCCGGGGCCGATAGTTTCGCCGGCATGAACGGGAACGACGGTGGAGCGTCCATCCGGGTGGCGCATGATAGGGTGACTGCCTTTGACGCGGCTAATGGAGAATCCGGGGCGTGCGCGCTCTCGCCATAGAGTGAGGGTTCAAGGTTCTGAAGTATGCATTATTGCGAAAAATTTGATGTCATCGTAGTCGGCGGCGGGCACGCGGGCACGGAGGCGGCGCTCGCGTCTGCGCGCATGGGCGCGCAGACGCTGCTCTTGACGCAGAGCATCGAGACCCTGGGGCAGATGAGCTGCAATCCGTCCATCGGTGGCATCGGCAAGGGGCATCTGGTGAAAGAGATAGATGCGCTCGGCGGATTGATGGCGCGCGCGGCGGATCGGGCCGGCATTCAGTTCCGCATTTTGAACGCGAGCAAAGGCCCGGCGGTGCGCGCCACGCGCGCGCAGGCGGATCGCGTGCTGTACAAACAAGCCGTGCGCCAGGCGCTGGAAACGCAGCCGAATCTTTCCATCTTCCAGCAGGCGGTGGAGGATTTGATGATCGAGGGCGAGCGCGTCACGGGCGTGGTCACGCAGATGGGGGTGCGCTTTCAGGCGCAATGCGTGGTGCTGACGGCGGGCACGTTTCTCGCCGGACGCATTCATGTCGGGCTGTCGAATTATCAGGGCGGGCGCGCGGGCGATCCGCCCGCAAACGCCTTGGCCACGCGCATGCGCGAGCTGCCGTTGCGCATCGGGCGCTTGAAAACCGGCACGCCGCCGCGCCTGGACGGGCGCACCATAGATTATTCGAGGCTTATGCCGCAGCTGGGCGATGAGCCGCTGCCGGTGTTTTCCTTCCTGGAGCGCGCCGAAGATCACCCGCGCCAGGTGCCCTGCCACATCACGCACACCAACGAGCGTACGCACGAGATCATCCGCGGCGGTCTTGACCGCTCGCCGATGTACACCGGCGTAATTGAAGGTATCGGGCCGCGCTACTGCCCCTCCATTGAAGACAAGATCGTGCGCTTCGCCGACAAAACCTCACACCAGATTTTCGTCGAGCCGGAGGGTTTGACCACGCACGAGGTGTATCCCAATGGTATCTCGACCAGCTTGCCATTTGACGTACAGACTGAGCTGGTACGTTCGATCAAGGGTTTTGAAAACGCGCACCTCACGCGCCCCGGCTACGCGATTGAATACGATTATTTCGATCCGCGCGATTTGCAGCCTTCGCTCGAAACCAAGGTTATTCAAAATCTGTTTTTCGCGGGCCAGATCAACGGCACCACCGGTTATGAAGAAGCCGCGGCGCAGGGCATTATCGCGGGCATCAACGCCGCGCGGCGCGCGCAGGATAAGGCGCCGTGGTGTCCGCGCCGCGACGAGGCGTATGTCGGCGTGCTGATTGATGATTTGATTACGCGCGGCACCAGCGAGCCGTATCGCATGTTCACCAGCCGCGCGGAGTACCGCTTGCTGCTGCGTGAGGACAACGCCGACCTGCGTTTGACCCCCAGGGGCCGCGAGCTGGGCGTGGTGGACGATGCGCGCTGGCGCCTGTTTGAAGCCAAGCGCGAGGCGATTGAAAAAGAGCAACAACGCCTGCGCGCGGCGCGGCTGCATCCTGATAAGTTGCCGCAAGAGGACGCCGAACGCGTGCTGGGCCAGGCGCTGACGCGCGAATATACGTTGATGGATTTGCTGCGCCGTCCGGACGTGACGTACAGTGCGCTGATGACATTGCCCGGCGCGGGCGAGGCGGTGACGGATGAAAAGGTTGCGGAGCAGGTCGAGATACAGGCCAAATACCACGGCTACATCGAGCGCCAGCAGGACGAGATCGAGCGCAATCGCCGCCACGAGGAAACGAGCTTGCCGCTGGATTTTGATTACAACAACGTGCGCGGCCTTTCGAAAGAGGTGCAGCTCAAGCTCAACGCGTACAAGCCAACCACGCTGGGCCAGGCGGGGCGAATTTCCGGCGTGACGCCGGCGGCGATTTCATTGTTGCTGGTGCATCTGCACAAGCGGCGCGCGTGATTCGTCCGCGCAATTTACAAAGAGTGATGCAGCCCGATGTGTTATCCCAGTGCGCCCAGGTTCTGAGTCAGGGCGTGGAGGCGCTTAGACTGGGTGGGATAAGCGATGTTCAACACCGCAAGCTGTTGGACTATATCGAGTTGCTCGACAAGTGGAACAAGGTTTACAACCTCACCGCGGTGCGCGACCCGCTGGAGATGGTCACGCGCCATATTCTGGACAGCCTCACTCTCCTGCCTTATTTAAAAGGCCCAAGCGTGCTGGACATCGGCACCGGCGCGGGCCTGCCCGGCATTCCGCTCGCCATCGCGCGGCCTGATGTGGATTTCACCTTGCTCGACGCCAACGCCAAGAAGACGCGCTTTGTGCGCCAGGCTGCGGCCGAGTTGGGCCTGGCCAACATCGTCGTGGTACAGGCGCGGGTGGAAAAGTACCAGCCCGGGCGGAAATTCGCTACACTGATAGCGCGCGCGCTAGGGAGCGTAGCCGAAATCGTGCGCGATGCGCGGCATTTGTGCGACGGCAAGGGCGAGTTTTTGCTTATGAAGGGCGCGTATCCGGAAACCGAGCTGGCGGAGATCCCAGCGGAATTCAAGGTGATTGAGACAGTGAAACTACGCGTGCCGGGTCTGGAGGAGGAGCGTCATCTGGTCAAGCTGGCACCGGTGTGTATGGAAACGTCATCGAAATGAGCAGAATCATCGCCTTGGCCAATCAAAAGGGCGGCGTCGGCAAGACTACCACCGCGGTGAATCTGGCCGCGTCGCTGGCCGCGTGCAAGCGGCGCGTGCTGCTGATTGATCTCGATCCGCAGGGCAACGCCACCATGGGCTGCGGTGTGAACAAAAACGCCATCGAGCGCGCCACCTATGACGTGCTCTGCGGCGGCAAGGACGTTGCCTCCTGCGCCGTGACTACCGCCACCGCGGGCGTGACCCTGCTGCCGAGCAACGGCGACCTCACCGCCGCCGAGGTGGAGTTGCTGAACGCGGAATGGCGCGAGCACCGCCTGCGGCTGGCACTGGGGCCGGTGCGCAACGACTACGATTATATTCTGATAGACTGCCCGCCCGCGCTCAACATGCTCACCGTGAACGCGCTGGTGGCGGCGCAATCGGTGATCATCCCCATGCAGTGCGAGTACTACGCGCTCGAGGGCCTCACCGCGCTGCTCGCCACCATCGAAAAAATCCGCGAGACGCACAATCCGGCGTTGCACATCGAGGGCCTGCTGCGCACCCTGTTCGACCCGCGCAACAATCTGGCGAACGAGGTGTCGACGCAGCTCGAGCTGCATTTCGCGGACCGGGTATATCACACCGTGATTCCGCGCAACGTGCGTCTGGCCGAGGCGCCGAGCCACGGCGTGCCGATCCTGCTGTATGACAAGACCTCGCGCGGCGCGCTGGCCTATCTTGCGCTGGCGGGCGAGATATTGAGAAAAGAAGCCGCGCTGCAAAAAGCGGCAGCCAACGCTTAAAAGGAAAGGAATGCAAAAAAAACGCGGATTAGGGCGCGGGCTGGACGCGCTGCTGAGCAACGCGCGGCCGGACACGGCGGGCGTGGCGCAGGGACAATGGCGCAGCCTGCCGGTGGATCTTATCCAGCGCGGCAAATATCAGCCGCGCAAGAACATGCACGCGGAAAATTTGCAGGACCTCGCCGATTCCATCCGCGCCCAGGGCGTGGTGCAGCCCATCGTGGTGCGCCAATCGGGTCAGGCGGGGCGCTACGAGATCATCGCCGGCGAGCGGCGCTGGCGCGCCGCGCAACTTGCTGGCCTGCAGGAGGTTCCCGCCATCGTGCGCAACGTGTCCGACAACGACGCGCTCGCCATCGCCCTGATTGAAAACATCCAGCGCGCCGAGCTTAATGCCGTCGAAGAAGCCGTCGCGTTCAAACGCCTGATTGACGAATTCGGCATGACGCACGAGGCGGTGGCGCAGGCGGTGGGCCGCTCGCGCGCCGCGGTGAGCAACCTGCTGCGACTGCTCGATCTCAATGACGACGTGAAACAACTGGTGGAGCAGGGCGCGCTGGAGATGGGCCACGCTCGCGCCCTGCTCGCCTTGAGCGGCAAACCGCAGAGCGCGGCGGCGCAGGACGTGGCCAGACGCGCCCTGTCGGTGCGCGAGACCGAGCGCCTGGTGCAGCGGCTGCTTGCCGCACCGCGCGGCAAGGTCAAGGAAAGCCGCCGCGCTGACCCGGACATCCGCCGCCTGGAAAAAGAGCTCTCGGAAAAGCTGGCCGCCGGCGTGCGTTTTCAACACGACGCGAAAGGCCGGGGCAAGCTCATCATCAGCTACAACAGCCTGGATGAGCTGGAAGGCATACTGAAGCACATCAAATAAAGCAGTGAAACCCGAACAGGCGCCCATTGCAAACCGGAGACAGATATGGACACGATAACGGCAATTGAATCGCGGCGCGCGGTCAAGCAGTTCGACAAAAACCACAGGATGACCGAGAGCGAAGTCGCGCAACTCATGTCGCTGGCGATACTCTCGCCTACCTCGTTCAACATCCAGAACTGGCGCTTCGTGCTGGTGACCGATGACGAGATGAGGAAGAAAATCCGCGCCGTGGCCTGGGATCAGGCGCAGGTCACCGACGCCTCGCTGCTCATCGTGCTGTGCGCCGATCTCAAGGCCTGGGAGAAGAACCCGGATCGCTATTGGAAGGACGCGCCGAAGGAGGCGCGCGATTTTCTGGTGCCCGCGATAGACAAATATTATCGCGGCAAGGAGCAGGTGCAAAGAGACGAGGCCATGCGCTCCTGCGGCATCGCAGCGCAGACCCTCATGCTGGCGGCCAAGGCGATGGGCTATGACTCCTGCCCCATGGATGGCTTTGATTTCGACGCGGTCGGCAGGCTGATTCAACTGCCCAAGGATCACGTGATCTCCATGTTCGTGGTGGTGGGCAAGGCCGTCCAGCCGGCCTGGCCCCGCCCCGGCCAGCTCCCGCTGGCGGAGGTGATCCGCTATAACCACTTCTGAAAAAAACAACCTTTCGTGGTCAAGGCCATCGTCACCGACATCGAGGGCACGACGTCCTCGCTGGCGTTTGTAAAGAACGTGCTGTTTCCCTATGCGCGTGAACGCATGGCGGAGTTCGTGCGCGCGCAGGGGAATGACCCCGCGGTGCGCGGGCTGCTGGACGAGGTGCGGCTGATGCTGGATGGGCGCCCGCCTGCGTGCAACGCACAGGCGGGCGCCGGTGATGAGCAAATCATCGCCCAACTGATTCGGTGGATAGACGAGGACAAGAAAATCACCCCGCTCAAAGCGCTGCAAGGCATGATCTGGGAGCGCGGTTTCAAGCGGGGCGATTTCAAAGGCCACGTCCATGAAGACGCGGCGCGCAACCTCAGACAATGGCACGCGCGGGGAATAAGGCTGTACGTGTTTTCCTCCGGCTCGGTGCAGGCGCAGAAGCTTTTGTTCGCGCACACTGAGCACGGCGACCTCACGCCGCTGTTTTCGGGCTATTTCGACACCACGCTGGGCGCCAAGAAAGAACCAGCCTCCTACCGCAAAATCGCGCAAGCCATCGGGCTTGCGCCCGGCGACATCCTGTTTCTGTCGGACGTGAAAGAGGAGCTGGACGCCGCGCGCGAGGCGGGGATGCGCACCACGCATCTGTTAAGAGGAGGTGGTGAGACGCTGGCTGCGGAGCATCCGCAGGCCCGGAGTTTTGATGACATCAACCTTTAGCAGGCTGTTGAAAAGCGACTTGCCTCAAAACGGTATCCAGGTCTTTTCCTTGCTGTAGCTGATGTAGCCCAGGTTCACGCCGCCGCGCAGGCCCACGCCGAGGCGGACCGGCGCGAGCACGATCTTGCCCTTCTGCTGGTAGTTGATGCCCGCGCCGGCGACGTAATAGAAACTGCCCTCCACCGCCGGGAAGCGCTGATAGACGGCGCTCGCCGCGGGCAGGTTATAGACCAGCACAAATACCTTGGAGGCGTTGGCGCCGGCGTCGAAGCCGATGGAGGGGCCGGTCCAGTGCACCTTGCGCGTGCCGCCGTTTTTCAGCGTGAGGCTGCCGCTGCCGTAGCGCAGACCCAGCACGATGGCGCCACTCGCCTCGTCGCCCTTGATGTAGCCGTTGGGTCGCCCGTGATCCTCAAACGCCTTCTCAATCACCTTGGCCAGCCCCGCGGTGCTTTCACCGAAAAAGGCCTCGGCCTCCTTGAGCGTGGTGCTTTTATCGTAGGTGTTCTTGTCGTCCTCCGCCGCCGCAACGATGTTTGAAAACATCAAAGCGCCGACGGCGAAAGCCGCAATCCAGGATGTACGCATCATAATGTAAGCCTCCGCCCTTCAGCCTCCGGCCGCATACCAGTCGTGGCCGTAGTGTTTAGAGTTGCTCCCCGGGCCGTTGTTCAGCATAACGTAAATCGCCGCCTTCGTCACAACTGCGTTGCAGGGATAGGGCTGCCGGACTAGCAGGTTGTTGCAAAAGCCCTTCCATGGGCTTTTTCAACTCGCAAAGCGAACAGTGTCATTTTCGCTTTGCTTCATTTTTCAAGCACATAAAGCGCGCTTGAAAAATGGCGGCGCGTCCCTGCACCGCACGCAGGCTGTTTCTCAACAGCCTGCTAGGCGCCAGATAAGCGATTGAGCAGTCTAATATTTTTTATGCCGATCCGAGGCGGCTTGGGGTTTGGTTTCAGCAAATCGGCCAAGGTGTAAGAGTCGAGTGTCTCCATAAAGCCCCTGAGCGCGGTGCTCAGGATGAGCTTTAGTGTGCAGTCCGGAAGCAGCGGACACGCCTTGTTGACCGGGTTGAAGCACTCGGCGATTGGAAAGCCTCCCTCGAAATCGCGCACCACCTTGCCAATATTAATCTGCCCGGGGTGTCTCGCCAGGCGCATGCCGCCGCCCTTGCCGCGCACCGTTTCAATGTAGCCGCGCAGCGCGAGCCGGTGCACGATTTTCGTCAAATGGTTACGCGAAATATTGTAATAATCCGCCAACTCGCTGATCGTCACCAGATTTTTCCGATGCAGCCCGAGGTAAATTAATACCCGCAAGGAATAATCCGTATGGCGCGTAAGTTGCATTGGTAATTCACGATGCAGAAACCTCAGAGCTTAATACAA
>JBGFRC010000044.1:0-65659 GCA_041695325.1 Pseudomonadota bacterium
GCCTGATAGCGTTGGATCTGATTCAGCGTCACCTGGCGCAGGTCTTGGCGCCTCTGGTACGCCTTGTACCAGTTCACGCTCCACTCGAGCGCCGTGTCGAGTGCGAGCTTAGGGCGCCAATTCAGGCGCGCCCTCGCCTTCGCGCAATCGAGCTTGAGATACCCGGCCTCGTGAAGTTGCGGCGCGCTGTCACGCCGCCAGCTTGCGCCGTCACCCCATAGCGCCGCCGTGCGATCGGCGACCCATGACACGGGGCGGGCGTCGGTCTCGTCCGGTCCGAAATTCCACGCCTCCGCGTAGCGGCCGCCGTCTTCCCACAGCCACTCGACCAGTTGCAGGTAGCCCTGCAACGGGTCCAGCACGTGCTGCCAGGGACGGACCGCATCCGGTCGTCGCAGCAGCGCAGGTTCGCGCCGCATAAATGCGCGAACCAGGTCCGGCAGCAGGCGGTCTTCCGCCCAGTCTCCCCCGCCGATCACATTGCCGGCACGGGCGCTCGCAATATGAACATTGCGCGACAAAGGGCTCGACGGATCGAAGTACGAGTTCCGATACGCCGCCGTCACGAGTTCGGCACAGCCTTTGCTGCTCGAATAGGGATCGAACCCGCCCATCGGCTCGTCTTCGCGATAGCCCTGCGGTCGCTCCCGGTTTTCGTAGCATTTGTCGCTGGTCACCACCAGCGCGACACGCACTGTGTCGTTGTGACGCACCGTTTCCAGGACATTGACCGTACCTAAGACATTCGTGGCGTAGGTCTCGACCGGATCCTTGTAGGAATAGCGCACGAGCGACCGGGCTGCCATATGGACGACGATCTCCGGACAATGCGTTCGCATGGCCGCGCCAAGCGCCTCGAGGTCGCGGACGTCACCGCGCAACGACGTCATGCCGCGCGCCACGTCCGCCAGGCCGAATATGTTCGGTTCGGAAGGCGGTTCCAGCGAATAGCCAATGACCTCGGCACCAAGCTGTTGCAGCCACAGACTTAACCAGCCGCCCTTGAATCCGGTGTGCCCG
The DNA here is from genome assembly GCA_041695325.1 of Pseudomonadota bacterium. Taxonomy (GTDB): domain Bacteria; phylum Pseudomonadota; class Gammaproteobacteria; order SURF-13; family SURF-13; genus SURF-13. Next base: position 1,021 of record JBGFRC010000044.1, read on the forward strand.
GTGACGAACACGCATTTGCCGCGCCAAAACGAAGGATTCACTTCCAGATTTTCCAGGGCGCCTCGCCCGCGGCCCAGAGCTTCTCGAGGTAGTTCTTGTCGCGGAGTGTGTCCATCGGGTGCCAGAACCCGTCGTGCCGATAGGCGATCAGGTTGCCCTCCCGCGCCAATCGCTCCATCGGTTCACGTTCCCAATAGGTCTGGTCGCCCTCGACATAATTGATCACTTCCGGCGACAACACGAAGAACCCGCCGTTGATCCAGCCACCGTCCCCGTGCGGCTTCTCGACAAACCCGGCAACGTTCTCGCCGGCTATCTCGAGCGAGCCGAAACGGCCCGGCGGCTGTACCGCGGTAACGGTCGCAAGGCGCCCATGTTGTTCGTGGTACGCAACCAGATCGCGGATGTTCACGTTCCCGACGCCGTCGCCGTAGGTAAAGCAGAAGCTCGTTTCTCCGATATAGGGCCGTACTCTTTTGAGCCGGCCACCGGTCATGGTTTCCTCGCCCGTGTCTACTAATGTCACGCGCCATGGTTCCACGTTGTTCTGGTGGACCTCCATGCGGTTCTGCGCCATGTCGAACGTCACGTCCGACATGTGGAGGAAATAGTTCGCGAAGTACTCCTTGATCTGGTAGCCGAGGTACCCGCAGCAGATGACGAACTCGTTGATCCTATGCGCGGAATAGATCTTCATGATGTGCCACAAAATCGGCTTGCCACCAATTTCCACCATGGGCTTCGGGCGAAGCTGGGTTTCCTCGCTCAGGCGGGTGCCCAAGCCTCCGGCCAGTATCACGGCTTTCATTCGCTTCGCTCCTCAATCAGACTGCCGGGTAGCTACCGCAACGCACGCGCAGTTTCCGCCGGCAGGGTTGTGGTCCTTCTTGCCCACACGGCCAGCGTCGCTTCCAGCCACGCGGCGAGGCGGTCGCCATAATTGTCCCAGTCGAGGGAGTGACGTGCCTTTACCGACGCGGTCGCCGACATCCGGTGCCGCATGTCCGGTTGATCGTGCAGCAGGCGCAACCTCTCCTTGAGTGCCCCCACGTCACGAACCGGTATCACGAAACCGTCCGCCCCGTCCGTGACGATGTCGGCGGCACCGACATGATCGGTCACGACGACCGGCAGGCCGCAGGCCATGGCCTGAGGAACCACCATCCCGAAGCCGTCCGCGAGCGACGGCAGGACGAATACCGACCCCTGCGCATAGAGCTGTCGCAACCCGCTCTGCGGGAACGTGCCGAGAAAACGGACCTTGTTCGACTTGTATTTCGCGATCAACCGGACAAAGGCCGGGGCGGGCGCCGACCCGATCAGCCACAATTCGGCATTGTCCAGCTTCAGTTCGCTAAATGCCTGAAGCAGATAATGTACGCCCTTCCTCAGACTGATATTGCCGCAATAGATAATACGGAAGCAGTCGTTCTGCCCGCTGTTTGACGGAGAAAATTGCGACAGGTCCACGCCGCAAGGGTTGACGAAGATCTTTGCTCCATCAATGCCTTCCTCGATGAAACTGCGCTTGGCGGCCTCACTCAACACCATTATCCGGTCCGCCGCGTCGAACTCCTCATCCTCCTTCTCAATAAGCCATTGCGGTGCTAATTCCGTTTCCCCGGTCAAGCCGTGCAGCCGGCCCTCCTCTTCCAGCAAACGGCGTTCGCTGCGTTGATGCAGGCTTCCGTGATCCACTACGGTCATCATGCCAAAGCTTTTGGCGCGCTCGATCGCCTGCAGGCAGAACGACGACAGGCCGATGAATACATCCGAATCCGGCGGCACATGTCGCGCCAGTCGCCGTGAGAACAGATCGTGCGCCATTTCGACGACATCGCTCTTGAGGCCGATCCACGAATCGGGTATCCAGCGGGTCATCCTGCCCAGCACCCCGTTCAGCAGCAGCGATTCGACCTTATCGTCCGGAATACCCCAGCGCCGGGTCATCCACTTGGGATAATCCTGGATAAAGCGATGCAGCACGCCGTGACGATGCAGTTGCCGGGCCTGATCAAATACCCAGAAACGACCGCTGCACGATGTCGTTACCTTCATGCGTTACAGACCCGTAGTTTTCGCTCCGCGCACAGGATCTGAAAGATGGACTCCCATTCGCCCACATGAAACGCTGTCTGCTCGATCAACCACGCCCAGAAAAATGGGGCAAGATCGCGGAGGCCACGTTCGGAGTAACGGGTCGCTTTCCATACGGCATAAACCGCGGGGATCACGAGGCCGATGTAGACCAAAGTCTTCACAATTCGCAGTGTTGCCCATGCGCCGATAGCTGGCAGCGGCCACTTCCGCAGGAACCGTCTGATCTGCGGGCTGCCACGCCCGCGCCCCTTGCGAATCCGCCAGTACTCCGCGAACGATGCCGGAGCAATGTGATCCACGACGATGGAGAAATCGATCATCTTCTTCGCGCCTAGTTTACGAAGATTGACGCCGAAGAAGCCGTCCTCGCCAGCGCAGATGGGTACGGCGAACCCGGTCGGAAACATGCCCGCCCGGACCGCCAGCTCGCGCCGACAGGAGAAACCCTCGGTCCACTCCATCCAGGAGGGATCGCCGCTCTGGTTGGCGGCTGATACAGCATCTACATAACGCGCGAACAGCTCTTCAGTGTTCGCCACTCTGGAGTTGACCAGCACATAATCGTACCCCTGTTCGTAGTATAGGGCTATGCGACGAAGAAAGTCTGGCCGTGGGCGAACATCGGCATTGAGGATCACCACGATATCTCCACTAGCCTCGAGAATGCCGAGGTTGCGCGCGCCACACCGGCCCTCGCGTTTTATGGGGCACACCAGACGCACTCCTTTGCCAGCGTAGCGCCGGACGATCTCAGGCGTTGCGTCTGTTGAATCGTCCACCACGATGACTTCCTTGTCGGCGTAGTCGAGCGCCACCAAGGCATCGAGCGTGCCTGTGATGTCCTTCTCCTCGTTGTATGTCGGGACAACGATGCTGAATTTCATACCGCACCGACTACCGCCCTGAGCGCCTGACGCAATCCCGTGATGTCCTCATGAAATCCCCAGCGCCGAATGATCTCGATACTCTTCTGCCCCATTGCACGGGTCTTGCGGGGATCGCCGAGCACCGATGCGAGCGCGCGGCCCAGATCTTCCACGTCGCCAGCACGGAAGACATCGCCGTTCTCGCCTCTCCGCACCAAGTCCGGTCCGCAGCCGACTTCATCGCTTACCACCACGGCGCAACCGGCGTTCATTGCCTCGTTGACCACAAGACCCCACGGCTCCTGCACAGAAGGTAGCACGAACACATCGCACAGGTCGTAGAAGGCCGGTAACTCCGTCTGGTTCTTGAAACCATGGAACTGGATCGAACTCCAGCCAAACATCATGGCGCGCTCCTCGATCGCCGGACGCAACTCGCCATCGCCGATGAAGATCAGATAAGGATGCGGTTCGCACCGGCCGTCTGGGGAGAGACGAACATAGGCCTCGAGTAGATCGCCGGGGCGCTTGCGTCCCGTCATCTTGCTCGCATAGAGTATGACGGGTCTTGACGGATCCAGCCCCAGTGAAGCCCGCCGCTGCTCGCGCGAGGCGCTCGCCGTCCTGGCCATGTCTTCAAAGAAGGCGTTGTCCACGCAATAGGGGACGGAAAACAGCCTCGATGGCGGCACACCCTGTTGCAGGTAGAACCGGCGATTTTGCTCACCGATCGTCAGGAATGCATCGACCCTGGACACGAGGTAGCGCATCAGGCGCTGTTTCAGCGCCTGTTTCACCATCCCCTGCGGCCGGAGATGCGGTCCGGATTCGCCACGCATCAGCACCTTCACGCCCCGCCGTTTGGCGCTCTCGACCGCCGCGAGATGGCTCCAGTAACCCCACCCGTGTATCCACAACGCGTCGAACCTGCCGGTGTCGAGCCGCTGCGCGAGTCCGTGCGTCATTGGCCGCCAGAATCCCAGCCGGTCGGTACGCCCGAACGCCGGAAGAAATTCATGACGGTAGCCATCGAGCAAAGGGACGTCCCACCGAACCGCTGCGTCGAAGCCTATGTCGTGGTACTCCCGTACCGACAGGTCGCTGCAATAGAAGACCGTAAGATCAATGTCGGCTTCAGCACTGACCAGGCGCAACAAGGGCGCTTGGTACTGGATGGGATGGCTAACCAGATAAGCCAGCTGCCATGGCCTGTTCATAGCGGTGCGCCCGGCTGATGTTCCGCCTCCGTCATCAAGCGCACCACATCATGCATCTTGATGCGTGCCTGCCATCCAAGACTCGCCCGCGCCTTGGCCGGATTACCTCGGCCTGCAGCGAGATCCGTCGGCCGCAACAGCGCCGGATCGAGCTCAACATGCTCGCGCCAGTCCAGACCGACGTTGCTGAATGCGGCTTCGATGAACTCCTCGAGGCTGTGGCTCTCACCGGTGGCGATCACGTAGTCATCAGGGCTGTCCTGCTGCAACATAAGCCACATTGCCTCGACATATTCGGGCGCCCAGCCCCAATCGCGCCGAATGGCGATATTGCCGAGACGGAGTTTCTCACCGCTGCCTGCCGCGATCCGGCACGCGGTGGTAACGATCTTCTTTGTCACGAACCGCTCCGGGCGCAACGGCGATTCGTGATTGAACAGGATTCCGGAACACGCGAAGAGCCCGTAGGCTTCGCGATAGTTAGCGACTTCCCAAAAGGCCGCGGCCTTGGCAACTGCGTACAGACTGCGTGGTGCGAAGGGAGTGGACTCGTCAGCCACGCCCTTGATGTCACCGAAACACTCGCTTGAACCGGCGTTGTAGAATCGTATGGGCCGTGCGACGAACCGGATTGCCTCAAGCAGATTAAGGGTGCCGACGCTGATGCTCTCAAGCGTTTCCACCGGCTGTTGGAAAGACAGTCCAACGGAGCTTTGCCCCGCCAGATTATAGACCTCGTCTGGCTGTATCTTCGTGAGCGCCTGGAGCACGCTGCGGAAGTCGTTGACCGCGACCGATTCCAGGTTTACCCGGTCCCGTATGCCGAGTCGTACGAGGTTACGAAAAGGGGATATCTGCGCATCGCGCGAAGTTCCGTACACCTCGTATCCTTTGTCCAGCAGCAGCCTGGCAAGATAGGCGCCGTCCTGACCGGATACGCCGCAGATCAACGCCCGTTTCATGCGTTACCCTTCTTTAGAAATGCAATTCACCGCTGCACGCATGGCTTCATCCACCGAAATAAGATCGAGGCATTTATTCTCATAGGGACAGACAGTCCGCAGGCATCCCGCGCATTCAGTTTCGTGACGCAGGATCACATGACCTTCACCATACGGCTCCCATTGCCCCGGGTAATCGCGCGCGCTGAACAGTGCTACGCAGGGAATCCCCGCCATGCCGGCCAGATGCATAGCGCCGGCGTCGTTGCCGACGTAGGCCGAGCATCGTTGCAGTACCGCCGCTGAACCATAAACGGAAAGCCGCCCCGCCAGATTGTGGGATCGCTGACCCCATGCGATGCACAACTCCTCTCCCAATGCGGCATCTTCCTTTCCGCCCACCACCAACAGGCGAACATCCGGATATAGTTCGAGCAGGCGCCGGCCCAGCTCACGAAATCTATCGCGCGCCCAGACCTTGGCCGGCATTTTGGAACCAGGGCCCACGGCCACTAGCTGACCGTTTTCGTCCATCCCGCGGATGAGTTCTTGAGCACGGCGCCGCTCCGTTTCCGGAATTGGCAGCCGGAAATCCGCGGGTTCCGCATCCCCTCCGATAACGCGCAAAAGACGCTTCCATTCCGGATCGAGCCGCGGCAAACCACCGTGCGCATTCCCTGAAGACTTGATTAGCAAACCTCCACCGCGATATTCACGCACACCGGCGATCCACCGGAAAAAAAAGCGGTCGCGCCGGCTCTGATGGAGAGTCCTCTCCGGCGCCAAGTCGTAGACAAATTCAGGGCGTAGCGCACGTATCCTTTTCGCGAGCGTCCACATGGTGGACAGTCTCCCCCATGCGGCCGACACTGAGGTGTAGAACATCACTTCATCGAACCAGCCGGTGGGCCCCAGCACATCCCATGATGATACATAACCTGAGCCGGACGGCTGGCGCTCGGTCAGTAACACCATGCGATGATTCGGGTGGCGCCGCCGGAGGACAGATAGAGCTGGAAGCGATATCAAGCTGTCCCCAAGCTGCCCGGTGCGGAAAACCAGAATGCATTTAGTCCTGACGCCGTCGTGGTCACTCATGGGCACCTCTAAAATGCGTCTTTTGTTTCAATACTGCGTTGCAGCGCGCTGCTCACCTGCTGACGTGTAGGCTGCGCTGCTCGCCTGCGCTGCGCCTTGTCTTGAACCAAAATCCATCATTTTTAGAGGCGCCCTCATGCCGCTGGCTGCAAGGCCATGACCTGCCGCGCCCAACCGCGCAATCCGCGCTCGCCGAGCTGGCGGCCGCCGCTCTGCATCAACCACTCCCGCACCGGCACGCCAAAACCGGTCTTGCGCCGGTCGAGAATTTCCGTTGGTAAGGACACTCGCGGCGTCCGCGCCATGTCGCGTTTGTGCGGAAACGTTCCCGTCAACAACGGCGCGATGCGGCGCGTGAGTTCGATATCCACGAGCGGAACGCGGATCTCGAGCGAATGCGCCATGCCGGCCCAATCGGCATCGCGCAACAATTGATTGCGCATATACCAGCTCATCTCAAGCGCGGATACCTTTACCCGATCGCTAATTGCACCACGCGCGGTCTGCTCCAGCCGCATCAGTGGGTGAAGCTCATTCCAGCCATCGCGCGTGATTCGATCCCCCAAGAGTTCCGGCAGTTCCCATGGCATGAAAAGGCCGCGCCGCAGCAGATAAGCGCCGCTGTAGGTGCCTCCGTATTCGAGCAGGCCGGCGTATTTGGGAGCGGTCAGGCGCTTCAGCACCGGCGCCGACGCCCACCGGAACATCCGGCTTAAACCCGGAACACTATTGAACGGTGACAGCAGCTTCGCCATCCGCGGAATATCCCGGAAAGAGGGATAGCCGCCGAAGAGTTCATCGCCTCCAAGGCCGGAAATAGCGACTTTCAACCCTGATTCCACGGCGGCCTTGCTGACAAAATAGCTATTCACGCCGTCAATCGTCGGCTGATCCATGGCCCTAAACAGGCGCTCACGCTCATTCATAAAATCTTCCCGCGCCACCCAGCGTGTGTGGTGCATCGTCCGGTACTGATCGGCCACCTTCCCCGCGAGTATCGTTTCGTCGTTATCCGTGCCACGGTATTCATTAAATCCCAAGGTCACGGTGTGCAATGGCGTGGAACTGGTTTCTACCGCAAGCGCGGCGAGCGTCGTTGAATCGAGTCCGGCGGACAAAAACACGCCAACCGGCACATCCGCCACAAGATGATGCTGCACGCTGTCGAGCAGCGCCGCGCGCAGATGATCGAGTCTCTCCTCACGGGTGGCGGCCCGCTCCACGCGCGCTTCCGACAATGTTTCGGCGATGTTGAAGAAAGGCGCCGGCTGCCGGCTGCCGGACTCACCCACCCATAGCGTGCAGCCTGCCGGCAGGGCACGGATTCCCTGGTACAGCGTGTACGGCTCAGGAACACTGCCCCACAGAAAAAACCCCACCTGGCCCGCGGGATCCGGTCTGGTGTCTATCTTCTGGCCACGAAGCAGAGCCTTGACCTGGGAAGCGAAGCGGAAAGTATTTCCATCATCAGCGTAATACAGGGGCTTGATACCGAATGGATCACGCGCCAGTAACAGGCCCTTTTTGTTTTCATCCCAGATGGCGAAGGCATACATCCCCCGCAGGACGTGCACCATATCCGTGCCACGTTCGGCATAAAGATACAGCAGCACTTCCGTATCGCTTTGCGACCGGAAATGACAGCCCTTTCTCTCCAGTTCGGCGCGCAGCGCCCTGTAGTTGTAGATCTCGCCATTGAAGACGATGCGAAGCCTGCCGTCATTGCCCGCCATCGGCTGCGCACCGGCCTCGCTCAGATCAATAATGGACAGCCGCCGATGCGCCAACCCTATGGACCGGTTGCCAGATACCCATATCCCTGCCCCGTCCGGCCCGCGGCGCTGCATCGCATCCCGCACAACGGTCAACTCATCCGCACTCACAGGCGTATCGCCTCGATAGCTGAAAACTCCTGCGATGCCGCACATGGTCCGGAGTGCCTGCCTTACTTTGGAGTGCGCAACGACAAAAGGCGTTAGCGCTTGACACCCACGACGCCGATACTCAGGTAGGGATAACGCACGAGATTCGTTAGCGGAACATCCAGAAATCCCAGAAGCCTTAGCGGCAGGGTTGCCGCCCATACGACGGGATACGGCATCATCAGGCCCAGCCTGCGAAGAAGATTGGTAATTTTCTGAGAGATGAAGCCGCTTATGTACTCTTCGGTCACGACATCGATATCGGCTTCATCAAACAATTTCCTTATCTCCTCGAACGTGTAACCCCACCTCACATGGCCGCCGTCTTCGGTTTCGGACAACTTGTCTCCATACAACGGGACATAGTACTTATACGGTGTAGTCAACAGTATTCTTCCACCGGGTTGCAGCAGCGCCGCGAGGTCACGGGCCAGTTTCTTGTCGTTCAGAATATGCTCGATTGTTTCAAAGCAAATGATCTGATCGAACTTCCCGAGTCCTGCCGAGTATTTATCAAGCTCCCGTAGGTCCCCGACAATAAACCGAATGTTATCCAGGCGCGCGGCGCCGCCAGGGCTCGATCACCAAGGCGGACAACTCCTCGGCGCGGCGCGCGTTCATCGAGGCCGCTTGGGCCTACGCGCACCCGGCGCGCGTCTCCTGGGTGATCGCGCGGGTGCGCTGCGTCACCGCGCCCGCGGCGAGCTTCTCGTCGAGGTTGAGCGTATCGGGCCGGATGTCCACGAATACGGGAACCGCGCCGCGCAGGACGAACGCGTTGGCGGTGGAGACGAAAGTGAAGGAAGGCATGATCACCTCGTCCCGGGGCTGGAGATCGCACAGGATCGCCGCCATCTCCAGCGCCGCGGTACACGAATGCGTGAGCAGCGCGCGCTTTGCGCCCAGCCGCTCCTCCAGCCAGCGATGGCACTTCTTCGTGAACGGCCCGTCGCCCGAAAGATGGCCCTCGCGCACCGCCTGGCGGATATTTTCCAGCTCAGCGCCGATCATGAAGGGCTTGTTGAAAGGGATTTTCATCGAAAATCCCTGACGGACGACGGGTGACTCATCACTGGTTTTCGCGGCGCCGAGCGACGAGCAGCAAGGAACCGCCGGCGGGCAGCGCGAGCCCCGCACGTATCATGCGCAACTCGCTGCCGAATTTTCTCGCAGAACGCCAAACGGTCCCTGCATTCAAACAATTCCTGCGCGACAACATCGACGCCACCAACTACCGGGCACTATGTCTGGCCGGATAGACCGGAATTCGGTACTCTCAAGTGAGGAAGATCGGGACACCGGGACCGTCGCCGCGATGGCGAGAAAGAGCAGGGCGAAGCGTGTGAACGTCCGGTTCATCACCGCCTTACAAGCTGGCCAGCTTGTGCCGCAGCGCCACGCCTTCGCTCACCGAGCTTCGCGTGAATCCTGCCCACATGGCCTTCGACATTGCGCGTGGCCGCATCTCCGAACGGGCAGGTGGCTCCTCAGGCCTCCGTCGGGACCGTGGGGGAATCAGGTAACGGCACCGCTTCCTCCGTGTGAGCGAGGCCAGCGGCCGGCCCGGCCGATTCCCCCGGCTGTAGGGTGTGTCCGCTTGCCTTCGAGCTGAGCCAGGAATTGGTCATCCACCAATCGATCCCCATTTCACGGGCCTTGTCCACGGAGCAGACGAGCAAGCGGATTTGCACTGTGAGCAGCTCGATGTCCACGAGCTTGACCTTGATGTCGCCAGCGATGACCAAACCCTTGTCCAGGATGCGCTCCAGGACATCCGCGAGCGTCGCGGACTCCACAGCGTGCGGCATGCTTTTTTGCGGAACAGCCATATGGTTCTCCAAACCTCAGCCGTCAGCTCTTAGTCATCAGCGACAGTACGCCAGTTGCGAATCGCGTCTATTGCGTCGTTGCGTCTCTCGCGATAGACGCCGCACACAATGGACGCTACGACACTGCACGCTACAACAGCCTGCCGAGCGGGCCCAGATCCAGGTTCAAGTCCTCATCCGTGAGGCCAAACTCTTTCTTGAGCCACTCCATCTGCTCACCGAGCTCGAGAAACGTCAGACCCAACCGTTCGATCTCCTGCTCCGTCAGCGAGCCGGATTCGATGCGCCGCAGGGCCTGCCGTTCCAGGAGCTGACGGATCAGCTCGACCACGGTCAGGACTAATTGCCCCAATCCTTTCCGGACATTCTCCTGGTCCAACGCAATCCGAGGGCCGTTCGAGGTTCGAGGTTCGAGGTTCGGGATTTGGAGGGACTCATTCATACTGCTTCCCCGGTGGCGCAATCGGTGCGTGCGGGCTCAACGTTAATTTGAGTCCGTTCGCGGTTTCGACCGAGGTGAGGGTGAGTTGCAGACCCAGATAGAGCAGGTCAATATCGGCCACCGAGATCACGATTTCCCCCGCGACGACAGCGCCCTTGTTCAGCACCCGGTCCAGGGTCTCGCACAGCGAAATACGTTCCTGCTCCAGCGCGAGATGCGTTGCCACGAATGCGCCCTCTCTCACAACAACCGCTCGTACATGCTCCGAGCCATGTGCCGAGCTCCCTGGCGCTCATAGGCATCGGCGATCTCCAACAAGACCCTGTGGGCAGCGTCAGATTGAGGGGTCCGCGGGTAGCCCTCCGCAAGCATCCAGTACAGCTCTATCGCCTGCCAGAGGTTCCCCTCGCTCCGATAGCGGTGAGCCATGGCGAGAAGCCGTCCGAGCAGCGCCTGGTTCTCATCTGCACCCTCCTCGGGTTTCATCGCGCCGCCTGCCCTCGAGGCAGCCGGCTCGCTCCCCTCCGGTGCCCCAGAGCTGGATTCCATCACGAGAGAATTCCTGTCAGATTTCATTGCAGCCTCCCTTTCCTCGGTAACGCCTCCGGTGATGAGCCTGACGCCACATAGAGGGCCCGGCCCAGCGCCCGCAGCCGTTCAACACCTCTGGGCTCTTCCCGCCGGAATACCAGCGCCACGTGCCGGCTGGCGAACACCGTTTCGTACCGACCCCGCACCGACTCCTCCTCACGGCGAAGCGTGGAGCAGGTCGGGCAGCAAGAAACCGGCGTGGCCATGTTCCCGAACAGGATCGGAACCCCGACCCCGAGCCGCTCGCAGCCTGCCACCAGGTCCCTCGTCTCCTCATATGCCATCTCCGCGGGAATCGTCACCGCCACAAGCGCCGCCTGCTCAGGATCGGTGACCATCCGCCGGAAGCGTTTCACCCGCTTCGACAGCTTCACCAGCTCCTTCGAGATTCTGGGCAACCGAAACACCTCCCGGTATTTCAAGAACAGACCGAAGAATCGGTGCTTGGCCAGCATGGCATCCAGGGTTTGCAGCCACCCGGCGCATGATCGCTGGCAGTCCCAGGAGACGAAGCGTATGGCCTGCCGGGGCGGCCCGCCGGGGGGAGGGGAGGGCGAGGGGGCATAATCGCCGCCGAAATAATCGGCCAGTGAATGAGCCGGGTCGGTCGACACGAGCAAGACCGGACGAGCGGGGTGGCGTTGCGCCAGAAAAAGGGCGGCCGCGCAGGTCGTTTTGCCCACCCTGCCTTTTCCCCCGAAGAGCAGCAGGCGAAGCCCCTTCTCGCGCAAGAACTCTGGTCGTGCCCGGCCCATTATCCTCTCGTGCCGGCATCGTCATCCTGTTCCTCTTGATCGTCCTCTCCCTCCTCGCCATCGTGTTCATCGGATTCGTCCTCAGTCTCTACCGCGCCGCCCTCCTCGCGGCGCTGGATGGTGTCCAACTGGTCGAGGAGCTGCCGTTCTTCGGCTGCAAACTCCTCTTCGGTGATCGCCCCCGTCTCGAGTTTCATATACAGCTCGCTAAGCGCGTGAGTGATGGCTTCCGCCTCGCCGGCGATTTCCCGCCGGGCCGCTTCGTGGATTTCCCTGAAGACCCATAGCAGGCTGGTAAACGGCGAGAGCAACAGATCGCCTACAAGGAGCATCGGCGTCCTCACACCTCCAGACTGACATTGACAAAATGATGCGGGGCCCACGGGCCGTTAAAATCGAAGGCGAAGTGGTTGTCGAAGAGCTTGGCCGCCTCAAAGACCCCGTCTTCGAACCGTTTCTGGTCACCCCGTTCGACCAGGCAGGCCAGGTGCATCACTTCCCGCTCGTTCCGTGCCGGGTTACGCCGGATCTCGACGCATCGCGGAGAGAGTACCTCCTCAACCTTGTCCATATGGGCCTCTCGCTCCTGGTTTAATAAGCGATCGAACAGACGCCCAAGCTCGATCTTGTCCTCGTGCGAGGGGCCGCGTTGTTTTCCAAACACATTGTTACGCAAGTCCGCCAGCTCCTGGTGGCGGTTCACAAAGTACTCGAAGATGTTCGGCACATCCCAGGTGACGCGGAGGCCCATCTCGACCGTCCCGCGCACTCGATTCAGTTGCTCGACGAACACGTCCCGGGTGCTCGCCAGGATCTCCCGGACCGCCTGGGGGCTGTCGGCAATGGTCCCGAACGCCACCGGAAGGACTGTGCTCTCTTCCATGAGCCGTTTGGTCACGCCATGATGAGCGGCCAACTTGCTGCGTTCCGGGCGAATCCGTTTTTCGCGGATGTCGCTCACCACTGCCGCCACTGGACCCTCGCAGATGACATAGACGGCCGCCCCGTCTATGCCGATGTCCCCGTAGACGCGATTCTCGATGCCCTCGGCAATCGCGTACATGTAGCGGCCCGGCCCACCTTTGGTCTTGGGCTTCATGGGTACGCCTCACGCTTTTCCCCATCCGGCGGGCATAGTCTTGATGTCCCGGCTCGTCCGGATGCGGCCGTGCGGGACTGGCGTTCTCACCGGAGGCAACGGATCTTCCCGGAGACGTCGCAGGGTCATGACCTCCCGACGCAGCCGATACACCAACCCGCGCCTGTCACGGGCCAAGACCGTTCGGAAGGCTGCCGCATTCAAGGAAGAGGCCACGCACGAGGATGTTCGAATATTCATCGCACCGCTCCCCTTTTATTCGCTATTGGCCGTTTGCTCCTCAATAGGACAATCGCCTTCGCTTCAGTTTGTCGGTCGGCACCGTACGGACCGGAAATGGCTCAGCCGGCGGGCTGATCGGCCCTTCGCCTTGCGGCTTCTCCACAAACCGGTGGAGCCGGTGTTTCTTGGCTTCAATTTCAGTCAGCCGCTTCCGTATATCGGCGCACCGCCGCTCCGCTCGCTGCATTTCCAGCGTGAGTCTTGTTTTTTCCATTTCCAGCATGGACAATTCCAACAAGGCGCCATGCGAGGTCCTGGTGCGGCGGCCGTCCACCAGCCCGGCCATCGTATGAATATGCTGGACTCCCCGCCTATCATGTGCCATGGAGTGATCCCTGCCCCTTCCTTCGACGTCGCCCCTTCGCCTCTGAGTGCTGCCCCACAAGCGCTAGCGGCGCCGGCGGGCAACACTTTTCAACGATCTCATCCAGCCGCTCAAGACCTGCCGCCTGACCATCGCGCGTCACTTTGAGGCAATCGGCGTTCAGCACATCATGGCAGAGTTCCCGAAACGTCGGGTCGCCTGCGACCACGCTGCCCTTTCGAGCCGCCACGATGCGTGCGAGCATGATGCAGGCCCGGATCGTGGGACGGGAATTATTGACGCCGAGTGACCGGAACTCGCGCACGATCTCCACAATCACCTTCGCCTGTCTCCAGGGAAGGCCCGATTTGGCCTGGGCGATCGCCACTTCCGTCTCCAGGTCATGGTGATCCAATTTGAGTGTAATCATGCGGTCCATCAGCGCATCCTGGGTCTTGTGCACCCCGGCGTACTCCTCGGGATTGCTGGTAAAAATAGCGCTGAAGTCGGGATGGACCTGGAGGTAACCTTCGCCGAGACGTACACTGGGGAGTTCGAGCAGCCGCTCCTCCAGAATAGAGAGCAGCACGTTGTTGGCCTCGGGACGAGAGCGTGTGAACTCATCGTAAATGAGGGTGAATCCGTACTTACAGGCGGTGGTCAGGCGGTTATCCACCCACTGCTTGGAGACGTTCTCCTCCTTTTTCAGGACCGAGTGAATGTAATTATCAATCACTTTGGTCGAGCGGTATCCTAATTGTCCGCCGATCAGATCGGAGCTCCCGAACTCGTCATCGCCATGAATGAGAATGACCTGCCGGCCCAACCGAGCGGCCACGTGCATCGCCAGGGCCGTCTTCCCGGTCCCGGCCGGGCCGCTGAAATGGACCGGATAGCCCGCTCGGATATAGTCGAGCGCCCGTTTCGTCATGCTCTGGATGTAGGGAGTCTCCACAAAGTCTGGCTTCTTGTCCAATGTCAGGACCGTCAACTCTTCTGCTTGGCTCATGGGTGCACCTCAACCACTTCCCTGGCAGACGCAGCAGGTTGATAGCCACGACATGATCCCACACGACATGATCCCAAACGGGTCCGTTCCTTTCCCTTTACAGAACGAAGACGCTTTGCGGCAAACTGGCGGACCGCTTCACCGATCGTCACCTTTTTTTTCACTTTTCTTCTTCCGCCCCCTAACCCCTGCAGCCTCCTCAACCTCTTCAGCCTCTCCCACAACGGCTGGCATCGGTGTCGTGGTGGCTGCGCCTGCTTGAGCCGACGGCAAGCGTGACCATATCAGATGAGCCGCCTTGACGTCCTCGCGGATCTCCCCAAGCGCATCCCTGAAACCTTGCTTCAAATTGAACACCTGAGAGTTGACACCTTGCGCAAAGTTTCGCAGACGTTCCGTGAGGTCTTGCGACATTTCACCATGGGACATCTCGAACTCACTCAAGAGTTCAGCCACCGCCCGAGCGCGGGCCTGGCAGTTCTTCGCCAAGGCGGCGCGGCCCTCCGCGCCCAGCTGTCGGCGAAGATCGCGCCCCATGCGCTCACGGTCACGGCGAAGCCCCTGGAGCATCCTTTGAACATCGATTGCTCGGGCTCGACAGCCGTCGGATAGGGCGGTCTTCAAGGCTGCGGCCGTCGCTGCATGGTCTCGACTAAAAGATGACCTCATGCTGCGGGTGCGTGCCTTGTGATCAACGACGAACGATTGGCGCTCGTGCGTCGAAGCAAGCATACCTTGTACCAGCGCATCCATTTGAGCTCTCAAGTTCCCCATGGGAATCTCCTTTTTTGCTGCGCCCCCCTCCCCCTTGCGGGAGGGGGGCAGGGTAGGAGTGTGGCCCCCTACGCTGGAGCAGCCGCACTGGCGGTCAGACCGATTGCCTCCGCGTACTTGAGATAGGTCTCGACCGACGCGATCACAACCCGCGCTTCGATCGACAGCAGCTCGATCCCCACCAGCGAGACCTTCACCCACGCGTCAATGACGATCCCTTTCTCCAGGACCCGGTCCACCACCTCTGCCAGACTCGAGGAGTCCGTTGACTTCTGTACCTTGGCCATCTGCATTCACCTCCTTTCGCCCCAAGTGTAGTGTTAGATGCGGTGTAGTGTTAGATGCGTACTCCTTCTCCCTCACCAACTCCTCTCCCATGGCCCATTGCTTTTGGCCCGTTGCACTCAGAGGAGCCATAGGCACCCCGGAGAAGGGCAGGGGGAGGGACGGAATGGGGTCATTCCAGTCCCATCAAGGAAGCTGCAAATACCGTGCCACACGCGCAGTGACATCGGCGGGCGTGCCGCTCCAGGGTGTCAAGCAGGAGCAGCGTTGCGCTATCAGCCGCCAGCTTTCAGCAAAGACAAGGAGAAGGAGAAGGAGAAGGAGTACCGGCCTCTCAATTCCAATGACAGGGGCTGACG
Source organism: Pseudomonadota bacterium (assembly GCA_041695325.1). GTDB lineage: Bacteria > Pseudomonadota > Gammaproteobacteria > SURF-13 > SURF-13 > SURF-13. The sequence continues at coordinate 16,894 of JBGFRC010000044.1, forward strand.
GCTGAACGCTGCGTTTGTGGAGGCTCAGCTATGGCGGAGGTTCCAGATTCGTGGAGGCAAATCCTGTGGACACGATGGCCCCTAGGCCAAAAGTGGCCAGTGGCCAGGTAGTCGCCTAAAACCGTCAGCTTTCAGCCATGAGTGTGGTGGACTTCCGTGTTCCTTGCGGATGGCTGATCGCGGACGGCTCCACGCTTTGTAGGGTGGGCCAGCTATGGAGAAGATGCCGAAGATAAGGCTTTCCTGATCGCCTGCAGGAGCAGAACGTGATGAAACGGCTTTGTGACAAAGGCGGAAAAAAGCCCTGAGCGCAAACATTCCTGCACGAGACTGTCGTCGTCATAGAAATAGCCGGAGACGAGGACCAGCGGCGACACACAGGGGGTCTCCGTGCGGATCCGTCTTGCCAGCTCAGCACCGTCGATGTCGGGGAGTTTGGCGTCCACCAAGATCACGCCAAATGTCGATACGTTCAGATGTGACAGGGCCTCCGTGCCGCTCCCCACCGTCTCGACCGTGAAGCCTTCCCTCCGTAAGAGCCGTTCCAAGGCCCAGCACACGTCCGGCTCGTCATCCACGGCCAGTACGGACAAGTCTTCAGGCATCAGCGGGCAGCTCCCAGCTCATAGCTCACAGCGAACAGCCAATAGCTGTTAGCCACTCGCTGACCGCTACGATTGCGCCCGCGGCAGACGAACCGTGAACGTGCTGCCCCGCCCTTCCACGCTGTCCACGTCGATTCTGCCCCCGTGCTGCTTGATGATGGTGTAGCAGATGGAGAGCCCCAGTCCGGTTCCCCTTCCGACCGCCCGGGTCGTGAAGAACGGGTCAAAGATTTTCCCGAGATTGGCCGGAGCTATGCCGCTACCTGTGTCGCGGACTCTGACGACAGCCTCGACCGCCTCTTGGTGGACGGCAATGCCGAGTTCGCCTCCATCGGGCATGGCATGGTAGGCATTCAAGATCAGATTCATCACGACCTGCTGAAGCAGGTTGGTATTCCCGATGACCGGCACGGCGGCGGCTGGATAGTCCTCGGTGAGGATGATCTTTCGAAGCCCGACCTGATGGGCGAGGAGACCGACGGTCTCGCGCACAACCGGCACGAGATCGACTGCCCCCATGCGGTCGCTCTCCGAGGGCCTGGCAAACCGCAGGAGGTTCTCGATGATGGTGGACGCCCGTTCGATCCCCTGGAGAATCTTCTGCACGCACTCCGCACGGAACTCGGGATCAGGAACCCCGTCTCGGAGAAACTGCGCAGCCGAGAAGCTAGCCGACAAAGGATTGCGCAACTCATGGGCGATCCCCCCGGCCATGACCCCCAGCGCGGCCAACTTCTCGCTTTGGGACAGTTGCTCTTCGAACGCACGCCGCTCTGACAGATCGCGGCCGACCGCCACCAGCCCGCTCACCTGCCCGGATTCGTTGTGCATCGAGGAGCACGACCAAGCCACCGGAACCGGCTTCCCGGACCGGGAAATGAGGCTCAGCTCCTGGGACTTAACCGCTCCCCCCTGGGCCAGCCGCCGGATGATCGCCGTCATCTCCTCCCGCTGTTCAGGATCGCACAGCTCGGCCAACAGCCGCCCCCGCACCGCCTCAAGCGGATAGCCGGAGATGCGCTCGGCGGCAGGGTTCCAACTGATAATGCGGCCCTCGGCGTCGGTGGACACCACGAGGTCGTTGGCGCTTTCGACCACGCTGGCCAGATGCCGTTCGATCCGACGGGTCTGTTCGATCAGCCGAACCTTCTCCGTGATGTCGTCCATCAGGATCATGGCGTGCTCGACCAGCCGCTCCGACTTGATCGGCACGACGGTGTAGTAATAGACGCGGGTGGGGATTCCCGGCGCGCGGTACGTGATTTGTTCGCCAGTGAGCAATTCGCCTCGGTCGAAGACCAGCCGGATTTTGGCTTCCAACCGCGTGAATTCCATAATCGTCGCAGGAAAGACTGTCCCGATGGAAGCCCCGATCGTGGCGCGCTTGTCACGACGCGCCTTCTCAAGGAAGTTCCGGTTCGCCGATACCACCCGGAGAGCCCGATCCACCAATAAGACGGAGGATGGAATGCTCTCCAGGAGCATGTGGTAGAGTTGTTCGTACGACCCTTCCGCTGGCGGAGAGAGCACAGGCACGGCTCTCTGGTTCTTCTTCATTGTGCGATCCTCTCACCGGTGACGCTCAGGTCCGGACAAAAATGGTAGGGCGGCCAGGGGCCTTTCAGCTCGCATATCATGCCGAATGCTGAATGCTGAACGCTGAACGAGGAGTGGACGGCGCGGAAGTCATCCAGGGCGCCATGGGCCACCAGAAAACTGCCGTTGAAGATCATGCGCTCCGAGCGTCCCGTCACCTCGCTGGACAGGAGCCGTAATTCCGCCGTCTCCACCGCATGGACCCGGAGTGCCTCGCCGAGGTCATGAGCCTGACGGCCGACCCATTCGCGCAAGGCCGCTGCGATCATGGCGTCCACCAGTTTCTGCTGGAAGTATCGCGCCCCCGGCGATGCCGGCAGCGCGGCCAGCCGGGCTTGGATGGCCTGATCCGCCGCCGCGATGGCCTGCCGGGCTTTTTCTTCGTCAAGATAGCCCTTGACGCTCCATTCGGCCTTGTCGCGCAGCTCCTCAAAAAACCGCGACACGGTTCCTCGATGCCGGGCCAGCAGTCCGCGCAGGCTCTGCGGGGACAGAAAGATCGTGCCGAACTTGACCGGCAGGACCGGCGAGGTGCTCATCACCGCCTCCACGACAGCCTCATGGCGACAGGCGCGAGGGCCTATCCAGGTCAGCGTTTGGAGGTTGGTCTCGTGGTACTCGCTGACATCTACTTCCCCGACCACCGCCACCAGATCGCCATCAACCACCGCGGAAACCGGATACCGCTCGTCCACGCCTTCGACACCCCTGGCGGTAAGATCGTCCACCACCGCCAGGCATTCCGGCCGAGCCAGACAGTAGAGATAGAGCGCGTTCATCGCGTCCTCACGGGGACAGGCACCCTGCGGGAGCCAGTCCCCTCATCGCTGGACCTCTTTCAACGCCGCCTCGAAATGCCGCTGCTGGATGACCAGAGCCCCCTCACCCTTCCCTCTCCCCTCAGGGGAGAGGCCTGGGGCGAGGGGCATGGTTGAAACCAGTTCCCGGATAGCGCTCAAGGCCGCACGTTGACAGATGGCGGCCAGATCCGCTCCCGTCATTCCGTCCGCTTGATCCGCCAAGGCCTCCAGATCCACGTCGTTGGCCAGGGGTTTACCGCGCGTGTGCACGTGCAGAATCTCCAGACGTGCCCGCTCGTCCGGGTACGGGATCTCCACCAGCGCGTCGAAGCGCCCCGGACGCAACAGGGCCGGGTCGAGGATGTCCCGGCGGTTCGTGGCGGCCAAGATCAGCACGCCGCTCAGCCGCTCGATCCCATCCAGTTCTGCCAGGAACTGCCCGACCACCCGCTCGCTGACATGAGAGTCCGTGGCTCCGGCTCCCCGCCGTGGAACCAGGGCATCGATCTCGTCGAAGAACACCAGACAGGGGGCTGCCTGCTTCGCCTTCCGGAAGACCTCTCGGACCGCTCGTTCCGACTCGCCGACGTACTTCGACAGGAGGGTGGGTCCCTTGACCGAGATGAAGTTGATCTGGGTCGCACTGGCCACGGCCTGAGCGAGCAGCGTCTTCCCGCAGCCGGGAGGGCCGGAGAGGAGAATACCCTTGGGCGGCCTGGCACCCGCGGCATCGAACAGGTCGCGATACTTCATCGGCCATTCGACCGCCTCGCGCAGCAGGCGCTTCACGTCCTCCAGCCCTCCCACGTCCTCCCAGGTCGTGGCGGGCACCTCCACGAACACCTCGCGGAGCGCCGAGGGCTCCACCTCACGCAACGCGGCCAGGAAATCGTCCATGCAGAGTTCCAGTTTCAACAGCGCGTCGTACGGGACCGTGGGCTGGGCAAAGTCGACATCCGGCAGAATCCGCCGCAGGCAGATCATGGCCGCTTCGCGGCAGAGCGCCTCCAGATCGGCGCCCACGAACCCGTGCGTGATCTCGGCCAGATGGGCCAGGTCTATATCCTTGGCCAGCGGCATGCCGCGGCTGTGAATCTCCAGGATCTCTTGACGGCCGCGGCGGTCCGGGATGGGAATGACGATCTCCCGATCGAAGCGGCCCGGACGCCGGAGGGCCGGGTCCAGCAGGTTCGGCAGGTTGGTCGCGGCAATGACAATGACCTTGCCTCGGCCCTCCAAACCGTCCATCAGCGACAAGAGTTGCGCCACGACCCTCCGCTCGACCTGCTTTTCGCCGCCCAACTCCTCGCGCTTGGGAGCGATGGCGTCGATCTCGTCGATAAAGAGGATGCTCGGGGCGCGGCGCTGGGCGTCCTCGAAGACCGATCGCAATTTGGCCTCGGACTCCCCATAGAACTTGCCGATGATCTCGGGCCCGCTGATATGGGTGAAATACGCCTCGGTTTCATTGGCGACGGCCCGGGCCAACAGCGTTTTGCCCGTCCCTGGGGGACCGTGCAGCAGCACCCCTTTGGGCGCCTCAATCCCTAGCTTCTCGAAGATCTGCGGGTAGCGGAGCGGCAGTTCCACCATCTCGCGGATCTTTTGAATGGCTCCTCCGAGCCCGCCGATGTCCCCATAGGAGACGGTTGGACGCCCCGCTTTTTGGGTTTCGGCCTCCGCGTGTGCCGGGCCGACCGTCAGGAGCGTAGTCGGTGCGATCAGAACGGGTTCCCTGGGCACCGTCCCCCGGACGACAAAGTCGATGTACTGGCTGCCAAAGAGGGTGGCCCGGATCCGGTCTCCTTCCACCACCGGCAGGCCGTCGAGCCGGGTCTCGAGGTATCTCATATCCCGGTCAGACGGGCTGATGGAGACGGGTGCCAGCATGATCCGCTCAGCGGGCCGGGCGACCACTTTTCGCAGGGGCACCACCTCATCCAGCGCCACCCCCGCATTGCCCCGCGAGAGTCCATCCAATTGGACCCTGGCCCCCGCCCGTGCCTCCTTGTACGCCGGCATCACCTTGCAGACCGTGTTGCGCTTGCCCGAGATCTCCACAATGTCACCGATCTCCGCCCCAAGCGCCTTCATATCGGCCGGATCCATCCGGGCCAACGCCCGGCCCACATCTTTGCCGAGCGCCTCGCTGACTTTCAACCGAAGGGTGTCATCTTCAGGTTTGTCCATCTCGAACATCTCCCCGCACAGTGATCACTCAGCTCATCACTGATCACTCAGGACTCTTTTCGGAGCGTGATCTCGAGAATGCCGTTGCGGCACATACAACTCATCTTGTCAGGCGAAAAACTCGCCGGCAACAGCAACTCCTTGCGGTATTTCTTCTCTCCCCGCTCCGCGACCAGTTCGAGGACATCGTCGTGCAGCTCCAGCCGAACATCTTCTTGCATCACTCCCGGCACCTCGGCGACGATCAAGACGCGGCCCGGTTCGTCGAATAGATCGGTCACCGGCTCCCGAATCTCTTTGATCTCCACGCGGCCACTCTGCTTGTCCTTCCGGATATTCCCGAACGGTTCGACCTTGATTCCTTTCTCGCCCAGGCCTGTCCTGACCGTGAACCCGTACACCCCGCGGAGGCCTCTCTCGGACCTCACGTCGAACTCGCCGGTCTTGGTCATCTCACCGCCGGCCTTTTCCGCCTGGTCCGCCAGCCTACCCAACTGATCGATCAGAGCGCCCAGCCCGCCCAGGAACCCTCCCAGCCCCGATGGTTTGGCCTTGGGGGTGGCCGGTTTTCCGAACAGTTCCCCAAGCCGGCGCCCGATCTCCTCGATGCGGCGTTTCCCTTCCTCAAATTCTTCCGACCTGTTCTTACCGGCCATGTCCGACCTCCTCTGCTTGGGTCTTCCGCTTGATCTCCGTCTGCCCTTTGTATGGGTTCGTGGAAATGCCGTACTCTTTCAACTTGCTGTGGATCGTCTTGTAATCAATCCGAAGAAGCCGAGCGGCCTCTGCCTTGTTGCCGTTGGCCTGTTTTAAGACTTGAATCAATATCGAACGTTCCACCTGGGCGACGACCCGTCCGACTAATTCCTTGAACGGTATGGCTCCCTCACGCGCCAGGAGAGCTGCCGGGGCGGTGAGAGGGCAATCCTTGCACCACCAATCTACTGGTCCCGATCCCGCGAGCTCCCCAAGAGGAATGAGCGTTTGCGGCCTGGGATGGCCGGAAGCTTTGTTCCGTCTGTCGATCATCTCGAGGCATTCAGGGGTAATGACCCCTTCGGCATTATCCACGAACAGCATCGCCCGGCGCAACTGGTTGCGTAACTCCCGAACGTTTCCGGGCCAGTCATACGCCAGGATCATATCCATGGCCGGTGCCGACAGATCGCGCACGTTCTTGCCCAACTCCCGGTTCGCGAGCTCCATGAAGCGCTTGACCAGGTGCGGGATGTCCTCTTTTCTCTCGCGCAAGGGAGGAAGATCCATCCTGAACTCCGCGAGCCGGTGGTACAGGTCCTGTCGAAAGGCCCGCTGATCGACCATTTCCCGAAGATCCACATTGGTGGCCGCCACCACTCGGAAATCCACAGCAAGCTCATTCGTGCCTCCGATACGACGGATTCGCCTCTCCTCTAACACTCTCAGTAGCTTTCCCTGCGCGGCAAGAGGCAGATTGCCGATCTCATCAAGGAACAGGGTGCCCCCGTTTGCCATCTCAAAGGCGCCGGGCACAGCCTGATGGGCGCCGGTGAAGGCACCCTTCTCGTGTCCGAATAGCTCGCGCTCGATCAGCGATTCCGGGATCGCGCCGCAGTCTACGGCGATCAAGGGCTTCCTGGCCCGCCCACTGTTCGCGTGGATCGCCCGCGCCACCAGTTCTTTGCCGGCGCCGGTCTCGCCGGTCACCAGCACGGCCAAGGTGGTCGGGGCGACCCGGGTCACGTCGGCCATGAGGCGCTCGACGAGCGCGCTGGGCCCCATGGTCTCGGTGAGCCGCCCCTCTTCCGCCGAGACGTCCGGCACGTAGCGCACCCGCTCCTTGCTCCACCGGTCTTCCAAGGCCCGGCGGATGGTGAGGGCGACGTCGCGGTTGTGGAAGGGCTTCGTGAGGTAATCATGCGCACCCGCCTTCATCGCGCGGACGGCATCCACCGCCCGTCCGTTGCCCGTGACCATGATGACAGGCACGATCGGTTGGAGCGCCTTCATCCGGCCCAGGACCGCGAAGCCGTCTATCTGAGGCAGCCAGACGTCCAGGAGCACGAGATCCGGGGTTTCCCGGCGGAAACAGGTGAGGGCCTCCTCGCCGCTTGCCGCTTCGATCGGAGTCAGGCCTTCCGTCTTGATCAGCTCTCGGAGGACCCAGCGGGCCTCCTCGTGATCGTCCACAATGAGGACTTTGGAATCAAGGTGGGTCATGCAGTCACTTGCCTCAAGCTGGTTCGGCACCAGCCGTCGGCCGCTGGGGCGGCGGCAGGAGCGGCCGGACCAGGATGTCCGCGTCCAGCAGGGGCTCGACCGAGTGAGCCAACCCCAGGAAGAGCAGGCCGATCTCCCCGGGCAACAGGGTCCGGTTGATGCGGTTCGCGATGTGCCGGTCCCGCTCCGTCAGCAGGACCCGGCTTCGCTCCTCGGCTGTTCGATCGGCCGGCCCGCCCCCCTGAGATTCCTGCAACGCTCCCTTGAGGAGTCGGTATTCCTCCACCAGGAGGCGCGGGTCTTCTGTGCCCATCAGGCGGGCGCCCTTCTGCATCAGGTCCAGCAGCAACTGATGGTTCCGACTCCCCTGCGCGGCCACCTCCCGGATGATCTCCGGCTCCCGCCCGCAGTCTGGGAGGCCGTCCTGGTAAAGCCGCACGCTCGCATAGGGCAGGTCCAGCGCCTCGATGACCTGGCGGACCGCGCGCCAGACCTCGTCCAGGGTCTGGCGGTGCTCCTCCCATTTGGCCTGGCCGTACCGGGCGACGTACTCCTCCCGGACCCGCTCCAGGAGCGAGCCCATGTCCTGCTCGGTGTGGATGATCTGTACAATGATCAGCGTGCGCATAAACCGAGGAGTTCCTTCACCTCCTCTCTCAGTTCCGCCGGGCCGAGATCCGCGGGCTGAGCACTGAGGAGCCCGTCACTGAACCCGCTGAGGCTGACCGCTTCGAGCTCGCTCCCGATGGCAGCGGGGACGCTTGCGCACAGCCTCTCTGGCTCCTGGTGGAGCATCTTGAGAATCCTGAAGATCGCCTGCACTTCGGCATAGGCAAAGTCCTCCGGATTAAGCCCAATACTGCTCACTTAACGCCCGGCCTGCGTTATCCTGTGCTTTTCGGAGAGCGGAGGATGGTGCATGGCACGCACGGTGGCAGTACTGCCCGAGGGCAGCCGGATCAGTGATTACGTGAGTCTGGGTGTGATCTCCAAGACGTTTCGCACCTCGTGCGTACGGCAGCGCTGAATGAGCGCCGCCTGGCCGTAGATCTCGCCGATCCCGGCGCGCAGGGCGTGCACAAGGCCGGGGCCGCGGTCTGCATAAAGATTCAGCAGGACCTCCGTGTCGCTTTGCGAATGGAAGCGGTAGCCCTTCTTCTCCAATTCGGCGCGCAAGGTTTTGTAATTATAAATCTCCCCATTGAATACTATGCGCAGCTTCCCTTCTCCCCCGGCCATGGGCTGGGAGCCGGCTTCACTGAGGTCGATGATAGTAGAGTCTGCGGTGCACCATGCCCACACGCCGCTCTTCGGACACCCACAGGCCGGCACCGTCCGGCCCGCGCGCGATCATGGCATCGCGCATCAGCAGCAGCTCGTCCCGGTCTACCGGCGTGCTATCCGAGTGATAAGCGTAAACTCCCGCAATGCCGCACATGACTTCAATAATCAACAGGCGGGGTCAATCACGAAATCCGTTGGGCACGGCATAGATTTCGTCACAGTGCGCAACGTGCCTCTCCCTGATTTCGGTTCCATCCATGAGAAAGATGCGATAGGAATTGGAGAGCAGCATCTCCATGCATTTGCGTTTCTGGACCTCGCCATGGAGCGCGATAAAAAATACTGACTTCTTTTCCGCAAGCAGCCTGCGCGCGCCTTCCAAGGCCGCAGATTCAGCGCCTTCGATATCCATCTTGATCAGGCCCGGCGCCGGCAGGATGCCGTCCGTGACGAGTCCGTCGAGCGAAACCACGGGAATCTTATAGGGGCTAACGTCGTGGATATGGCCCGTGCAATCACTGTCCCCAACCTGAAAACCAGTCATACCGTCGCGGTCGCCGACGGCAGCCTGGATCACGCTGGCGTTGCGCAACCGGTTGTGGCGGATATGTGCGAGCAGATAGGCCACATTCCCGGCAAACGGCTCCAACGCCCAAACATGGCCGGTCTCACCCACCAAGCGGGAAAATGCCAGCGTGTAAAAGCCAGCGTTCGCGCCGATATCGAGCACCTTCATCCCCGGCCTGACAAAGCGCGCCAAGCTGTCTTGCTTCGCGGACTCGTAAGTGCCGAGCCAGCAGCCATGTGTGCCCGCACCGACGATCCAACGCATACCCCGGTTCAAGCCCGAACGCACGCGGACGACTCGCCCTTTCGGAATCAGCCGGAGGAGTGACCGCAGCCCCCCCGAGCAGCGTATTCGAGGGCAGGTTTGACCAGTTGAAGGACATACGGTCAGATAGCTGCCGCCCGGAAATACTGGATCGTCCTTGCCAGCCCCTCCTCCAGGGCAACCTTCGGCGACCAATCGAGCTTTTCCTTCGCCAGCCCTATGTCAGGGCAGCGTTGCATGGGGTCATCGCCGGGAAGCGGTTTGAAAATAATCCTCGATTTGGAATTGGTCATCATGACCACCTTCTCCGCCAATTCGAGAATGCTGAATTCGCCTGGATTACCGAGATTAATCGGCCCGGTGAAATCGTCCGGGGTACCCATTAACCTTACAAACGCCTCGATCAGATCATCCACATAGCAAAACGAGCGGGTTTGCTTACCGTCACCATAAACCGTTATCGGTTCGCCCTTGAGCGCCTGGACGATGAAGTTCGACACCACACGGCCGTCGTTGGGATGCATTCGTGGACCATAGGTGTTGAAAATTCTCGCCACCTTGATGCGCAGATTGTGCTGGCGGCGGTAATCGAAAAAGAGCGTCTCGGCGCAGCGTTTGCTCTCGTCGTAGCATGAGCGTAGGCCGACAGGATTGACGTGCCCCCAGTAATCCTCGCTCTGCGGATGCACTTGGGGGTCACCATAAACTTCGCTGGTCGAGGCCTGAAAGATCCTGGCCTTGACACGCTTGGCCAGGCCCAGCATGTTGATCGCCCCGTGCACGCTGGTCTTGGTTGTCTGCACGGGGTCAAATTGGTAGTGGATGGGCGATGCCGGGCATGCGAGGTTATATATTTCGTCTACTTCCACATAAAGCGGGAAAGTCACGTCATGACGCAGTACCTCGAAATGTGGGTTCCCTATGAGATGCACGATATTATCTTTAGTGCCGGTAAAGAAGTTGTCAACGCACAGCACATCATGACCATCGGCTAACAGGCGTTCACACAAATGTGAACCAAGAAATCCCGCCCCGCCGGTAACTAATACGCGTTTTCTGGTTCCATTTCTCATTGTGTTTATCTGGCGGATAGATAGTCCTGATAGGCTTTCGACAACCCGTCTCTCAAGCCGGTTTTTGCCCGCCATCCCAGGGCCGTCAGCCGTGATACATCCAGAAGTTTTAACGGCATGCCATCCGGCTTGGAGGGGTCAAACACGAGACGGCCACGGAACTGGACCACCTCGGCAACAAGTTCGGCAATTTCACGAATGGTGGCATCCTGACCAACACCGACGTTAATGAACTCGCCTACATCACCGGCATTGCATCTTTCCATCAAGAACACGCAGGCATCGGCAAGGTCGTCGCTGTACAGAAATTCGCGGCGCGGGGCGCCCGTGCCCCAGACTATTACTTCCTTGTCTGCGCGCTCTTTGGCCTCGTGCATTTTGCGTATGAGTGCGGGCAGAACATGGGAATTCTGCAAGTCATAGTTGTCTCCCGGCCCGTAGAGATTGGTCGGCATAACGCTGAGAAAATTCGTTCCGTACTGGCGATTATATGACGCGCACATCTTGATGCCCGCGATCTTGGAGATGGCATAGGGCTCATTGGTGGGTTCGAGTTTTCCTGTCAAAAGATACTCTTCTTTCATGGGCTGCGGCGCGTGCCTAGGGTAAATGCAGCTGGACCCTAAAAACATGAGTTTTTTCACCCGCTGTTCATGTGCAGCCTGAATGACGTTAGACCCAATCATCAGGTTTTGATAGATGAACTCCGCAGGGTAGGTATTGTTGGCATAAATTCCCCCTACTTTGGCCGCCGCCAAAAAGACGTACTCCGGCTTTTCCGAAGCAAAGAAATCATTGACGGCACCTTGATTGGTAAGATCGAGTTCGGCGTGAGTGCGGGTAATAATATTGCGGTAGCCGCCCGCTTCCAGGCGGCGCAAAATCGCCGAACCGGCCAGCCCTTTATGTCCCGCGACGTATATCTTACTATCCAGAGTCATGCATTACTCGTGATGAGTGTAATGGTAAGCCGAATAACCATGGTGCTTGACCAACTCATCCCGTTCTGCGGACTTGAGGTCTTCGCGCACCATTTCGGCAACCAGCTCCTTGAATGTCACTTTCGGTGACCAGCCAAGCCTGGTCTTGGCCTTGGATGGATCGCCCAAGAGGGTTTCGACCTCGGTCGGACGGAAGTAGCGCGGGTCAATGCGGACGATGGGTTTAGCCCCCTCTCCCCCGCCCTCTCCCCGAAGGGGAGAGGGAAAAGTTGAGTGGCCCTCTCCCTGAAGGGGAGGGGGAAAAATTGAGTGGCCCTCTCCTCGAGTGGACGATGGGGGTTCGCTGCGCCCTCTCCCGCAAGGAGCGGGAGCGAGGTAACCTTTCTCCTCCACGCCTTGCCCTTCCCAGCGGATGTACATGCCGAGTTCTTCGGCGGCAGCGTTGACAAAGTCGCGCACGCTGTATTGTTCGCCCGTGGCAATCACGAAATCTTCGGGCTCTTGCTGTTGCAGCATCAGCCATTGCGCCTCAATAAAATCACGCGCGTGGCCCCAGTCGCGCCTGGCGTCGAGATTGCCGAGATACAGGCAATCTTGCAGGCCGAGCTTGATGCGCGCCAAGGCGCGGGTGATCTTGCGCGTGACGAAGGTTTCGCCGCGGGTCGGCGATTCGTGGTTAAACAAGATGCCGTTACAGGCATACATGCCGTAGGCCTCGCGGTAGTTGACCGTGATCCAGTAGGCATAGAGTTTGGCCACGGCGTATGGCGAGCGTGGATAGAACGGCGTTGTTTCGCGCTGCGGGATCTCTTGCACCTTGCCGTAGAGTTCCGAGGTTGAGGCCTGGTAGTAGCGTGTTTTCTTTTCCAGTCCCAGGATGCGCATGGCCTCAAGCAGGCGCAACGCGCCCAGGGCGTCGGAGTCCGCCGTATATTCTGGCTCTTCGAAGGAAACAGCAACGTGACTCTGGGCGGCGAGATTATAAATTTCATCCGGCTGTACCTGCTGCACGATGCGTATCAGGCTGCTGGAATCGGTCATATCTCCGTGATGGAGGATAAAACGCCGGTCTTTGACGTGCGGGTCTTGATAGAGATGATCTATGCGGTCGGTGTTGAACAGCGAGGTACGCCGCTTGATGCCGTGCACTTCATACCCTTTGCCAAGCAAGAACTCGGCAAGATAGGCACCGTCCTGGCCGGTAACGCCGGTGATTAACGCGACCCTGTCTTTCATTGATTCATGCCCTGGCTGATTTCTTCGACTGCAACACGGGCGTAGCGCCGGAAGTCGCCGAGATTCCTTTCCAGAATCGAGCGAACGATATCAAGGTTGAGCTTCTGGTAATTGTGCATGGCGATATTGCGGAACCCAACCATGGCCCGCATGCGCGTGGCGAGCTCGGCGGCCAGGACGCCCGATTGCTCGAGCAGCGTAAACGCCTCGCGGCTTTCCTGCGGCAAGCCTAACCGGCGGCGGCGCACCAGATGCATGGCGAGATCAATGGACGCCTCGCACGCACGAAGCGGATTCAATATAATCGCATCTTGCCTGGTGAGGTTGCCGGCGAACTCCGCCTCATACCCGCGATACTCTTCCTCGATACGCTTGAGGCAGCGCTCGATTACGGCGACCTTGTTCAGCGCAACGTCATCCGCCATGGACGCTGCCCTTTGCATGGATATCCTGCAGGATGGGCCGGCGCTCTTCATTCAGCCGCGCATAGGCCGCGTAGGCACGGTCCTCGAACTCTTCGCACAGGTCGCTGTGCGCGCAATAGAGCCGCTCGCCGCTCGAAACGACCTGAGCGGCAAGCACGGTTGACGCGCCGCGCAAATCCACCAGATCCACATCGCGCCCAGCGATGGCCGCAAGCCGCTGGGCAAGCTCCCAGCGCTCAACGGCCGGTAGGGGCGAGAGGCTCAATACAGCCAAATCCACATCGCTGTCCGGCCGCTCGTTGGGCGTGCCCCAGGAACCAAAACGATAAACCGCTACCAAGTCGGGAAGCTCTGATTTGATTCGCTCCAGGAGCCGCTCCAACAGGGAAGCTGTCGCTGCGCTGGTCATGGCTGGTGGCGGTTAACGGACGATCTCAAGCATTTACATCCTACGCAGTAACCAATCCCAGGCCGGATGTACGGTAATTTTCCCATGTATGCCGAAGGTTGCCGGAATGTCGAGGCTGACAAGATGCAGGCTGGCCCGGGGGTGTTGCCGGGCAGCCTCCAGCAGCGCCCGTGTTTCGCGCTCGCGGGTAGCAGGGTCATCGAGACTGGCGCATACCTGGATAAGCTCTTCCTTGCCCGCGGGGTAGCGGGCGAGAAAGTCCACTTCGTATCCGCCCGCCGTATGCACGTAGCCCACCTCGGCGCCGCGCCTGTCCAGCTCCAGCATCACACAGGTTTCCAGGGCATGACCGCGGTTGGGCTTGCCTGAGCGGTCGAAGAGCGGAATCAAGCCGGGATCAATGGGATAAACCTTGCGCGGGTTGACCATGCGCCGGCGCTCGGAATCGGTGGCCATGGAGACCATTCGCACCAGAAACACATCTTCCAGATACCCCAGATAGTCGTGCAAGGTGCCTTTTGCAACGGGGATGCCTTGGGATTTGAGGTCGCCATGGAACTTGTTCACGCTGAAGGATCCGGCGGCGTTGCCGAGCAGTTGGCGCACCATCCAGCGCAAGGCCACGGGATGGGAAACGGCATGGCGTTCTATGACGTCGCGCAGCAGGGCTACATCAACATAGCTCCGCAGCAGGTCGTGGCGGTCGCGCGTGTTCAGCCCCTGGGTTTCGGGGAAACCGCCCGCCGCGAGGTAGCCCAGCAGGTCTTTTTCCAGGGAGGAGCGCTGAGCTTTGGTCAGACGGCTGGGCGTTTTGTCCGGTTCGCGTCGGCGATGGCGCAAGTACTCGCGGAAACTGAAGGGATAAACCAGAGCCTCCACAGCACGGCCGCGCATGCTGGTGGAGACCTCACGGGAAAGCAGACGGGCTGAGGACCCGGAGAGGAACAAGTCGATCTGTTCGCTGTCCAGTAGCCTGCGGGCAAAGCTTTCCCACCCTGGAACAGTCTGTATTTCGTCAAGAAAGAACGTTGCACGCCGCCGGTCGCGCCATTCCGGGTTGAGACGGTAGTATTCCTCCACCACCAAATTGAGGTCGCCAGCGGTCATGCCGACGAGACGTTCATCTTCAAAGCTGAAGTACAGCAATCCCTCCCGGCCGGTTCCTCGGGAAATACGATCCGCCAGCACCTGCCAGAGAAAAGTGGTCTTACCGGTGCGCCGCATGCCGATGACGGCGACCGCCTTGCCGGGAACGGCGGGCAGCCGCACATCCCGGCGTGTCAGCGCAGGCGGAGGAGCGGCCAGGGCATCAACAATCCTTTGCCGGATAGCCTCGCGAAATTGACTCTCCATGAAGGATATTTTAGCCTAATATCATCCGTATATAAAGGACAAAAAGTGGCTACCTCAAAGTGTGCCGCGCAACGGGCATCGCTGCGCCGGTCATGGCTGGTGGCGGTTATACGCGTCTTCGAACCGGATGATATCGTCCTCGCCCAGATAACCGCCGGATTGCACCTCGATGATCTCCAGCGGGACGGAACCTGGATTTTCAAGCCGGTGTTTCTCGCCGATGGGGATATAGGTGGATTGATTTTCAGTCAAGGTATACACTTCGTCACCGCGAGTCACCCTCGCGGCGCCTTTCACCACCACCCAGTGCTCGGCGCGGCGCCGGTGCATTTGCAGTGAGATTGCCGCACCGGGATTGATGGTGAGCCGTTTGACCTGGAACCGCTCTCCGCGGTCTATGCCCTCGAAGCATCCCCAGGGGCGGTGCACGCGCCGATGCTGCTGATGTTCGCTTCGTTCCTCTGCCTTCAGCCGGTTGACGATTTCACGCACGTTCTGGGCGTGAGCTTTATGCGCCACCAGTACGGCGTCGGGTGTTTCGATGACGATGATGTCTTCCAGGCCCACCGCGGCCAGAAACCGGTGTTGTGAGATAAGCAGCGTGTTCTGGGTGGCATGCATATACACATCGCCTTGCGCGACGTTTCCTTCCGCATCCTGTTCGGAGATGTCCCACAAAGCCGGCCATGCGCCGATATCCGACCAGCCTGCGTCCAGCGACACCACGGCGGCACGGGTTGTTTTTTCCATCACGGCGTAATCAATGGAATCGCCGGGGCAGGAAACAAAAGCCTGCTTGTTGACTCGATAGAATTCTCCGTCCCTCGTTCCCTGTTCGAACGCGCTCCGGCATGCGTTTAAAATATCAGGCCGGTAGCGCGCCAGCTCATCCAGCCACAGCGAGGCACGCATCAGGAACATGCCGCTGTTCCATAGATAATCGCCCGACGCCAGATAAGCTTGTGCGGTTTCCGCATCTGGCTTCTCAACAAACGCCGCGACGTCATTGCCACCCCCCTTCTTGATATAGCCATAGCCGGTTTCAGGAGAGGCAGGAATAATGCCGAAGGTCACCAGACGTGCGTCTTGAGCAAGCATCACGGCTTCACTCACCGCCTTGTGGAAGGCTGCGGGATTCTGGATGACGTGATCCGCCGGCATGACCAGCATCAGGGCATCCTCCTCGCTCTTGAGCAACGACAGTGCCGCCAGCGTCAGAGCCGGCGCGGTGTTGCGCCCCACCGGCTCAAGTATGATATCCAGCGGCTGTTTATTCAGTTGCCGCACTTGCTCCGCCACGAGGAAGCGGTGTTCTTCGTTGCATACGAACAAGGAGGGGCTGACATCAGACAAGCCATCGAGCCGCGTGATGGTTTGCTGTAATAACGTGCCCTCCCCGACCAGGCACAGTAGTTGTTTGGGGTAGTGCTCGCGCGACAACGGCCACAACCGGCTGCCTGCTCCGCCCGACAAAATGACGGGGTATATCATTATTTCGTTAGGGAGATTAACCGTGCATGGCCGGAATCTGCCTGCCTGCTGCAGGCAGGCCGGTGTTTTACCGGCTTCAGGCATGCTACCGCCATGCAGTGCAATTTCGTGCCCCGCACAGAGTAGAGGAAACTCTGATTAATTCAGAGTTTCCGTGCGGCACATGGACGTGCCGCCATCTTTCAAATACGCAAGTATTTGAAAGATGAAGAAAAGCCAAAACTTTGCTTTGGCTTTTCTTGCTCTGATAATTCCTGGATGGAATTATTCAGAGCTTCCTAAAATCATCTTTTAGGCCCTGCCGCCTGCTTGCGCGCAACGCGCAGGCAAGCGGCAGAGCAGGATACATCAACTGCCGTTATTGTTCGGCGTCAGGCGCAGCACGTCGGGGATGAGGATGCGTTGCGCGCCGATGCGTCTGAGTACATCCTTGTAAGTCATTTCCGGCACGTGAATGTCCGTAATCACGCAGGCATGATGTTCCTCGCATTTATCGAGATCATGCCATACCGGTTTGTTTACAAAACGATTGCGCTCGGTGTGCGGATCATAAAGCCCGACGATTTCTATTTCACACTCGGAAGCGCGCAGCAGGGCGATCTCGGCCAGATCGGACATGCCGCACAATAAAATCTTGTTCCAGCCTTGCTGATGCGCCTGTGCGAATACGCGTTCGCAGGCCGCGCTTGCCTCGCGGTAAAAGGAAAACGAGCGCTTGAGATACTGCGCGGTGAGGCTGGTTTTTTCGGAAAACCCTTTCGGGGTGAGGTAGTAGAGGTAGCGGTTGCCGGGGGCTTCGATGATCTTGATGAGACCTTTGCGCACGCAGCGCTTTAGATAGGAATTGGCCAGCCCTAACGCCACCCCCAGGCGGCGCGCCAGATGGCGCTGGCTGACCCCGCTATTTTTGTCAACGACCTCCAGCAGGTCCAGCATCCGCTCGCCGTCTTCCCGGTCTTTGCCGTTCATTCCGTGAACACTATAGGAAAAATCCTTGGCGTGTCAAGGGGCTTGACCGGATCTCACGCCACGAGGGGTATCTCCCGGCGCTGGCCGCTCAGCTCAACAATCAATGCGCCATGGTCTTTGGTCAGTTGCTCATTTGCGTTCAGCAGCTCGATACCGTAGACGGTGCCGTCCGGGGCGATGTCAATATTCATATCGTCGCTGATCTTGAGCGTTGTCACCTGGCCTGTCTTCTCCTGGAGCCGTATATAGGCGACGTTATACTTCGGATCATAACTGAGTTTCATGACAACCTCTGCTCACTAAAAGAATTTTATGATTATTGTGATCACCAACCAGCCATCTTCTTCAACGGCATACGCCTCAACCTGTTTCGTCGAGTATTTTCTGTTATTCCACTCGCCGCTGAACGGAAAGTTACAGCGAAATCCTGTCCTGCCATGTTTGGCGGCGAAACATTCCCCGCGTTCGATCGTTGCAATAACCTCTTCTTCCGTCGCCCCGCGCTCTTGCAATCGCTCCCGAGCATGGGGATGCAGCCTGACCTTCATGAGAAAATTCTGATCCCCGGTTCCAGCGCCACAAGCCCACCCTTCTGTGCTGTTTCTACCAGTATATCAAGCAATTCCAGTATCAGATCGCCGTCTTCCCGGTCTTTGCCGTTCATTCAGTGAACACTATAGGAAAAATCCTTGGCATGTCAAGGGGCTTGACCGAATCTCACGCCACGAGGAGTATCTCCCGGCGCTGGCCGCTCAGCTCTCAAGGAAGCCCTGAATAATTCCATCCAGGAATTATCAGAACACGAAAAGCAAAAATGTGGCCATAAGATTTCTTATGGTGCTTTTCTTCATTTTACAATCACATGCGTGATTGTAAAATGGCGGCACGTCCAGGTGCCGCAGGAAACTCTGATTAAATCAGAGTTTCCTCAACAATCAAAGCCGCCGGAACCTCCGTCAGCGCGCCTCGATGTGCGCCGCCTCGACCTCGATGCGGACTTGCTTGCCGATGATGTCGAGCAGCAGGATGACGCGTTCGTGCGCCGATCTAGCGAGGAAAATGGCGTCGTAGTCGTGCATCACCCCTTCCCGGATTCTCACCGGCGCGCCGGGCTTGAACTCCTTGCCGGGCAAGATGTGAACGCCTGTCGGGTCGGCGCGCCCCATGAGCGTTTCGATAAGCGTGCGCGGCACGCGCGCCGGCTCCATGCCGAAACGCACCAGGGCGGCGACACCCTTGGTGGAACGGATCGGGCGCCAGTCGTCTATCCCGCTCTCAAGCTGGATGAATAGATAGCGCGGGAACAGCGGCCCGACGGCGTGAATACGCCGGCCCATGCGGCGGCGCAGCAATTTACACAGCGGCAGATACACGGTGTAACCCTGCCGCTCCAGATTGAGCCTGGCCACCTCTTCCTCACGCGGCTTGGAGTGGATCAGATACCAGTGTTTTTGTGATAACTTGTCGGGCAGCGTTTGCATCTGAAGTATTTTAGCAGTCCGGATTGCGTGCAGCCTAACATATCACACGCCGTGGTTTGTTATACTTGAATCAAATGGACTCTAATGAGGTTTACTGAATTGCGTAACATCTGCGCCCCTCTCCCTCACCCTCTCCCCGCAAACGGAGAGAGGGAAGCACTCCCTCCCCCGCCCAGGCGGGAGAGGGTGCGATTTTTTTCAGTTTGTTTCATCATCGCAAGCATAGCCTGGCTGTGGATAAAGCCGCTTGCAGCCGCAGAGCTGTGCGTCCCGGCGGGGAGATGGGTCTCGCCGCAGCGCGAGCCCGGCCCCATCCTGATAAGCCCGGACTTTGACGCGCTGGCGTCACGCCAGGCGGTGCTCTTGGGGGAATCGCACGACAGCTTCGAGCACCATCGCTGGCAGTTGCAGACCCTCGCCGCCCTGTATTCGCGGCGGCCCGATATGATTATCGGTTTCGAGATGTTCCCGCGCCGCGTGCAACCGGCGCTGGATCGCTGGGTGCGCGGCGAAATGAATGAACAGGATTTCCTGGAGCAAAGCGAGTGGCATAAGGTATGGAATTACGACCCGGCGCTGTATCTGCCTTTATTCCATTTCGCGCGCATGAACCGCATTCCCATGCTGGCGCTTAATGTAGACCGCAAGCTTACCTCGCTCGTGAGTGAACGCGGCTGGGACGCCGTTCCCGTGGAGCTGCGCGAGGGCGTATCCAAACCCGCGCCGGCGAGCCGGGATTATTTAAAATTCCTGGCGCGGGTGTACCAGGCGCACGGCGCATCAAGGCCCGCGCGCGATGATAAGCGTGAGCAGGATTTTGATTTCAACGATACGGGCTTTCGCTATTTCACCGAGGGCCAGCTGACCTGGGACCGCGCCATGGCCGAAGCCATCGCCGCCGCCGCGCGCAAGCCCGATGCGCCGCTGGTGGTGGGCATCATGGGCAGCGGGCACGTCATGCACCGCTATGGCGTGCCGCATCAACTGGATGATCTCGGCATCCGCGCCAGTGCGGTGCTGCTGGCGTGGGATGCGCAACGCGACTGCACGGAGCTCGCGCCCGCTATCGCCGATGCCGTGTTCGGCGTGGCCGCGTTGAACGAACCTGAAAAACCGAGGCCGCCGCGCCTGGGAGTGGCGCTCGACGACGTCGCGGGTAAGGTGCGCATCAAGGAAGTGGCCAAGGGCAGCATCGCCGAGCAAACCGGTATTCAGCGGGAGGATGTGCTGCTGGAGCTGGCCGGGCAGCGCGTCGCGCAATCGGCCGAGGTGGGCCAAATCGTGCAGCGCCAGGCGCCGGGCACCTGGCTGCCCATCAAGCTCATGCGCGGCGATGAACAGATCGAAGTGGTCGCCAAATTCCCGCCCGCGCAATGAGGCTCCTTTACTGCTTGCTGGGCTGCCTGGCGTTCGCCTCCGCACAGGCGCAGGTAAGCGCGGTGCATCACGATTTGTCCGTGACGCTGGAACCCGGCAGCCGAGAGCTCAGCGTCAGCGGCAAGGTGCGCTTTACCGGCAGCGGCGTGGCCGAGCTGCGTCTGGCGCCGGAGTTTACCCTGCAACGCCTGACCTTGGACGGCGAGCCGCTGAGCGAAACAAAAATGCGCGGCGCATTGATGGGCGGGCTGCGCGTCCGGACGCTGGCGCTGGGGAATACGCCCGCCGCGCACACTCTTGAATTACAGTATCGCGGCATACTGGCGCCGCTTGCCCAAACCGATCAGCGCGGCGTGCTGGCCGGTTTGCCAGCCATGGCTGATATACGCGGCAGCTATTTGCCCGCCTCTTACGCCTGGTACCCCGACCTCGGCGCCGAAACGCTTACTTACACGCTCAGACTGGATGTCCCCGCTGCGCAACGCGCCGTTGCGCCGGGACGGCTGCGAAAAGAAACCGCGCGGCGCGGGCGCTACCATGCCACGTTCGAATTTCCCCACCCCACGGAAGGCATCACGCTCATGGCCGCTCCGTATCAGGTGCGGGAAATCACGCATAAAAACCTGCGCCTGCGCACCTATTTTCATCCGGAAATCGCACAACTCGCGGATGATTATCTCCACTCCGTCGGCGATTACCTCGAGCTTTACAGCAACTGGATCGGCGCCTATCCTTACACCGAATTCAGCATCGTCTCCAGCCCGCTGCCCACGGGTTACGGCATGCCCACGCTGACCTATCTCGGCATCGAGGTGCTGCGCCTGCCCTTCATACGCCATGGCGCGCTCGGCCATGAAATCCTGCACAACTGGTGGGGCAACGGCGTGTACGCCGACTGGCGTCACGGCAACTGGTCGGAAGGCCTTACCACCTTCATGGCCGATTACACCTATAAGGAACGGCAAGGCGCGGAGGCGGCGCGCGCGCAGCGCCTGTCCTGGCTGCGCGACTTTGCCGCGATACCGGAAGGGCAGGACGAGCCGCTCACGCGCTTCACCTCACGCCATCACAGCGCCTCACAAACCGTTGGCTACCACAAGGCGGCGTTTCTGTTTTTCATGCTGCGCGACGAACTTGGGACGGACGTTTTCAATCAGGGATTAAGACGATTCTGGAAGGAACAGCGCTTCCGCATCGCCGGCTGGGGAGAGTTACAACGCGCCTTTGAAACCGTATCCGGTAAAAGGCTGGATACCTTTTTCACCCAATGGCTCACGCAAGGCGGCGCGCCCCAGCCCGTCATTCACGACGCCCGGCTCACACAGCGGGATGGAAAGCATCGGATCACGGTAACCCTTACGCAGCCTGCGCCGGCTTACGCGCTGCGCGTGCCGCTGGTCGTCACCACGGCCGGAGGTAAACAAGAACACATCGTCGAGCTGAACCGGGAACGGCAACGCTACGTGCTGGAATCCGCGTCGCGCCCGCTTTCCCTCGCGCTCGATCCCGAACTGAGGCTGTTCCGCCGCCTCGA
Organism: Pseudomonadota bacterium; assembly: GCA_041695325.1. Lineage (GTDB taxonomy): Bacteria > Pseudomonadota > Gammaproteobacteria > SURF-13 > SURF-13 > SURF-13. The sequence continues at coordinate 38,689 of JBGFRC010000044.1, forward strand.
CGCCGCGGAGCTGCCGCCGATCCTGCGCCAGGTGATCAACGATCCCGCCACGCTGACGGTCATCGCGGGAAATGATGCTGCATTTCAGGAAACCGCACGGCGGCTGGCGGAAAGACTGCTCGATCATGCTCCGCGTTACGGCGAGCACTACGACCGCGCGCAAACGCTCCTGCTCATAGGAACACAGCAGGCGGTGCGTGAATTTTTGCTCAAACATAAACTGCCGCCGCAACCCGATACGCTGCACGGCAAAGGCAACGCCCAGGCGTGGGCCGCGCGCCAGGACAGCGGCAAAACCCTGCTGGTGATAGCCGCGGATAACAACGCTGCGCTGGAGGCCTTGTTGAGGCCCCTTCCTCATTACGGCAGCGAGAGTTATCTTATCTTCGAGCAGGGCAAGGTCATTGAGCGCGGCGTATGGCCCGCATCCGGAAACGAGTGGTTGTGCCGCCGGAGTGAATGTACTGTCCGGTTACTCCATTTAACCAGCCTCTCTTCCGCTCTGTGGGACAGGGCTGGGGGCGAGATGGGGCATTACACAGTTCAAACGCCGCTCTTCACTCAAGCGCCAGGTGTAATTTCAGCGCCGCATCCACGAGTATCATGGTGGCTTTGTTCAGGCGACCCTGCACCTTGCCCTTAATGCGCTGTTTGGAGATGGTGCGAATTTGCTGGGCTTGGGCCTTGGAGGGTTTTACCAGGCCGCTGTCTTTTTTAGACAGCATCACTTCGAAGGGATGTACCCTTTCCACATTTGAAGTAATAGGCAGAATGGTCAAAGTGGCCGAGGCTTTATTGTTGGCGTCATTGCTTACGATCAGCACCGGTCGGCGTTTATTGATTTCCGAGCCTACGCTCGGGCTGAGATCGGCGTAATAAATCTCACCACGCTTCATGAGGCAACCCATCCGCGGTTGTGATATCGAAGTCCGTATCCTGTTCCTGCGCAGCGGCCCGGTAAGCCTGCTCCAACTCACGCTGCCTGAGCAGGGCCACCGCGGCCCCGATAACCTGCGAGCGGCTCTTGCAGGCATGCGCTGTTTTGTAGTGCTCGACAAACTCCGCCAAATCAGCGGGAAGCGAGATGGAAACCTTTTCGGCGTGCATGAGGGGGTCAGCCCGGCTATAAAGTAATACTTTATATCCTACTAAAATTAGGATAAATTATCAATACTTAAATATGGGAAAACGCCGATTTGGAATATATCTGCAAATTAGTGTAAGCGGACATGGCTTCATACACACGAGATCGGCGCACACCCGCCGTATAACCCATGCGCCATAAGCCCTCCCGGCCCAGACTGCTGGACCCGCGCGATCTTGCCTTTCCCGACGTGGAGTTGGCCTTGCGCGAGCCGAACGGCCTGCTTGCGGTGGGCGGCGATCTCAGCCCGGCGCGGCTGATTGAGGCCTACCGCAACGGCATCTTTCCCTGGTATGGCGAGGGCGAGCCCATCCTGTGGTGGTCGCCGCACCCGCGCATGGTGCTGTTTCCGGAGCGCCTGCACGTCTCGCGCAGTCTGCGCAAATTACTCAAGCAAGGCCGGTATAACGTCACCTTTGATCAGGATTTCGCATCGGTCATTAAACAATGCGCTGCGTTGCGCGAAGGAGGCACCTGGATCACCCAGGAGATGCAACACGCATATTGCAAGCTGCATGAATTGGGGTACGCGCACTCGGTGGAGTGCCGGCGCGACGACAAACTCGCGGGCGGTCTCTACGGTGTGGCGCTGGGCCGGGTATTTTTCGGCGAGTCCATGTTCAGCCTGGAACCAAACGCCTCCAAGGTCGCCCTGGTCAGGCTGGCGGAACGGCTGCGACAATCGGGTTATCGCATGATAGATTGCCAGGTGCATTCCGCGCACCTGCAAGGCATGGGCGCGCAAGACATCCCGCGCGCTGAATTCCTGCGCATGTTGAAGCAATGGTGCGACGAATCTGCGCCCGCGTGGCGGGGATGAGCAATGGCGTTCCTGAATATCGAGCACGGAGACGCGCTCAAGTTTTATCTCACCCGCCCTCACCCGTGCAGCTATCTGCCGGAGCGCGCGGCGAGCACGCTGTTCGCCGATCCGCAAGCCCTCATCAGCGGCCGCGATTACGGCGCGCTCCTCGCGCGCGGCTTCCGCCGCAGCGGCGCGCTGTTTTACCGGCCGCACTGCACCCTGTGCGACGCCTGCATCCCGCTGCGCGTGCCGGTGGCGGAGTTCAAACCACGCCGCAGCCAGCGCCGCGTGCTGCGTTTAAATGGTGATCTGCACGTGCGGCAATGCGGCGCGGCGTTCAACGACGAACACTTCCGGCTTTATAAACGTTACATGACGGTGCGTCACTCCGCTGACGGGAGTGCAATCAGAGCGCAAGATTATGAGGATTTCCTGCTGCACCCGCCGGAAATAGATTGCGCGCTGTATGAGATGCGCGCGCAGAATCGGTTACTCGCCGTGGCGCTGGTGGACCGTGCGCCGCAGGGCCTGTCCGCGGTATATACGTTTTATGATCCCGCGCAAACGCGCCGCAGCCTCGGCGTGTACGCGGTGCTGTGGCAAATCCAGGAGGCGCGCCGCCTGGGGCTGCCGTGGCTCTACCTCGGCTACTGGATCAGGGAATGCGCCAGGATGAGTTACAAGGACCAGTACCGGCCGTGCGAGATTTACCGGGAGGGCAGATGGCGACGGCTGGAGCCGGGAGCGGATGTGCTATAATTAGAAATTTTCCGGTGCGGAAGGTTTATGGCAAAAGAAGAACCGATAGAAATGGAGGGTACGGTGATTGAAACCCTGCCCAACACCATGTTCCGCGTAAGGCTGGACAACGGTCACGTGGTCACCGCGCACATCTCCGGCAAGATGCGCAAGCACTACATCCGCATCCTCACCGGCGACCGGGTCACGGTGCAGCTTACGCCTTACGACCTCACTAAGGGGCGTATTTCCTTCCGCGCACGTTGAAAGCGGGGGCGCTTACTCCACCGCCGTGTGATCGCTTTTTTCCTGTTCCTCAATCACAAAGCGGAGCTTGCCGCCCTCTTCGCTCACCTTGACCTGCCCGCCGGCGGCGAGCTTGCCGAATAACAATTCCTCGGCCAGGGGGCGCTTGATGTGCTCCTGAATCAGCCGCGCCATGGGGCGCGCGCCCATCACAGGGTCAAAGCCGTGCCGGGCCAGCCAGGCGCGCGCAGCAAAGTCCACATCGAGCGCGACGTGCTTCTCGTCCAGCTGCTCTTCCAGCTCGATGAGGAATTTATCCACCACGTGGGTGATGGTGGCGGGATCCAGAGCCCTGAACTGGATGATGGCGTCGAGCCGGTTGCGAAACTCCGGCGTGAAAGTGCGCTTGATGACCTCCAGGCTGTCGCCGCTGTGATCCTGCGCGGTAAAGCCTATCGAGGCGCGGCTCATCTGTTCGGCGCCGGCGTTGGTGGTCATGACGATGATCACGTTGCGGAAGTCCGCCTTGCGCCCGTTGTTGTCGGTGAGCGTGCCGTGATCCATCACTTGCAGCAATAGATTGAATACATCCGGATGCGCCTTCTCGATTTCATCCAGCAGCAGCACGGCGTGCGGGTGTTTGGTCACCGCCTCGGTGAGCAGGCCGCCCTGATCGAAGCCGACGTAGCCGGGCGGTGCGCCGATCAGGCGCGACACGGTGTGACGCTCCATGTACTCCGACATGTCGAAGCGGATCAGCTCCACGCCCATGATCCTGGCGAGCTGACGCGTAACCTCGGTCTTGCCCACGCCGGTGGGGCCGGCGAACAGGAATGAGCCTATCGGTTTCTGCGCCTGTCCCAGACCGGAGCGCGCCATCTTGATCGCGGCGGCGAGCGACTCGATCGCCTGATCCTGTCCGAACACCACCAGCTTCAGGTCGCGCTCCAGGGTACGCAGCATTTCCTTGTCGGAAACGCTCACGTTCTTGGGCGGGATGCGCGCCATCTTGGCGACGATGTTTTCAATCTCGGTCACACCCACCGTGCGCTTGCGCCTGGAGACGGGCAGGATGGCCTGATTCGCGCCCGCCTCGTCTATCACGTCTATCGCCTTGTCGGGCAGGAAGCGGTCGTTGATGTAGCGGCTGGCGAGCTCCGCCGCGGCGCGCAGCGCCTTGTGTGAATACTTCACCTTGTGATGCGACTCGAAGCGCGACTTCAGCCCCTCCAGGATGGATACGGTCTCTTCCACCGACGGTTCGCTCACCTCAATCTTCTGGAAGCGGCGCGACAGCGCGCGGTCCTTCTCGAAGATGCCGCGGTATTCCTGATAGGTGGTGGAGCCGATGCAGCGCAGCTCGCCGCCGGTGAGCGCCGGCTTGATGAGGTTGGAGGCGTCCATCACGCCGCCGGAGGCCGCGCCCGCGCCGATGATGGTATGGATCTCGTCTATGAACAGGATCGCGCCCGGCTCCTTGTGCAGCTGATTGAGCACGCCCTTCAGGCGCTTCTCGAAATCGCCGCGGTATTTGGTGCCCGCGAGCAGCGCGCCCATGTCCAGCGCATAGATGGTGGAGCGCGCCAGCACCTGCGGCACGTCGCCCTCCACGATCATCTTGGCCAGCCCCTCGGCGATGGCGGTCTTGCCCACCCCTGCCTCGCCCACGTACAGGGGATTGTTCTTGCGCCGGCGGCACAGTATCTGGATGGTGCGCTCGATCTCGTTCTTGCGCCCGATGAGCGGATCTATCTTGCCCCGGCGCGCGAACTGGTTGAGATTGGCGGCGTACATTTCCAGCGGGCTGCGGCTGACCTGCTCGCCCGCGGCCTCCTCCTCGCTGGAGGGAGCGCCCGTCTGGCCTTCTTCCTCGCCCGGCACCCTGGAGATGCCGTGCGAGATGTAATTCACCACGTCCAGGCGGGTGATGCTGTGCTTCTTTAATATGTACACCGCCTGGGAGTCCTGCTCGCCGAACACGGCGACCAGCACGTTGGCGCCGGTAACCTCCTTTTTCCCGGAGGCGTTGACGTGCAGCACCGCGCGCTGCAGCACGCGCTGGAAACCGAGCGTGGGCTGGGTGTCGCGCGCGTCGTCCAGCGACAGGCGCGGGGTGTGCTCGTTGATATACGAGCCCAGCTCGTTGCGCAGCCGCTCGATATCCGCCCCGCAGGCGCGCAGCACCGCCGCCGCCGCCGCGTTGTCCAGCAGCGCCAGCACCAGATGCTCCACGGTCATGAACTCGTGCATCTTGGCGCGCGCCTCGCGGAACGCGGTGTTCAGGGTGAATTCAAGTTCTTTGCTCAACATGGCGATACTCTCAAGCTTAGACTGCCAACCTCACTACAAGTTTAGTTTAAGCCTTTTCCATGGTGCATAACAACGGGTGCTGATGGTGGCGCGAAAACTCGTTCACCTGCTCCACCTTGGTCTCGGCCACCTCGCGCGTGAACACCCCGCATACGCCGCTGCCCTGGGTGTGCACCTGCAACATGACCTGCACCGCCTTTTCGCGCGCCATGCCAAAAAACGTCTGCAATACTTGTACCACAAACTCCATCGGCGTGTAATCGTCGTTCATCAGCATGACCTTATACAACGGCGGCTGCGCCAGCCTGGGCTTGGCCTCTTGCAACGCCACGCCGCCGTCATCGTGGTTTTGCTGTTTGCGCGTCGCCATGATAAATAATGATAGCCGAAACCGGAGCGCTTACCAGTCCCGCAAGCCGGCGCCGGCGAAACGGTATTGCCCGGTTGGAATTACAGTAATCCCGTGACGATTAATTTTCAAGCGATACTTAAATTTGATTATGTCAGACCGGGCGCCGGCCGTGATGCGGCGTTTTAGGCTAAAATCATGTTATGCGCTTCCCGTTGCACAGTATCCGGCTGCAAGGTCCGTGGTTACCGGAATGGAGACCGGCGCAGCCGCTTGAGTCATGTCCGTCCCGGCATCACAAAACCGCCGCCTCAAGACGCTGAGTCCGCTGCACCTCTCACTGCCAACCGCCCCCGCGCAAAGGATGCGCTGGGAAGGGCTGCACGGCAGCGCACGCGGCCTCGTCATCAGCCGTGCGGCGCGCGAATACCCAGGGCCGCTCATGGTGATCGCGGAGGACACGCCCTCGGCCCAGCGCCTGGAACAGGAGTTGCGCTTCTATCTGGGACAGGACGCGCCGCCGCTGTTGCATTTCCCGGACTGGGAAACCCTGCCTTACGACAGCTTTTCACCGCACAGCGACATCACCTCCGAACGGCTGGCCGCGCTCTATCGCCTGCCGTCGCTCACGCGCGGCATCCTCATTGCGCCGGTGCAAACCCTGATGCACCGGCTCGCGCCGCGCGACTATCTGGAGGCGCGCAGCCTGATGCTCGACGTCGGACAAAAGCTGGAGCCGGTTGAGATGCGGCGGCGCCTTGAAGCCGGCGGCTACCGCTGCGTGACGCAAGTCATGGAGCACGGCGAGTTCGCGCTGCGCGGCGGCCTGATGGATGTATTCCCCATGGGCAGCGCCACGCCCTACCGCATAGACCTGTTTGACGACCGGATCGAAAGCCTGCGCCACTTTGATCCGGAGACCCAACGCACCCTGGACACGGTGCAACGGATACGGCTCCTGCCGGCGCACGAATTTCCGCTCGACGAGCAGGGCATCACGCGCTTCCGCCACAATTTCCGCGAACAGTTCGAGGGCGACCCGCAAAAAAGCCCGCTCTACCGCGACGTGAGCCGGGGACTGGCGCCGGCCGGGATTGAATATTACCTGCCGCTGTTTTTCGAACGCACTGACACCCTGTTCGATTATCTGCCGGCTTCCTGCCTGGTGCTTTACAGCGCGGGCGCTGAACAAGCGGCGGACAGGTTCTGGCGCGAGGCGAACGAGCGTTACGAACAGATGCGATACGACCCCGAGCGGGCGCTGCTCGTCCCGCGGCAATTATTTCTGCAAACCCGGGAAGTGTTCGGTGCAATGAGCGCGCATCCGCACGTGATCTGGAGTGAGCAGGAAACGGATGCGAAAGGCGCCGTGCGCTATGCCACGCAAGCGCCGCCCGCGCTTACCCTGGAGGCGCGCAGCGCCCATCCGTTGAGCCGGTTGCGCCGGTTTCTGGAAAACTTCAGCGGGCGCGTGCTGTTCGCCGCCGAGAGCGCGGGCAGGCGCGAGGCGCTGCTGGAGTTGCTCGCCGCGGAGGACATACGCCCGGCGGCGTTCCCCGGCTGGGCGGAATTTTTAACCAGCGAGGCGCGCTTCGGCATCACCGTCGCCCCGCTGGAACAAGGCCTGCTGCTGGGCGATCCGCCGCTCGCGGTGATTGTCGAACCGCAGTTGTTCGGTGAGCAGGCGGTGCAGCGCCGGCGCCGTACCACGGCGCGGCGCGATATAGAGGGCGTCGTCAGGAGCCTGGCCGAGCTGCGCAGCGGCGACCCCGTGGTGCACGAACAGCATGGGGTGGGGCGTTATCTCGGCCTGCAAGTGCTGGAGGCCGGCGGTGTCAAAGCGGAATTTCTCACCCTGGAATACGCGGGCGGCGACAAGCTCTATGTCCCCATCTCATCGCTGCACCTCATCAGCCGCTACACCGGCGTCAGCCCCGAACACGCGCCGCTGCACAGGCTGGGCGGCGAACAGTGGGAACGCGCCAGACGCAAGGCGCTGGAGCGGGTGCGCGACGCGGCGGCGGAGTTGCTGGACATCCACGCGCGGCGCGCGGCAAGACCGGGCCACGCCTTCCCCGCGCCGGACGCGCACTACGCCGCCTTCGCCACCGGTTTTCCGTTTGAAGAGACGCCCGATCAGTTGCAGGCCATCCACGACGTGCTGGCCGACATGCAATCCAGCAAGCCCATGGACCGCCTGGTGTGCGGCGACGTGGGTTTCGGCAAGACCGAGGTCGCGCTGCGCGCCGCGTTTCTCGCCACCCAGGGCGGCAAGCAGGTGGCCGTGCTCGCGCCCACCACGCTGCTCGCGCAACAGCACTACCAGACCTTTCAGGACCGCTACGCCGACTGGCCGGTGCGCATCGAGGCGCTTTCGCGCCTGCGCACACCGAAGCAACAGCGGCAAACCCTGGATGGGCTCGCCGCGGGCACGGTGGATATCGTGATCGGCACCCACAAGCTGCTAAGCCCGGCTATCTCCTTCAAAAACCTGGGCCTGGTGATTATTGACGAGGAACACCGCTTCGGCGTGCGCCATAAAGAGCGCCTCAAGCAATTGCGCTCGGAGGTGGACATCCTCACCCTCACCGCCACGCCGATCCCGCGCACGCTCGGCATGGCGTTCGCCGGTTTGCGCGATCTCTCCATCATCGCCACTCCGCCCGCGCGCCGCCTGGTGGTGAAGACCTTTGTGCGCGAATGGGACAAGGCCTGGTTGCGCGAGGCGCTGCTGCGCGAAATCCTGCGCGGCGGCCAGGTATATTTTCTGCACAACGACGTGGACACCATGCCCGCCATGCTGCGCGAAATCGAGGCGCTGGCGCCGGAGGCGAGCGTGCGCAGCGCGCATGGCCGGATGCGCGAACGCGAGCTGGAGCGGGTGATGCTCGATTTCTATCACCAGCGCTTCAACGTGCTGCTGTGCAGCACCATCATCGAGAGCGGCATAGACGTGCCGAGCGCCAACACCATTATCATCAACCGCGCCGACAAGTTCGGCCTGGCGCAGCTTTATCAATTGCGTGGGCGCGTGGGCCGCTCGCATCACAGCGCCTACGCCTACCTCATCATCCCCGAACGGCGCGCGCTCAGCGCCGATGCGCTCAAGCGCCTGGAGACGATCGAAGCCATACACGAACTCGGCGCCGGTTTCACGCTCGCCGCGCACGACCTGGAAATCCGCGGCGCGGGCGAGCTGCTGGGCGAGGAGCAAAGCGGACAGATACAGGAAGTCGGCTACACCCTTTACACCGATTTACTGGAACGCGCCGTGCGCGCGCTCAAGGAGGGGCGCGAACCTGAGCTGGAACGTCCGCTGGATCAGGGTGCGGAGATGGACATCCGCGCACCCGCGCTGATTCCGGAGGATTATCTGCCGGACGTGCACGCCCGGCTGGTGCTGTACAAACGCATCGCCGGCGCTGAAACCGAAGCTGGACTGCGCGAACTGCAAGTCGAGATGATAGATCGCTTCGGCCTGCTGCCGGAAGCGACCAAAACGTTGTTCAAAATCACCGAGCTCAAGCTCAAGGCGCAAGCGCTGGGCATACGCAAAATGGAAGCGGGTGAAAGCGGCGCGCGCGTGAGCTTCGGCCCCCATCCCGCGGTTGATCCGGTGAAGATTATCGAGCTGATCCAGAAACAGCCCAAAATGTACAAACTGGATGGGCGGGATAAGCTGCGTGTCATCATTGCTCTGCCTGACACCGCTGCACGCATTCAGAAGCTGGAGCAAGTCTTGCAATTGCTCAGTCCCGCTGACCGCCCCTCCCCCCCTGATCAAGTCGGGGACAGGCTCTAACCCTCTTCCCGCACGCGGAGAGGGGAACTATATGGATAGTTGCCTCATTACTCTCCCTCTCCCGCCAGGCGGGAGAGGGATGGGGAGAGGAAAAGTCGTATCTGCTCCAGTACGCTCTCCATCTGCTGCATCACGTCGATGTTCCAGAAACGCAGCACCGTATAACCCCGGCTGCGCAGCCACGCATCGCGGCGCTGGTCATGGGCCGGCTGTTCGGCATGCTGACCGCCGTCGAGTTCGATAATCAGCCGGTGCTCCAGACACACAAAATCCACAATGTAGCGGCCTATGGGTTTTTGCCGCTTGAATTTCAAACCCATGAAACGGTGCGCGCGCAGGTGATACCATAGCCGTTGTTCGGCCTCAGTCTGGTTACTGCGCAAGGCTTTGGCGTTGCGTAGCATCCCCCTCTCCCCTGACCCCTCTCCCCGCTCGCGGGGAGAGGGGAACTATATATAGATCACCCCCGACAGGCAAGAGAGTTGCTTCGCTCCTCTCCCGCCCCGCGGGGGTTGCTTTATTATTCTTGACCTTCCCGCCCTGCGGGAGAACCCATGCTTAACCCCCTCTCCCGCCCTGCGGGAATTGCTTTATTATTCTCCCTTCCCGCCCCGCGGGAGAACCCATGCTTAACTCCCTCTCCCGCGGAGCGGGAGAGGGTTGGGGAGAGGGCGGGCCTTCATTCATCAGGCGTGGCTGTTACCGCAGACACGCTGGAGAACAGTTCATCGGTAAAACCGAACAGGCGCATATCCTTGATCCGCTGCGGGTAGAGGATGCCGTCCAGATGATCGCACTCGTGCTGCACCACGCGGGCGTGGAAGCCGCGGGCCTCTCTCTCGAAACGCACGCCTTGCGCGTTGAAGCCCGCGTAACGCAAATGGGTGTAACGTTCGACCAGGCCGCGCATGCCGGGCACGCTCAAACAGCCTTCCCACATCTCGTCCCGTTCGTCGCCCAAGAATTCTATTTCGGGGTTGATGAGCACCGTGGTGGGCACAGGTTCGGCGCCGGGATAACGCGGGTTCTTGTCCACGCCGAAGATCACCACGCGCAAGGACACGCCGATCTGCGGCGCAGCGAGACCCGCGCCGTTTTGCGCCGCCATGGTGTCAAACATGTCGGCGATCAGGGCGTCGAGTTGCGTGGCATTGAATTCCGTGACCGGCGCGGCTTTTTGCAGCAGCAGCGGGTGGCCCATGCGCAGTACGTTCCTGACCGCCATGTCAAATAAGCGGTATGACGTGTTCCAGCAACAGGCGCACCTTGTCCATCCCGGCCTTGATGTGCTGCTCGATCTCGGCCATGGTGATGTCGCCGGGTCCGCGTCCCGCCGCCATGTTTACCACCAGCGCGCAGGCGGCATACTCCAGATCGAGCTCGCGCGCGAGTGCGGCCTCCGGCATGCCGGTCATGCCCACGATGTCGCAGCCGTCGCGTTCCATGCGGTCTATCTCGGCGGCGGTTTCCAGGCGCGGACCGGGGGTGGCGCCGTACACCCCGCGCTCGAGACAGGCCAGTCCCGCCTTGTTGCAACCCTCGATCAGCTTCTTGCGCAGGCCTTCGCTGTAAGGGTGGGTAAAGTCTACGTGCTTGACGCCGCTTTCCTTGCCTTCAAAGAAGCTGTGGCAGCGGCCCCAGGTGTAGTCCACGATTTGATGCGGAATGATCAGGCTCTCCGGCGTGAGATCGCGGCGTATGCCGCCCACCGCCGCCACCGCGATGATTTTTTGCGCGCCGATCTGTTTCAATACCCACAGATTGGCGCGGTAGTTGATCATGTGCGGCGGGATGGTGTGCCCCGGCCCGTGACGCGGCAGAAACACCACCTTTTTGCCGGACAGCAAGCCGTGGGTGAGCGGCGCGGACGGCTCTCCGTAAGGGGTGTGCATCACCTCGCGCTGGCTAATCGTGAGGTTCTTGAGCGAGGTGAGACCGGTGCCGCCGATGATCGCAAGTTCCGACATTTATTTTTTCTCCTGTGCGGCGTAAATGCCGGGCAGATTGCGCCAATACTCCTTGTAATCCATGCCGTAACCGAACACGTAACGATCCGGCACGGTGAGTCCGACAAAATCCGCACGCAACCCGTTCTTGCGCTCGCGCTGCCTCTCTATCAATACCGCGCTGTACGCGGCACGCGCGCCGGCGTCTTTGCAATGTTTGACAAGCGCGGACAGGGTCACGCCTTCGTCCAGGATGTCGTCTATCAATAATATCTCGCGGTTGGCCAGCGCGTGGCTTGGCTTCACCAGCCACTTCAATCTCCCGCCCTGCGTATTACCGGCGTAGCGCGTGGCGTGCAGATAGTCTATCTGCAACGGGAAGTCAAGGCGCATGACCAGGCGCGCGGCGGCGATCAGGCCGCCGGTCATCACGCACACTACCAGGGGGTTGCGATCCTTGAGCCTCGCGCTGATCTCCTGCGCCATGCGCGCGAGCGCCGCTTCCACTTGCTGCTCCGAATAAAGCAGCTCGGCCCGGCTCTTGGCCTGCTCTGCTTCCTGGACGGTGATGGGCATGGGGTGGTCTTTGTGAGAAACGGGCGATTATAAAAGGGGCAGCGTACCCGTGTCAGCATCGGCGAAGGCGGCCAGCGCCTTCACCGCCTGCCGCCAGGCGGCGTTTTGGCGCAGCGCGCCGCTGTTCCATGCGCCGCGCCCGTGCATGCGCGCCAGGCGCAGATGGGCGACGGGATCATTGTAATTCTCCAGACTCTCGATGACTTCCATTGCGCCCGCGCGCTGATTGCACACCAGCACCATGTCGCAACCCGCGTCGAGCGCGGCGCGCGCGCGCTCAGCATAACCGCCCGCCGGGCTCGCGCCTTCCATGCTGAGGTCGTCGCTGAAGATCACGCCCTGGAAATTGAGCCGCGTGCGCAGTACCTCTTTGAGCCAGAACGCGGAAAAACCCGCGGGCGCCTCATCCATGGCGGAATAAATCACGTGCGCGGGCATGACGGCGGCAAGCCCGTAGCGTATCATGCGCTCGAACGGCACGATGTCCTCGGCGTAAATGTCTTCATAGGATCGCGCGTCCCGCGGAACCGCGGTGTGTGAATCGGCGGCGCAACCGCCGTGGCCGGGAAAGTGCTTGCCGGTTGCCGCCATGCCGGCGTGCTGCATGCCCGTCATATAGGAATGCGCGAGATCCGCGACGACCTGCGGGTCACGATGAAAGGCGCGATCGCCGATCACTGCGCTTACCCCGCAGTCCAGATCGAGCACCGGTGCGAAACTGAAATCCACGCCCACTGCGCGCAGCTCGCTCGCCATCACAAAGCCGCACTGCTGCGCGAGATGCTTGGCGCGCTTGCGATTCTTGTCATAGAGCGTCCCCAGCGGACGCATCGCCGGCAGGGCGGTAAACCCGGCGCGGAAGCGCTGTACACGCCCGCCTTCATGATCCACCGCCACCAGCAGGCGCGGCTCGCGCAGGCCGTGGATCTCGCCGACCAGCGCCGTTACCTGTTCGGGGGAGTGATAGTTGCGCGTGAACAGGATCACGCCGCCCACCGCCGGATGGCGCAGCAGGTCGCGCTCTTCGGCGCTCAACTCCAGGCCGCTTAAATCCAGCATCACGGGACCCAATGACATGCCCTACTCCACAATCAGCACGCGCGTGCCGGCGGCGACGCAATCGAACAGGGCGACAATCTCGCTGTTGCGCATCTTCACGCAACCGTGCGAGCCGGGCACGCCCATCGCATCTTCATCGGGGCAGCCATGAATATAGATATAGCGCCGCATCGTATCCACCCGGCCCAGGCGATTCTTGCCCAACTCGGCGCCGCTCAGCCATAAGATGCGCGTGAGTATCCAGTCGCGCTGTGGAAATTTCTTGTGCAACTCCGGCGTGTAAATCTCGCCCGTGGGGCGGCGTTCGACAAACACCGTGTTCACTGGGCAGCCCGCGCCGATTCTGGCGCGGACCACGTGCCAGCCGCGCGGCGTGCATTCGCTGCCGGCGATTTCACCCACGCCTTTTTTCGCCGTGCTCACCGCCACGTCCATGACCATCCTGCCGTTCTCATACAGGCGCAGGCGCTGCTCCGCCACGCTGATTTCCACATGCCGCGTCACGGCGGCGCAAACCAGGCGAGCTTGTGATGCAGGCGCACCACTTCGCCGATGATAATCAGCGTGGGCGCGTGCACCTCGTTCCGCCGCACGATGTCCGGCAGGGTAGTGAGCGTGCCGATCAGCACGCGCTGGCCGTGCGTCGTGCCCTGCTGCACCAGCGCGGCGGGCGTCGCGGGAGGCATCCCGTGCGCGATAAGCTCGCGGCACAGCACGTCCAGGCCGAGCAGGCCCATGTACACCACCACGGTCTGCTGCGGCTGCACCAGCGCGTTCCAGTTCAAATCCATGCCGCCGTTCCCTCGCCGGGGATCAGGACAGGCCTTAAGATGACCGGTGACGAACACGCACGACTGGGCGTAATCGCGGTGCGTAAGCGGAATGCCAGCGTAAGCCGCGCAACCCGAGGCAGCGGTAATGCCCGGCACCACCTGAAACGGAATGCCCTGTTCGGCCAGGGTATCAATCTCCTCGCCGCCGCGTCCGAAGATGAACGGGTCGCCCCCCTTCAGACGCAGCACGCGCTTGCCCTGTTGGGCGTAGCGCACCAGCATCTCATTGATCTTTTCCTGGCGCGCCGTGTGCTGCATGGCCTTCTTGCCGACGTAGATGCGTTCCGCCTCGGCGCGCACCAGGTTCAATATCTGCTCCGGTATCAACCGGTCATAGAGCACCACGTCCGCCTGCTGCATCAAACGCAGCGCACGGAAGGTGAGCAGATCGGGGTCGCCCGGCCCCGCGCCGACCAGATAGACCTCTCCGTTCGCGTCCGCGCCCGCGCCGCTCTCCAGCGCGGATTGCAACGCGGCGTGCGCGGCTTGCTCCCGGCCGTTCAGCACGCGCTCCGCGATAGGGCCTTGCAAAACGCTTTCCCAGAAACGGCGGCGTTGATCCGGCTTTGTAAAACGCTGTTTGACCTGGGCGCGAAACTCGACCGCGAGCGCGGCCAGCCGCCCGTACGCCGCCGGAATCAGGGTCTCCAGCCGCGCGCGCAACAGGCGCGTGAGCACGGGCGCCGCCCCCCCGGACGACACCGCAATCAGCACCGGCGCACGATCCACGATGGAGGGCATGATAAAGGTGCACAAGGCAGGGTTGTCCACTACGTTAACCGGGATGTTTTTTTGCCCCGCCAGCTCCGCTACGCGTTGATTGACCGCGTGATCGTCCGTCGCGGCAACCACCAATGCACAGCCGTCCAGGTCCTGTGCGCTGAATTCCCGCGCGCGATGGATGATTTTGCCCTGCGCCGCCAATTCCCGCAGCGAGGAACCGAGCACCGGGGCTGACACGCTGACGCGCGCGCCGGCGCGCAACAACAACCGCGCCTTGCGCGCGGCCACCTCGCCGCCGCCCGCGATCAGGCACGGCTTGTCCTTGATGTCCAGAAAAACCGGCAGGAAGTCCATAAAAAAGGGTTGTTACCGGGTTTCAAACCCGCTGATGTCCAGCCTCTGCATAGGCTCGGCGCGCACCCCGGTCACGCGCGCCCGGGGCGGCCCCTGTCCCAGCCACTCTTGCAGCGCCTTCAGTCCGGCTTCCTCGCCGCAGGCCACCACTTCCACGCTCCCGTCCGGCAAATTGCACGCCCAGCCGGTCAGGCCGAGCGCCAGCGCCTCTTTGCGCGTCGAGGCGCGGAAGAACACGCCCTGCACCTCTCCCGACACCCGATAACGCATGCAGACTTTCATCCCGCAACAGGCGCAGACATCGCTGTCTATTCGACAAAGACCTTAGACTCGCGCGCGCCGGAGTGAGAGCGGATAAAATCCTCGATCATCGCCGCCGATAATCTGCCGAGGTGCGAGGCCGCGACCTCGCCTTGGGGCGTAATCAGATAGCTGGTGGGAAATCCCGGTATCGGGCCCAGGGGTGATTGATAATTCACGCTGGCGCGCAACACCGGATAGCTCAAGAAATGATCGTCGGCGAACTCGCGCAATGTTTTAGCGTCCATCCCCTCCATGTTGACGCCGAGCACCACGGCGTCTTTATCCTTATGCCGGTCATGAAACGCGGAAAGCTCCGGCATTTCGTCCAGACACGGATTGCAGTCGCTCACCCAATAGTTCACCACCACCCACTTGCCGCGGTAATCGGACAGTGTGTGATTAACGCCTTGGGCGTCAGGTAGGGTAAAATCCTGGGCCGGGGCCGCGCCGCTGCCCGCCATGAATAACCACAACCCTATTATGCCGATGGACCTGCGCACGGTGACACCTCAGATTCCTGGTTTGCCGAGAGGACAATGAATAATAACAGTTTTCGCATTGAGAGAGACAGCCTGGGCGAGTTCCAGGTTCCGCGCGAGGCGTGGTACGGCATCCAGACCGCGCGCGCGCTGGCCAACTTCCCCATCAGCGGCCGCGGTCCCGACCGCGATTTCATCCTGACCCAGGTGCGCATCAAGCGTGCCGCGGCCGCAGCCAATCAACAGTGCGGCGTGCTGGAGGGGCATCTGGCGCAAGCCATCATCGCCGCCTGCGATGAGATACTCGCGGGCAGGTATCTCGATCAGTTTGTGGTGGATCGCTTCCAGGCCGGTGCAGGCACCAGCCACAACATGAACGCAAACGAGGTGATCGCCAACCTCGCCAACGCCGCGCTGGGTGGCGAACGCGGCGCCTACCAGCCCATCCATCCCAACGACCACGTCAACCTGGGGCAGAGCACCAACGACACCATCCCGACGGCAATCCGCCTCGCCGCGCTCGCCAAGCTGCCGCGCCTCGTCGCTGCGGTGCGCGCCATGGCCGGAGAATTTTCACGCCTGGGCGAGCAGGAAAAAGACACGGTAAAAAGCGGACGCACGCATCTGCAAGACGCCGTGCCCACCACCCTGGGACGCGAATTCAACGCCTATGCCTGGACGTTACAGCGCTGCCTGACGCGCCTCGAAGAAACACGCGCACCGTTGTGCGAGATCGGACTGGGGGGGACGGCAGCTGGCACCGGCCTTAACGCCGCGCCTGGCTACGCCGAAAAGGCGGCAATCGAACTCGCGCGCCTGACCGGCGAGCCGATCTGCCCGGCGCGCGATCTCGCCGCGCAGATGCAGTCCATGCTCGACCTGCAAAACTTGAGCAACGCCGTGCGCGCGCTCGCGCTGGAGCTCACCCGCATCAGCAACGATTTGCGCCTGCTCGCCTCCGGCCCGCGCACCGGGATCGGCGAGATCATCCCGCCAGCGGTGCAGCCCGGCTCCAGCATCATGCCGGGCAAGGTGAATCCGGTCATGTTCGAGATGCTAAACCAGGTGTGTTATCAAGCGCAGGGACAGGATCACGCCATCGCCCTCATGACCCAGGCCGGACAATTGGAGCTGAACGTGATGATGCCCGCGCTCGGCTCGGCGCTGTTCGACATGATGGAGTGGCTGACCCACGCCGTTCACGCCGCAACGGAGTATGGGCTCAAGGGCTTAAAGGTAGATCGCGAACGCTGCAAGGAATTCCTGCACCACAGCGTGGGCCTCGCCACCCTGCTCAATCCGCGCATCGGCTACACTAACGCGGCCAAAATCGCGCAGGAGTCGGAAAAAACCGGCAAACCGGTGCGCGACATCGTGGCCGAACACGGCCTGATGACGCGCGAAGAATTCGACGCGCTGGTGCTAAAGGCCGCACGCGACGGGCCAACCGGCTAAGCCCCGCGGCGTTCTGCACCAAAATGATTCATTTCTCTCCCTGATGCACACAGGATAGTGCGCCGCGCCTTTCCCGCAGCCGCCATCAATCCTTTAATTCGCTGAAAGTCCTGTAGTTTTATTGATTGGTACGGGTTTTGCTAAAGTCTTCCTGACAAGGCTTGACAGGAGACCGGCATGCGCGTCGTAGTGGTTGTGGAAGATGCGGATTACGCAGAGCCGCTACTTCTCGCCGCCAAAAAATATGCGCAAGCAGGCGCCGGGTGAAATGGGCGTGCGATGAGTAGTCGGTTTGATCAGTACGGCGACCAGCGGGCAGCTCTCACCCTCTGCCTCTCCTCAGAGGGTGAGCGCCCCGCGGCTCCCGCCGGAAAATGAGCGGCCGGCCATAACAATGGATCATGTTACAAGTCATGATTGTGGACGAAAGCACGGAGCGCGCGGCGATGGTGGCGGAGGCGCTGCGCAACGCCGGTTATGGCGTGGTGGCGGAGTTGTCAACGTGCGAGAACTTGCAGGCGCGCGTGCTGGAAACGCACCCCGACGTGATCGTGATTGATATGGATTCGCCCGACCGCGACACCCTGGAGCACATGTGCTGCCTCAGCCGTGAAACGCCGCGGCCGGTGGTGCTGTTCACGCATGATGACGACAATGAAAAGATTCGTACTGCGATGCGCGCCGGGGTGAGCGCCTATGTGGTGAATGGGCTTAACAGTGAACGGATCAAGCCCATCATTGAGGTTGCCGTCGCCCGGTTTCAGGAATTTCAGGCCTTGCGCGCGGAGCTGGACGAGGCCAACTCCGCGCTGGCCGAGCGCAAGCTCATCGAACGGGCGAAGGGCCTGGTGATGAAGCAGCGCCAATGCTCCGAGGAAGAAGCTTATCAGGCGCTGCGCAAGCTGGCCATGTCGCGTAATATGCGCGTGGCGGAGGTGGCGAAAACGGTCATCGCGGCAGCGGAATTATTATTGACTTGAAGTAGCAGTTTGTTGAAAAACGAGTTTTTCAACAAACTGCGGTGCGGTACAGGATTGTACCGCCATTTTTCGAACGCGTTAAGCGTTTGAAAAATGAAGCAAAGCAAAAACCGCTCTTTTTGCTTTGCGCGTTGGAAAAGGCCAGGGATGGACTTTTCCAACAAGCTGCTAGCGGTGCCGGCCAGCCCAACGGCGGGTTGATTCCGGTGAAGTAACAACAGGCCAACGCGGGCCTTAAGTGACGGACAACGGCGTCCATTCTGCGGGAGCAATCCTTGCGGAGTGGGCGCTTTTTTTTGACCAAAACGGGAGCATCCATGATGAACGACTCTGACACCACTGCATCCGCAGAAAACGGCATTAACCCGACACGGCGCGACTTTCTCAAGTCGGCGCTGGGATTGAGCATCTACGCCGTCATGCCCGCCGGTTTGAGCAGCCTCGCGCATGCGACCGGTTCCGACGCGCCGGAAAAGCCCGATCTCAAGATAGGATTCATCCCGCTCACCGACTGCGCAAGCGTGGCAATGGCGGGCGAGCTGGGGCTGTACAAAAAATACGGCCTCAACGTGACGGTGACCAAGGAGGCGAGCTGGGCCGCGGTACGCGACAAGCTGGTGCTGGGCGAACTGGACGCCGCGCACGTGTTGTACGGCCTGATCTACGGCGTGCAGCTTGGGCTGGGCGGGCAGAAAAAGGATATGGCGATACTGATGAGTATCAATCATAACGGCCAGGGCATCACCTTGTCGAACGCGCTCAAAGACAAAGGCGTGGTGGACGGCACAGGCCTGAAAAAGCTGATTGATAGGGAAAAGGGCGAATACACCTTCGCGCAAACCTTCCCCACCGGGACGCACGCCATGTGGCTCTATTACTGGCTGGCGGCGCACGGCATTCATCCTTTCAAGGACGTGAAAAGCATCGTCATTCCGCCGCCGCAGATGGTGGCGAACATGCGCGTGGGCAACATGGACGGTTATTGCGTCGGCGAACCCTGGAACGCGCGCGCGATCTACGACCAGATCGGCTTCACCGCCACCACCACGCAGGCGATCTGGAAGGATCAGCCGGAGAAGGTGCTGGGCACCACGCTGGAGTTCGCGCGCAAATATCCCAACACCGCGCGCGCGCTCATCATGGCCGTGCTGGAGGCCTCCAAATATATAGACGCCACCGCGAACCGTCCCAAGGTCGCCAAGATCATCGCCAGCAAATCCTACGTCAATGCGCCCGATCCGGTGATTGAAGGCCGCATGCTGGGCAAGTATGAAAACGGGCTCGGCAAATCCTGGACAGATCCCGACTACATGAAATTTTACAACGACGGCTATGTCAACTTTCCTTTCCTGTCCGACGGCATGTGGTTCCTGACGCAGCACAAACGCTGGGGCCTTTTGACCGATGAGCCGGACTACCTCGGCGTTGCCAAACAGGTCAACCAAATCGAGTTGTACAAACAGGCGGCCGAGCAGCTCAGAGTCCCGCTGCCCGCCGAGCCCCTGCGCGCCAGCACCTTGTTTGACGGCGCGGTGTGGGATGGAAAAAATCCGCAACAGTATGCCGCCAGCTTCCAGATCAGGAACTGAAAGGAGCCGCATGATGAACGTGATACCCATGATGAAAAAAGAGACTCTTCCCCTCAGCAGGCAGGATTCCACCCGTCCAGCAAGGCAGACCGCGCTGAGCGCGGTCCAGCAGCCGGCTGCGCGAGAGTGGACGGCCTCGCTGTATGGCAGCATGGATGCGCTGATCAAATGGGCGCTGCCGCCGCTGCTCGGCATGATCGTGTTTATCCTGGCGTGGTCGCTGATCGCCGGCCACAGCCCGCAACTACCGGGCCCGGTGAAAACCTGGCACTCGGCCGTCGAGCTGTTCAGCGATCCGTTCTACGACCACGGACCGAATGACCAGGGCATCGGCTGGAACGTCCTGCACTCCCTGGAACGGGTTGGGCTGGGTTTCGGTCTCGCGGCGCTCATCGGCATCCCCCTGGGATTCATGATCGGACGTTTCGCTTTCTTAAGCAAAATGACGGCGCCCATCATCAGCCTGCTGCGCCCGGTGTCGCCGCTGGCCTGGCTGCCGATCGGCTTGCTGGTATTCAAGGAAGCCCAGCCCGCCGCGATCTGGGTGATCTTCATCTCCAGCATCTGGCCCATGCTCATCAACACGGCGGCAGGCGTGACCAAGGTGCCGGCCGACTATCTCAACGTGGCGCGGGTATTAAATCTTTCGGAGCTCAAGATATTCAGCAAAATCCTGTTCCCCGCGGTGCTGCCTTACATGATGACCGGTGTCAGGCTGTCCGTCGGCGTGGCCTGGCTGGTGATCGTGGCGGCGGAAATGTTGACCGGAGGCGTGGGAATAGGATTCTGGATTTGGGACGAATGGAACAATCTCAACGTCGAGCACATGATCATCGCCATTTTTGTCGTGGGTATCGTGGGCCTGTTACTCGAACAATTGCTGTTGTTGCTTGCGAAGCGGTTTGCATACTGAAACGGAGGCTACCATGAACAATAAATTCATCCACCTGGAAGACATCGAGATGGTGTTTTCGAGCAAACAGGGCCGTTACACGGCGCTTAGCCAGGTCAACCTGACGGTTCATCAGGGCGAGTTCGTCAGCATTATCGGCCATTCCGGCTGCGGCAAGTCCACCCTGCTCAATCTGGTCGCCGGCCTCATCCCGCCCAGCTCAGGCGTGCTGCTGTGCGCGGGACGGGAAATCAGCGGGCCGGGGCCGGACCGGGGCGTGGTATTCCAGAATCATTCCTTGCTGCCGTGGCTGACCTGCTTCGGCAACGTCTATCTCGCGGTGGAGCGCGTATTTGGAGGCGCCGAATCGAAGGCGCAACTGCGCGCGCGCACCGAGCAGGCGCTGGAACTGGTGGGCCTTAAAGAGGCGCAACAGAAATATCCACACCAGATCTCCGGCGGCATGAAACAGCGGGTGGGCATCGCGCGTGCGATCTCCATGCAGCCCAAGGCGCTGCTGCTGGATGAACCGTTCGGCGCGCTGGACGCGCTGACCCGCGCCCACCTGCAAGATGAATTGCTGCGCATCGCCGCCGCCACCGGCGCCACAGTGCTCATGGTGACGCACGACGTGGATGAAGCGGTGCTGCTCTCCGACCGCGTGGTGATGATGACCAATGGACCGGCTGCCACCATCGGTGAAATTCTGGACATAGGGCTGCCCCGGCCGCGCAATCGCCTGGAGTTGGCCGAAAACCGTGATTATGTGCGCCTGCGCGGCGAGGTGCTGAAATTCCTCTATCAGCGCCATACGCAACAGGCCGCCTGACCCGGTCTTTCTCTAATTAACCAACGGATAAAAAATGAACCCGACTAAAACGATCAAACAGCTGTTGCTCATCACTTTGCCGCTGACATACACCGCGCCCGCTCATGCGGAAGGATCGCTGATGGAGACCCTCAGCGGCGGAAAAATCTCCGGCCAGTTGCGCCCGCGCTTCGAATGGGTGGATCAGGAGGGCAAACCAGAAAACGCGAACGCCTGGACCCTGCGCACCCAGCTTGGCTACGCCACGGGAGACTACCAGGGCTTTAGCGCCTTTTTGCAGTTCGAGGACGTGCGCGGCCTCGGCGGCGACTATAACGACACCATCAATGGACTGACCCGGTATCCGACCGTTGCTGACCCGGACAGCACGGAAGTCAATCAGGCGTTTATCAGCTACAAGGGCGCGCCCGGCGCGCCGCTCGCGGACACCGTCATCAGATACGGGCGGCAGAGTATTAACCTCGACAATCAGCGCTTCATCGGCGAGGTGGGCTGGCGGCAGAATACGCAAACCTTCGACGCGCTTACGCTGACTTCGTCCGTGACCAACAATCTAAACTTGTTTCTTGCGCATGTCACCAACGTCAACCGCATCTTTGGAGAGAATCATCCCACCTTGAGTGACGTGGAGATGAAAAGCGAGCTCATCAACGTGGCCTATCGCGGACTGCCTCTTGGGACGCTGACCGGTTACGCCTATCTGTTTGACTATGAACCCGGCCAGCCCTTTCCACCCAGCGCCTCCCATAAAACCATGGGTGTGCGCTTTGATGGCTGGCGGCAGCAGGAGGGCGGGGCAAAATATTTCTACACTGCGGAGTACGCCGGACAGAGCGATTATAAAGACGGCGCAAGCACGGTGGACGCGGATTATTTAAATTTAATGCTGGGCACCGAGATCAAAGGCGTCCAGGCGAAACTCAACTACGAGGTCTTGAGCGGTGACGGCGTGTACGGCTTTGCCACGCCTTTCGCCACGCTGCATGCCTTTAACGGCTGGACCGATCAGTTTCTCACCACGCCGAAGGACGGCCTGCGGGATATTTTCGTCACCCTCGCAAAAAGCTGGAGTGGCATCAACTGGTTCTTACGTTATGACCGCTATTCTTCCGACAACGGCGGCTACGATTACGGCAGCGAGTGGGGACTATCCGCCGCCAGGAAAATGAACAAGAATCTCACCCTGTTGGTTAAATATGCGGCCTACAGCGGCGATGCGAACGTCACCAACCTGGCGCGTAATCCCGCGTTGGCGCGCGATATTGAAAAACTCTGGTTGCAGGCCGATTTTCAATTCTGAAACCAGTGAGGCATGAACTATCTCAACATTATCGAGCGTTACCGCGAGCACCGGGAGGGCATCCAGGAGCTGCTTGCCTCGATACTGAGCGGAATCGCCGCGCCTGAGCTGATCGGCGACCCCGCGGCGATGCGTCGCGCCATGCAGTCGCTGGCCGCGAATTATCCGTTCGCAGACCTGCTTTACACCCTGGACCAGAACGGTATCCAGACCAGCGACAACGTCAGCAACGAGATCAAGCCGCGCTATGCCAATTCAGGCTTGGGCCGAGACCGCAGCCAGCGCCCCTATTTTGTCCTGGCGCGCAACACGGACAAGGCGATGGTCACCGAACCCTACCTTTCCAGCGCAAGCAACAAACTGTGCATGAGCGCCGTGGTTCAACTGCACGACAAGGCAACGGCGCAGCCCGGCTACCTGGTGCTGGATTTCGACCTCGCAAAAACCATTGCGTTTTTCATGGGCGACAGCTCGCGCGGCCGCTTCCAGCCGCTGTTCAAATCCATTTATGTGTTGATCGTGATCGGCCTGTTCAGCGTGGTGGCGGTGCTGCTGTATTCCGCCTTCACGGATATCACCACGCTTTTTCAGGCGGGCCACACCCTGGAGGCCATACAGCTTAAGCCGTTCAGCGTCATCATCTTCATCACCCTGGCGCTCGCCATCTTTGATCTGGCCAAGACCATCCTGGAAGAGGAGGTGTTGATGCAGAAAGACATCCTGCGCCACAGCTCCACGCGGCGCACCATCACGCGCTTCATCGCCGCGATTCTGATCGCGGTATCCATCGAGGCCTTGATGCTGATGTTCAAGGGCGCCCTGAGCGACGGCGTGGAGACGTTGCAGGGCGTGTGGATGATGTTGACCGCGGTGGGCTTGCTGGTGGGCCTCGGTCTCTACGTCTATTTCGGCGCGCGCGCCGAGGCCGTCCTGCTGGGGCTGCGCAAGTAGGCAGTTAATGCTCACGCGTGGCGCGGAATTCGATCTCCGGCCAGCGCTCCATGGTGAGGTCTAAATTGATGCGCGTGGGCGCGATGTAGGTCAATTCACCGGCGTTATCCAGCGCCAGATGTTCCCGCGCCTTGTTGCGGAACTCTTCCAGCCTTTTCGGGTCGGCGCTGTGCACCCAGCGCGCGGTGGCGACCGGCACGTTTTCGAATTCGCATTCCACGCCGTATTCGTCGCGCAAACGATAGGCCGCGACGTCGAATTGCAGCGGCCCCACCGCGCCCAGAATCAGGTCATTGCCGCTCAACGGACGGAACAGCTGCGTTGCCCCCTCTTCGCACAGTTGCAGCAGGCCCTTGTGCAACGCCTTCATGCGCAGCGGATCGCGCAGGCGCGCGCGCCGGAACAGCTCTGGCGAAAAATAGGGGATGCCGGTGAACTTCAGCTTTTCGCCTTCGGTGAAGGTGTCGCTGATCTGGATCGTGCCGTGGTTGTGCAGACCGATGATGTCGCCGGGGTACGCCTCCTCGACGCGCTCGCGCTCGCTCGCCATGAAGGTGATGGCGTTGGAAACTTGCACCTCGCGCCCCATGCGCACGTGCTGCATCTTCATTCCTTTATGATAGCGGCCGGAACACACGCGCACGAAGGCGACACGATCGCGGTGCGCGGGGTCCATGTTGGCCTGTATCTTGAACACAAAGCCGCTGAATTTTTCTTCCCGCGGATCCACCATGCGCTGCACGGCGGCGCGCGGCTGCGGCGGCGGCGCGTACTCCACGAAGCCGTCCAGCAGCTCGCGCACGCCGAAATTGTTCATCGCTGAGCCGAAGAACACCGGCGTCAGCTCACCGGCCAGAAAGGCCGGTAAATCGAATGCATGGCTCGCGCCCTTGACCAGCGCAATCTCCTCGCGCAGCCCGGCGGCAAACGATCCGAACAATTCATCCAGGCGCGGGTTGCCCAGACCTTGAATGATCTCGCCCGGCACGATCTTGCCGCCGTGCGCGGGGCTGAACAGATGCACGCTGTCCTGGTGCAGATGGAAAATGCCCTTGAAGTGCTTGCCCATGCCTATGGGCCAGGTAACCGGCGCGCAGCGGATCCTGAGCACAGTCTCGATCTCGTCCAGCAGTTCGATGGGCGGGCGTCCGTCGCGGTCCAGTTTGTTGATGAAGGTCACGATGGGCGTGGCGCGCAACCGGCACACCTCCAGCAGTTTGATGGTGCGCGCCTCCACGCCCTTGGCGGAATCTATCACCATGAGCGCGGAGTCCACCGCGGTCAGGGTGCGATAGGTGTCTTCAGAAAAATCCTCGTGCCCCGGCGTATCGAGCAGATTGATGATCTGGTCACGGTAAGGAAACTGCATCACCGAGGAGGTAACGGAAATGCCGCGCTCCTTTTCCAGCGCCATCCAGTCCGAGGTGGCGTGGCGCGCGGCCTTGCGCCCCTTCACCGTGCCGGCGAGCTGAATCGCGCCGCCGAACAGCAACAGCTTCTCGGTCAGCGTGGTCTTGCCCGCGTCCGGGTGGGAGATAATGGCGAAGGTGCGGCGGCGCGCCGCCTGCTCGGCGATGACAGACATGAAAAGGGCTTGCAAAGTTTTTTAGTATACAGCAACATCGCTGTTCAATCCAGGTCGAGCAGGCTGCGCGCCAGGATGATGGCGTCTTCCTTGCCTTTGGCGGCGGGATAATACGCCTTGCGCACGCCGACTTCGTTGAAGCCCATGTCCGCGTATAATTTCAGCGCCGCCTGATTGGAGGGGCGCACTTCCAGCAGCACCGTGTCCGCACCGTGCCCACGCGCCAGCTCCAGCATGTGGCGCAGCATGAAACGCCCGATCCCCTGTCCTTGCAGCGGCGGCGCGACGCACAGATTCAAAATATGCGCCTCGCCCGCCCCTGTCGTCATTACCGCATAGCCCGCAAGCCGCCCGTCCTGCTCGCACACCCGGCAGCAATAGCCCACGCGCAGGCAGTCGCGGAAAATGCCCTCGCTCCACGGATAGGTATAGGCGCGCCGCTCAATGGCGAGCACGGCCTCTATGTCTTCTTCGGTCATGGGCCGTAACCGGCGCTGTGGCTGTTTCAGCACCGCACTCATCAGGCCCCCTGCGCCACGCGCCGCGCCAGTTGCAAATCGTTCCATGCCTTGCGCTTCTCCAGCGGCGAGCGCAACAGATAGGCCGGGTGATACGTCACCACCAGCGGAATTTCCGTACCGGGAAAGACGTGACGCTTGCCGCGCAACGCGCCGATCTTGATATCCGTCTTGAGCAGATTCTGCGCCGCGATGCGCCCCACCGCGAGTATGATTTTCGGCTTGACTAACTCGATCTGGCGCTTGAGATAAGGCTCGCAGGTCGCGGCCTCCTCGGGCAACGGGTCGCGGTTGCCGGGAGGGCGGCATTTGACGATATTCGTAATATAGACCTCCTCGCGCGCAAGGCCGATAGCCTTTAACATTTGATTCAGCAACTGCCCGGCACGCCCGACAAACGGCTCGCCCTGGCGATCTTCGTCCGCGCCCGGCGCCTCGCCGATCACCATCCACTGCGCCTGACGGTTGCCCACACCGAATACGGCCTGCGTGCGCGTTTTGTGCAACGCACAGCGCGTGCAACTCAATACCGTCCGTTCCAGCGTTTCCCAATCCATTGTCGCGATGTTTTCACTCACGCCGGTTGTGCTCACGTGGCGGACCAGGGTATTGGTCTCGGTATTTGCGGGCACCGGCGCAGGCGTCTGCCTGTGCGCTGCACGCAGACAGGCGGCTTCCGCTTTGGCCGCGCGCCGCTCCCACAGCTCGATGCCCATGACCTGTAAATAATGTCTGCGCCGCTGCTCCAACATGGGCTTAGCATAACGCCTGACGGGAACAAAACAAAGCGGCAGCCCCCCATACGGGGTGTTTGCATGCCTTGAGGAAATGACGGGAATTGGTGGGCCGTCTTAACCGAGGCTCGAACTTTTTTAAGCGGCGCGAGCCGTGATCCGGACGCGGACGCTTCCGCCGACCAACCCTGGCTGAACGTCGGGGCCGGCCCCGGTGCTTCGTGACGTGCAGGGGCGAGGCCGGACGATGGGCCGTTCACCGAACGGCCGTCCGACCGAGCGGGCTGGCCACGGAAGGCCAGCCCTGGGGTTCAAGCGGAGCAGGACTGCGCAGCGCAAGAACCCACTAACAGGGTGTTGATAAATGCCACATAACGACCATTTGCCCGCTCCTCGACACGCACGGCGCCGTCGCATTGGTGCCGAGAGCGGCGTTGTTGTCTTCCTTCATGGTTGATCTCGTCACGTCCT
>JBGFRC010000016.1:0-7918 GCA_041695325.1 Pseudomonadota bacterium
TCGCCCCGGTAGCTCAGATGGCTGAGCCGCGCAGCGGCGCAGGCCGGCACCAGGGATGTGCCGGCGGGTGGGCGGAAGAAAGGTGCCGTTACGCCAGGGACGGCGTCACCACAGGTTGCAGTCGCCCCGGTAGCTCAGATGGCTGAGCCGCGCAGCGGCGCAGGCCGGCACCAGGACGTGCCGGCGGGTGGGCGGAAGAAAGGTGCCGTTACGCCAGGGACGGCGTCACCACAGGTTGCAGTCGCCCCGGTAGCTCAGATGGATAGAGCATCCCCCTCCTAAGGGGAAGGTCGGACGTTCGAATCGTCTCCGGGGCACTTTATTTATGTTAACATCCCCCGTTTAATTTCACACTTAAAAACAATCTCTAAATAACACCGGGAGCAGCCTTAAGTCATGAGCATTGCACACAATCTTGGATTTCCCCGCATCGGCGTAAAGCGCGAACTGAAGCGCGCCCTGGAGGCGTATTGGAAGGGCGAGCAGGACCAGGCCTCGCTGGAGGCTGTGGGCCGCGAACTGCGCGCGCGCCACTGGAAGTTGCAGCAGGAGGCTGGTCTCGATCTTATCCCGGTGGGCGACTTTACCTGGTACGACCACGTGCTCGATACCTCGGTGCTGCTCGGCGTGGTGCCCAAACGCTTCGGCGACGTACATGGAAGTACTAGTGTCGCGGGAGGCAGGACGCCGGGAGCGACCGCGGTGACGGGCGATGTGGATTTCAAGACCTACTTTCGCATGGCGCGCGGCCGTGCGCCGGGCGACAAGGCGGGCCAGGCCGACACCTACGCCTGCGAGATGACCAAGTGGTTTGACACCAACTATCACTACATCGTGCCGGAGTTCGAAGCGCAGCAAACGTTCCGCGTCGCCTCCGGTAAATTATTCAGCGAGCTGGCCGAGGCCAAGGCGATGGGCCTGCGCGCCAAGCCAGTGCTGGTCGGTCCGCTTACCTATCTGTGGCTTGGCAAGACCAAGGGTGCGGCCTTCGACCGGCTCACCCTGCTGGAGCGGCTGCTGCCGGTGTACGCCGGGATACTGGCGCGCCTCAAGACTGAAGGCGTGGAGTGGGTGCAGATGGATGAACCCATCCTCGCGCTCGATCTGCCGCAGGCGTGGAAGAGCGCGTTTGAGACGGCCTATAACCGCTTGCAGTCTTCCGGCCTCAAGCTCATGCTCGCCACCTATTTCGGCGCGCTGCTTGACAACACCGGCGTGGCCTGCCATTTGCCGGTGGAAGGCCTGCACATTGACCTGGCGCGCGCGCCGGATCAGCTGACCTCGGTGCTGGATCAGCTCCCCGCGTACAAGATTCTCTCGCTCGGCGTGGTGGACGGGCGCAACATCTGGCGCGCCGATCTGGAGCGCGCGCTCGACGTGCTGGAGTCCGCCAAGGCGCGCCTGGGCGCGCGCCTGTGGGTGGCGCCCTCGTGCTCGCTGCTGCACACCCCGGTGGACCTCGCGCACGAAACCAAGCTGGACGATGAATTCAAATCCTGGCTCGCGTTCGCCACGCAGAAAGTCACCGAGGTGGTGACGCTCGCGCGCGGCTTGAATCAGGGCCGGGCCGCTATTTCCAGGGAGCTGGCCGCGAGCCGCGCCGCGGTGGAGTCGCGCAAGACCTCCAAGCGCATCCATCGCCCGGAGGTGAAGCAGCGCGCCCAGGCGCTGGGCGCGAACGAGGACAAGCGTCACGCGCCCTACGCCCAGCGGCGCGAATTGCAGCACAAACTTTTGAAATTGCCGTTGCTGCCTACCACCACCATCGGCTCGTTCCCGCAAACCCAGGCGATCCGCAACGCGCGGCGCGACTTCAAGGCCGGGCGCATCAGCGAGGCGGAGTACCGGGAGCGCATGAAGCAGGAGATCGCGTTCGCGGTGAAGAAGCAGGAGGAAATCGGGCTCGATGTGCTGGTGCACGGCGAGGCCGAGCGCAACGACATGGTGGAATACTTCGGCGAGCTGCTGCAAGGCTACGCCTTCAGCGAAAACGGCTGGGTGCAGAGCTACGGCTCGCGTTGTGTCAAGCCGCCGATCATCTTCGGCGACGTGGCGCGCCCCAGGCCGATGACGGTGGAGTGGATCGCTTACGCGCAGTCGCTCACCAAGAAGCTGATGAAGGGCATGTTGTCCGGCCCCATCACCATGCTGCAATGGTCGTTCGTGCGCGACGATCAGCCGCGCAGCCAGACCGCGCTGCAGATCGCGCTTGCCCTGCGCGATGAAGTGCTCGACCTGGAAAAGGCGGGCATCAAGGCGGTGCAGATAGACGAGCCCGCGCTGCGCGAGGGCCTGCCGCTGCGCAAGGCGGACTGGGCCGATTACCTGCGCTGGGCGGCGCATGCGTTCCGCGTCAGCGTCGGCGCGGTGCGCGACGACACGCAGATACACACCCACATGTGCTACGCGGAGTTCAACGACATCATAGACTCCATCGCCGCGCTGGACGCCGACGTCATCACCATCGAGACCTCACGCTCCGACATGGAGCTGCTCGACGCGTTCGTGAACTTTTCCTATCCGAACGAAATCGGCCCCGGCGTGTATGACATCCATTCCCCGCGCGTGCCGACCAGGGACGAGATCGTGCGCCTGATGGAGAAGGCGGCGAAGGTGGTGCCGGCGGAGCGCCTGTGGATCAACCCCGACTGCGGCTTGAAGACCCGCGACTGGCCGGAAGTGGAAGCCGCTCTCGGCAATATGGTGTCCGCCGCCAAGACGCTGCGCGAGCGGCTGCAACGCTGATTCTCCCTCGTGGATTCCCCCTCTCCCCGCAGCGGGAGAGGGGTATTATCTCAGGCTGATCGCCGGCCAGCCCTTTTTCTTCGCGTACTCCGCAAGCTGCGCGTCCGGGTCCACCGCGACCGGGTGCGCGACCCACTCCAGCAAGGGGATGTCGTTGTGCGAGTCGCTGTAAAACCAGCTCTCGTTTGGCGTGGCGCCCTTTTCTTGCAGCCACCGCTCCAGGCGCGCGACCTTGCCCTCCCGATAACACGGAATGCCCGCGACCTTGCCGGTGTAGCGGCCATTCTTCATCTCCGGCTCCGAGGCGAGCAGCTCGGGCACGCCGTAGGCTTCGGCGATCGGGCCGGTAATGAAACGGTTGGTGGCGCTGATGATGAGCAGGGCGTGGCCGCGCCCGCGGTGGCGTTCAATCAACGCGCGCCCCCCGGGCAGCATGATGGGCGCGATCTTCTCGCGCATGAAGCGCTCGCGCCAGGCGAGCAAAGTGGGCAGGTCGTGTTGCGCCAGGGGGCGAAGTTGAAAATCAAGAAACTGACGGATGTCCAGCGTCCCCGCTTGATACTGTTCATAATAGCGCAGGTTCTCGCGTTCGTAATGCTCGCGGTCAACGATGCCCTGCTCGACCAGAAACACCCCCCATAAATAGTCGCTGTCGCCCGCCAGCAGGGTGTTGTCCAAGTCGAAAATCGCCAGTCCCTTAAGCACCGGTACAAGATACAAGATACAAGAGAAAAGTAAACCTCTTGCTTTTGCTCTTTTCCCTTTTCTCTTGTATCTTTCTAATTTTATCCATCGTTAAGCACATGACCGGTTCCGACGGTTATCGCCCCAACGTGGGCATCATCCTCGCCAATGACGAGCGCAAACTGCTGTGGGCGCGGCGCATCCGCCAGGACGCCTGGCAGTTCCCGCAAGGGGGCATACACCGCCATGAAACGCCGGAGCAGGCGATGTACCGCGAGCTGGGCGAGGAGCTGGGCCTGCAAAAAGAGCACGTGGCGCTGATCGGCTGCACGCGCGACTGGCTGCGCTACGAAATACCCAGGCATCTGGTGCGCCGCCTGCCTGTGCGTGGCCGCCTGCTTGCGCGCGACGCGCAGGCAAGCACGCAGACAGGCGACCGCGCGCCGTTTTATATCGGACAGAAGCAAATCTGGTTTCTGTTGCATCTGACCGCACAGGAACAGTGCATAACGCTCGACGCCAGCTCCAGGCCTGAATTTGACCGCTGGCGCTGGGTGGATTACTGGACGCCGCTCGCCGAGGTGGTCGCCTTCAAGCGCGCGGTGTACCAGCAGGCGCTGACCGAGCTTGCGCCGCTGTTTTTCGGAGAAAACACGCGCAATTCCGCATCCCGTTAAGTTTTTATTTCCTGAGCCGGCCTGACCATGCTTGCAAGCCTGCGTCGCATCGTGCAAGAAGTGAACGCCGCCCGCAACCTGGAGCAGGCGCTCACGATCATTGTGCAGCGCGTCAAGCAGGCCATGGCGGCGGACGTGTGTTCCGTCTATCTCGCCGATCCGGGGCAGCAGCAATACGTGCTGATGGCCACCGACGGGCTCAATCCAGACGCCGTGGGGATGGTGCGTCTCAAGCTCGACGAAGGGCTGGTCGGCGTGGTGGGCGAGCGCGCCGAACCGCTCAACCTCGATAACGCCCCCGATCATCCGCGCTACCGCTTTGTCGCCGAGACCGGGGAAGAGCGTTATCACGCCTTTCTCGGCGCGCCCATCATTCATCACCGTCAGGTGCTGGGCGTGCTGGTGGTGCGCCAGCGCGCGCGGCGCAAGTTCGATGAGAACGAAGAGACCCTGCTCGTCACCATCGCCGCGCAACTGGCGGGCGGCATCGCGCACGCGCAGGCGAGCGGCGGCCTCAACAATTTGCAGCACGGCAATCGCGGGGCGCAAGGCCGCGCGGTCGCCGGCTTGCCCGGCGCGCCCGGCATCGGCATCGGTCAGGCGCTGGTGATCTATCCGCCCACCGACCTCAACGCCATCCCGGATCGCAAAAGCGCCGATGCTGCCGCGGAAATCAAACTGTTCGAACGCGCGCTGAGCAAGGTGCGCGGCGATATCGAATCCCTCACCGCGCGCCTGCGCGCCACGCTGCCCGAAGAAGACCTGGCGCTGTTCGACGCCTATCTGCACATGCTGCGCGGCGAGAGCCTGGCGGGCAAGACCATCGCGCGTATCCGCGCCGGACAATGGGCGCCGGGTGCTCTGCGCGACACCATACTGGAGCACACACACGCCTTCGAGGCGATGGGCGACGCCTATTTAAGCGAGCGCGCGAGCGACGTGCGCGACCTCGGCCTGCGCATCCTGGTGTATCTGCAAGCCGACACGCGCCGCAACCATGACTATCCGCCGCGCACCGTGATCGTGGGCGAAGACGTGTCCGCCACCGCCCTCGCCGAGGTGCCGAAAGACCGGCTCGCCGGGGTCATCTCGGTGCGCGGCTCCAGCTCGTCGCACGTCGCCATCCTGGCGCGTGCCATGGGCGTTCCGGCGGTGATGGGCGCCGCGGACCTCGACGTGATCCGCGTGGACGGACGCGAGGTGGTGGTGGACGGTTATCGCGGACGGCTCCATGTGGAGCCGGCAGACGCGGTGCGCGCCGAATACCAGCGCATCGCGCGCGAAGAGCGCTCACTCGCCGCCGAGCTTTCCGGCCTGCGCGATCTGCCCGCCGTCACGCGCGACGGGCACCGCATCCCGCTTTACGCCAACACCGGACTTTTGTCCGACATCACGCCCACCTTGAACAGCGGCGCGGAAGGGATAGGACTCTATCGCACCGAATTTCCGTTCATGACGCGCGAGCGTTTCCCAGGCGAAGAGGAGCAGCGCGTCATCTACCGCCAGGTGCTGGAGGCGTTTCACCCGCGCCCGGTGATTCTGCGCACGCTTGACATCGGCGGCGACAAAAGCCTGCCGTATTTTCCCATCGAGGAAGACAACCCCTTCCTGGGCTGGCGCGGCATCCGCGTCAGCCTTGATCATCCGGAGATTTTCATCGTGCAGCTGCGCGCCATTCTGCGCGCGAGCAGGGGACTGAACAACCTGCACCTGCTGTTGCCCATGATCAGCGCCCTGTCCGAAGTGGACGAGGCGCTGCGCCTGATCAAGCGCGTGCATGACGAGCTGAACGAAAACGGGGAAACGCCGGTGATGCCGCGGGTGGGCGTGATGATTGAAGTGCCGTCCGCAGTCTACCAGGCCGACGCCATCGCCGCGCGGGTGGATTTTCTCTCCGTCGGCAGCAACGACCTCACCCAGTATCTGCTGGCGGTGGATCGCAACAACGCGCGCGTCGCCTCGCTTTATGACGCCCTGCACCCCGCCGTGCTGCGCGCGCTGATGCAGGTGGTGGAGGGCGCGCACCGGCATGAAAAACCGGTGAGCGTGTGCGGCGAAATGGCCGGCGACCCCGCCGCCGCGCTGCTCTTGCTCGGCATGGGCATGGACAGCCTCAGCATGAGCGTGGCGAGCCTCCCGCGCGTCAAGTGGGTGATCCGTAACTTCAGCCGCGATGAGGCGCGCCGCCTGCTCAACGAAGCGCTGCAACTGCATACTGCCTCGGCGATCCGCCTGCTGCTGCACGCCGCCTTGCAACAGGCGGGGCTGGGCGGCTTGATAAGAGCGGCATGAGCGCTGCTCCCCGCAAATCGGGAGAGGGGAAGTACTCCCTTTCCGCCTGGGCGGGAGAGGGATCGCGAATGCGGTTGTCATTTTGGCGTCCAATCGGGGAAGTACCCCCTCTCCCGCCTGCGCGGGAGAGGGTCGGGGAGAGGGCGTGCGTTATTTCAGCCGGCGTTTGTCATGCCGTTATGTAATTCCTGATAATAACTCCGCTTTTCATAAACGCCCGGCTGATGCGGATGCGCAAACCACCCCTGCGCGCTGGCCGGCAGTGCCTCATGCCGCCCCAGCACTAAAATGCCTCCGGTGACGAGGCGCTCGCGCAGGCGTTGCAATACCTCCCGTTGCAGCGCCTCGTCAAAGTAGGTGAACGCGGCGTTGCGGCACAGAATCAGATCAAAAGGCCCGTCCGGCATGACCGTGCGCATGTCCTCCGGCTGAAACAGCACTTTGCTCCGCAACGCCTCTTTTACACAATAGAGCCGCCCGGCGCACTCAAATCCCTGCGCCAGCAAATCCGCCGGCAGCTCGCGCAGGCTCCCGCCGGAGTAACATCCCTTGCGCGCGCGCTCCAGCACGCGCTCGTCCACGTCCGTCGCCAGCACGCGCAGATCCACGCCGGGGGCGCGCGCGGCGTGGCGCGCCGTCCACAGCAGCAACAGCGTGTAAGCCTCCTCGCCCGAGGCGCAGCCCGCGCTCCAGCAACGCAAGACGTTCGCGCGGCGATTTCCAATCATGACAGGAAGGATTTTTTTATCCAGATAATCAAACACCGCCCGGTCGCGGTAAAAACGCGAAATGGTGATACGGCACAACCTATCCAGCACCGCCCATTCCGCTGGATGGGCGTCAAGATGGGCGGCATAGGCGGAAAGCTCCATTAGATTCAGCTCGCGCAGGCGGCGCGCCAGCCTTTTGCACACCTGCTTGCGCACCTTGCGAAAGCCCGGCCAGCGCAAACGCAGTCTCGGCAAGGCCCATTGCAGAAAGCGCACGCACTCCGTATCCTTCA
Source organism: Pseudomonadota bacterium (assembly GCA_041695325.1). Classification (GTDB taxonomy): domain Bacteria; phylum Pseudomonadota; class Gammaproteobacteria; order SURF-13; family SURF-13; genus SURF-13. Next base: position 7,402 of record JBGFRC010000016.1, read on the forward strand.
CCCTCATGCTCCCCTGTAGTCAAACCTATACGGCGGTCGTGGGGTTTCTTAACAACCGCCGTTAAACTCCGGGCGTTGCCGTCACACCGAGGCGAGGCATCTCAACATGGACCGCACCGAGCGATTTTATATCATCGAACAGCGGCTGCACGCCGGCGCGGCCGTGCCGGTGCGTGATTTTCTCGAAGAGCTGGGCGTGAGCATCGCCACCTTCAAGCGCGACCTCGAATATCTGCGCGAGCGCTTACACGCACCCATCGTCTGGGACAGACCACGGCGCGGCTATCGCTTCGCCAAAGCCGACCCCCATGCCCCGCGCCACGAGCTGCCCGGCCTCTGGTTCAACAGCTCCGAAATTCATGCGCTGCTCGCCATGCATCAACTGCTGGAAAACCTGCAACCGGGATTACTCAAAACCCACGTCGAACCCCTCAAGCTGCGTATCAAGGCGCTGCTCGAATCACAGCGTGACAGCGCGCAGGAAGTGATGGCGCGCATCCGCCTCCTGCCCCTGGCG
>JBGFRC010000046.1:0-7723 GCA_041695325.1 Pseudomonadota bacterium
TCCAAAAAGCTCTTCAGCTGCTCCGAACGGCTGGGGTGGCGCAGTTTGCGCAGGGCCTTGGCCTCGATCTGGCGGATGCGTTCGCGCGTGACGTCGAACTGCTCGCCGACCTCTTCCAGGGTGTGATCAGTGTTCATGTCTATGCCGAAACGCATGCGCAGCACCTTGGCCTCGCGCGGGGTAAGCCCCGCGAGCACCGACTGGGTGGCTTCGCGCAGCCCCTCGACGGTGGCGGCCTCAGAAGGCGAGAGTATGCTCAGGTCTTCGATGAAGTCGCCCAGGTGCGAATCCTCGTCGTCGCCGATCGGCGTCTCCATGGAGATCGGCTCCTTGGCGATCTTGAGCACCTTGCGCACCTTGTCTTCCGGCATCTCCATGCGCACCGCCAGCTCCTCAGGAGTGGCCTCGCGTCCGAACTCCTGCTGCATCTGGCGCGAGATGCGGTTGAGCTTGTTGATGGTCTCGATCATGTGCACCGGGATGCGGATGGTGCGCGCCTGATCGGCGATCGAGCGCGTGATCGCCTGGCGGATCCACCAGGTGGCGTAGGTCGAGAACTTGTAGCCGCGGCGGTACTCGAACTTGTCCACCGCCTTCATCAGGCCAATGTTGCCCTCCTGGATCAGGTCGAGGAACTGCAGGCCGCGGTTGGTGTACTTCTTGGCGATCGAGATCACCAGGCGCAGGTTGGCCTCGACCATCTCCTTCTTGGCGCGCCGCGCCTTGGCCTCGCCGATGGACATACGGCGGTTGATGTCCTTGATCTCGGCGATGGTCATGCCGCACTCTTCCTGCAACGCGATCAGCCTGCGCTGGGCGCGCTGCATGTCTTCCTTGACGCGCGCCAGCGCGGCGGAATAGTCGCGCTTGGCGCGGATGTGCTTGTCCAGCCAGTGGAGATTGGTTTCGTTGTCGGGGAAGGCGGTGATGAACTCCTTGCGCGGCATGTGCGCCTTGTTCACGCACAAGTCCATGACTACGCGCTCCTGCTCGCGCAGGCGCTCCACCATATGGTGCAGCCTGCCGATCAGCTTGTCTATCAGGCGCGGCGCGATCTTGAATTCCAGGAAACAGGCGATCAATTCCTGACGCGCCTTCTGAACCTTGGGGTGCTCGCGCTCGTATTTGCTCACCGCGCCGACGAATTTCTGATGCAGCTTGCGCAGTTGGGCGAAGCGCTTGCGCGCCTCGGTCGGGTCGGGGCCGGTCTCCAGCTCATCCTCCTCGCCGGAGGCGACGTCTTCTTCCAGCTCCTCGAGGGCCTCCGCCTGCTTCTTCAGCAGTTCTTCCGGGTCGGACTCCAGCGCCGCCGGGTCCAGATAGCCGCCCACCACGTCGGCCAGACGGATCTCGCCGCGTTCGGCGCGCTCATAGTCGCGCAGCAGCTCGGCCACGGTCTCCGGATAGGAGGCGAGCGCGGACAGCACCTGCGCCGTGCCTTCCTCGATGCGCTTGGCGATCACGATCTCGCCCTCGCGCGTGAGCAGCTCCACCGCACCCATCTCGCGCATGTACATGCGCACCGGGTCGGTGGTGCGTCCGTATTCGGCGTCCATCGCGGCCAAGGCGGCGGCGGCCTCCTCGGTCACCACCTCGTCGTCTGCGGTGACCGCGGTATCGGCGATGAGCAGGGCGTCGGCGTCCGGCGCCACTTCATGCACCGCGATGCCCATGTCGTTGATCATGCCGATGATGTCTTCGATCTGCTCCGGGTCCACGATGTCCTCGGGCAGGTGGTCATTGACCTCGCGGTAGGTCAGGTAGCCCTGCTCCTTGCCCTTGGCGATCAACAGTTTTAACTGAGAGGCTTGCTGTTCTGCGTTCATGCCTGTAGTGACCCTCAAAACACAAAATTGTTCAATAATAACATAAAGCTGCCGCCGTTTGCAGATCAGCCTCTGCCCTGGTCAGGCGGGGTGGACAAGAGCTGGGCCAGCTCGCGCTTTTCCTCGGCGGAAAGCGGGGCGATGCGCGACTTGCTGATCAGGTGCTCGCGCCGCTCTTCCAGGCCCTGGCGCCCGATTTGCGCCAGCGCCCCCAGAAACTCCATTTGCCACTCCTCTTCTTTCAACAGCGGCCGCCACTGGGCGAGCTTGAGCAGATAGCGGCCGTGCGGCAGGTCGCGCCCGCGCTCAAGCAGGGCCGCGGTATTAAGGTGTGGCTGCGCCTGCAACAATTCAAGCAGGCTCACCAGGATATCCACGCCGGCGATCTCCGTCCCCGCCAACCGGCGCGGCTCACCCGCGATCTTGGCCAGCGCGGGTCTTTGCAGCAACAGCGCAATGGCGCGCCGCACGGGTGACATGGGCGCGCCCGCCCCGCCGGTCAAGTCATCCAGGCGGCGGATGCCCTGGCGTTTCCCGCTCCGGGGCGGTTTGACCGCGGCGCCAAACCCCAATAATCCGCTCAAGATATCGGCACTGATGTGGACGATCTCGCTAAGGCGCGTCACCATCATGTGGCGGTACACCCCTTCGGGCAACCGGCCCAGCAGCGCGCGCGAGAGCTCCACCAGGCGCGCGCGCCCGTCCATGGTCTTGATATCGGTCTGCTTGGCCAAACCTTCGTAGAGGAAATCCGACAGCGGCATGGTCTGGCCGACGCGCGCCTCGAACGCGGCCCGCCCCTCCTTGCGCACCAGCGTGTCCGGGTCCTCGCCTTCCGGCAAAAACAGAAAACGCGCCTGGCGGCCTTCGTGCATCAAGGGCAGCGCGGCTTCCAGCGCGCGCCACGCCGCCTCGCGCCCGGCGCGGTCGCCGTCAAAGCAAAACACCGCCTCCGGCGCCACGCGGAAGATGCGCTCCAGGTGCTCGCGCGTGGTGGCGGTGCCGAGCGTGGCCACGACGTTGCGAATACCGTATTGGGCCAGCGCCAGCACGTCCATGTAACCTTCCACCACCAGCAGGCGCTCGATCTTGCGCAGGCTCTTGCGGGCCTGATACAGGCCGTACAGTTCGCGCCCCTTGTGAAACACGGGGCTCTCCGGCGAGTTGAGATACTTCGGCTCCTCCTTGCCCAGCACCCGCCCGCCGAAGCCGATCACGCGCCCGCGCTGATCGTGGATGGGAAACATGACGCGCTCGCGGAAGCGGTCGTACACGCCACCACTCTCTTTCTCCACCAGCAGGCCGAGCTTGACCAGGGCCGGATGCGAGGCGGGAAAGGCCTGCGCAAGCTGGCTCCAACCGGACGGGGTGTAGCCGACGCCGTATTCGGCGGCGATCTCGCCCGTCAGGCCGCGGCCCTTGAGATACTCCACCGCGCGTCCGGCCTCGGCGTGTTCGCGCAACTGCTTGCGGTAAAACTCCGCCGCCTGCTGCAGCAGGGCGTAGCTGTCCTGGTCCACGGGCGCGGCGGGCGCCTCAACGCCGGTGCGCGGCACCGTGAGACCCACGGCGCGCGCCAGCTCGTACACCGCCTCGACAAAATCCAGGTGTTCGTACTCCATGAGAAAGCCGATGGCGGTGCCGTGCGCGCCGCAGCCGAAGCAGTGGTAAAACTGCTTGGCCGGGCTCACCGTGAAAGAAGGGGTTTTTTCCTCGTGGAACGGGCAGCAGGCGCTGTATTCGCGCCCGCTTTTTTTGAGCGGCACGCGCGCGTCTATCACCTCGACGATGTCCGCGCGGCTTAACAGCTCGTCTATGAATTCTTTGGGGATCAAACCCATGGACAATATACTACAGAGAGAGCAACAACGCTGCGTGGCGGCAGCGGCCGGTGTCAGCCTTTGGCTTCCAGCCTGCTCTTGACCTTGGCGCTGACCTGGCTCAAGTCGGCGCGTCCTTGCAGTTTGGGTTTCAGCAGCGCCATCACCTTGCCCAGGTCCTTGAGCGAGGCGGCGGCGCTGGTTTGCACGGCCTCGGCGATCAGGGTCTCGATTTCCGCCTCGGACAGGGCGGCGGGCAGGTAAGAGTGGATGAGATCAATCTCGAATGACTCCTGATCGGCGAGATCGGCGCGCCCGGCGGCTTGATATTGGCTCAGGGAATCGCGCCGCTGCTTGAGCATCTTGTCCAGCACCGCCAGCACCTGGGCGTCGTCCAGCTGGATGCGCTCATCCACCTCGCGCTGCTTGACGGCGGACAGGATCAGGCGCAGCACGCCCAGACGCCGCTTTTCGCCCGCGCGCAACGCGGTTTTGACGTCTTCGTTGAGGCGGGTTTTCAGGGAAGATACGTTTTCGTTCATGTCCCTGCGAACAAAATGCGGGGCTTGTTAATGTTAATAGGTGCGCTGAACGATGCGCCGGTAAGGCTTCTTCGATTCCGGCTCGGGGCGGGCGTTGAACGGCACCGGCTTGGCGCGCAGCACCTTCTTCTCCTGCCGCTTCACCGCGGCGGCGGCCTTGCGTTTGCGGATCGTGGTCGGCTTCTCGTAGTATTCGCGCTTACGCATCTCGGTCAACGTACCGGCCTTCTCGCAGGTGCGCTTGAAACGCCGCAGCGCGACTTCAAAGGGTTCGTTCTCTTTTATACGTATAAAAGGCATCTGGCATCCTTCTCGAATCGCTAAAATTAACGTATAAGTATACTCTACTCCATCTTCCCTGCAAAGCCGCCACCCGCCTGCAACCCGTCCGTGCGCATCCTCGGCATCGAAACCTCGTGCGACGAAACCGGCGTCGCGCTCTACGACTCGGAGCGGGGGCTGCTAGCGCACGCGCTGCACAGCCAGGCGGCGCTGCACGCCGGGTACGGCGGCGTGGTGCCGGAGTTGGCCTCGCGCGATCACATACAAAGGACCTTGCCGCTGCTGCGCCGGGTGTTAAGCGAGGCCGGCTGCCGGCCGGATGAGATCAGCGGCGTAGCCTACGCCGCGGGTCCGGGGCTGATCGGCGCGTTGCTGGTGGGTGCGGCCATCGTGCGGAGCCTGGCCTACGCCTGGAACGTGCCTGCCGTGGGCGTGCACCATATGGAGGCCCATTTGCTGGCGCCGCTCCTGGAACCCGATCCTCCGGCGTTCCCCTTCGTCGCGCTGCTGGTTTCCGGCGGGCATACCTTGCTGGTGCAAGTGCTGGGGGTAGGGCAATACCAGGTGCTGGGCGAGACGCTGGACGACGCCGCCGGAGAAGCATTTGATAAGGTCGCCAAGCTGCTCGGCCTGGGTTACCCCGGCGGCCCGGCCCTGGAACGGTTGGCCGTTACGGGAAAACCGGGGCGGTTTGCCTTCCCGCGCCCCATGACCGACAGGCCGGGGCTGGACTTCAGCTTCAGCGGCCTGAAAACCCACGCGCTCACCACGCTGCGCAGCGCAGGGGACGATACGCAAACGCGCGCCGATCTCGCCTGTGCGTTCCAGGAGGCCGTGGTGGACACGCTCGCCCTCAAGTGCGAACGCGCGCTGCGCGACACCGGTTTGTCCCGCCTGGTGGTCTCCGGCGGAGTGAGCGCCAATCAGCGGCTGCGCCAGCGCTTTTCTCAACTTGAGGAGAAACTGCGCGCCCGCGTGTTCTATCCGCGCCTGGAGTTCTGCACCGACAACGGCGCCATGATCGCCTATGCCGGTTACGCGCGCCTCGCCGCTGGCCGCCGGGCGCCACCCGGGCTCGGCTTCGGCGTGCACGCACGCTGGCCGCTGGATGCGATTTGTACATAACGACATTAAAAAAGCGGTGTAAAATCCTTCATCCGACCTTGGGCCATCGTTCAGAAGTCCATTCAGGCGATGGCCAAGAAGTTTTCGGAGCGACGTTTACCGTGATTGAGACGGGATAGGCCGGCCCGCCTCCGCCTTGCGCGCAGACAGCGCGGATTCAATCCACTCTTTCGCCTGCGCATTGATCTCCGCGGCGCTTTTGCCGCGGCTTTCAATCGGCGGCCCGATGACCACGCGTATCGTGCCGGGGTATTTCATAAAGCTCCTGCGCGGCCAGAATTCGCCCGCGTTGTGCGCGATGGGCAGCACCGGGTAGCCGCTCTTCTCCGCCAGCATTGCGCCGCCGATGGCGTAACGGCGTTTTTCTCCCGGCGCCACGCGTGTGCCTTCGGGGAAAATCACCACCGCCCGGCCTTGCCTGAGACGCTGCATACCCTGCTCGACCAGTTGATCCAGAGCGCGCCGGCCCGCGTTCCGGTTTATTGCAATGGGCTGCATCATGGTGAAGCCCCAGCCGAAAAACGGTATCCACAACAGCTCGCGCTTGCATACCCAGGCCAACGGCTGCGGGAAAATGCGCGGCAGCGCGTAGGTTTCCCATGCGGACTGGTGCTTGCACAAAATGACGCACGCGCCGGATGGAATGTGCTCACGTCCCTCCACCGTGTAACGCAGGCCGCAAACCCTTTCCGCGCACCACAGATTAAAATGGCTCCACCGGCTGATGAAGCGATAACGGCTTCGAAACGGCAACACGCCGGCAAGCACGCTGAGCGGAGCAAATGCCAGCGTGGAAACCATCTGGCACAGGGCGAACAGCAACGAGCGCAGCAATGCCATCAAGGCGCTTTTAAAGCAGCATCCACAAACGCGGCAAGATCATCGTAAACGGGGATGCCTTCAGGCACATCCCGTTGCGGTATACGCGCGCCCTTGCCGGTGTGCACCAGCACCGGCCTGGCGCCCACCGCCCGCGCGGCTTCAACGTCGCGCAGGCTGTCGCCCACGACGGGCACGTCTTTCAAATCGCAGTTGAAATTTTTTTCGATCTCGCGCAATAAGCCCGGCCTGGGTTTGCGGCAGGCGCACTGGTCTTCCGGCTTATGCGGACAGAAAAAGATCGCGTCTATTTTCCCGCCAGCGCGCGCCAGCTCCTGCTGCATCTTTTCGTGTATTTGATGCAAGGTGTTGAGATCAAACAGCCCGCGCCCGACCCCGGACTGATTGCTGGCGACCACCACCGTGTAGCCCGCGCGCTTTAAGCGCGCGATGGCCTCCAGGCTGCCAGGAACCGGCGCCCATTCGTCAGGCGACTTGACGTAGTCGTCGGAGTCGTAATTAATGACGCCGTCGCGGTCGAGAATAATGAGCTTCAAGTTGGCCAGGGCTTAAGCGCCGTATTGCAATCTGGAAATGTCCGCCACGCGCATAAACAGCGCCTCCAGCCGGGTGAGCAGCGCGAGGCGATTATCGCGCAGGTCCGCATCTTCCACCATCACCATCACCTTGTCGAAAAAGGTATCCACGGCGGGACGCAACGCGGCAAGCTGCTTGAGCGCTTGCGTGTACTCGCCCTGATGCACCAAAGGCGTGATCCGCTGCTCCAGAAGCTCCACCTGCTCCGCCAGCCGCACTTCCTCCGCTGCTTTCAATAACGCGCGGGCCACCACGTCGCGCGCCCCCCCCTTGGCTTGCCGCAGGATATTGCGTATCCGTTTATTGGCCGCGGCGAGACTTTCCGCCTCCGGCATTTTGCGGAATTCCCGTATCGCCCCAAGGCGCGGTACGATCCAATCCATGCGCGTGGGGCGCAGGCTCAACACCGCGTCAATCTCATCGGGGCCGAATCCCTGCTCGCGCAGCCAGGGCTTCAGGCGCTCCAGCATGAAATCGTAAAGCGCGGGCACGGTGTCTTGGGCAATCAAGCCCGCGGGAAACTGCGCCTCGGCGATTTCCAGAAGCTGCATGAGGTTCAGCGACAAATTGTTTTCCATCAGCGTTCGCAGTACGCTCAAGGCGGCGCGCCGCAGCCCGAACGGGTCTTTGTCGCCGCCGGGTATCAGTCCGACACCGTGTATGCCGACCAACGTATCCAGTTTGTCGGCAAGGCCGACGCAAATTCCCGTAG
>JBGFRC010000057.1:0-58108 GCA_041695325.1 Pseudomonadota bacterium
GGGTGCCGACTAAAATTGAGGTCATCCACGAAATCCTTCATCGCCAGCCTCTGCGGGACGCAATCCCGCAGCACCAGCACCGCGTTCTCGCCGTGCGGCGAAAACACCACGCCGTACTGGTAGAGGTAGTGCAACAGCGGTGGCATGACAGCGCCGAACAGGCGCGCGACCCAGTCCTCGACTTCCAGTCCCGAGCGCTCGATGAGTGCGGAGACGACCGGCTTGTTGTCGGCGCCGGTGTGCAGCAGTGCCGCCATGGTCATGGCGCGCTCGTCGGACTCGAGCGCGGGCGCCAGGCTCTCGCGCCACACGCAGCCCAGCATCTCCATGAACTGGTACGGCACGCCCGGGAGGTGCTTGTAGTGCGGGTGGTCGTAGTTCAGAGACGCGACCTCGCCCAGCAGGATCAGCCGGCACTCGTCCTTGAGGAAGCGGTCCTGCTCGAGGATGCCCTTGACCCACGCGGTCACGCGCGGCGCGATCACCGTGCGCTCGCCGGGCAGGCCGCGGTAAACCAGAGTATTAAGGATGCTCAGCGGCAGCTTGACGAAGCGCCGGCGCGGCGTGGTGAGGTTGACGAAGGTCCGGATCGACTGCTGCGGCAGGTACCGGTCGGGGCCGGCGCCGAGGGGCACGATGCGCCGCAGCGCGACCTCTTCGGCGAAGTACGGCACGATCATGTTCTTCCACTGCCACGGGTGCACCGGCATGAAATAGTAACGAACCGGATCACCTCCTTGCTCCGTTAGCTGCAGCCGGAACTGCTCCAGCCAGGGCGAGCCGAGCTCGTCGTCCATGAGCCGCGCGTAGTCGAGGCCGGTGCCGCGTTCCGGAAGCAGGCGGAGTTGCCGTTGCGTGTGTCACGCATTTAGGTAATTCTCAATAGGATATCCTTTGACCCTGGACCGCAATGCAAGACAACGCACAACCAATCCCGCAAAGCCCCGCATAAACTTCAGGCGGTTTGCTGAAACACAGTTTGTATTCTTATCCTGTTTCGGTAGTTGGACGATCCCTGCGCACTTTGCGTTTACGCCACCAGACCATCAACCCGGTGACATAAAGAATGATCGGGATAAATCCAACCAGGAACACAATAATGCGGCCAGATAATCCGAACGCTTCTCCATTGTGCAAGGGGAACATCCATGCGAGGAAAGTATCACCGCCAAGCATGGTCTGCGGTTCTTGTGAAGCTATCACATTCCCGACGTATGGATTGATCCAAAGCTGGGTGCTGCCGCTGGTCTTTCTTATCTCGCCGTGCTGACGCATGATGACGCGGTAAACGCCATCCACAGAGGTTGGGAAATAGATGCGCTGTAGCTCCGCCCCGGGGAAAAAATCACTGGCAATCCTGGCTACTGCGTCGATATCAATCCTTGTTTTTTCCTGTTGATTATTCATTGAAATTCTTGCTGGGACCAGTTCCGTAAAAGACAGGGCTATACCGACTATCGGCTTCAAATACTGTGGAAAAATCATGTAGACCCCGGAAAACGCTATCACCATAAGCACGACTGCGGCATAAGCACCAATCGTCTTGTGCAAGTCGTAAATAAACCGAGTACCGTTAGCGCTGCGCCTGAACGTGAATGCTTGAAAGAATTTAGTGAGTCTTGGCCACCACAGGATTATCCCCGATACTGTAGAACAGATCAGTAGTAGCCCCATAACACCGACGATAGTTTCTCCGGTATTGCCTAACAGCAGGGTGTAATGCAGCTTATAAAGGAAACTCATCAAGTAGCCGCCCCACTGCCGCTGCCCTAACACCTCGGCAGTGAAGGGATTAACCATCACGTCAAGCAAAACATCCTGGCCATCCCTGGGCACGGAAAATCGGGTTTTCATTGCCGCTTGCGGATGCCTAGGAAAATACAGCCGGGCCGGTTTAGCCCCAACCGGCGCGGCGCTTTGCGCCGCAGCGGTAATTTCCGTCAACGGGGCGTAGTCGCCGCCGGGCGTCGCCGTCAACAAGGCGGGATTCAGGTATTCATCGATGTCCTGATAAAAAACCAGCGCGCTGCCGGTTAGTCCGCCGAAGGCAAATAAAAAACCGATAAATAGGCCAAGATAGAGATGAAGCTTGCGCCACGTGCGACGGCGGGCATTACGCGCCGTTTGAGCCCGCTCAGATATAGGCACCTCAATACTCATGTGCGTTTCTGAATGGGCATATCACCCACATCAAGCTCTTTGCCCCAAGCCTCTGTCGCTGCCTCCTGTGACAAGTAATGCATCTGTGGATGGGGATGACTGAGGAAATCGTGATGGGAAATATGCCAGCCGTATGCGCCTGCATAGGGAAACAATAGAATGTCCCCTGCGCGCACACGTTCAACCGGCACATCGCGCGCTAACAGATCCTTTGGCGAACACAGTTCTCCGGCAATGGTCACATCATTGCTGCACACTTCGGGGCGCGGGAAAGGAAATCGCCATTCATCAACAGGAACAACCCGGAAGGGATGATTGTGCTGCCAGGCGCCGGGCAGACGAAAGTGGTGATTGCCGCCACGGATGACGGTAAACCACTTGCCGTGAGTAAACTTCACATCCAGCACTTCCGCAGCATAATAACCACATGCTGCACTCAGATAGCGACCACACTCAAACAGCAGCGTGAAACCTGGACGCAACTCCCTGATCAATGCGCCGAGCTGGGATGTAAAAGTCAGCCAATCAAATTGCTTTTCGAGATTCACATAATTGATCCCGACGCCGCCACCTACATTGAGGTAGCGCAGATTAACCGCAAATGCCTTCGCCCAGTCGCGCGCCGAGGTGATGTAATGGCGGATGAGTTGTACATGCTGATGCGCATCCAGGTTATTGGAGATGGAATGGAAATGAAACCCATGCAAATCCACATGGGCACATTGCTGAGCCAGGGTGATCGCCTTTGGGATATCCTCCTCAGCAATACCGAATTGGGTTGGCGCACCCGCCATGTGCAAAGTTGCGGATGGCAATGACCCACGCAAATTAACGCGCAGCAGAATCGGCACCGTGGCTTGCATTTGCGCGGCAATGTAGTTCACACGCTGCAATTCGTGCAGACTTTCCACATGCAAGAGTTTTACCCTGTGACGTATGGCGGAGGCAATTTCCTCACCGGTCTTTCCCGGCCCGCCAAACAGGATCGGTGCATCACTGTCCACCGCGCGAGCCTTTTCAATCTCACCGCCGGATGCCACTTCAAAGCCGTGCACAATCGGTGACAATTCCTGCAGGATGCACGCCTCCGAGTTTGCCTTAATGGCATAGAACAGTTGGCATGACGCCGGCAGGCTCTGTATCGTCTGCATCGCATGTCGGCGCAGTTGGTCCAAATCATAGATGTAGGCGCAACAAGGCGCATTGTCTTGTGATTTGATTGTTCTGATGAAATCGACGATGTGCTCCACGCAAACAAGTCCTTATTGATAATGCCTCAATGCATGTAAAAATGATTCATTCTCTGCACGCAAAGCGCGTACGGCAATACCGCGCTCATCACCGAGCACAAAGGCGTTAACGCCTTGATCCAGCCATGCTCGAAGATCTTCCTGCGCCCGCGGGGTGGCGCAAAACGGAATACCGTGCTGCCGTGCCGTGTTATACATGTCCGCCAGCACCCGGCGCACCTCGGGAGCGCGTGTCTGCCAGGGAATTCCCAGGGACTGGGAAAGATCCGCCGCACCTTCCAATACCATATCAATCCCCGGCACCGTAAGAATCTCCGGCAGGTTCTTCAAACCTTCAATATCTTCAATCATCGGGATGACCATCACCTCCGTGTTTGCGGTCTGAATGTAGTCAACCAAATCCATCTTACCGAAGCCGGCCATGCGGCCGCCATTAAGACCGCGGCAGCCATGCGGATGGTAGCGACTGGCCTGCACCGCACGCGCGATGTCTTCAGCCCGGTTCACGCGCGGCACGACGATGCCCTGCGCACCGGCATCTAGGGCATGCAAAATCGTATCGGGCGAGCCGGCCGGTACGCGCACCAGAGCCGTCAGCCCGACCCCTTCGGCCGCCCGGATCATGTTTGCCAGCGTCTCGGGATTCACCAGGACGTGTTCGGTGTCGAGAATCACGAAATCAAACCCGGCGCAACCAATCATCTCCACCATCAGTGGAGCGGGTGTCGAACAGAACAGGCCGGCCACCGGCTTTCCTTCCAGTAAGGCCTGTTTCAAGGTATTGCGCCTTAGCATGCCGGATGTCTCCTCGCGCCGTCTTCCCGATCCTTGCCTGCAAGCGGATTGGTGACACGTTGCATGCGCACCTCGGTATCCGGTAGCAGACGGCGCAGCGCCAACTGTTCGACCCGAACCTCGGATGCAAAAAAATCGAACAGTGCAAAGCGCGGCTGAAAGGCCGGAAAACGACCCTGATAGTCACGGATGACTTCGCCGAGCAGCGCCCAGAACACCTCCTCATCCAGGCTGAAATGTTCGCTCAGGAGCAGCGCCAATTCTGATAGATTGATAAACAACAGTGCATCGTGCACGAAATCCCGCAACTCCGTGGGATCATCGGTCTCGATATAGGAATTACGGTTGACGCGCGCATGTTCCGCCGGCGTCGCAAGCAGCGTCGGCTGCTTTTCGGGATGGGCAAGATAAGCCGGTGCAAAGCGGATGCCGTCATGAAAGTCCTTCAACGCTACCCGTGTCGGCCATCCCTCCCTGTGGAGTAACATCATGTTCTGTGCATGCGATTCCAATGCAATGCCGTGCGCGCACAACATGTGGAGCACCGGCACGACACTCACTTCCATCAGACGACGCAACCAGGGGTAGAATCCATGCGCTTTGACCCAGGGCTCGACAAACGGTCTTTCATCGACATCGAGATGCGTCAGCGCATTGAAGGGAATGGCGGCCTCACCGGCATCCAGATAAGGATGCAGACTTTCTCGCCAAATACAGGCGAGCATGCCATATCTTTTTTTCTGCACAATATCCGGACCCACGGGCAGGTAAACCGCTCCACACACTTCGGCCAGAAACACCGGGCGCACTACTTCACGCAGAAAAGTGTCCTGTTCAATGATGGTCTTGAGCCAGGCGGAAACAGCCGGCGCATTTTGTACCGTATGTGGCGCAAGGATACGCGACGTCGAGGTGTTGAGAATACTCATGGACAGTTTCAGATAACAACGCTCCGGCCGGCTGTCATTCGCCAGTGTGCGAATGGATTGTTGCGCCCGGTAACTGTCCCGGGCCGGACCAAGCACGATCAGATCCTGCCGCCTGATATCCTGGAACAACGTGTGCGCGATCTGCTCACGCCACTGCCAGGGATGAACGGGCAGCAAATAATAGTTGTCCGGTCTGCCCCCCTGCTGTTCAATCTTGCTCAGGAATCGCGCGTGCACCGACTCGCCCAATTCACCGGCAATGAATGCTGAAAAATCACATCCCGTTGAACTCTTGACCCGAAGTCTGTCCCGGCGTGCGGCCAACCACAGCGGCTGTAAGGGCTGACCGAACTCTGGGCCGAAGGCGCGGTTATCCCGATAATCGAAGCCGATCCGGGATTTATAGCAGGGGTGATAGGGGTGGCCGTCTGCGAGCAGCGATTCCACATCGTCGTAATCAAGTGTGCGCAGGATATCTCGCCGCTGTTGCCGCGCAAATTGCGCTAGACAATCATTAAACAAGGTCTGTTCAAGTTCATGGATAAAGTGCATCAGCCGCTCAGAGTCAACATTCATGGAGCCTTGTATTTCCAGAAGAAAATCAGCCAGTGATTCAACCTCGTTTACCGTGTCTTGTGCATACCGCATAACGGGCGCGGCGTCCAGCCGAATTCGGTCAAAGCTGGCTCGACGCCGACCGCTAAAACGGTAGTGCACGGCATCGCCATTAGCGTCGCACCCATCCAGATAGAAATGCAATTTTCCATCGACAATTTTGCTGCGCGGCTGAATCACATTTTCATAAATCAACGACTCTATCAGTTGCCGCAATATACGACGATGTACTCGAGTAAAGGATTCAGACTGCAATGCCCGTTCCACTTCGTGACAGGGACTGACTGTTTGCGTTGCGTGGTTATCGGGTAAAACGACCGACTGTGTCATGGCATACTCACTTGTAGCGGATTCGGAACGGGCACATACAGGGGATGCTCGCCGCGCTCCTGTAACCGACTGATAAAATTGGCTTTGGCTGGCAACACTCTGCTGTTTAGTAAATCATGGAGATAATCCTCCCCCCCTTTTCCAGAAAACAAGGCGGTGTTGTCTTGCAGGACAGTACGCACCACGTCCCATAAAACATGTTCATCCGCCTCGCCATGGCGCGCGAGCACGGCGATCAAATGGCCGAGCTGATTCACCAGTACATAATATTTGAAGCGATGCCAGGCCTCGCCATCATCGTAAAAGGCCGTACTATTTTCTTCCAGATGACGGAACAGCCCATGACGCTTCGCGATGCCTCGTGCAATACTTGCGCCCTCAAGGTCACGGATAAAAAAGCGCTCCGGCCATCCCGCACGGACCGCCAGCAGACTATTCTGCACATGCGCCTCCAGACTGATACCGCCTTGTACGAAGCACTGCACCAGTGGCAATAAACTGATCTCCAGATAGCGTTGCAGCCACTCGCGTAGGAAAGTGATGTCAACCGTGCGGCCGCGACCTCGCGCAGCACGGTAAATGCAATGCATAATCGCCGGCGTCCCACCCCGGACATCGGGTTCCAGCATCGCCGCCAGCACCATGGGTGACGGAACGCCTGAGGGATTCGTGCGGAACAAGACGGCGAAACTTGCTGCGAGCCGTTCGCGCGTGCCCGAGTCCCAGT
Source organism: Pseudomonadota bacterium (assembly GCA_041695325.1). Taxonomy (GTDB): domain Bacteria; phylum Pseudomonadota; class Gammaproteobacteria; order SURF-13; family SURF-13; genus SURF-13. Next base: position 6,807 of record JBGFRC010000057.1, read on the forward strand.
CCGGATTCATGAGGGTGCGATAACCGACCTCCAACAATACGGAAAATCCACTGGCAGGTTTATGCTTTTGCCAGACCGACAGGGCCCGGCTGACCGCCAGGCTACGCTGCATTTGTTCCAACGGATTAACCCGCACGAAATTTGTCAGGCGCACATTCAAAGGAAGTTTGAAAAAGTATTCATGCCGGGCATCCCACACCGTGCGGACGGAGGAGGTTGGATAGACCATGTTGCCCAACATACCCAGATCGCGCAGGCGCCCATCCGCGATCAGGTTACACACCGCCTGCTCCCGGCGCAGATAATCATGCTGCCAAGGATGACAGGGCAATAGCGGCCAACCTCTGAAGCGCGCCTCAAGACGTTTGTCCGCCGCCTCCCGCACATGCCCGGGGATCACGGCCCGGACTGTACCGGAAATGAAATCCTCCTGTATCAACTCGGGATCAACCGCAAAATAGTGCAACCGAAAGGCGGCCCTTAACTCGGGTGCAAAACGCGCCAGATCCCCGCTTGAAAATCCTTCCGAACTCTTCGGCGTTGGATGAAACGGATGACCGAACAACAACGACTGCTCCGCAGTCAAAAAAGGATCGGCAACATTGGGATCCCAACCTGCCGACCCATCGCGCAAACGCGCCTCGACATAACGCCTGGTCTTATCGACGCTGTTTTGAACGTGCGCTAGCAGGCTGGCTATTCGCCCATCCCGGTTATTCACAGCGGCGTCTTGCCCCGCGAGCTCCGCCACCAATAGCCTTGCCAATTCAACCGCCCCCGTGACCGGACGAGGGGGTTCCCCGCCATTACTGCGCCACCACTGCGGCTCGTATTCATGATGGCCCACTGCGGAACGATAGCGGCACACCCCCATCAGCAGCACATCCGTTGCCGGCAGCCTCAGAGCCACTGCCTGTCCCCGTTGCGCCAGACGTTGATAGCGTTCACGGCAGGCGTCGTTTAGCGTGGCGACATCGGATTCACTGTGCGGTTCCAAAATACCGGTTTCTCGCAAATAACAATTGAGCAAACGTTCGATCGCCGTTTGTTCAACCGCTACCTGGTCCGTACAGTCCTTGACAGCAACTTGCGGATTCATGATGCATACCCCACTTCCCAAGAACGGCGACGCTGCCGCCAAACAATGCCGGCCGCCACGAAAAAAACGCCTGCCATAACAAAAAACACCCCAGGCAAGGCAAGGAATGTGGACAACACGACGCTTACCAGCGGTCCTATAATTTGCCCCGACATGAGCAAGCTGTTGGCGACGCCGATTTGCGTCCCCTGATGCGCCGTCACGCCGACCTGACTGATGCGCAGATAAACCGACTGCACCAACGCCGCAAAGAAAAATCCCTGCGCCACGCGCAACGGCAAGAGCCATTGCGCATCGGTCACCAGGGCCTGGCAGGCGATACTGACGGCGCACCCGCAGGCCGCAATGAGAAAATTGCGCTCCACAGCGGTACGATCATTCCGGTTTCCCCACCAGGGTGCGCTCAACAACGTCACGCTCCAGGTCACGGCATATAGCACGCCCACCCACGTCGCTGCATAGGCCGGATTAACAAGCAACGCCTTGACCTGGGGCGCGAATACGCTCACTAATCCGTAAGCACCCGTCTGCACACAGATACCGGCGAGGACAAAAGCGCGCAGACCAGGATCGCGAAACATGGCCGACAGCGCCCGGCGTGGAAATGCGTGAGCCGCACCGGTCGCTTCCGTCGTTTGCCGGATTAACACCCGGGCGGCGATCACACCGCCTACTGCGGACGCCAGGCCGGTCATCAGCAACAATGGGCGCAGGCTCCACAGATCCGCCATGACTCCCCCCAGCAAGGGACCGGCGAGCGACCCCGCGGCGGTCGCGCTCTGCAGTCCCCCTAGGGCGCGCCCCCGTGTTTGTGCCGGTGCCGCAACGCTGATAAATGCCGCAATCGTGACAACCAGCCCGCAGGCACCTTGTAATACACGGCTCAAGACAAACTCGAGCGGGGTACGCGCGAGGGCCATCAAAATCATACTCAGAGCGAATCCCAGGAAGGCATAGACCACGGTTGTTTTACGCCCCGAGCGGTCACTCAACCAGCCCCATAGCGGCGCCGCCAGCATCACGCTGAGCGCTGGCGCCGCCAGGGCCAGCCCGGTCCAGCGCGGATTCGCCGCGTCACTGCTGCCCAGGGTTTCCATATAAAAAGGAAGCAGCGGAACCAGCGCCATCAACCCTAGGGTGGCAAAGAATTGGCCACTCCACAGCAATCGATAGTCACGCCGCCAAGCAGCCTCGGCGGCACTCATGGGCTCACCCGCCTGTTTGCCTGCCCGGCCGTCAGGGAACGGAACGGGTTGGCAATTAGGCCACGTCCGGTCGGCATGCCGGCGCTCGGCATCTTGCTGGCCAGAAACGGGGCCAACAACAATTTCGTGGGCCAGGTTTCCTTGTGCAGCAGTTCTCTTTCCAGTACGCGCCGCGCCTCGTCGGGTAAATCGAGCCTGGCTAGCGCCGTCTCAATAGTGGTTTTTACCACCTGCCAACCATCACGTTCCGCGACGGGATAGGCCTGTGCCAAGGCATTGATGATCGCATAGAGATTGACCTGCACGCCCAAGGTCTGGAAATACATGAGCAGATCCTCGGGGCTGGGGTTAATCATGGTGCCCGGCGTGGCGAGATTGAGCACATAGTCCGGTTCGGACAAACCGTGAGCCCGCAACCACGGCCGGTGGATACGCACGGTATCGTGGTCACGCAACAACAATCCGTCGAGGCGACCGGCGCGCACGACCAGCAATACATTCTGGCCGTGCACCTCAGGCATGACGCCGTAGCCAAAACAGACAAAGGCAAATTCGATCAACTGCGTGCAGATGGCGCTGAATAACGCCAGTGCCCGCTCGCCCTCATTGCCGTGGCCCGGCCATTGGGATAACAATTGTTCCATTGCCGGCATGCGTCCCTCTGGCGTGACCACCGGCAACGCCGACATCGGAACCAGACTGACACCGGGGCTATCGATCAAATGCTCCGGGTAAGTGCGCAGCATACAGGCAAGATAGCCCGGACGATCCGCCAGCGGCCCGTCTTCCGGCGTGAAAAACGCCCACCATTTATCCTCCGCGCACAGGTGCGGCCGCCCGTCCATCGTCGCCGAGCGCGCGATCACTTGTTCCAGCAGTTGCTGTCCCTGCGTCCCGTTATGCAGATAGCGTGGCGGCAGGATGCGCAATGCGCCCAGGGAACGGATCCCGAGCGGCAGTTTGATATGTGCCGCGCCGCCTGACACCGGTGCAAGACTGCGCACCGAGGACGTGGCAACAAACCGGCCCAACTCCGCTGTCAGCGACACACAGATCCCGCGCGCCAACTCAGCAGACAATACCTCGGGCAATACCTGTTGTTGATGCCAGGGATGCACCGGCAACGCGCAATACTCCGCCATCGGTAAACCGGCGCGTTGCATGGCCTCTTGGAGCTTCTGCCGCTCTGTTTCATTCAGAATCGTCTCCGCCGGTTCACATCCGCCGGCGGCGGAACTAACGCTGATAAAGTCGCGCGCCACCGCGACCCATGCCAGTCCAAAGTCATGCCCATGCTCCGCGCCATAACGGCGATAATCATCGACCGTCCAACCGCTTTTGGCACGCGCAGTGGGGTGAAAAGGGCGATCCTGCAAGGCGGCGAATCGTTCCCACGCCACCAGGCCGGGGTTGCGCTTGACCGCGATAGCGGTTGCGACTGTTGCCGTTGCCGCTAACGACAATGCGGTTTGTTCGATGGACAAACGCAGATCATCCAGCAAGGCAGGCAAGTTCGGCCACGCGCTATCCGCACCATTGTCTTCCCTCGCCGTTGCCAGGTTGTTCGCCAAATCATCAGGGGTTAGCGCCTGCCATGCCGGTTCACCGTTACAAGACGATAGCTGCAGGGCCGGCGGCCGGCTCAACCGGTAGGGTTGCAAAAATGCATTGCGCCTGACCCGGAAAACAATCCTGCTATCCGAATCCTGCAGCGGCACGCGGAAGTAGACTTCTTCACGGTCTAGTGCGAACCCGGGAATTCCATCCGCTTCTGGCATGGTGCACAACATTTCGCCATGATCCAGTATACCGAATAGATTTTCCTGCAACATCGCATCGACCAGCGCATGCATGACAGCGGCACTAGCCTGGTTTGCGGCGGATACCGGCTCGTGTTCGACGATGGGTGATCGCATCGCTATCAGTACAGACTCAGCCATGTGCCGGCTCCGGTTGAAAGCGCCCGCTGATAGAGCGCCTGTGCACAAGCCAGATCATCAATGGCCATCCCCATCGGATTGAGAAGAATGATCTCGCGATCCGTTTCGCGCCCCGGTCGCCGCCCGTCGACAATCTCACCCAGTTCGGCATGCAACTGCTCACGGGAAAACCGCCCTTCCAAGACCAGTTGATTAATGACTTTCTTTTCCCGGTTACACTGCTCCCAATCATCGACCACGACTTTGTCGACCTGCAAAAAAACCTCTTTGTGTACATCCATGATCGAAACATTGCTGACAAAGGTACCGCTACGCAGCCACTCGAATGGGATATAGGGTTGATCAGTGATGGTGCACGGCACCACGACATCCGCATTGCGTACTGCGGCCTCGGCGGATTCAGAGATATGAAACTCGATCCGGCCGTGGTCGGGGCCGATCGATTCGATGAGCGCGCGCGCCGCGTCAGTCTTGAGATCGAACAAATGTACATCGGCAATCGAATGAAATTGCTCCAATAACGTCGTCAACTGCATACGTCCGATCGGTCCACAGCCGATGATGGCAACGCTGGCAAACCCTTTGCGCGCCAGATGACGCGCCGCAATGGCCGTAACCGCCGCGGTGCGCATGCCGCTGATCAGGGCGCCTTCCATCACCGCCATGGGATAATTTGTTTCCGGGTGGTTAAGAATGGTCAGGGCGCTGGCGCGCTCCAGCCTGCGGAGCTCCGGATTCTGGTGACGGCTCCCCACCCACTTTATCCCTGCCACCGGATGCTTGCCCCCCAGATAACCGGGCATGGCAATAATCCGGTCTGCAATATGCCCGGCCCCGGGCCAGCGCAAATAGGGCTTCAATGGCTGGACATACTCCTCCCGGGCATGCAGACGCAAGCCCTCGGTCAGCGCCTGCATGTAAATTTCGGAATGACCGCCGCCCAGCTCCATCAAATCGGAACGGCTCAAATAAAGAATGCCCGGCGTGGCCGCTTCCACCGCCATATCTTCGGATTTGTAAGGTGTCATGACACTTTCATCGTCAGTGACTGATTAACGCCGACCATGTTTTGGGCCGGGATGGAATAACTCGGATCGACCACTTCGCGTCGCAAGCCCGCTACCCAGGTTTCGTCATAAACCATGTCGAGGTAACGGTCTCCACGATCGGCAAACAGGGTCAGCACACGGTAAGGACGCGGGAAGGACGGCAACAGTCTTTGCATAGCGGCCACCACCGACCCGGAGGAACCGCCGGCAAAAATGCCTTCTTTCGCCAACAGGGTGTGGCACCCTTGAACCGATTCCCAATCGCTGACGTGAATGACCTCGTCGATCTCCTCGGGCCTCAGCAACTCCGGCGGACGACTGGCGCCGATACCCGGCAATTCGCGGGCACGAGGGGCGGTGCCAAAAATAACCGAGCCCAGCGCATCCACCGCAACCACGCGCAGATTGGGAAAGGCACGGCGCAGACGCCTGGCGAGCCCGAGAATCGTGCCACTGGTGCTGACCCCGACAACCAAACAGTCGATTGGCCCATCCAGTTCGGTAATAATTTCTTCACCTTCGCCCTGGTAGTGCGCCCGCCAGTTATGCTCGTTGGCGTACTGGTTGACCCACATGCTGTTCGGGATTTCATCCAACAGCGCCCTAACCCGTTTGATCCGGTTGTTCAGATAACCACCCTGATCATCCGCTTCGTCAACCATCTCGATGCGCGCTCCCAGCAATTTAATGATGCGCAGATTGGTCGGCGATATCTTCGGATCCACCACACAGGTAAACTTCAGGCCATGAATTTTGGCGATCATGGCCAGTGCGATACCGAGATTTCCGGATGTACTCTCAATCAGATGGGTACCCGGTCTGATACTCCCGTCACGCAGTCCCTGTTCTACGATGAAACGCGCAGGCCGATCCTTCACGCTTCCGCCCGGATTGAACAGCTCAAGCTTGGCGATCACATAAAGTCCAGGCTGCGGAAAAAGCCGGGTCAGGCGAACCAACGGCGTATTACCGATACAACTGATAATGGATTCATGAACCATCTACTATGGCCTCCTTATCCTCAAACAGATGCACGTTCCTTGTGCACATATTCTCCACTCCTGGTCAAACAACTAAGTTCTTTCTTTCACCACTCAATCGAATAGGTCGCGCTGATCGTGCGTCCCTGCCCGGCCGAATAGTTTTCATTGAAGTTAAACATCTGTGAAATTACCGGGAAATACTGTTCATCAAACAGATTTTCTACACCGACCTGCAATGTGCCTGTGTCCAACTTGACGGTGCTGAGCCAATCCACCAAGACAAAGTCGCGCACTTTACCCTTACCGAATCCTCTTTGTCCATCGAAACGATTGCGATTACCCGAATACAGCAGTTGAAAACGGTTGCGCCAGTTCGCCAAGGTTTGATGTTCAGCATACGCGGTCAGCTTGAGCGGCGGGATGCGATTGCCCAGCAGATAGGTCTCAAAACTGCCGTCATCATCTGCATCCCTTTTCCCTTCCATCCAGGTCAAGGTCCCTCCCATATTCCATTTCTTAAATGGCTGGGTATCCAATGAGGCCTCTATGCCATAGACGCGTTCCGGATCACGTAGTACCAGGATGGGATCGGATGCTAACCTCGGGCTGCTTAATGAGGTGCCCAAATCGGATTCGCTAAAGAACAGTGATAATTCGGCCTGCACCGTCGGCCAGTTGCCGCGGATACCCAGTTCATAGTTATCTACGACCTGGGGCTCCGGGCGGATATTCTCTACCGAGGTCCCGTCGGGGGCGTTACGCAAAACCCGGCCGATTTCCGGCACCGTGAACCCCTGCGAAAAGGAGGCGAAACCGCTGATCGCGTCGGTAAAGTAATACACCGCTCCCACATTGAATACTGTGTCATCGTAATCAAGCTCGCCACCCTTGACGTTTTTACCAAAAACGGTCGTATAATCATCAACCTCGAATTGGATCCGCTCGTAGCGGGCGCCACCATGTACGGTTAAGGCTGCGCTCACCTCGAACTCGGCCTGCACGAAGGGCCCGATGGTATCCTGCCGCATTTCGGGCACGAAGATTCTCCCGTCTTCGAGGGGCTGAGCGGTTTTTTCGCTCAGCAAATCCATACCCCAGAGAAGCAGCCCACCAGAGAGTGGTGTCCCGATGTCCAAACGCGCCCCTGCTCGCTGCGAATCCAGAAAACTCTGTCCACCGCCAGGAAAAGTCGGGGCGGGGAAGAAACCAAAGCGTGTCATGTGATCACGGTAATAGAGTTGCCCCTTGACCTGGCTCCCCATGACATTCTCATTGCGGTAGGCAAGATTGATTTGCAGGTTTTCCGTTCCCATGTTCTTGCCCGGCACTTTACCTTTGACCGCTGCGGTCTTCCGCACGCCAGTCACACCCGGCACCAGTACGAAGTCCGTGTCCTGTTTGATGTCGTAATAGTTCAGGGAGAGATCGAGCTGCTGTTGCGCGTTGAGATCGAAGCCCAGCTTGCCGAACAGGTTATAGGCGTCGGAGTCCGCCAGCCCCCCCTGACGATTGGGATCGGGTGGGATGCGATCGCCCTCGCCATCGAAGAAACCGCCGGTCTGCTCGCCCGAGACGCTGAAGGCATAATCGACGCGTCCCTTCCCGCCTTCCACCCGTTGTACTAAGCGCTTGCGCAGGCTTTCCCCCACGTCTGCAGGCGCAAACCCAAGCGACGCCTCTGCCGTGAACCGCGCCGGCCCTTCGCCTGTCTTCCTGGTGATGATATTAATAATGCCGCCGGTGCCTCCTAGACCATAAACTCCGGTGGAACCACGCAGCACCTCAATACGTTCGATGGCCGATGGATCGATGGTCCTCAAGTTACGTTGGCCATCGCGCAACGCGATGGTCTGCGGTACCCCGTCAATCAGAACGAATAGATTCTGGCCACGCAGGGTCTGGCCCACGTCAGTCAGCCCCTCGGTGCTGGTCGAAAAGCCGGGCACGGTTTTGGCGAGCAGATCGCCCAGATCACTCGATAACGCACGCTGCTCCTCGACCTGCTCACGGCTGACTATGGTTACCGCCTGGGGTGAATCGGCAAACTTTCCCAAACCGCGGGTGGCAGTAACAACAACCTTGGGTAAGGCCTCATCTTTGCCTACCGCCAAACGCTCCAGCGTCACTGTGCCGGAATCAGCAAAGCGGGCGGTTAACCCCGTTCCGGCCAGGAGGATGCGCAGGGCCTGTTCGGGGGTATAGGTACCCGACACCCCCTCCGTGCTTAGCCCTCGCGTCAACGCTGCGTCATACAGGAGCTGAAGGTTGGCTGTTTCGCCGAAGCGGGAAAGCGCAGAGGCAAGGGCCTGCGGCGGGATATTGAAGTGTAACTGCTCGCTTTCTGTGGCCTGCACCGCCGCCGGCGGGGAGCCGGAAACATCCGGCGCCTCTTGTGCGTAGGCCGCTGGCGTCATGGCCAGTGACGCAGTCATCAGAAGAAGCCAGAGGGGCCCTTGCTTTGTCCGGGGCTTTGTGCAGCCCATAACTCTTCCAATAAAATCAGGGTGTTGTTTCATCGTTTTATCTGCTCCAGTTGATCATAATGAGAATCTTAATGCATATTATTCTCAACAAAGACGATTAACGAGACCCCTCCCCTGACATCGGGACAGCGTTTTTTCGCAGGGAGTACTCTAGCGGATGGGAACCGGGGGTTCGATCCGATCCAGCAGGATCAAATAGCGCGTCAAGCGGTGCACGCGTATCGGCAATGTATCCTCCAGGGCCTGGAGCACCGCATCGGGATTGCCGGTATCGAAAATACCGCTGACCCGCGATGTGCGCAGCTCTCGATCGAGAACAAGGATAGCGCCTTTGCGGTAGCGATTGACTTCTTCGATCACCTCCCCCAGCGGCCAATCGTGAAACACCAACTTGCCGCGCCGCCAGGAGGCGATTTGGTTACGATCGACCGATTTGATATTGGACAGACCAGTGTTCTGGTCATAATAAACCCGCTGCCCTGGCATCAGCCTCGCCGTCAAGCCGTCACGGGCAACCTCTACCTTGCTCTCAAGCACGGTCACCACCACTTGATCCGGCTTTTTGTACACCTCAAACGCAGTACCCAGGGCCCGGACCGTGCCGCCAGCGGCAACCACTTCGAAGGGTCGGTGCTTATCCGCCGTGACGACAAACAAAGCACGGCCCCGATGCAACACCAGCCGCCGGAGTTGTGGTGAAAAATTGACGGATAGGGCTGATTCGGCATCCAGATAGACCATCGAGCCGTCGGTCAGGGTCAGCGTCTGTTGCTCCCCGGTTTGCGTGTGGTAATCGCTGGCAAGGCGCACCCAGGTATCGGGCAGCCAGAAACTTCCCCCCAGCAGAACCAATAACACAGCGACCAGGGATGCCCCCCACCTCAATACGCCATGCTTTCGCATTCGGCCCGGCGGTGGGGCCGGGGCATGGCTAACGGCTTTTCCCCTTGCAAGTTCCCTCTCCGCCCAGGTCTTGAGGCCGTCGAGATCATTCCAGAGGGCGCTGACCCTGTCGAACTCCCGCGCATGAAGGGGACTGCGTGCACGCCAGGCTTCATATTGGCGTTGATCCTCTTCCGTGGCATCCCCGGAGTGCAGCCGGGTAAACCAGGCAACCGCTTCGTCGGACACGGTCTTGTCCAACGGGTCGTGCGTTATGCCGGTCGCACCCATTGTTGCGCTGATAAATGCTCCATAAGCCGTTCTAAGGCAGTTGCAAACCCGTCGCCGTTCTTGCCATTATTACCTAAGACAGTACCGCCCGTGTGACACCTTACCCACATCTTACTGAACAGCCTGTTGCAGACGGTCCCGGCAATGGGCGAGACCGCGGATAATATGTTTTTCCACCATATTTCGTGAGATACCCAGACGGCCGGCAATCTCCGCATGGCTCAGACCTTCGAATTTATGGAGCAGGAACACTTCGCGGCAGCGCGGCGGCAGTTCATCGACCGCCTTGCGCAAGATCGCCAACCGTTGCTGATAGTCGATAACTGTCTCCGGTAAGGGCATACCGCTGGAGACATCCTCCGGCACCGGCTCCGCACTGATATGCCGCGTGCACGATTTTTCCGAACGGAGATGGTCAACAGCCAGGTTGGCCGCCATTTTAAACAGGTACGCGCGCGGATGCTCCACCGCCGGCGGCTGCGAGAGCCGCCGTACCCGCAGCCAGGTCTCCTGCACCACCTCTTCAGCCAGCAGCGGACAACCGTACTTGCGGGCCAGAAACGCCTTCAAGTCCTCGTAACAGGCGGCCAGTGCGGCGAGCAGCTTTGAGTCATAGTGGCCGGACATGGTAACGGCATCCCCCGCTAGCGCAGGTAGGTCGATCCGGTAGGACACCACGCTTCCTTCCCGGTCGACGACAAAGCATCGGCTCAGCCTGATATCGATCCGAATCCGTGCACACGGTCAAATCCTGTTATTACGCCATCCTGAATCATAGTTGATAATGATAATTATTCTTATTTGCATGTCAAGCCTCTTCTTTTTCTAACGCCGGGCCGCACTAAATTGGGGAGGAGGTCACATTTCCACCAAGCAAAAATTGGCGGATCCAGAATGGGCGACATAGCCGAGGCGCGCATTGCCGAACTCATGACACTTTCAGAGCAGAGCCCCAAAGAAAAGTTTTGTTTTCCTTATTAGAAGAAAAAATCCGGCGCGCGCAAAATGAAATCCGCATGCAAAACTTTTCTTTGGGGTGACGAGCGCAAGCGAGGCGGCGGGGCGGCGGGGCGGATCAGTTTCCCCGCTCAAAGAAGGTTTGCGCGAAGTGTATAATTACAGCACCAGATTATACATACATAATGACAGAAATCGTCGCGCACCCCCATCAAAGACGCGCAGTAGATTTAGGGCGTTATGTATGCCTCAAGCCGTCAACAGCAATTTTATACCCGCTGCGAGCAATACTGCACCCAGTACTTGTTGCAGCCGTGCGGTTGATAGCTTAAACGCCCCCCACCAGGAACCGATCAGAGCGCCGCTCACGACCACGGCGAGCAGAAGCCAGAGCAGGCTCCAGTCAGGCGTGCTTTTGAGGCTCTGCGCCAACAGGCCGCTGGCCGAGTTGAGAATAATGAATCCCGCCGTGACTGCTCCCGTCTGTTTGGCGTCGGCCCAGCCCAGCAATAACAACAGCGGGCTTAAAAAGATTCCTCCGCCTATGCCCACCAGGCCGGCCAGCAGCCCCAGTACAATGCCGACGGGCAATGCGATGAGTAAGCGGCTGTCCCGCGGATACGCGGTCGGCGCTTGACGGAAGCGGTTAACCAACAGAAGGCGAACCGCGGCGGCGAGCAAGGCGACGCCCAGTATGATGGAGAACACCCGCGCCGAAACGTGCAGCGAGCCGCCGATAAATGCCGCCGGAACGGACGTGACGGCAAACGGCCACAACAGCCGCAGGGAGAAATGCCCGGCGTGGCGGTAGTTCACAAACGCGATGAACGCCACCGCAATGTTCAACGCCAGCACCACTGGCACCGTTTCCGGGCGCGCCAGCCCGCTCAACACCAGCAGCGCTAGATAGGCCGAGGCGCCGCCGTGACCTACGGAACTGTAAAGCAGCGCGGCGAGAAAAAACACCGGAAGCCATGGGCTGATCTCGGCCAGAGGGTTCACTCAGCCGGTCTTGGGCAGGGTCACGCCCACCTGCTTTTGATATTTCCCCGCGCGGTCCCTGTAGGAGGTCTCACAGGCTTCATCGGACTCGAAAAACAGCACCTGCGCGACGCCCTCGTTGGCGTATATCTTGGCGGGCAGCGGCGTGGTATTGGAAAATTCCAGCGTGGCGTAGCCTTCCCACTCCGGCTCGAACGGGGTGACGTTGACGATGATGCCGCAGCGCGCATAGGTCGATTTGCCCAGGCAAATCGTGAGCACGTCGCGCGGGATGCGGAAATACTCCACGGTGCGCGCCAGCGCGAACGAATTGGGCGGGATGATGCACACGCCGGCCTTGACGTCCACGAAGCTGTTGGGATCGAAATTCTTCGGGTCCACGATGGTGGAATTGATGTTGGTGAAGATTTTGAATTCGTCCGCGCAGCGGATGTCGTAACCGTAGCTTGAGGTGCCGTATGACACCACCTGGCCGCTGCCGTTTTGCTTCACCTGGCGCGGCTCGAACGGCTCGATCATGCCGCGCTGCTCCGCCATGCGGCGGATCCATTTGTCGGATTTAATGCTCATTGGATGAATTCCATTTTTAGGTGTTCTGTATGACAATCTTGGGGAATTTGGCGCTGAAGTCTTTGGCCTGGAGCGCGAGCCTGGCGGCCACCTTGCGCGCGATGTCGCGGTATATTCGCGCGATGCGCCCGTCGGGCTCGGCGATGACGCTGGGATGGCCGTTGTCGGCGTTTTCGCGGATTGAGATATCCAGCGGCAGCGCCCCCAGCAATTCGACATTATATTGTCGCGCCATGCGTTCGCCGCCGCCCGCGCCGAAGATGTGCTCCTCGTGTCCGCACCGGCTGCAAATGTGCGTGCTCATGTTCTCGATGATGCCGAGCACCGGCACCTCGACCTTCTGAAACATCTTGAGCGCCTTGCGCGCATCCAGCAGCGCGATGTCCTGCGGCGTGGTCACGATCACCGCGCCGCTTACCGGAATCTTTTGCGACAGGGTGAGCTGGATGTCGCCCGTGCCCGGCGGCAGGTCCACCACCAGATAGTCCACGTCCTGCCAGCGCGTGTCGTTGAGCAACTGCTCCAGCGCGGTGGTCGCCATCGGCCCGCGCCAGATCATAGGCGTCTCCTCGTCTATCAGGTAGCCGATGGACATCGACTGGATGCCGTGGCGCAGCATCGGCTCCATGCTCTTGCCGTCCTTCGATACCGGGCGCTCGTTCCCGCCCAGCATGCGCGGCTGACTGGGGCCGTAGATATCAGCGTCCAGTATGCCGACGTTCGCGCCTTCGGCGGAGAGCGCCAGCGCCAGATTCACCGCCGTGGTGGACTTACCCACGCCGCCCTTGCCGGAGGCCACGGCGATGATGTTTTTGATCGCCGGATGGGGCTTCACCCCGCGCTGCACCGCGTGCACGGCAACGTGCGAACTGACCGCAATCTCAACGCGCTTGAGGCCGGGGAGAGACTGCAATTTTTCACGCACCTGCCCGGCAAGCTGTTCCTGCCAGCCCTTGGCCGGATAGCCCAGCATGATCTCGACCTTCGCCTCATCGCCTTTTACCGCGATGTTTTTCACCGCCTTGGCGGACACCAGGTCTCGCCCCAGGTAAGGATCAATCAGCTCTTTCAACAGGGCTTCAACATCTGCTTGTGAAATACTCATGCCATCTCGTTCCACCCCTTTGGTGTCCTTTTCCACGCGCTAAACGTATAATTATAAAACAAGCGCCATGACATCACCACCAACGCCTCCCATGACCGCAAAAAGAAAAATCCTTGTCACCAGCGCCCTGCCCTACGCCAACGGGCCGATCCACCTCGGCCATCTGGTCGAATACATCCAGACCGACATCTGGGTGCGCTTCCAGCAGATGCAGGGGCATGACTGCACTTACGTGTGCGCCGACGACGCGCACGGCACGCCCATCATGCTGCGCGCGGAGGCCGAGGGCGTTACGCCGGAGGTGCTGATCGAGCGCATGCACAAGGAGCATGCGGCCGATTTCCACGCCTTTGGCGTCAAGTTCGACAATTATCACACCACGCACTCGCCGGAAAACGAGGCGCTGGTGCGCGACATTTATCTAAAGCTGCGCGGGAACGGCCATATCGCACAGCGCACCATCAAGCAGGCCTTTGACCCGGTCAAAAACCTGTTCTTGCCCGATCGCTTCATCAAAGGCGAGTGCCCGCGCTGCGGTGCGCAAGATCAGTATGGCGACAGTTGCGAAGCCTGCGGCGCGACCTACTCGCCAACGGATCTGAAAAATCCCGTATCCGTACTCTCCGGCGTAAAGCCTGTGGAAAAAGAATCCGAACATTATTTCTTCGAACTCGGCGATTTTGAGGACGCCTTGCGCGCCTGGCTGTTTCCCGACATCACGCAACCGCGTCACGTGCAACCGGAGGCGGCGAACAAGCTGGATGAATGGTTCGCCGCCGGATTGCAGGACTGGGACATCTCGCGCGACGCGCCCTATTTCGGCTTCAAGATTCCCGATACCCGGGATAAATACTTTTACGTCTGGCTCGATGCGCCGGTGGGCTATATGGCGAGCTTCAGGAATTATTGTGAGCGCAAAGGCGTCGCCTTTGACGAATACTGGCGCAAGGACAGCAAGGTCGAACTATACCATTTCATCGGCAAGGACATCCTGTATTTTCACGCCTTGTTCTGGCCTGCCATGCTGGAAGGCGCGGGCTATCGCAAACCGACCGCGATTTACGCCCACGGCTTTCTCACCGTGAACGGGCAGAAAATGTCCAAGTCACGCGGCACCTTCATCACCGCGCGCACGTATCTGAATCATTTGAATCCGGAATATCTGCGCTATTACTACGCGACCAAGCTCAACGGCACCATGGAGGATATTGATCTCAACCTGGATGATTTCGTGGCGCGGATCAACAGCGATTTGATCGGGAAATACATCAACATTGCAAGCCGGGCGGCGGGATTCCTGACCAGCCAGTTTGAGGGCATCTTATCCGAGCCGCATTATAAAGGCGAATTCGTCAACCGGCCCTGTACGCTTGCCACCACCGCGGTCGCGGACGAAGTCGCAGCCGCTTACGCAGAACGGGAATACGGCAAGGTGGCGCGCGCGGTGATGAAGGCGGCCGACCACGTCAACCAGTATTTTGACAAGCACAAGCCCTGGGAGCTGGCCAGAAACCCCGCGCACGGCCAGAAACTGCATGATGTATGCAGCGATAGCGTTCACGCCTTCTATGTATTGACGATTTATCTCTCACCCATACTGCCCTCGCTGGCAAAAAGGGTTGCCGGCCTGTTCAATATCTCCAGAAAATTGGCCTGGAATGATTTGTCTTTTTCCCCTCTTAAAATGAATAAATACGAGCACCTCATGACCCGCATTGAACCTAAGCAGATTGACGCCGTGCTTGCGGCGAGCAAGGAAAGCGGGCGCGCCAAGCCGGCCACCACGCCTCCGGAGGGAAAGGAAAATCTTATCAGCATCGAGGACTTCGCCAAAATTGACCTTCGCATCGCGCGCATAGTCAAAGCGGAAGACGTCGAGGGCGCGGAGAAGCTGTTGAAGCTGACGCTGGACATCGGCGAGGAAAAGCCGCGCACCGTGTTCGCGGGCATCAAGTCCGCTTATAAGCCGTCCGATCTGGAAGGCATGCTCACGGTGATGGTGGCCAATCTCGCGCCGCGCAAGATGAAGTTCGGCGTCTCCGAAGGCATGGTGCTCGCCGCCGGGCCGGGCGGCAAGGAGCTGTGGATAGTGGAGCCTCACCCCGGCGCGCAGCCGGGCATGCGCGTGAAATAGCCCCATGACATATAATTTATGTTCATATAAATATATAATAATATTCTTTTTATTTATGTAGAACCTGCCCTAGAATGAGGGCTATCTGGAATAACGCGCCCGGCGGCCATGACTGAATACGCGCTCATCCTCGTCAGCACCGTGCTGGTGAACAACTTCGTGCTGGTGAAGTTTTTGGGCTTGTGCCCGTTCATGGGCGTGTCACGCAAGCTGGAAACGTCCATGGGCATGGCGCTCGCCACCACCTTTGTGCTCACCCTCTCCTCCGTTTGCAGCTATCTGGTGAATGAGTATCTGTTGCAGCCGCTGGGCCTGGAGTACCTGCGCACCATCGCCTTTATCGTGGTAATCGCCGCGGTGGTGCAATTCACCGAGATGGTGGTGCACAAGACCAGTCCGTTGCTGTATCAGGTGCTGGGCATTTATCTGCCGCTTATCACCACCAACTGCGCGGTGCTGGGCGTGGCGCTGCTCAACGTACAGGAGCAGCACGGCTTTTTGCATTCCGCACTGTTCGGCTTCGGCGCGGCGGCGGGATTTTCCCTGATCCTGATTCTGTTCGCCGCCCTGCGCGAGCGCATCGTGGCGGCCGACGTGCCGGCCGCATTCCGCGGCCCGGCCATCGCGCTGGTCACCGCCGGCCTCATGTCGCTCTCCTTCATGGGCTTCACCGGCCTGATTAAAGCCTGATGTTGTCCGCCATCATCGCATTCACCGCCCTGGCGGCGGTGTTCGGCCTGATTCTCGGCTTCGCCGCGATCCGCTTCAAGGTTGAAGGCGATCCGCTGGTGGACAAGATAGACGCGCTGCTGCCCCAGACGCAGTGCGGACAATGCGGCTATCCCGGCTGCCGTCCGTACGCCACCGCCATCGCCGGCGGCGAGGCCGACATCAACCAGTGTCCGCCCGGCGGCGAGGCCGGGATCATCGCGCTGGCCGATCTGCTGGGGCGCGACCCCAAGCCGCTCAACGCCATGCACGGCGTGGTGAAGCCGAAAAGGGTGGCCATCATAGACGAGCCGCTGTGCATCGGCTGCACGCTGTGCATCCAGGCCTGCCCGGTGGACGCGATACTCGGCGCGCCCAAACAAATGCACACCGTGATCGAACAGGAATGCACCGGCTGCGAATTGTGCATCGCGCCCTGTCCGGTGGACTGCATCCGCATGGCGCCGGTGCGGCAGGACATCCGCAGCTGGAAGTGGCAGGCGCCGATGCAGGCCGCGGGGCGCCGCGGGTGAGCACAAAGCTGTGGCGCTTTCCCGGCGGGCTGCATCTTCCCGGTCATAAAGCGGAATCCACTCAGCGTCCGGTCGAGCGCGCGCGTCTGCCCGGGCGCCTGATACTGCCCCTGCATCAACACATCGGCGCGGAGGCGAACCCCGTCGTCACAGTGGGCGAGCGCGTGCGGAAGGGTCAGATGATCGCGCGCGCGGAGGGTTACGTGAGCGCGCCGGTGCACGCCTCCAGTTCCGGCACGGTGATCGCCGTCGGCGACTTTCCCGTTCCCCATCCTTCGGGCATGAATGCGCCGTGCATCGTGATCGAGACCGACGGTTTGGAACAGTGGTGCGAGCGCCGTCCGGCGCCGGATTACACCACGCAAGACCCCAGCCATTTGCGCAATCTGATCCGCGAGGCGGGCATCGTCGGCCTGGGCGGTGCGGGCTTTCCCAGCTACATCAAGCTCAATCCGCTCGGCAAGGCGGTGGACGCGCTGATCCTGAACGCCGCCGAATGCGAGCCCTACATCACCTGCGATGACATGCTGATGCGCGAGCGCGCCGCCGAAATCATTCACGGCATCCGGATCATGCGCCACGCCCTGCACGCCGCGCGCTGCATCATCGGCATCGAGGACAACAAGCCGGAGGCCCATGCCGCGCTGCTGCGCGCTCTAGGAGAATTGCACATCAGCGACATTCAAGTAACGCAAGTTCCGACGCGCTATCCGGCGGGCGGCGAAAAGCAGTTGATCCAGGTGCTCACCGGCAAGGAAGTGCCGAGCAACGGCCTGCCGATTCACATCGGCATCGTGTGCCACAACGTGGCCACCGCCGCCGCGGTGTACCGCGCGGTTCAGCTCGGCGAACCGCTCATCTCGCGTTACGTCACGATAACCGGGCCCGGCGTTCCCAAGCCGCGCAACCTGGACGTCCTGCTGGGCACGCCCATGTCCGAGCTGCTGGAACAGTGCGGCGCCGATCCGGCATCCATATCACACCTGGTGATGGGCGGGCCGATGATGGGTTTCAGCGTACATTCCTCCAGCGCGCCCGTGGTCAAAACCACCAACTGCCTGCTGACCGGCAGGCATCGGCCCGCCGAACCGCCCGCCATGCCGTGTATACGCTGCGGCGCGTGCGCCGAGGCCTGCCCGGCCAAGCTGCTGCCGCAACAACTATACTGGCACGCGCACGCCAAGGAGTTCGACAAGGCGCAACAGTACAATTTATTCGACTGCATCGAGTGCGGCTGCTGCGCGGCGGTGTGCCCCAGCCACATCCCGTTGGTGCAATACTACCGCTACGCCAAGGGCGAGATCTGGACCCGCGAGCGCGAAAAACAGAAGGCTGATGTGGCGCGTGAACGCCACGAGTTCCGCCTGGCGCGCCTGGCGCAGGAAAAGGCCGAGCGCGAGGCGCGTCACGCGCAGAAAAAAGCGGAGCTGGCGGGCAAAACCGCGCCGCGCGAAACGGCGCTGCATTGACCGTGCAAACGTCCAGCTCGCCGCATTGGCACAGCGCCGCGCCGGTATCGAGCGTGATGCTGCGCGTGATCTACGCGCTCATTCCCGGCGTGATCGCCTATGTCTGGTTTTTCGGCTGGGGCGTGGCGGTAAACATCATCCTGGCCTGCAGCGTGGCGCTGGTCAGCGAGGCCGTGATGCTGGCCGTGCGCGGACGCGCCATCAAACCTTTTCTGCTCGACGGCAGCGCACCGGTTACCGCTTTTTTGCTGGCGCTGTCTTTGCCGCCGCTGGCGCCGTGGTGGATTACCTTGACCGGCACGGCGTTCGCCATCGTGGTCGCAAAGCAATTGTACGGCGGGCTAGGCCACAACCCGTTCAATCCCGCCATGGCGGGCTACGTGATGCTGCTCATCTCCTTCCCGCGCGAGATGACGCAGTGGCTCGCGCCGGAAACGGTGAGTGGACACGCGCTGAATTTTATTGAGGCCGCGCGCGTGATTTTCAGCGGTGCGCTGCCGCCGGGTCTGACGCTGGACGCGGTGAGCGCCGCCACGCCGCTCGATGCGCTCAAGACCCATCTCCATCTGGGCGAAACGGCTGAAACCGCTCGCCGCGCCAGCCCCGTGTTCGGCAGCCTGGGCGGACTGGGCTGGGAGTGGATCAACGGCCTGTTTCTGCTGGGCGGACTGTGGATGATTTATAAAAAAGTCATCACCTGGCACATCCCGCTGGCGCTGCTCGGCAGCCTGTCCACCATGGCGCTGATCTTTCACTTGTTCAACAGTGCGGCGTACGTGTCGCCGTTGTTTCATCTATTCAGCGGCGCGGCGATGCTGGGCGCGTTTTTCATCGCCACCGATCCGGTGACGGCGTGCACCACGCCGCGGGGAAAGCTTTGTTACGGCGCGGGCGTCGGCGTCCTCACTTACGTTATCCGCACCTGGGGCGGCTATCCCGATGGTATCGCCTTCGCCGTGCTGCTGATGAACATGGCGGCACCGCTGATAGACCACTACACCCAGCCGCGCGTGTTCGGACATAAATAAATGGCGCTCGCCCGACACATGCTGCGTACCGGTGCGGCGCTGGCCCTGTTCGCGGTGGCGGGCACGGCCATCGTCGCCTACACCTTTGATCAAACGCGCGCGCGCATCGCAGAGAGCGAGCGCGCCGCCCTGCTGTCGAAACTGCACGCGCTCCTGCCCCCCGATCAGCATGACAACGACCTGCTGCAAGACGCGCTGGAGGTCACCGCGCCGGAGCTGGGGCCCAGGGCGGTGAAGGTGCATCGTGCGCGTAAGGGCGGTCTGCCGGTAGCGGCGGCGTTCACGCCGGTGATCGCGCCGGACGGCTACAGCGGCCCGATCAAGCTGCTCATCGCCATCCGCTACGACGGCACGCTGGCCGGGGTGCGCGTGATCGGGCACCGCGAGACGCCGGGTCTCGGCGATCCCATCGAGGAGGCGCGCTCCGACTGGATTTTAAAGTTCACCGGGCGCTCATTGGATAATCCACAGCCCCCGCAGTGGAAAGTAAAAAAAGACGGCGGCGCATTCGACCAGTTCACCGGCGCCACCATCACTCCGCGCGCGGTGGTGAAGGCGGTGTATAATTCCCTGAACTATTTTGCCGCGCACCGTGATGAATTGTTCGCGCAGGGTGCGGCGGACGGGAGGTAAATGTGAGCATAACCCCCTACAAAAAAATCGTCCATGACGGCCTATGGGCCAACAATCCGGCCCTGGTGCAAATCCTCGGATTGTGCCCGCTGCTCGCCGTTTCCAACAGCGTGGTCAACGCGCTGGGACTTGGCCTTGCCACCCTGCTGACGCTCACCTTATCCAACACCATTGTGTCCCTGATCCGCGACCTGGTCACGCCGGAAATCCGCCTGCCGGTGTTCGTGCTGGTGATCGCCTGCGTGGTGACCGCTATCGAGCTGGCCATGAACGCTTACCTGCATGAGCTGCACGTGATCCTCGGCATCTTTATTCCGCTTATCGTGACCAACTGCATCATCATCGCGCGCGCGGAGGTCTTCGCTTCCAAAACCACCGTGGGGCGGGCCTGCGCCGACGGCTTCATGATGGGCCTCGGCTCCACCCTCGCCCTGGTGCTACTCGGCGCGCTGCGCGAGGCCTTGGGGCACGGCACGTTGCTGGCCAACGCCCATCTCATGTTCGGCGCCGCGGCGAAGGACTGGACCATTACCCTGATGGAGCATTACCACGGCTTCCTGCTCGCCATCCTGCCGCCCGGCGCGTTCATCGGCCTGGGGCTGTTGATCGCGGTCAAAAACGTGATTGACTCCCGCATCGAGCGGTACCGCGCGCAGGCCGTTTCCTTGCCGCACGAGGCCGGAGCCAAGGCTTAAGCAAAGGACTGGTTCAGCCGCGGCCCGTCGGATCAAACCGCTGCACCGGAACAAGGATGAATCCGCACCGACGTCGCGCCCTCTTCGAGCGCCTCCAGCGCGCCAATCCCCAGCCCGCCACCGAGCTCAATTACTCCACGCCGTTTGAGCTGCTGGTCGCGGTGATACTTTCCGCCCAGGCCACCGATAAAAGCGTAAACAAGGCCACGCGGAGACTCTTTGCCGTGGCGAACTCGCCGCAGGCAATACTGGCCCTGGGTGAAGAAGGCCTCAAAAGACACATCCAGACCATTGGTCTTTACAACAGCAAGGCGCGCAACATCATCAAAACCTGCGCCCTGCTCATCGAGCGCCATCACGGCGAAGTGCCCCACGACCGCAAGGCGCTGGAGTCCCTGCCCGGCGTGGGCCGGAAAACCGCCAATGTGATTTTAAACACCGCGTTCGGCGAGCCCGCCATTGCGGTGGATAGGCACATCTTTCGCGTCGCCAACCGCACCGGCCTCGCCCCCGGGAAAACCGTGCGCGAGGTGGAGGACAAGTTAAACCGGCTGGTCCCGGCGGAGTTCAAGCATGACGCGCACCACTGGCTGATTCTGCACGGGCGTTACACCTGCACCGCGCGCAAACCGCGCTGCTACGCCTGCGTGATCGCCGATCTTTGTGATTATCCTGACAAGGCACATTATCCCTGATGTTCGCCAAGACGCCCGCGTTGCGGCGGAATGGACGGCTATTTAGCCGGCTGGGATTTTTTCGCGTCCTTCGCCTGCTTGGCCTCTTTTACCTCGCGGAGCACCTTGCCCCAAATGGGATGCCCCGCCTCGGCGCCGCTCAATTCAAAATCCGGATTCAGCTCCAGCGTCCTGGTAAACGCCACGCGGCAGAACTTTTCACGCTTCGCGCCGCAGTGGATGAAGGCCAGATATTTATACGCCTGCACCTGGTCTTCCTTTTTCTCCAGACCGTCATTGAGCGCGCCCTGCAAGGCCTGCTGCGCTTCCTTGTAGTTGCCCTCCTCATAGCTCTTCACGCCCAAGGCCAGCTTCAGGTCCGCCACCGTGAGCGCGCGTAGAGAGGTATCCTGTGCGGGGGATGCGCCGGCGTTCCCGGACGGCTGCGGCTCCGTCGCCGCGGGCTTTTTGAACACGTCCTTGAACGGACCGGTCTCGCACCCCGCGAGCGCCAGGACGCCGAGCGCAACGCACAAACTCCGCCACAAAGAGGGCCTGTCCATCACGGTTCCTTAAGGAAACTTGTGTTTGATTTTTACCGTTTTCTGGGCGGTAACGTCCACCGTTTCCGTATAACTCGGAAAGTCGCCGTTCTTTATTTCAACGGTATACTTGCCGGGCGGAATCTTCAATCTGCTCAGCGGCGGCGAGGCGCCTTTTTTCTTGCCGTCCACGTATATTTCGCCCCAGGGTGAAACGGCGAAACTGAGATAGCCCGTTTTTTTATCGGCTGCTTGCGGTGCCGCCGCATCGTGGCCCGCCGGCCCGCTCGCGGCGACCGGCGCCGGCTTTTGTTCGCCGGCGGTGTTCGTCTGCTGAGCTGCGCCCGCTTGCGGCGGCTGGGCCTTGGACAGCACGCCGCCCCTGAATAGTAAATCCAGAACAATCCCCAGCGCCACAAACACCCCCATCACGTACATAATGGTTTTAACGCGCGATCTCCTGTTTGCATCGGGTCGTGTCCGGTTATTGTCATGCGGCGCATCCTTCACCACCCGCACGGCGGCCCGCTCGCTTCTGCGCCGGCTATGCAGGGTCTTGGGCAGGAATAGGTTTACCCCCCGGCCCAGGCTCACTTCATAAATTTCATGTTCGCGCACGTGTTTGTCGGTGCGCATGCCCTGATATTGAAAAAGCCCGCCGTATTCCTGGGAAAGACGCGAAACAACCTCGTAATAGGAACGCGACACCATGATCTGGCCGGGATGAGCGAAGCTCATCACGCGCTGACCCACGTTGACCGCATCGCCGATCAGGTTGGGCTGGCCGTTGATGTCCTTGACCACCTTGACCGGCCCCAGATTGATGCCGGTGCGCAGCTCCATTTGCAGCGGGTCGGACTGTTCCTTCTCGCGCAAGATGTCGCGGCAACGCATGACTGCGAACAAGGCGTCTTCCGGGTCGCCGAAAAAGCACAATACCACCCCGTCGCCGGTGTCCAGGGTTACCCGGTCGTCAAACGGAATGTCCTGAATCGCTTCCGAAATCGCTTCATTCAAACGCTCCTTGAAGCGAATCTGCTCGGCGACCCGCTTGCTGGAATAACCGGCAATATCCAGAAAGGCGACGCTGCAAATCAGGGTCTTGTTGGCGCGTTCCGGCGTCATCACAAAAAAGATACTACGTTACGAATCCGGATTACAAGCGGTTGCGCGGCCATCAGGCCAGATTGCGCATGATGGCGGACTGCACCTGGTCCAGCGCCGCCTCAACCCCGATGGCCGTGGCGGTGCTTTGCTTGATGGCCACGTCCGGGTCCTTCAGGCCGTTGCCGGTGAGGGTGCAGACGATTTTGGCGCCCGCGGCGATCTTGCCCGACTCGACGTCGCGCAGCGCGCCGGCGAGCGCAGCGGCGGAGGCCGGTTCGCAAAAAATGCCTTCCTTCTCGGTTAGCAGTTTTTGCGCGGCGAGTATGGCTTCATCGGTGCACTCGGCGAACCAGCCTGCGGATTCCTGCTGCACGCGCCAGGCGGCGTCCCACGACTGCGGATGGCCGATGCGTATCGCCGTGGCCACGGTTTCCGGATTGTCCACCGCTTTGCCTCGTATAAAAGGCGCCGCGCCCGAGGCTTGGTAACCCACCATGCGCGGGCGCTGGTGGATGATGCCGCTGGCGTGGTACTCGCTATACCCCATCCAATACGCCGTGATATTGCCGGCGTTTCCGACCGGCAGGCAGTGATAGTCCGGCGCAAAGCCCAGTTGTTCCACGATCTCGAACGCGGCGGTCTTCTGCCCTTGCAGGCGATACGGATTGATGGAATTGACGATGGTCACCGGCGCGCTTTGCGCGACCTCCTTCACCAGTCGCATGCCGGCGTCGAAATTGCCCTTGATCTGGAGAATGGTCGCCCCGTACATCATGGTCTGGGCGAGCTTGCCCAGGGCGATCTTGCCGTCCGGGATCAGCACGAAGGCCTTGATACCCGCGCGCGCGGCGTAGGCAGCGGCGGCGGCGGAGGTGTTGCCGGTGGAGGCGCAGATGACCGCGTGGCTGCCCTCCTCCACGGCCCTGGTCACCGCCAGGGTCATGCCGCGGTCTTTGAACGAGCCGGTCGGATTCAGGCCTTCATACTTGACGTAGATGTCCACGTCCTTGCCGGTCAGGCGCGGGATATGGTGCAGGCGGATGAGCGGCGTATTGCCCTCGCCCAGGCTGATGATGCGCGTGTCATCGCGCACCGGCAAGCGGTCGCGGTATTTTTCGATGAGTCCGGTATAGCGTGCGCTCATGGCTTCCAGAGGTTCAGCGTGCAAGCTGCTCCAAACGTATGCGCGCCACCGGCGCGGAGATGACCGTGAGCGCCTCGATGCGCGCGATGGCCTGGTTGATGCGCCGCTCCAGCACGCGCTGCGTCAAGATAATCACCGGCACGTCGCTGCCCTCTTCCGCCGGCTCCTTTTGCAGTATCGCCTCGATGCTGATTTCCTGATCGGCGAGGATGCGCGTGACGTCGGCCAGCACGCCGGGACGGTCGGCGGCCTGTAAACGCAGATAATACGCCGTTTCCACCTGTTCCATCGGCAAAATCGGCAAGTCCGACAGCGCGTCGGGCTGAAACGCAAGATGCGGCACGCGGTTTTCCGGATCGGAGGTGAGCGCGCGCACCACGTCCACCAGGTCCGCCACCACCGCCGAGGCGGTCGGCTCCGCGCCCGCGCCCGCGCCGTAATACAGCGTGGGCCCGACGGCGTCGCCGGTCACCACCACCGCGTTCATCACCCCGTCCACGTTGGCGATCAGGCGCCGCTGCGGAATGAGCGTGGGATGCACGCGCAGTTGCACGCCCGCCGGCGTGCGGCGCGCGATGGCAAGATGCTTGATGCGATAGCCGAACTGTCCCGCGTAGCTCACGTCCGCGCGCGTGACTCGCGTGATGCCTTCGGTGTACACCTTGTCGAATTGCAGCGGAATGCCGAATGCAATCGCGGCCAGTATGGTGAGCTTGTGCGCGGCGTCTATGCCTTCGACATCGAAAGCAGGATCGGCTTCCGCGTAGCCCAGGCGCTGCGCTTCGGCCAGCACCTCGGCGAACTCACGCCCCTTGGTCGCTCCCGGCATCCCGCCTCCCGCGACACTTGTGCCTCCCTGCACATCGTCCCGCATTTCGGTGAGAATGAAATTGCTGGTGCCGTTGACGATGCCCGCCAGCCACTCGATGCGGTTGCCCGCCAGGCCCTCGCGGATCGCCTTGATGATGGGGATGCCGCCGCCCACCGCGGCCTCAAACGCTACCATCACGCCCTGCTCGCGCGCGGCGCGGAAGATTTCGTTGCCGTGGCGCGCGATCAGCGCCTTGTTCGCGGTCACCACGTGTTTGCCGTTGGCGATGGCGCGCAACACTAATTCGCGCGCGGGCTCCATGCCGCCCATCAGCTCGGCCACGATTTCTATTTCCGGGTCGTTGACCACGTCGTCCGGCTTGGCGGTGAGCTTGATGCCAGCCGTGTTGCAGATGCGCGGCTTTTTGAGATCACGCGCCGCGGCGCGGGTGATTTCAATGCCGCGTCCGGCGCGGCGCGTGATCTCGCTCGCGTTGCGCGCCAGCACGTTGACCGTGCCGCCGCCCACGGTGCCGAGACCAAGCAGACCGACTTTGACAGGATTCAGAGAGTTCATATGACCGGCCGAATACATCCGGCGCTAGCCGGCTGACCGCACATATCCCGCGCCGCGGGATTGGCCGAATAAATTCGGCCCCACCCCGTCTTTGCGGAACATCTCGCGCAGACCGCGCACGGCCTGGCGCGTGCGGTGTTCGTTTTCGATCAGACCGAAACGCACGTGGTCGTCGCCGTATTGCCCGAAGCCGATGCCGGGCGACACCGCGACCTTGGCCTGTTCCAGCAGTTTCTTGGAGAACTCCAGCGAACCGAGATGACGGTAGTGCTCCGGAATCGGAACCCACACGAACATGCTGGCCTTGGGTTTTTCCACCGCCCAGCCGATCGCGTTCAGCCCCTCGCACAGCGCGTCGCGCCGGTTTTGATACATGGCGGCGATGTCACGCACGCACTGCTGCGGGCCCTCCAGCGCGCTGATCGCCGCCACCTGGATCGGCGTGAACATGCCGTAGTCCAGATACGACTTCATGCGCGCCAGCGCCGCCACCAGCTTTTCATTGCCGCACATGAAACCCACGCGCCAGCCAGGCATGTTGTAACTCTTGGACAGGGTGAAAAATTCCACCGCCACCTCTTTCGCGCCCGGCACTTGCAGAATGGACGGCGCGACATAGCCATCAAAGGCGATGTCGGCGTAAGCCAGATCATGTACCACCCAAATCTGGTGCTCGCGTGCGATTGCAACCACCTTCTCGAAGAAATCCAGCTCCACGCACTGCGCCGTCGGATTGCAGGGGAAATTCAGCACCAGCATCTTGGGTTTGGGCCAGGAGTCCTTGATCGCCTTGTCCAGCTCGGCGAAAAAATCCACGCCCGGCACCAGCGGCACGTGGCGGATGTCCGCGCCCGCGATCACGAAACCATAGGGATGGATGGGATACGCCGGATTCGGCACCAGCACCGCGTCGCCCGGCCCCACCGTAGCCAGCGCGAGGTGCGCCAGCCCCTCCTTGGAGCCGATGGTGACGATGGCCTCTTTGTCGAAATCGAGATCAACGTCGTAGCGCGTTTTGTACCAGTTGCAAATCGCGCGGCGCAGGCGCGGGATGCCGCGTGACAGCGAATAGCGATGGGTGTCGCCGCGCTGCACGGTTTCGATGAGCTTGTCCACGATGTGCTGCGGCGTCGGCTGATCGGGATTGCCCATGCCGAAATCAATGATGTCCTCGCCGCGCGCGCGCG
This sequence comes from Pseudomonadota bacterium, assembly GCA_041695325.1. Taxonomy (GTDB): domain Bacteria; phylum Pseudomonadota; class Gammaproteobacteria; order SURF-13; family SURF-13; genus SURF-13. Next base: position 33,614 of record JBGFRC010000057.1, read on the forward strand.
CCTTGGCCTTCAATTCATTGACGATATTGAAGACGTACGGCGGCAGCCGCTTGATTCTGGGAAAATCGTCCATCATGGTTTTTTTAACGGCCCTTTTCAAACAGCGTATAGTTTAAACGCTAACTACCCGTAATGGAAGGAATTTAGGGCGCTGGCGGCGCGCCGGTTTATATCCTATGATTTACCCCGTTCCACCGAGAAACCCCGACGACGCACAGGGATGTGCTAGTGTCGCGGTAGGCAGGACGCCGGGAGCGACTACATGAAATTTCATCTGGAAAGCGGCACCGGCCGCTACACCATCATCTCTTACGCGCCGGGCCGGATCATCGTCCAGGTGCCTCCGGCAGAGGGCGCCCCAGCCGCGGGGCGGGAAATTCTCACGCAAAGCCTGATCATCGCGCCCGGACAACTGCTGCGCGACTGGGCCCCGCAAAGCATCGCCGAGCTCTGCGCCGAGCACTTCGAACAGGTCATCGAATTCAACCCCGAGGTCGTGCTGTTCGGATCGGGCGCGCAACACACTTTCCCTCCCGCAGCCACCATGGCCCCGCTAGTCCGGCATGGGATAGGCGTCGAAGTCATGAGCACCGACGCCGCCTGCCGCACCTATAATCTTCTCATGGCGGACGGACGCCGCGTTGTCGCCGCGCTGCTGATGATATGACCTCGAGAGCTCATTTTAGACCGGGTTTAAGCCCGGTTACCGTCCCTCTTGCATCTTGTCGCATTCAGGCGTAGGCTGAAATTTGTTGTACACATTTCTGGTCCAAAGGATTGGCAAATCCACACGACGGGTCTGCCGTCAGGCAGGCCCGTCCCCAAGCAACATGAGGAGGACCTGACCATGATGTCACTCAGCAAGTATCTCTGCAACGCACAGTCCGTCGGTGACTGGAACGGCCAAGAGCAACGCGCCGCCGACCAGCTCAACCATATCTACCACGCGCTCGACGAACGCATCTTCAACGTGCTCGTCATGGGCGACGAGGCCCACTATCACCCGGACATTTACGATGAGATCATGTCGCACGTCTGGAACGACTGGGCGCATAATCCCAAGCTGCTTGATCTTACCAGTCAGCAGATCGAAGAGTACGTCGTGCAGCGCACCAGCGCTTACGCGGCGCCGCCGAAAGAAGGTTATATAACCCCGCACGAAACCCGCGTGGTATAACTGTGTTTGTTGGTACCCGCACTGCCGGGGCATCTTGCCCCGGCAGTGCGGGCTTTTAAACACAGGGAGGATAACGCCCTATATCTTGTGAAAACACCGTTCAGCGCGTTTGCACCTACTTCCTGTGGTGATGGTGGAATTGCCGCGACATCCGGCGCCGTTGCTGCACCGGGGAGGTGGACAAATGGTGGGTTGTCATCGGTGTTGGCGTCGTCACCATTCGGGTGCGCAACAGCGCCACCACCGAAACTGGACCGAGTTTGCGGTCGGCTTCATCATCGCTCACGAAAAATACCTTGGCACCGTGTGCCGCAACATAAATCAGTAAGAAAGGCCAGGGGTCCCGCCGAGGGGGGCGCGCAGCGTCCTCGAGTCCGGGCTACTTGCTGGAACCCCCTGCGTGAATCCTGTTTAAAGCTTCGCCTCCGGCAAATACCGCAACGGGTCCACCGGCTTGCCGTCCTTGCGGATTTGAAAGTGCAGCATGACGCGCTCGGCGCCGGTGCGGCCCATTTCGGCGATGCGTTGCCCCGCGCTGACCTGATCGCCTTCCTTCACCAGCAGCGTTTTGTTGTGCGCGTAGGCGCTTAGGAAAACCTTGTCATGCTTGATGATGAGCAGTTGGCCCAGGCCCACCAGCCCGCTGCCGCTGTACACCACGCGGCCGGGGGCGGCGGCGTGGATGGCCTGTCCTTCCCCGCCCGCGATGTTGATGCCTTTGTTGCCCGCGCCGAAATTTCCCACCAGCTTGCCCTGCGCGGGCCAGCGCCAGTTGATTGCCTGCACCGCAGCGGTTTCTCGGGCGCCGGGCGCGGCCTCCGCCGGAGTTTCTTTTTTAGCGGCGGTTGCGCGCTCAGACTTGGCGGTGGGCGGCGCCGGTTTGGCCGCGGCGGCGACGCTTGCAGGAGGGGTGAGGCGCAGTTGTTGCCCGGCGTAAATGCGATAAGGCGGCGCAATGCGGTTCCACTGCGCGACCTCTTTGTAATCCAGGCCGTACTCCCAGGCGACGGAATACAAGGTGTCGCCCGATTTGACGGTGTAATAAGCGGGTCTGCCGGCGGACTCGCGCATGCGCTCGCCGCCGCTCACCGGCGCGCGCGCTTCGTAGCCGGCGCAGCCGGAGAGCATCAGCACGATGAGCGCGGCGGCGGCCCACACCCGCATCATTATCCGAACGCGAAATAGGCGATGAGTGCCGCCAGCACCATGACCCAGCCGAGGCGGTCTATATAACGGCGCAGCACGCGCTCCATGCGCGCCCCACCCCATTGCATCACGCCCGCGACCAGAAAAAACCGTGCGCCGCGCCCGATGCAAGAGGCGATCACGAACGGCACGAGCGGCATGGCGATCACGCCCGCGGCGAGGGTGAACATCTTGTAGGGAATGGGCGTGAAGGCGGCGATGAAGATGGCCCAGAAGCCCCATACCCTGAACCAGTCCTGCGCGTCCTGATAGGCTTCCATGTAGCCCATGCGCTGTATCCACGGCTCGACGAAGGTAAAGGCGTAGTAGCCGATGAGATAGCCGAATAGGCCGCCCAGCACCGATGCCACGGTGGTGAGCAGCGCCAGGTGCCACGCGCGCTCCGGCCGCGCCAGCGCCATCGGCGCCAGCATGACGTCGGGCGGGATGGGGAAAAACGAGGATTCGGTAAAACTCAGGCTCGCGAGATACCAGGGCGCGTGGCGGTGGCGCGCCCAGCACATCACCCGGTCATAGAGCGCTGAAAAGACGCGCATCAGGCCACCCCGCTCAGCAGCGGCACGAAGCTCACTTGTTCCAGCGAGCGGCGTTCGTAGCCTTGCGCCGTGCGCTTGATGAGCAGCAACGCCTGCGCGCCGGGCGCGCCCACGGGAATCAGCATGCGCCCTCCCACGCACAGTTGCGCCAGCAGCGCGGCGGGCACCTCGGCAGACGCCGCAGTGACGATAATGGCGTCGTACGGCGCGTGTTCCGACCAGCCGAGCACGCCGTCGTCCTGCTTGACGTGGATGTTGCGCAGCTTCAAGTCGGCGAAGCGCTTGTGCGCCTGTCTTTTCAACGTCTCGATGCGCTCCACGCTGTACACCTCGGACACCAGGCGCGCGAGGATGGCGGCCTGATAACCGGAACCGGTGCCGATCTCCAGAACCTTGGAAGGCGCGCCTTCGAGCAGGACTTCGGTCATGCGCGCGACGATGTAGGGCTGGGAGATGGTCTGGCCGTGACTGATGGGCAGCGCAGTGTCTTCATAGGCGCGGCTCGCCAGCGCTTCGTCCACGAAGAGGTGGCGCGGGGTGTGGCGTATCGCGTCCAGCACGGCGGCGTGACGGATGCCCGCCTCGATCAGGCGCTGCACCAGACGCTCGCGGGTGCGCTGCGAGGTCATGCCGATGCCGCGATGGAGCATCATGCGCCGAGCGCCTTTTTTTCCGGGGCCCCTGTGCCGGAGGATAAACCCTGCACCCAGTGCGCCACCTGATCGAGCGCGCTGTAGCGCGTGAGGTCCACCTGTATCGGCGTGACGGAGACACAGTTGCGCCGCACCGCGTAAAAATCCGTGCCCGGACCCGCGTCCTGCTCCGCGCCCGGCGGCCCGACCCAGTAGATGGTGCGCCCGCGCGGATCCGTGCCGCGTATCACCGGCTCGGCCTTGTGCCGGTGGCCGAGGCGCGTGGCCTCGAAGCCGGCGATATTCTGCCACGGCAGGTCCGGCACGTTGACGTTCAAGATGGTGTCCGCGGGCAGGGGGTCGGTAAGCAGGCGCTCGATAAGCTGGCGCGTCACGCGCGCCGCGGTTTCGTAATGCGCGCAGGCGGGACCGATGAGCGACACCGCGAGCGCGGGCAGGCCGAGAAAGCGCCCCTCCACCGCCGCCGCCACCGTGCCGGAGTAAAGCACGTCATCGCCCAGGTTCGCGCCGCCGTTGATGCCGGCGATCACCATGTCGGGTTCGTGCTCCAGCAGGCCGGTGATGGCGAGGTGCACGCAATCGGTGGGCGTGCCGTCCACGCGGATCAGGTGCTCGCTGACGCGCACCGCGCGCAACGGCGCATCCAGGGTAAGCGAGTTGCTCGCCCCGCTGCGGTCGCGCTCCGGCGCCACCACCACCACCTCGGCCACCTCGCGCAGCGCCTGCGCCAGGCACACGATGCCCGGCGCCTGATAGCCATCATCATTGCTGAGAAGGATTTTCATAGGCGCGCGTACAGGCAACATATTATATGCAAGTGCGGCGCGCTGCTATACTTTGCGCCATGCCGAAATCCGTCACTGCCGCGCTTACTCCGGAGCTCAACGCGCTGGTCATGGCGCTGCACCATATTCTGCCGCCGGAAGCAGTGCTGGCCGGCGCCGAAGAGTCACGGCCATATGAATGCGACGGGCTGACCGCTTACCGCAATCTCCCCGGCGTGGTGTGCCTGCCGGACAGCATCGCCCAGGCGCAACAGATCCTGCGCCTCTGCACTCAAATGCAAGTCCCCGTAGTGGCGCGCGGCGCGGGGACGGGCCTGTCGGGCGGCGCGCTGCCGCTTCGCCACGGCGTGCTGGTGTCGCTGGCCAAATTCACGCGCCTACTCGAAATAGACCCGGACAACCGCGTCGCGCGCGTGGAATGCGGGGTGCGCAATCTCGCCATTTCCGAGGCGGCGGCGCCCTACGGGCTGTATTACGCCCCCGACCCTTCTTCGCAAATCGCCTGCACCATCGGCGGCAACGTGGCGGAGAACTCCGGCGGCGTGCATTGTTTGAAATACGGCCTCACGGTGCACAACGTGCTGGGACTCAAGCTGCTCACCATGGACGGTGAATTGCTGGAACTGGGCGGCAACACCCTGGACGCCCCCGGCTACGATCTGCTGGCGCTGTTGAATGGATCGGAAGGACTGCTGGGCGTGATTGTGGAGGTCACGGTCAAGCTGCTGCCCAAACCGGAGCGCGCCCAGGTGGTGCTGGCGGCGTTTGACAGCGTGGCCCAGGCGGGCGCCGCGGTGACGGAGATCATCGGCGCGGGCATCATCCCGGCGGGTCTGGAGATGATGGACAACCTCGCCCTGCGCGCGGCGGAGGATTACACCCGCGCCGGCTATCCGGTGGACGCCGCCGCCCTGCTGCTGTGCGAGCTGGACGGCGCCAATGAAGAAGTCTCCGAGCTGATTTTCCAGGTGCGCGAATTGCTGCTCCAGACCGGCGCGCGCGAGGTGCGCACCGCGCTGGATGAAGCCGAGCGGCTCAAATTCTGGGCCGGACGCAAGGCCGCCTTCCCTGCCGTGGGCCGCCTCGCGCCCGACTACTACTGCATGGACGGCACCATTCCCCGCCGGCGTTTACCGGCGGTGCTGACGCGCATCGCCGAGCTTTCGCGGCACTACGACTTGCGCGTCGCCAACGTGTTCCACGCCGGCGACGGCAATCTGCATCCCTTGATTCTGTATGACGCCAACCGGCCCGGCGAGCTGGAACGCGCCGAGGCGTTCGGCGCAAAAATCCTGGAGCTGTGCCTTGAGGTGGGAGGAACGATCACCGGCGAACACGGCGTGGGCGTGGAAAAGCTCAATCAAATGTGCCTGCAATTTACCGGCGCGGAGCTGACCCAGTTTCACGAGATCAAATACGCCTTTGACCCCAAGGGCCTGCTCAATCCCGGCAAGGCCGTACCCACCCTGCAACGCTGCGCCGAATTCGGCGCCATGCACGTGCATCACGGCAAGCTGCCGTTCCCGGAACTGGAGCGGTTTTGATGTCCGTCCCGAGCGCAGGAGACGCCGACCACGGCGCCGCGCTGGTCGCGGCGGTACAGGAGGCGCTGGCGCGAAAAACGCCGCTGCAGATCAGGGGTGGAAACAGCAAGGCTTTCTACGGCCGCCTCCCCGCGGGCGCACCCTTATCCGTGGCGAATCATCGCGGCATACTCCACTATGAGCCCAGCGAACTGGTCATGACCGCGCGCGGGGGCACCAGGCTTGCGGAAATCGAAGCCGCGCTGGATGCACACCATCAAATGCTGGCGTTCGAGCCGCCGCACTTCGGTCCCGGCGCCACGCTGGGCGGCGCCATCGCCTGCGGCTTGTCCGGCCCGCGCCGGCCATACGCGGGCGCGGTGCGCGATTTTGTACTGGGCGCAAAAATCATCAACGGCCGGGGTGAGATATTGAAATTCGGCGGCGAAGTGATGAAAAACGTCGCCGGTTTCGACGCCGCGCGGCTCATGGCCGGCGCGTTAGGCACCCTGGGCGTCCTGCTTGAAGTCTCGCTCAAGGTCGTTCCCAAGCCGCTGTATGAAATTACCCTCACCCGGAGCTGCGGCGCGCAACAGGCGCTGGAAACCATGACTGCGTTGGCGTGCAGGCCGTTGCCGCTCTCCGCCGCCTGCTTCAGCGACGACACCTTGTATCTGCGTTTATCCGGCAGCGAAAGCGGCGTGCGCGCCGCGCAGAAAAAAATCGGCGGCGATCCGCTCGCCGGCCAGGAGACCTTCTGGCGGCAGGTGCGCGAGCACACGCATGACTTCTTCCGGGGCGGAACATTGTTATGGCGCTTGTCACTGCCGCCCGCCGCGCCGTTGTTGCAACTTCCCGGTCTATTGTTTATTGACTGGGGCGGCGTGCAGCGCTGGCTGAGAAACCCGCTGCCTGCGGACGTAATCCGCGCCACCGCGGCCAAATTGGGCGGGTACGCGACGCTGTTTCGCGGCGGCGAGCATACCGGCTCGGTGTTTCATCCGCTACCGCCCGGCCTGCTCGCCCTGCACAAGCGCCTGAAGAACGTGTTTGACCCGCAGGGCATTTTCAATCCGGGTCGGCTTTACGCAGAACTTTGAGCCTATGCAAACGCAACTCGGTCAAACATTTTCAAACACTGCACAGGGTCGGGAGGCGGATGCGATCTTGCGCGCCTGCGTACACTGCGGATTCTGTAACGCCACCTGCCCCACTTACCAACTGCTGGGTGATGAGCTGGATGGCCCGCGCGGACGCATTTATTTGATCAAATCCCTGCTGGAAGGCGCCGACGTCACGCATAAAACCCAGACCCATCTGGACCGCTGTCTCACCTGCCGCGCCTGCGAAACGACCTGCCCTTCCGGGGTGCAGTACGGCAGGCTGCTTGACCTCAGCCGTCCGCTGCTGGAAGCGGAGGTCAAGCGCCCGCCGCGCGAACGCCTCCTGCGCTGGCTGATCCGCACGTTCATTCCTCACCGCCGGCGCTTCGGCGCGCTGCTCGGTCTCGCCCGCTGGCTGCGTCCTTTTCTGCCCGGCGGGCTGCACCGCTCCTTGCCGCCGCGCGTGGCCGCGGCCTCCTGGCCCGCGCCGCGCCACGCGCGCGAGATGTTGATGCTGGACGGTTGCGTGCAGCCCGCCCTCAAACCCGATATCAACGCCGCCGCTGCGCGCGTGCTGGACAAGCTCGGCATCGGCATCCAGCGCGAAGATTTCGCGGGCTGCTGCGGCGCGCTGAGCTATCACCTGGGCGCGCATCAGGAAGCGTTCAGATTCATGCGCCGCAACATAGACGCCTGGTGGCCGCATATCGAGCGCGGCGCGGAGGCGATCATCGTCACCGCCAGCGGCTGCGCGCCGCTGGTAAAGGACTACGGCCGCCTGCTGCGCGACGATCCCGCGTACGCGGACAAGGCCGCGCGCATCTCGGCCATCGCCAAAGACATCAGTGAAGTCCTGTCAGGGCAGGATTTGAGCGCGCTCAAGCCCGCGTCGCCGCCCGGCAAAATCGCTTTTCATTCCCCCTGCTCGCTGCAACACGGCCTGAAAATAACCAACGTGGTGGAAAACCTGTTGAACAAGCTTGGATTTGAATTGACCCCGGCGCCCGACGGTCATTTATGCTGCGGCGCGGCGGGCGCGTATCCGATCGTGCAAAAGGAATTGTCGCAGCGATTATTAACCGGTAAACTGCGCGCTTTGCAATCCGGCGGTCCGGCATGCATCGCCACCGCGAATATCGGCTGCCTCGTCCATATGCAAAGCGCATCGAACACGCCGGTAAAACACTGGATAGAACTTCTGGACAGCTCACCATGAAACCCTTCCACCCCCCCAAACGCACGCTTATGGGCCCCGGCCCGTCGGACGTCAATCCGCGCATCCTGGAGGCGATGTCGCGCCCCACCATCGGCCATCTTGACCCGGTGTTTGTTTCCATGATGGACGAGATGAAGGCGTTGTTGCAGTACGCCTTCCAGACCGGAAACCCCCTCACCCTGCCGGTCTCCGCGCCCGGCTCGGCGGGCATGGAGACGTGCTTCGTGAACCTGGTCGAGCCCGGCGACAAGGTGATCGTGTGCCAGAACGGCGTGTTCGGCGGACGCATGAAGGAAAACGTGGAGCGCTGCGGCGCGTCCGCCGTCATGGTGGAAGACCCCTGGGGCAGCGCGGTAGACCCGGCCAAACTGGAGCAGGCGTTCAAGAAAAATCCGGACGCCAGGCTCGCCGCCTTTGTGCACGCCGAGACCTCCACCGGCGCGCAGTCGGACGTCAAGACCCTGGTGGACATCGCGCACCGCTACGGCGCGCTCGTCATCGTGGACGCCGTCACCTCGCTCGGCGGTTCGCCGCTCAAGGTGGATGAGTGGAACGTGGACGCGATCTACTCCGGCTCGCAAAAGTGCCTGTCCTGCACGCCAGGACTGTCGCCGGTGAGCTTCAACGAGCGCGCGGTGGAAAAAATCAAGGCGCGCAAGACAAAAGTGCAGAGCTGGTTTCTCGATTTGAATCTGGTGATGGGCTATTGGGGCAGCGGCAAGCGCGCCTATCATCACACCGCGCCGATCAACGCCCTGTACGGCCTGCACGAGGCGCTGGTGATATTGCAAGAGGAAGGGCTGGAAAACGCCTGGGCGCGCCACCAGCGCAATCATCAGGCTTTGCGCGCGGGCATCGAGGCGATGGGCCTGCGCTTCGTGGTCAAGGAAAACGAGCGCCTGCCACAGTTGAATTCGATTTATATCCCCGACGGCGTGGATGACGCCGCGGTACGCAGCGCGCTGCTCAACGACTACAACCTGGAGATCGGCGCGGGGCTGGGCGCGATGGCGGGCAAAATCTGGCGCATCGGCCTGATGGGCTACGCCAGCAACCCCACCAACGTATTGTTCTGTTTGAGCGCGCTGGAAGAAACTCTGGCGCGCTTTAATGCGCCCATCGAGCGCGGCGCGGCGGTCGCTGCTGCGCGCAAACTGCTGGGTTAGTCTACAGTCCCCAGCAGATTCTGCATGCGCGTGAGCGCCGTGCGCAAATTCTCCAGGCTGGTGGCGAACGACAGGCGCACGTAGCCCGGCGCGCCGAAGGCCGAGCCGGGCACCAGCGCCACGCCGATCTCGTTCAGCAGATAGTCGGCCAGCTCCACGTCGTCGCGGAGCTTCAGCTTCTCGATCACGCCCTGTACCCTGGGGAAGGAATAAAACGCCCCCGGCGACGGTAGGCACTGCACGCCCCGGATGCGGTTCAATTCTTTCACTACAAACGCGTGACGCTCCTTGAACTGACGCAACCAATCCTGCATGAACGACTGATCGCCCTCCAGCGCCGCCTGCGCCGCGGCCTGTGAAATCGAGGCCGGGTTGGAGGTGCTCTGCGACTGGATGTTTTTCATCGCCGCGATCAGCGGCTTCGGCCCCGCCGCGTAGCCGATGCGCCAGCCGGTCATAGAGTAGCTCTTGGATACGCCGTTGATGATCACCGTGCGCTCATAAAGATCGGGACAGGCGTTCAGGATGTTACAAAACGGCTCCGCGCCCAGCAGGATGTGCTCGTAGATGTCGTCGCTTGCCGCCATCACCTGAGCGTGACGGCGCAGCACCTCGCCCAGCGCGGCCAGTTCGGCGCGAGTGTACGTTGCGCCGGTCGGGTTAGAGGGGCTGTTCAGCACCGCCAGGCGCGTCTTGGGCGTGATGGCGGCGTCGAGCTGCGCCGGGGTAATCTTGAACTGCTGTTCGATGCCCGCGCGCACGATGACCGGCCTGGCTTCGGCCAGCAGCACCATGTCCGGATACGACACCCAGTACGGCGCGGGGATAATGACCTCATCGCCCGGATTGAGCAGCGCTTGAGCCAGATTGTAAAAGCTGTGCTTGCCGCCCGCCGACACTAGCACCTGATCGGAGGTATAATCAAGGTTGTTCTCGCGCCGCAATTTGGCTGCGACGGCCTGCTTCAAGCCCGGCGTGCCGTCCACCGCGGTGTATTTGGTAAAACCGGCCTGTATCGCCCTGATCGCCGCCTGTTTGACGGGCTCCGGCGTGTCGAAGTCCGGCTCGCCCGCGCCGAGACCGATGATGTCCTTGCCCGCCGCCTTGAGCGCGGCGGCGCGCGCCGTGACGGCGAGCGTGGCGGACGGCTTGATGAGCGCAACGCGCCTGGAAAGTTGCAGGTCCAAACTGGAAATCCTTCAATAACGGCCCAAAATCCGTCTACTATACTTGATTGAACGCGCAACCAGAATCCCCCATGAGCGAAAAACATCCGGAGTTCGTCCTCAGCACGCGCTTCAGCCCCGCCGGCGACCAGCCGGAGGCCATCGCGCGCCTAGTGCAGGGGCTGCGCGACGGCCTGACAGCCCAGACCCTGCTCGGCGTCACCGGCTCCGGCAAGACCTACACCATCGCCAATGTTATCCAGCAGGTGCAGCGTCCGGCGCTGATCCTCGCGCCCAACAAGACCCTGGCCGCGCAGCTCTACGGCGAGATGCGCGAGTTCTTTCGCAACAATGCGGTGGAGTATTTCGTGTCCTATTACGATTACTACCAGCCGGAGGCCTACGTGCCGTCGAGCGACACCTACATCGAAAAAGACGCCTCGATCAACGAACACATCGAGCAGATGCGCCTGTCCTCCACGCGCGCGCTGCTGGAACGCGAAGACGCCATCATCGTCGCCACCGTGTCCGCGATCTACGGCCTGGGCGACCCGCAGTCCTACCTCGGCATGGTGCTGCACTTGAAGCGCGGCGACAAGGCGGATCAGCGCCGCATCCTGCACCGCCTCGCCGAGCTGCACTACACGCGCAACGACATCGAGCTCGCGCGCGCCACCTACCGCGTGCGCGGCGAGGTGATAGACGTGTACCCGGCCGAATCCGACGGCGAGGCGGCGCGTATCGAGTTATTCGACGACGAAATCGAATCCCTGAGTTACTTCGATCCGCTCACCGGCGAAATCCTGCGCCGCGTGCCGCGCCTGACCATTTATCCCAAGACCCACTACGTCACCCCGCGCGAGATCATGCTGAACGCGGTGGAGCAGATGAAGCGCGACCTGCGCCTGCGGCTGGAAGAGCTGTACGCGGCCAACAAGCTGGTCGAGGCGCAGCGTCTGGAGCAGCGCACGCGCTTCGACATGGAGATGATCCTGGAACTGGGCTACTGCCCCGGCATCGAAAACTACTCGCGCTATCTTTCCGGCCGCGCGCCGGGCGAGCCGCCGCCGACCCTGCTCAGCTACCTGCCATCCAGCGCCCTGGTAGTCATAGACGAGAGCCACGTCACCGTACCGCAGCTGGGCGGTATGTACGAAGGCGACCGCTCGCGCAAGGAAACCCTGGTGCAATACGGCTTCCGGCTGCCGGTGGCACTCGACAACCGGCCGTTGAAATTCGCCGAGTTCGAGCAGCACCCGTTTCAGGTCATCTACGTCTCCGCCACGCCCGGCCCCTACGAGATGAAGCGCTCCAGCGCCGTGGTCGAACAGGTGGTACGCCCCACCGGCCTGGTGGACCCGGAAATCGTCGTACGCCCCGCCGCCACGCAGGTGGACGACCTGCTGTCCGAGATCACACGGCGCGCGGCGCTGCATGAGCGCGTGCTGGTCACCACTCTCACCAAGCGCATGGCCGAGGACCTCACCGAATATCTGACCGAGCACGGCGTCAAGGTGCGTTATCTGCACTCCGACGTCGAAACCGTGGAACGGGTCGAGATCATCCGTGACTTGCGGCTGGGAACCTTCGACGTGCTGGTCGGCATCAACCTGCTGCGCGAAGGACTGGACCTGCCGGAGGTATCCCTGGTCGCCATCCTTGACGCCGACAAGGAAGGCTTTTTGCGCTCCGAGCGCTCACTGATCCAGACCATCGGCCGCGCCGCGCGCCACATCCACGGCAAGGCCATACTGTACGCCGACACCGTCACCGGCTCCATGCAGCGCGCCATCGCCGAAACCGAACGCCGCCGCACGAAACAAACCGCCTACAACAAACAGCACGGCATCACCCCGCGCGGCATCCAGAAGGCCGTCGCCGACATCATGGAAGGCGCGCGCGCCACGGAACGGCCCTGCGCCAAGATCGCTGAAGACGGCGCCGCTTATCTCCCGCCCGAAAAAGTGGTGCAGAAGATCAAAAAGCTGGAACAACAGATGCACAAACACGCGCGCGACCTGGAGTTCGAGGAGGCGGCGGAAGTACGCGACCGGATCAAGGCTTTGCGCGAACAAGTGTTTGGCATCACCCAGCGCAAGGCCGTTTGACTACTGGCTGGCTGCTGGAGGCTCCACTTGACAATTAGTACGTAAAAACGTACGATATAAATCGTAAAATGAGGAATCCGTTATGACCACCCTGACCGCCAGCGAAGCGCGCACCAATCTCTATCGCCTGCTGGATGAAGCGGCTACGTCCCACGAGCCAATCACCATCACCGGCAAACGGCACAATGCCGTGCTCATCAGCGAAGCAGATTGGCGCGCCATACAAGAAACACTGACCCTGTTGTCAGTGCCCGGAATGCGCGAATCCATCAAGGCCGGGTTGAGCGAACCCCTGGAAGAATGCGCCAAGGAACTTGACTGGTGAGTTGGCAATTAGCCTTCACCAAACAGGCGCAAAAAGACGCCCAGAAACTAAAGGCTGCGAATCTCAAAACCCAAGCCGAAAAACTTCTCGGCCTGTTGCGCGAAAATCCATTTCAAAATCCGCCGCCGTATGAAAAGCTCGTGGGCGATCTGGCCAGGGCCTATTCACGGCGCATCAACATTCAGCACCGGCTGGTGTATCAGGTGCTTGAAAAAGAACGCACCGTCAAAGTACTGCGGATGTGGACTCATTACGAATAAAATAAAGGATAAACAGTGCACCGGCTAAAATGACCAGATCACACATAGAACCATCCTTAACTATACGCCGACCGGGAATAAGCCAAAAAAGGCGCTCATAATGGCCGACGGCAACGGAAAATCTCTCGAATCCTGGATCTGGGACGCCGCATGCTCCATCCGTGGGGCGAAGGACGCCCCGAAGTACAAAGAATTCATCCTTCCCCTCATCTTCGCCAAGCGCCTGTGCGATGTCTTTGACGACGAGCTGAACCGCATCGCCCAGGAAGTTAGCTCGCGCGAGAAGGCATTCAAGCTGGTGAAGCGCGACAAGAAGCTCGTGCGCTTCTACCTGCCGCTGGAGCCCAAGAACCCGAATGACGCCGTGTGGTCGGTCATCCGCACGCTCTCGGACAAGATCGGCGAGCGCCTCACCACCCACCTGCGCGCCATCGCCGACGCCAACCCGCTGCTGAAGGGGATCATCGACCGCGTGGACTTCAACGCCACCACGCACGGCCAGCGCGACCTCGACGACGACCGTCTCTCGAACCTGATTGAGGCCATCAGCGCCAAGCGCCTCGGCCTGAGCGACGTCGAGCCGGACATCATCGGCCGCAGTTACGAATACCTCATCCGCAAGTTCGCGGAAGGCTCCGGCCAGAGCGCGGGTGAGTTCTACACCCCCGCCGAGGTCGGCCTTGTTATGGCACGCATCATGGACATCGAGCCGGGCATGGACGTATACGACCCTTGCTGCGGCTCGGCCGGCCTGCTGATCAAGTGCGAGCTGGTGCTGCAGGAGAAAATGATCCTGCGCTTGAAGAAAAAATACGCCCCCGCCAAGCTCTACGGCCAGGAAAACGAACCCGGCACCTGGGCGATGGCCAACATGAACATGATCATCCACGACATGGAAGGCGAGATTCAGATCGGCGACACCTTCCGCAAACCGAAATTCCGCAAGGCCAACCGCCTCCAGACCTTCGACCGCGTAGTGGCCAATCCCATGTGGAACCAGACCGAGTTCAAAGAAAAAGACTACGACGCCGACGAACTCGATCGCTTCCCCAAAGGCGCGGGTTACCCCGGCAGCAAGGCCGACTGGGGCTGGATGCAGCACATCCTCGCGAGCCTCAACGACAAAGGCCGCGCCGCCGTGGTGCTCGATACCGGCGCCGCCTCACGCGGCAGCGGCAATGCCAACACCAACAAGGAAAAGGACGTGCGCCGCTGGTTCGTGGAGCAGGATATGATTGAGGGCGTGCTCTATCTGCCGGAAAATCTGTTTTACAACACCACCGCGCCGGGCATCATCATCGTGCTCAACAAGGCGAAGTCGAAGGAACGCCAGGGCAAGCTGTTTCTGCTCAACGCCAGCCGCGAGTTCGAGAAGGGAGATCCCAAGAACTACATTCCCGAGGACGCCATCGACCGCATTGCCAGGACCTTCACCGCGTGGAAGGAAGTAGAGAAGTATTCGCGCATCGTCACCCGCGAGGAAATCGCCAAGAACGACTACAACATCTCACCGAACCGTTACATCCATACGGGCGAAGGCGAGGAATACCGGCCGATTGCGGAGATTGTGGAGGAGTTGGAGGCGCTCGAAGTCGAAGCGGCAACGACCGACGCAACGCTGAAAAGCGTCCTCAAGGCACTGAATATCTGAAATGGATACTCTCGTTTCAACCGAACTCGGCACACTGCCCTCGGACTGGCACGTCCAGCGGTTTGATTCGCTATTTGCTGTTCAGCAAGGCAAGCAAGTCTCAAAGAGGAACCGTGTTGGCAAGAACCAGCGTCCATTTCTCCGAACGAAAAATGTATTCTGGGGCCGCCTCGATCTAATAGACCTCGACGAGATGCACTTCACCGAAGCGGAAGAGCAGCGATTGGCCCTGGAACCCGGTGATCTTCTCATCTGCGAGGGCGGCGATATTGGACGCACAGCCATCTGGCAGGGGGAGCTCGATCGCTGTTACTACCAAAACCATCTTCACCGCGCACGACTGAGGAATGAAAATGGAGATTCCCGTTTCGCGCTCTATTGGCTTTGGTATGCCTTTGAAGTTGGCAGCGTCTATTTCGGGCGCGGAAATATCACCACGATCCCGAACCTCTCCCAGTCAAAGCTGTCTGAGCTTCCGCTGCCTGTTCCACCGCTAGTTGAGCAGCGAAAGATCGCGAGCGTGTTGAGCGTAGTTCAGCGAGCGATCGAGCAGCAGGAGCGACTGCTTCAACTCACCGCTGAACTGAAAAAGACGCTCCTCCACCAACTCTTCACCCAAGGCCTGCGCGGCGAACCCCAAAAACAAACCGAAATCGGCCCCGTGCCGGAGAGTTGGGAAGCAACCACGCTCGGAAGACTCGCTTGCAAGCCACACGGTTTCTTGCAAACCGGTCCGTTCGGAAGCCAGCTCCATAAACACGATTATGTGGAAGATGGTATCGGTATTGTGAATCCGACCCATCTCTGGGGAAATCGAATCAACCACAAAGATGTACCACGAGTAAGTTCCCAAACAGCGGCAAAACTGGAACGACACCGCTTGGAGGCAGGCGATATTCTTTTTGCGCGCTGGGGCGAAATCGGGCGGCATGGGATGGTAACGAAAAGCGAGGAGGGCTGGTTGTGTGGGACAGGCTGCTTTCTCGCGCGTGTGCGACAAGAACACATAAACAATCGTTTTCTCTCCTATCTGTGGTCAACTCCCGGTGTCATAGCTTGGCTGAACAGCCATGCTGCTGGGGTAATAATGCCGAACCTTAATAACACGGTACTCGGTTCAATGCCGGTGTTCTACCCGAAGCTGGACGTGCAAATCGAGATTGCAGACTGCTTGGATGCCGCGGAGCAGAAGTTGATGACCCATGAACGCAAGAAGCAGTCTTTCTCGGACCTCTTTCGCACCCTGCTGCACCAGTTGATGACAGCGCAGATTCGGGTGAACGACCTAGAGTTGCCATGGGAATGGCGAAATGAAACTACCCTATCTGGGAGTTTGCCGCTCTCATCTCAATAAAAGAAGGGGAACCGGCCATGCCGAAGAAAGCCAAGGAAGAAGGGAAGAAACTAAAGGTGACGGTGTTTTTGATCAAGGAAGGATACGCGAAGGTTGACGACTTTATTGAGTTGGATGGCGATTTCAAGAGATTGGAAATTAACGTCGATGGGGCGGACGGTGATCTGATTTACAAAGGCGGTTTTCGTAGCATTCCGGATTGGGTGGCGCTGTTCCAAGATGTGCCTGGGTTCAAGAAGGCCGAGATATTCAACCAATCTTGTCGCGGCCTGTACGTGATGAAGCACAAGAACAGGTACTTTTGCTTTACGTTCGGGCACGCTAGGCATTTGATCAACCAGTTGGCCTACGAGCGCAATTTCGGGTTGATCGTTACCCTGAACATGAGCGATCCCGCAAGCATTCGTTCTATAGATAAGACGAACATTAGTCACGTCGCTCTGCATTCGAAGGAGCAGGCTACGAAAAATCTGGAAATCGGAGAGTTCGAATTCGATTACGACATCGATATTCTCAAATCGATCACCGCGCACGTGGAGAAAGCAGACGAGGACGACGATACGGAAACCGTCTCTGGCAGAGACTCGTTATCGATACACACGAGAGTCGATCTCGCGTCGTTCAAGGAGCTTGCTGCGGATTTATACATGGCCTATGGGAAGGATCGATACAAGAAACTATATCCTTGGTTCGAGTTCATTCAAGAAGAACGGGACAAGCGGATCGCTGAGGCTCTGGACTCCGAGCTTGTTCGGAAAATCATTGACAAGAAATTTCATGACGTGTGGTTGGCAATTCCGGAAGTTGTGGAGTGGCAGGACGTAAAAGGATTTGCGAACAAAAGACTAAATGCGCCTGTGACTCGGCTCGATTTGGACATTGAGGAGTGGACCAAGGAATGCGAGATTGACGACCAGCTCTCAGTCGAATCTCTGAAACACAAGAATGTGTTTATGTATTGGACCGATGATAGACTGCCGACCCCTTGGAAGGTGTATCGCTGCCTGAATGCCGAAATCGATCTTGACGGCAAGAAATATGTTCTCAATGACGGCGTTTGGTATCACATTGCTAAGAACTACGTTGCTGAGGTCAGCGAGTTTTACGACTCAGTGCCCGATTCACAGATCGTTTTGCCGTCTTATGGCGCGAAGAAGGAGCCGGAGTACTTGAAGTCCGTGGCCGCACTTGATGGTTCCTACGCTTTGATGGACAGACAACTGATTCGGTATGCCGGGGGAAGGAGTCCAGTCGAGTTTTGCGATTTGTATTCCAAGGGCGGCGATATTATTCATGTGAAGAAATACGCGGGTTCTAGCGTGTTGAGTCACTTGTTTTCACAGGCGCTCGTCTCGGGCGATTACTTCCTGCACGAGGAAGGATTTCGCAAGGAGTTGAATGGAAAACTGCCACAAGATTTCAAACTTCAGGACGTAGGTACTCCGCCATCGCCCAAGGACCACAAGATTTGTTTGGCGATCATGAGCGACAAACCGGGGGCGCTGGAACTGCCATTTTTCAGCAAAGTGAGCCTCAAGTTTGCCGTTAAAGCACTTCGGAAGCTTGGCTATGAAGTGTCGAAACTGAAGATCAGTAGGTGAAGTCCGGGCGAAATCGAGATATGCCTATTCCTGGGGAGCACAAGACCGTTCAATCTCGCATCCTCGCCTACGCGCAGGAAATCGGCTGGCGCTATGTGCCACGTGCGGAGGCGGAGAAACGGCGGGGCTTCGACCCGGATGGTGCTACGCCCGAGGACCGTGCCCGCCCAGCGTCGCTCTATTTCGGCGACCTGCTCCATACCCAGGTGCACGCCTTCAATCCGAAATACAAAGAAGCCGAAGGCGCGCTGGTAGGCGAGTTCCAGCGGCTGAACGCTGACATCGCCGGCAACCGTGATTTTCTGGCCTATCTCCGCAATCAGGGCAAATTCTTCTGCACCAAGGAAAACCGCGAGCTGGACCTTCAGCTCATTGACTATGGCGATCTCACCCGTCCGCGCGATAAATGGCGCAATGTGTACGAGGTGACCGAGGAGTTCTACGTCCACAATGGCCGCTATGGCACACGCGAGGACGTGGTGTTCCTCGTCAATGGTATCCCCGTTCTGGTGATCGAGTGCAAGAACGCCACCAAGGACGAGGCGATCGCGCTCGGGGTGGACCAGATTCGCCGCTATCATGACGAGACGCCGGAAGTGATGGTGCCGGAAATGGTCTTCACCGCCACCGAGGCCATCGGCTTCGCCTATGGCGTAACGTGGAACACTGTGCGCCGGAACATCTTCCGCTGGAAGAGCGAGAAAGTCGGCAACCTCGAAGCCAAGGTAAAGAGTTTCTGTGCCATCCCGCACGTCCTGCGCGTGCTGAAGGACTTCATCCTGTTCGCCGAGAAGGAGGAGGAACTCCAGAAGTTCATCCTGCGCCAGCACCAGACGGCGGCAGTGGACAAGGTGGTGGCGTGCGCACTCGATCAAAAGCGCTCGCGCGGTCTCGTCTGGCACACCCAGGGCAGCGGCAAGACCTACACCATGATCAAGGCCGCCGAACTGCTGTTCAAGGCCAACGAGGCGCAGAAGCCGACCATCCTGCTGATGATTGACCGCAACGAGCTGGAAGATCAGATGCTCAAGAACCTGGCGGCGCTGGGGTTGGGCAATGTGGCGCACGCGGATCGCATCGCTACACTCAACAAGCTGCTGGACGAAAAGGGACAGGATTATCGCGGCATCGTGGTGACCATGATCCACAAGTTCCGCGACATGCCGTCGAATCTAAACACACGCAAGAACATCTTCGTGCTGATTGATGAGGCGCACCGCACCACCGGCGGCGACCTCGGCAACTACCTGATGGCCGGCCTACCGAACGCGAGCTACATCGGTTTTACCGGCACACCAGTGGACAAAACCGATTACGGCCGGGGCACGTTCAAGACCTTCGGCTGCGAGGACGGCCAGGGCTATCTGCACAAGTATTCCATCGCCGAGAGCATCGAGGACGGCACCACCCTGCCGCTCTATTACAACCTCGCGCCGAACGAGATGCTGGTGCCGCACGAGATCATGGAGAAGGAGTTCCTGGCGCTGGCCGAGGCCCAGGGCATCGCCGACATCGAGGAACTGAACAAGATTCTCGAACGGGCGGTGAATCTGAAGAACTTTCTCAAGGGCAAGGACCGTATCCCGAAGGTGGCGCGATTCGTGGCCAACCATTTCTGCCAGAACGTGGAGCCGCTCGGCTACAAGGCCTTTTTGGTGGCCGTGGACCGCGAGGCCTGCGCCTTCTACAAGGAGGCGCTCGACAAGATTCTGCCGGCGGAATATTCCGAGATCGTCTTCACCGGCAACAACAACGACCCCAAGCACCTAAAAAAATGGCACCTCGACGCCAGGAGAGAGAAGCAAATCCGCAAGAACTTCACAAAGGCCGGGGAGTGGCCGAAGATTCTGATCGTCACCGAGAAGCTGCTTACCGGCTTCGATGCGCCCATCCTCTACGCCATGTACCTTGATAAACCCATGCGCGACCACACGCTGCTCCAGGCCATCGCGCGCGTGAACCGGCCCTACGAGAACGAGGCGGCCGAGATGGTGAAACCGCACGGCTTCGTGCTCGATTTCGTGGGCATTTTCGACAAGCTGGAGAAGGCGCTGGCCTTCGACAGCGACGAGATCAACGCCGTCGTCAAGGACCTCGGCCTGCTCAAGCAGCTCTTCAAATCGAAAATGGAGTCCAAGGCGCCGGACTATCTGGCGCTCGTCACGCGCAAGTTCGACGACAAGGACGTGGACAACCTGATCGAGCACTTCCGCGACAAGGAGCGGCGCAAGGAATTCTTCAAGGAGTACAAGGAAATCGAGATGCTCTACGAGATCATCTCGCCGGACGCGTTCCTGCGGCTGTTCATGGACGACTACACGACCCTTTCAGCCATCTACGCGGTGGTGCGGAACGCCTACGCCAAGAAGATTTACGTGGACCGGGCGTTTCAGAAGAAGACCAATGAGCTGGTACAGCAGCATGTCGGAGCGCTCATGGTCCGGGAAACGCCGGGCGAATATGTGGCTATCGACAAGGACACGATCGAAACGATCAAGGCCCGGGACGACGGGAAGGCCACGAAAGTCATCAACCTCGTCAAATCTATTGAAAAAACGGCCGAAGAGAACAGCGACGACCCCTTTCTCGTCGCCATGGCCGAGCGGGCCAAGGCCGTTCAGGAGAGTTTTGAGGAGCGGCAGACCACTACTGTCGAGGCGCTGGCCGAACTGCTCAAGGAACTGGAGAAAAACGAACAGCGCAAGAAAGAACAGGCCGCCAAGGGACTCGATGCACTGACCTACTTTATCCTGTGCAAGCTGACCGACGATGGCATTCCGAATCCCGAGGCGGCCAGCCGCAAGGCCGCCACGGCGTTTGCCAAGCACCGGAACTGGCAGCGCAGCGATGCCGAGCTGCGCGAGGTGCGAAAGCAGGTAACATTCGCACTCTATGCGGAGGAGAGCGATATTGAGAAAGTAACCGCTACCGTCGAGGCGTTGTTCATGCTGCTTCAGAAGAGCTTTCGGCCATGAGCGCCTGGCGCGACAAGGGAGAATTCAAGGCCCGCGTTTTCGAGTGGGCCGCGAAGCTGGATGTCAAAGTATGCGCCTTGGCCGTGCGGCCGATGCGGAACAAGTGGGCGTCATGCTCAACCTCCGGGAACTTGAATTTCAACGCCGAACTGTTGGAGCTGGACCGGGAGGTCGGGGATTATGTCATCGTCCACGAGTTGCTGCATTTCACAGTACCCAACCACGGCAAGCTCTGGAAAAGTCTGATGCGAACATATCTTGGGGATTACGAACGGGTGGAATCGAAGATGAAACTAGCCGTACAACAAAGTTTGCATCGTACCCCTTCAGCTTCTTAAAGTTGAGTCAACCAGCCTACGTAGGTTAAAATTAGAAATATACAGGCGCGTAGCTCAGTGGTAGAGCACTACCTTGACATGGTAGTGGTCGGTGGTTCGATCCCACTCGCGCCTACCAATTTAAGGCAGAGACAAGAGAAAAGTGAAAAGAGAACAGAAAATAAAAATCGTTAACATTAATTTATCTTTTTTTTCTTGCCTCTTTTCTCTTTTTTCTCGTCCTTGATATGCCCATCATCACCCTCCCCGACGGCAGCCGCCGCGAGTATCCGCAGCCCGTCGCCATCAAGGACGTCGCCGCCTCCATAGGCGCGGGGCTGGCCAAGGCGGCGCTCGCGGCCAGGGTGGACGGCAAGCTGGTGGATATGTCGTACACGCTCGACCACGATGCGAGCGTCGCCATCGTCACCGACAAAAGCCCCGAAGCGCTCGATGTGATCCGCCATTCCAGCGCGCACCTGCTGGCGCAGGCGGTGAAGGAGCTGTTCCCCAGCGCGCAGGTCACCATCGGCCCGGTGATTGAGGACGGCTTTTACTATGACTTCGCCTTCGATCGCCACTTCACGCCGGAGGATCTGGCCGCCATCGAGGCGCGTATGAAGGATCTGGCGGACAAGGACTTCCCCGTGGCGCGCACCGTCATGCCGCGCGAGCAGGCGGTCAAATTTTTCCGCGACATGGGCGAAGAATACAAGGCGCGCATCATCGAGGACATCCCCGCCGGCGAAGAACTCTCGCTGTACCGGCAAGGCGATTTCATAGACCTGTGCCGCGGCCCGCACGTGCCCAGCACCGGCAAACTCAAGGCGTTCAAGCTCACCAAGGTCGCGGGCGCCTACTGGCGCGGCGATTCGAAAAACGAGATGCTGCAACGCATCTACGGCACCGCCTGGCCCAATGAAAAAGACCTCAGGAACTATCTGCATCGCCTGGAAGAAGCCGAAAAGCGCGATCATCGCAAGCTGGCGCGCGCGCTTGATCTGTTCCACTTCCAGGAAGAAGCGCCGGGCATGGTGTTCTGGCACGAAAACGGCTGGCGCATCTATCAGGAAGTCACCGGCTACATGAGCGCGCTGTGGCGCGAACACGGCTATCAGGAGATACGCACCCCGCAGGTGGTGGACCGCTCGCTGTGGGAAAAGTCGGGGCACTGGGAAAAATTCAAGGAGCACATGTTCATCACCGAATCGGAGAAGCGCCTGTACGCGGTGAAGCCGATGAATTGTCCGTGCCACATCCAGGTGTACAACCAGGGCCTGAAGAGCTACCGCGATCTGCCGCTGCGCCTGGCCGAGTTCGGCTCCTGCCATCGCAACGAGCAGTCCGGCGCGCTGCACGGCCTGATGCGCCTGCGCAATTTCGTGCAGGACGACGCGCACATCTTCTGCACCAAAGATCAGATGCAGCATGAAGTATCGGCGTTCATCGTCCTGTTGCACCAGGTATACCGGGATTTCGGCTTCAAGGATATCCTCTACCGGCTCTCCACCCGCCCGGTGGAACGTATCGGCGCCGACGAGCTGTGGGATCAGGCCGAGCACGCGCTGGAGCAGGCGCTCAACGCCAAGCAACTGCCTTGGGATCTGCAGCCGGGCGAAGGCGCGTTCTATGGACCCAAGATCGAATTTTCCCTCAAGGACAGCATCGGGCGCATTTGGCAGTGCGGGACTATTCAAATAGACTTCGCCATGCCCGCCCGCCTGGGCGCGCACTACATCGCCGAGGACGGCTCCAGGCAAGTGCCCGTAATGTTGCACCGCGCTATCCTGGGTTCGCTGGAACGCTTTATCGGTATTCTGATCGAAGAATACGCCGGGGCGTTCCCGCTCTGGCTCGCGCCGGTGCAGGCGGTGGTGATGAACATCACCGATAACCAGGCTGCCTACACCCAGGAATGCGCGGAAATGCTGAAAAAACAAGGACTCAGGGTAAAATCAGACTTGCGCAATGAGAAGATAGGCTTTAAAATTAGGGAGCATACACTGCAACGGATTCCCTATCTTCTGGTCGTGGGCGACCGCGAGATGGAAAACCGGAGCGTGGCCGTGCGCACGCGACAGGGCGACGACCTGGGGCCGATGACGCTGGAAGCCTTTCTGGATCGAGGCCGTAGCGAGATCGCGCGCCGCGCCCATGCCGTTTTAAAGACTTGACAAGGAGGAAGCGCCTATCGCTGCTGAAAGAAACACCCGGCTCAATGATGAAATCACCGCCCCCCAGGTGCGCCTGATCGGGGCCAACGGCGAGCAGATCGGCATCGTGCCGGTCGAGGAGGCCAGGAAGCTGGCCTATGACGCCGAGCTGGATTTGGTGGAGATCGTACCCAACGCCAAACCGCCGGTATGCCGCATCATGAATTACGGCAAGTTCCTGTTTGAAGAAAACAAGAAACGCCACCAGGCCAGGAAAAAACAGAAGCAGATACAGGTCAAGGAAGTCAAGTTCCGCCCGGGCACGGAGGAAGCCGACTATCAGGTCAAGCTGCGCAACCTGGTGCGCTTTCTGAGCGATGGAGACAAGGCCAAAGTCACCTTGCGTTATCGCGGGCGCGAGCTGGTACATCAGCAGCTGGGTCTCAATCTGCTGAAGCGCATTGAAACCGATCTGGCGGACGTCGGCACGGTAGAGCAGTTCCCGAAGATGGAAGGCAGGCAGATGGTGATGGTGATCGCGCCCAAGGCCGCACGGCGCAGCGCGGCAACCTGACGCGCAAGACGGTGTGTTACAAACTTCAAATCAGAGAATGAGATTAAGTTATGCCGAAACTGAAAACCAACAGCGGCGCGGCCAAGCGCTTCAAGCGCACGGCCTCGGGCGGCTTCAAGCACCGCCAGTCGCACCACAGACACATCCTCACCAAGAAGAGCGCCAAGCGCAAGCGCCTGCTCGGCGGCACCGTTATGGTGGACGATTCCGACGTCGCGGGTTTGCGCCGTTTGCTGCCCTATAGTTAAGAGGTCGTCATGCCAAGAGTCAAACGCGGCGTCACCGCCGGTGCGCGCCATAAAAAAGTCCTCGCCCAGGCCAAGGGCTATTACGGCGCGCGCAAGAACATCTATCGCGTCGCCAAGCAGGCCGTCATCAAGGCCGGCCAGTACGCCTACATCGGACGCAAGCAGCGCAAGCGCCAGTTCCGCGCCCTGTGGATCGTGCGCATCAACGCCGCCGCGCGCGCGCATGGGCTGTCCTACGGCCGCCTGATGAACGGCTTGCACAAGGCCATGATTCATATTGATCGCAAGGTGCTGGCCGATATCGCGGTCAATGACAAAGCGGCTTTTGCCGCGCTGGCGCAAAAGGTGAAGGGCCAGACCCCAGGCTGACGCGTAACCGGCATCACCGGCTGAATTAC
>JBGFRC010000026.1:0-56869 GCA_041695325.1 Pseudomonadota bacterium
GTGCGGTGCAGGGGCGAGCAGCACTGCTGCGAGCGGGCAAGCCAAGGATGGCTTGCCCTGGCCTTGCAAGCGAAGCAGGATGCGAGAGCGCCGCAAGCACCGCCATTTTTCAAGCACGCTTTATGTGCTTGAAAAATGAAGCAAAGCGAAAATGACACTGTTCGCTTTGCGAGTTGAAAAAGCCCATGGAAGGGCTTTTTCAACAATCTGTTAGTTCCGGCGCCGCGGAGCCAGGCCGGTCCGGTTGCGGTACCGGCCATTTCATAGATTAAAATAAATAGATATAATAAATATTATTTATTTTTACATCATGCGGCGCGGCCTTAGACTGTAGTCGTCATCCACGACGCGAGGTTCAGCACATGGCGCGCTCCAGCCTGGTCAGCAGGCTCGCCCGCTACGCCACCCTGCGCCAGCTTCAGGTGTTCGAGACGGTGGCACGCCTGGGCAGCTTCACGCGCGCGGCCGAGGAGCTGTTTCTGGCTCAACCCACGGTATCCATGCAGCTCAAGAAGCTCACCGATACCATCGGGCTGCCGCTCATCGAGCAGGTGGGGATACGTATACAACTGACCGATGCCGGGCGCGAGGTGTACACCGCCTGCCAGGAGGTATTCCACGCGCTCGCCAGCCTGGAAATGAAAATCGCCGACATGAAAGGCGTCAAGCGCGGACGCCTGCGGCTGGCCGTCATCACCTCGGCCAAGTATCTGGCGCCGCACCTGCTCGGCCAGTTCAGCCGCCTGTACCCCGGCATTGACTTCTCCCTCAAGGTGACCAACCGCGAGCGCCTGCTCGATCGCATCACCGCATACGAGGACGACCTCTACATCCTCGGCCAGCCGCCGCAGGAGATCGAGGTCGAGGCCTATCCGCTGGTTCCGAACCCGCTCGTGGTCATGGCAAGCCGTGATCATCCGCTGGTAGGCCAGCCGAGCATTCCGCTCAAGCGGCTGCTCGAGGAGCCCTTCATCCTGCGCGAACCGGGCTCCGGTACGCGCGACGCCCTGCTGCGCCTGTTCGAGTCGAAAGGCCTCAAGCCGCCGGTGGCGCGCATGGAGTTCGCCAGCAACGAGGCCATCAAACAGGCGATCGTGGCCGGACTGGGAATTTCCGTGCTGTCGCTGCACTCACTCGCCCTGGAAGGCACGTCGGGGCCGATCGCCGTGCTGGACGTTCAGGGGTTTCCCATCCAGCGGCATTGGTATGTGGTACATCCGAAAGGGAAGAGGCTGTCCGTCGTCGGTCAGGCCTTTCTGGATTTCGTCAAGCAGGAAGGGCGACATATCGCCGAGAACCTCGACCGGGAAATAGCGAAGATCCGGCGCGTGCGCTCATCCAGGTCCAGGAAGAAAGGCCGCGGCTGAAGGCCCGCGGCGCCGTTAGCAGGGTGTTGATAAACCCTGTTTATCAACACCCTGCGGTGCGGTGCAAGGAGGCACCGCCATTTTTCAAACACGGAAGTGTTTGAAAAATGAAGCAAAGCAAAAATCGCATTTTTGCATTGCGTGGTTGATAAAGTCCAGGATGGACTTTATCAACACCCTGTTAGCAGGCTGTTGAGAAACAGCCTGCGTGCGGTGCAGGGGCGAGCAGCACTGCTGCGAGCGGGCAAGCCAAGGATGGCTTGCCCTGGTCTTGCAAGCGAAGCAGGATGCGAGAGCGCCGCAAGCACCGCCATTTTTCAAGCACGCTTTATATGCTTGAAAAATGAAACAAAGCGAAAATCACACTGTTCGCTTTGCGAGTTGAAAAAGCCCATGGAAGGGCTTTTTTCAACAACCTGTCAGAGCGCCGATCCCGGTTCGTATTCTTCAAAACGATTCATTCGAACGTTGTAGTGCAGCAGTGCGCCGCGGTCAATATCGAAATACCAGCCGTGCAGATGCAGCGCGCCCTGCTCCACGCGCTGGCGTATCCAGGGAAAACTCATCAGATTGCGCAATGAAACCTGGATCGCGGCCTGTTCACAGGCGCGCTGTTGTTCCGCGGCCGGCGCACGGGCATGCAGCGCGCCGACCTTGCGGCACGCCTCCTCGGCGATGGCCATCCAGGGAATGATGAAGTCGCCCTGGGGGGGCTTGGCGCCTTGCAACAGCGATTGGATGCCGCCGCACTGCGAGTGCCCCAGCACGATGATGTGCCTGACGCAGAGGCTCTGCACCGCGAACTCCAGCGCCGCGCTGGTGCCGTGGTAGCCGCCGCCCGTCTCGCACGGCGGCACCAGATTGGCCACGTTGCGCACCACGAACAGGTCGCCGGGGTCCGCGTCGGTGATGATCGCGGGGTCCACTCGCGAGTCGCAACAGGCCACCACCATGACGCGTGGCGTTTGTCCCTTGCGCGCAAGTTGATCGAATAATTCAGGCCGGTTTTCAAAATATTTCGTGCGAAAACGTGCGAAGCCTTCAATCAGCCGGGCGATGTCATCCATGGCGGAAAGGGCGGCTGCTTATTCAACCGCCTCGAAATCTATGCTGACGCGGTCCTCTGCGACGGGGCGGAAGCAGCCGTCGGCGAATTGCCGGTGCGCGGGGTGGGCGCGGTAACTTTCAATCACGCTCTCGCCGGCGAAGCGTATCAGCCAGCAATGCCGGTAGGGCGCCCCAGTCTGCACGGCGCGCCCGGTAAATACGCGCCGCACGCCGGGCACGGTAGCCAGCTCAACGCGCCCGCGCGCCATGATCCGTTCGGCGTCGGCGTCGGTGAGGCCGTGCTTCAAGTTGTAAAGAATGACGTGCTCCACCTCGCGCCAGGGACGGCAGGCATCGAGCACGCCTTGCGCGCGCCCGCCGCCGCCCCATAACCGGATGCAGCGCTCCACCTCGGCGGCGACGGCCTCGCGCACGCCGTTTAATAATTGCGTGTAGCCACCGCTGGCCGCTCGCGCGAGATTTTCCCGGATGCGCGCCGCCGCCGCATCCGAGAGCGCGGTGTAATAGTTGATCTTGGCGACGCCGCTTGCGATGAGGCGGCGGAATTGCTCGTCGGTGAGCCCGGTGCCGCCGTGGATCACCAACGGCATGTTGAGCCGGCCATTGATCGCCTGCAAACGCTCGAAGTCCATGCGCGGCGCGGCGCGCATGCGTCCATGCACAGTGCCGATGGACACGGCGAGAACATCCACTCCGGTTTGCTTGACGTATTCCTCCGCCTCATCGGGCGAGGTGTACACGGCCTCGCCGGGGTGTTTCTCCGCGTCCTCGCCCTCGACACCAGCGACGTAACCCAGTTCGCCCTCCACCCCCACGCCGCAGGCGTGCGCCATCTCGACCACGCGCCGCGTGATCGCCGCGTTTTGCTCGAAGGCGTGGTGCGAGGCGTCCACCATCACGCCGTTGCAGCCGCGCGCGATGGCGCGCTGCGCCGAATCCAGCGACGCGCCGTGATCGAGGTGGATGGCGAGCGGCACACCGGCGTGGCGCGCGGCGGCGACGGTGGCCGCCGTCGCCAGCTCAAAATCGTAATGTTCAAAATGAGATTCGGCGAGACTGAGTATGGCGGGGGCCGAACAGCGTTCGGCGGCGCTGACTATCGCCTCAAGAAAATCGAGACTGACCAGATCAAACCCGCCCACCGCGTAACCGTGGCGATAGGCATGATTCAGCATGTCCACCATGTTGATGAGCGGCATCCGTATCTCCCCTCAAAAATATCCATAACGATGCCTCCGCCGTTCCCGTGCGGGAACGGTCGAGCTGAAAAAAGCCGCGGGAGGGCTTAGTCGGCAACGCTATAGTGTAACCGCTTTGGGCGTCTCGGCGTCGGGCACACCCTCGCTGAACACGCGGCTCGCCAGGATATCCTCCGGTTCGATGGTGACCAGGTCTTTTTTGGTGAGCTTGGCGCCGGGTTTGGCGAACAGGCGATTGGCTTGGCGCAGGCGCGCGCGATCCAGCGCGTTGCGCACGCTGCGCGCGTTGGCGAAATGCGGCATTTTCATGCGCCTTGCGATGTACTCGGCGAACGCCTTTTCCGCCTCCGGGCTGAAACGGTACTGCTGCCCCTCCAGCATCAGCTTGGCAATCGCCACCAGCTCGTCCGGCGTGTAATCGGGAAAATCAATGTGGTGCGCGATGCGCGAGGACATGCCGGGGTTGCTCTGGAAGAAGCGCTCCATCTTGGCCTTGTAGCCGGCCAGGATCACCACCAGGTCTTCACGCTGATTTTCCATCACCTGCAACAGAATCTCGATGGACTCGGCGCCGTAGTCGCGTTCGTTTTCCGGCTTGTACAGGTAATAGGCTTCGTCTATGAACAGCACGCCGCCCATGGCCTTTTTCAACACTTCCTTGGTCTTGGGCGCGGTGTGGCCGATGTACTGGCCGACCAGGTCGTCGCGCGTGACGGTGACGAGGTGGCCCTCGCGCACGTAGCCCAAGCGCTTCAGGATTTCGCCCATGCGCATCGCCACCGTGGTCTTGCCGGTGCCGGGGTTGCCGGTGAAACACATGTGCAAACTCGGCGCGCCCGCGGTCAGCCCCAGTCCCTTGCGCAGCCTGTCCACCAGCAGCAGCGCGGCGATCTCGCGGATGCGCGTCTTGACCGGCCTCAAGCCGATCAATTCACGATCCAGCTTGTCCAGCACTTCCTGAACTTGCGAATCGCGGAACGCGGCCTCCAAATCCACCGGCGTGGCTTCGGGGACGGTGTGCAGGGCCTTCTTTTCGTCGGGTTTTTCGGACATGGCGCTGAAGGGCAGGGCGGGTCAGCCCGCAAGGGCGTAACCCGCCATAACAATGGTGGGTTATGCGGCTTTGCTGCTAACCCACCCTACCACAAATATTAATACCGCTCACCTTCCGGCTTGTCGGTGGCGTAGGAGTGCACGGTGTAACGGATGTTACGGCCACGCGATTCCTGGCGCACCACGCCGAAGCCGGGCTCGTTCTTGGGACGGTTGACGATGTAGGACATGCGCGGGGTTTCCCAGCCGCGCGTGGAATCGAACGCCGTGACCCGGATGTAATGATTGGGGAAGGTCTTGCGGCAGTTGTTGATCTCCATCAGGATGCCCGCCGGGTCCTTGAGATCGAACATCGGCATGCCGTACATCTCCCAATAGGTATTGCGCGGGTGCGGATCGTCGGTGTACTCCACGCTCACCGCCCAATTATTTTTCAGCGCGTACTTGATCTGCGCGCTGATCTCTGCATCGGTCAGGTCAGGCAGGAACGAGAACTGTCCCTGCGTGAGCCGGTTGCCGTGATTGGTCATCATAACTGTATCTCCTTAATCAATTAAGCGCTGACCGTAGCGGTCGGCACGAAGTCGGCGGTGTCGGTGGATGCATAATTGAAGGTGATGTCCTTCCAGGTATCCAGCGCGGCCTTGAGCGGCGAACACCACTTGGCGGCCTTTTCCAGCACCCGGGGGCCTTCGTTCCAGATGTCCACGCCCTCGTTGCGCGCCTGGATCATGGCTTCCAGTGCGACGCGGTTGGCGGTGGCGCCCGCCTGGATACCCATCGGGTGGCCGATGGTGCCGCCGCCGAATTGCAACACCACGTCTTCGCCCAGGTAGGTCAGCAACTGGTGCATCTGACCGGCGTGGATGCCGCCGGAGGCCACCGGCATCACCTTGTTGAGCGAGGCCCAGTCCTGCTCGAAGAACAGGCCATGCTCCAGGCTCACCGGGGTGTGGCGCTCGCGCAGCGTGTCGTAGAAACCCTTGATCATGAGCGGATCGCCTTCGAGCTTGCCCACCACGGTGCCGGCGTGGAGGTGATCCACACCCGCCATGCGCATCCACTTGCAGATCACGCGGAAGTTCATGCCGTGATTCTTCTGGCGCGAGTAGGTCGAGTTGCCGGCGCGGTGCAGGTGCAGGATCATGTCGTTCTTGCGCGCCCACTTGGCCATGGACTGGATCGCGGTGTAGCCGATCACAAGGTCTATCATGATGATGACCGAGCCGAGCTCCTTGGCGAACTCGGCGCGCTCGTACATGTCTTCCATGGTGCCGGCGGTGACGTTGAGGTAGTGGCCCTTGACCTCGCCGGTCGCGGCCGAGGCCTTGTTCACCGCCTCCATGCAGTACAGGAAGCGGTCGCGCCAGTGCATGAACGGCTGCGAGTTGATGTTCTCGTCGTCCTTGACGAAGTCCAGACCGCCCTTCAGGGCTTCATATACCACGCGCCCGTAGTTGCGGCCGGAGAGGCCGAGCTTGGGCTTGGTGGTGGCGCCGAGCAGCGGACGGCCGAACTTGTCCAGACGCTCGCGCTCCACCACGATGCCGGTGGCCGGGCCCTGGAAGGTCTTCAAATACGCCACGGGAATGCGCATGTCCTCCAGGCGCAGGGCCTTCACCGCCTTGAAGCCGAACACGTTGCCGATGATGGAGGCGGTCAGATTGGCGATGGAGCCGGGCTCGAACAAGTCCAGATCATAGGCGATATAGGCGAAATACTGCTGCTCCGTCTTGGTGCCGGGACCGGTGTTTGGTACCGGGTCCACGCGGTAAGCTTTGGCGCGATACAGCTCGCACGCGGTCAAACGATCCGTCCATACCACGGTCCAGGTCGCAGTAGACGATTCACCCGCCACGGCGGCTGCGGCTTCGTCCGCATCCACGCCGGGCTGCGGGGTGATGCGAAACAGCGCAATCACATCAGTGTCTTTGGGTTTATAATCCGGCTCCCAATAGCCCATCTTCTTGTAAGGGATTACGCCGGACTTATAGCGTTCCTTACCTTCCTTCATGGTTCCACCCGCTTCTGTCTTTGCCATATTGGCCTCCATTGATTCAATTGATTCCGCCACCCGGTGCAGGCTTCCCGGCACTAGGCGTCCAATACCACTGGCGCCTATTCTAGCCCCGTTTAATCATAAATAATATTCAGTATTTTTGATAAGTAGCATAATATATAACTTATGGTAAAATAGACCGGATGAGAAACCATACCCTACGCCAGCTCAAGGTATTTGAGGCGGTGGCGCGCCATTTGAGTTACACGCGCGCCGCCGAGGAGCTCTATCTCACCCAACCCGCCATTTCCATGCAGATCAAGCAGGTGGAAGAAAACGTCGGCCTGCCGCTGTTCGAGCAACTGGGCAAGCGCATCTACCTCACCGAAGCGGGGCGGGGGCTGCTTGCGCTGTGCCGCGATATCTTCGGCAAATTCGCCGAATTCGAGATGAGCGTGGCCGACATGAAGGGCATGAAAAAGGGCCGGTTGCACCTGGCGGTGATTACCACCGCGGAATATTTCGCGCCGCGCCTGATCGGGCCTTTCTGCCAGCACTATCCGGGTGTGGACGTGTCGCTGCAGGTGACCAACCGCGAGAGCGTGTTGCAGCGCCTGGCGGATAATCTTGATGATCTCTACATCCTCGGCCAGCCGCCGGAGAATCTTGAGGTGCATTCCCAGGCGTTTCTGGAAAACCCGCTGGTGGTGGTGGCGCCGCGCAGCCATCCGCTGGCGAAGAAGAAACGCATCGCGCTGAAACGCCTCGCCGAGGAGCCGTTTTTGATGCGCGAACCCGGCTCCGGCACGCGCATGGCGGCGCAGCGTCTGTTCGACGAGCACGGCGTCAAGCCCAACATCCGCATGGAGCTGGGCAGCAACGAGGCGATCAAACAGGCCATTGCGGGCGGCCTGGGCGTCTCGGTGCTGTCGCGCCACACTCTGGCGCTGGAAAGCGAGCGCGGCCCGCTCACGATCCTCGATGTGCAGCACTTTCCCATTCAACGCCACTGGTCTCTGGTCTATCCCGCGGGCAAACAATTGTCGGTGGTGGCGCGCACGTTCTGCGACTATCTGCTGGCGGAGGGCAGGCGCATCTCCGGGAAGTGAAGCACACGGCGTCTTGGCATCTTAACACGGCCGAGGTATAGTGTCGGGGATTAAGCCCTTGAGGGAGAGACCCCGCCTGAAGCAAGGCAGGGCGCCGAAGGCGCAACCCGCCCGGAATCGCTCAGGCAAAAGGACCGCAAGGGTGGTGTCAAATTCTGAAGAGTTCATCCAATGACGGCTGGATGACACCGACGGGGCTCAAGCTCTCAGGTCACGAGACAGAAGGGCGATTGCTGTATTCGGCGCAGCCGGTGCAGTGATCGCCCTTTTTATTTTCTTGAGATCATCATGGGACATCGAACGCCTCTCTATAACGAACACCTCGCCGTGGGCGCCAGGATCGTGGACTTCGCCGGCTGGGACATGCCGATACACTACGGCTCGCAACTGGAGGAGCACCACCAGGTGCGCCGTGACGCCGGCATGTTCGACGTGTCGCACATGACCATCGTGGATTTGCGCGGCGCGGAAACGCGCGCGTTTCTCAAGCGCCTCGTCGCCAACAACATTGACAAACTCAAGCCCCGACAGGCGCTTTACACCTGCATGTTGAACGAACAGGGCGGGGTGATAGACGACCTGATCGTGTATTTCATGCAGGAACACTGGTTCCGCATGGTGGTCAACGCCGCCACGCGTGCGAAGGATTTGGCCTGGATTAATAAACAGGCGGGCGCCTGCAAGGTCAGCGTCACCGAACGCCCGGAGCTGGCCATGATCGCGGTGCAGGGGCCGCATGCGCGCGAGCGGGTGTATGAAGTCCTGAGCCCGGCGCTGCGCGAACAGGCCGCCCAGCTCAAACCGTTTTACGCGGCCTGCGCGGGCGAGATGTTTATCGGCCGCACCGGCTACACCGGCGAGGATGGTTTTGAACTGCTGCTGCCGGGCAACGACGCGGTGCAGCTGTGGCGCGCGCTGCGTGAAAAAGGCGTCAAGCCAATCGGCCTTGGCGCGCGCGACACGCTGCGCCTCGAAGCGGGCATGAACCTGTACGGCACGGACATGGATGAGACGATTACGCCACTGGAGTGCGGCTTGGAATGGACCGTGGCCTGGGAACCCGCCACCCGCGACTTCATCGGGCGCGCCGCGCTGGAACAACAAAAGGCGCAAGGCGTACAGCGCAAACTGGTAGGGCTGGTGTTGAATGAAAAAGGCGTGCTGCGCAATCACCTAAAAGTAGTGGTGGACGGCGCGGGCGAGGGCGAAATCACCAGCGGCGGTTTTTCGCCCACCCTGAACAAGGCCATTGCCCTGGCACGCGTGCCTGCCGCCACCGGCGCGCAGTGCGCGGTGGAGATCCGCGGCAAGCTGGTGTCCGCCACGCTGGTGAAGCCGCCTTTCGTGCGCAATGGCAAATCTTTGGTCTGAAATTTTCAAAGGAACACACCATGAGCAACATACCCAAACATCTTAAATACACCAAAACCCATGAATGGGTGGAGGCGCAAAACGACGGCACGGTCAAGATCGGCATCACCGATCACGCGCAGGATTTGCTGGGCGACGTGGTGTACGTGGAACTGCCCAAGCCGGGGCGAAAAACCGCGGCGGGCGAAGCGTGCGCGGTGGTGGAATCGGTGAAGGCAGCATCCGACATTTACAGTCCCATCGCGGGCGAAGTGGTCGAGGCCAACGGCGCGCTGTCCGACCATCCGGAACTGATCAACAAGGGCGCCTACGGCGACGCCTGGATGCTGCGCCTCAAACCGGCCAATCCGGCGGAGTTGAACACCTTGCTCGACGCCAAGGGCTACGAGTCCTTCCTCGCCTCCGAGGCGCACTGAAAAATACCATCATGCCGTTTATTCCGCACACCGAAGAAGATGTCCGTGAGATGCTCGCCGCCACCGGCGTAAAGAGCATAGAGGATCTGTTTGATGAGATTCCCCCCGCGCTGCGCAGCGGAAAATTGACCACGGTTCCACCGCGCCTTTCCGAAATGGAAATCACGCGCCTGATGAATACGCGCGCAGCCCGGGACGGCCAGCCGCTGTGCTTCATCGGCGCGGGAGCGTATGAGCACCACATTCCGGCGGCGGTGTGGGAGATTACCACACGCGGCGAATTTTATTCGGCGTATACGCCCTATCAGGCGGAGGCGAGCCAGGGCACGCTGCAATTGCTGTACGAATTTCAAACCATGATGGCATCGCTCACCGGCATGGACGTGTCCAACGCCTCCCTCTACGACGGGGCCTCGGCGCTGGCCGAAGCGGTGCTCATGGCAGTGCGCGCGCACGGCAAATCAAAACGCATCCTGATGCCCGCGACCGTGCATCCGGTTTACCGCCGGGTGGTGCGCACGATCGTCAAGAATCAACACATCGAGCTGGTCGAGCTGCCTTACTGCGCGGGCGAGGGGCACACTGTGCCCGATGCGTTGAATAAATTCAACGGCGGCGATTTCGCGGCGCTGGTGATTCCACAGCCGAATTTCTTCGGCGTGCTGGAAGAGGTGGACGCGCTCACCGCGTGGGCGCATCAAAATGGTTTGCTGGTCATCGCCGTGGTCAATCCCGTGTCGCTGGCCTTGCTGAAACCACCCGGCGAGTGGAGCAAAGCGGGCGCGGACATCGCCTGCGGCGAAGGCCAGCCGTTGGGCGCGCCGCTTTCTTCGGGCGGACCGTATTTCGGTTTCCTGTGCTGCAAAAAACAATGGGTCAGGCAAATGCCGGGGCGCATCGCCGGACGCACCGTTGACCTCGATGGCAAGCCCGGTTTCACGCTGACCTTGCAGGCGCGCGAGCAGCACATCCGCCGCGGAAGAGCGACGTCCAACATCTGCACCAATCAGGGCCTGCTGGTCACCGCCGCCGCCATCCACATGGCGCTGCTGGGCCCGCAGGGTCTGGAACGCGTGGCGGCGGCCTGTCATGCCAATACTATCGAGCTGGCGGACAAATTAAGCGCGCTGCCCGGCGTGAGCAGGGTGTTCAGCCGCCCGGTGTTTCATGAAACAGTGCTGCGCTTGAACAAGCCGGTCAAGCAGGCACTGGCGCAGCTGGCGGAGCAGAATATTCTCGGCGGCTTTGACCTGGGCGAACACTATCCCGAACTCGGCCATGCCCTGCTGGTGTGCGCCACGGAAACCAAAACCGCCGCCGACCTCGACGCCTATACACAGCAGTTACGACGTATACTGTCAACTTGAAATCCGTATTCACAGGAGACCACCATGGCCACCATCACTCTCAAAGGCACCCCCATCCACACCTGCGGCGAGCTGCCCAAGGCGGGGAGCAAGGCGCCCAATTTCCGCCTCGCCGACGTGAACCTCAATGACGTGACGCTTGCCGACTACCGCGGCAAGAAAAAGCTGCTCAACATCGTGCCCAGCCTCGATACGCCGGTGTGCGCGGCAAGCATCAAGAAATTCAACGAGCACGCCCAGGGCCGCAACGACGCGGTGATGCTCATGATCTCGGCCGATTTGCCGTTCGCCATGAACCGTTTCTGCACCTCGCAAAACACCAAAAACGTCATCACGCTGTCCATGATGCGCGACCGGCACTTCGCCAAGGACTACGGCGTGCTGATCGAGGACGGCCCGCTGGCCGGCATCACCGCGCGCGCCGTGGTGGTGCTGGACGAAAACGACAAGGTGATTTACACCCAACTGGTGCCGGAGATCGCGCAGGAACCGGATTACGACAGGGCGCTGGCGGCGTTGAAATAACAACATGGATCCGCTTTGCAAACACCATGCTGATTTTCGAACATTCAAAACCCGGCCGTACCAATCCCGCGCAAGCGCCGCTGAGCAAGCCGGAGATAAGAGACATCCCTGATACGTTGCGGCGCAAAAAACCTCCGCTGCTGCCTGAGGTGTCCGAGATGCAGGTGGTGCGGCATTACACGCGGCTGTCGCAGAAAAACTTCTCGATAGACACGCATTTCTATCCGCTCGGCTCGTGCACCATGAAGTACAACCCGCGCGCGTGCAACAAACTTGCCCTGCTGCCGGGCTTTGTGAGCCGGCACCCCAATGCGCCGGAAAACTTCAGCCAGGGTTTTCTCGCCTGCCTGTATGAGCTACAGGAAATCCTGAAGGACGTCACCGGCATGCAGGCGGTGTCGCTCACGCCCATGGCGGGCGCGCAGGGCGAATTCGCCGGCGTGGCCATGATCCGCGCCTATCACGACGCACGCGGCGACAGGGCGCGCACGGAAATCCTCGTGCCCGACGCCGCGCATGGCACCAATCCCGCCACCGCCGCCATGTGCGGTTACACGGTGCGCGAAATCCCCACCGGCCCGGATGGTGACATAGACCTGGAGCAACTGCGCACGGCGGTGGGACCGCATACCGCCGGACTCATGCTCACCAACCCTTCCACCTTGGGCGTGTTCGAGCGCGACATTCAACAGGTGCAAAAGATCGTGCACGATGCGGGCGGCCTGTTGTATTACGACGGCGCCAATCTCAACGCCATCCTCGGCAAGGTCAAGCCGGGCGACATGGGTTTCGATGTCATACACATGAACCTGCACAAGACCTTTTCCACCCCGCACGGCGGCGGCGGCCCCGGCGCCGGCCCGGTGGGCGTCAATGATCGTTTAAAACCGTTTCTGCCCGTGCCTATGGCCGGCCAGGAAAAGGACGGACGCTATCGCTGGCTCGCGGAAAAGGATTGCCCGCAAACCATCGGACGCCTGTCAGCGCACGCAGGCAACGCGGGCGTGTTGCTGCGCGCTTACGTTTACGCGCGTCTGCTGGGACGCGAAGGCATGGCGCGCGTGGCCGAATACGCCACGTTGAACGCGAATTATCTGATGGCGCAACTGGTGCGGGCTGGATTTCAAGCCGCTTATCCGAAGCGCCGCGCCACGCACGAATTCATTCTGACCTTGAAGAGACTCAAGGAAGAAACCGGGGTAACGGCCATGGACGTGGCGAAACGCCTGTTGGATTACGGCTATCACGCGCCGACCACCTATTTCCCGCTGCTGGTGCCGGAGTGTCTGCTCATCGAGCCCAGCGAGACCGAAAGCAAGGAGACGCTGGATGGCTTTATCGCCGCGATGCGGAAAATCCTCGCCGAGGCCCACGCCACCCCCGATCAGGTGAAGGACGCGCCCTACACCACGCCGGTACGGCGTCTGGACGACGTCAAGGCCGCGCGCGGGCTCGATCTTGCCTTGAGGCCGTAACCGGATCGCCCGCATTCTTCGCTTGCGCGGCAGCGGCGAGGGCTGCCACGAACTGCTGCGTGCACGCCTCCCAGGTATAGCTCAGCGCGCCGGCGCGGGCGCGCTCCGGGCTGAGTGCCAACGCCTTCATAGCCGCCTGTCGCAGGTCTTCATCCAGATAACCGGTCTCGCCGTTGACGATAATATCGCCCGGCCCGCGCACTGGATAGGCCGCCACTGGCACACCGCACGCGAGCGCCTCGATCACCACCAGGCCGAAGGTGTCGGTGCGGCTGGGGAATACCAACACGTCCGCGCACGCGAGATGGCGCGCCAGCTCTTCACCGGTTTTAAAACCGGCGAACCGCACCTCCGGGTAGCGCTGTTTCATCTTCCCCAGATCAGGCCCATCGCCAATCACGTATTTCGTTCCCGGCAAGTCCAGCTTTAAAAAGGACTCGACGTTTTTCTCCACCGCCACGCGGCCTAAATAGGCAAAAACGGGACGCGGGAGATCAATCAGGTTTTTCTCGCGCGGACGAAACAGCTCGGCATCCACGCCGCGCGACCAGATCACAAGATTGTTAAAGCCCCTGGCTTGCAATTCCTCCCTGAGCGCCTCGGTCGCCACCATCGTATGATGCGCCGCGCCGTGAAACCAGCGCTGCAATGCGTAGGTAACCTTAAGCGGAACGCCGAATCGCAGCTTCACGTATTCGGGAAAGCGGGTATGGAAGGAAGTGGTAAAAGGAAATTCGTGTTTCCTGCACCAGGCGCGCGCGGCCAGCCCCAGCGGGCCCTCAGTGGCGATGTGCACCGCGTCGGGCTGAAACGCCTCGATAATCGCATGCGTCTTCTTGCGCGGATTAAGCGCCAGACGAATCTCAGGGTAAGTCGGACAAGGGAAAGTGCGAAACTGATCGGGGGTGACAGTCTGGATTTGATGCCCCAGTTTTTTCAGTTCCTGTATGGTTTTGGAAAGCGAGGTAACTACGCCGTTAACTTGCGGAAGCCAGGCGTCGCTGACTATGACAATTTTCATATTCCTCCTCTCTTTCTTTAAGCAAAACCACGCTCTCATCGGCCCAGTGTATCAGCTCCAATTTGCCGTCGCCGTTCTCTACCAGCGCGGTGCAGCTTTCCACCCAGTCGCCGTCGTTGCAATACAGCACGCCGTCATGCTCTTCAATCGTGGCCTTGTGGATGTGGCCGCACACCACGCCATGCACCTTGCGTTTCTTCGCTTCATGCACCAAGGCCTGTTCGAAGTTGCTGATGTAGTTCACGGCATTCTTCACTTTATGTTTCAGATAGGCGGCGAGCGACCAGTAGGGAAACCCGAACTTTCTTCTGAAGTAATTGACCCAGCGATTGGCGAACAGCAGGAACTCATACACGCCGCTGCCCAGCACAGCGAGCCACTTGTGGTGTTTTACGATGGTGTCGAACTCATCGCCGTGGATCACCAGCAGCCGGCGCCCGTCCGCGGTTTTGTGCACGGCGTTGGCGCATATCTTGATGCGTGCGAACGTGTGGCCTGTGTAATCGCGGAACAACTCGTCATGATTGCCCGGCACGTAAATCACCTTGGTGCCGTTGGCCGCCTTGCGCAGGATGGTTTGCACCACTTCGTTGTGCAATCGCGGCCAGTACCAGGAGGTTTTCAGGCTCCAGAAATCAATGATGTCGCCGATCAGATACAAATAGTGCGATTCGGTTGCTTTGAGGAAATCCAGCAGAAATTCCGCCTTGCAAGCGCGCACGCCGAGGTGCACGTCCGAGATCCAGATCGCGCGATACTTTAAAGTCGCCACGAAGTCCCTCGCCTTATTATTTGATTGTGCGGAATTATGCACTGGTTTTGTTACAGCTTGTTTAAGGCGGTGTCACATTCCTGTCATAGAGGCGCGCGCACGCAAGCGGCGGAAAGAGTAACGCTTGAATCAGGCAACGCTAGCTGCTATGGTGCGGCGGATACTGCTCCCTAAACAGGTAATTCACTCATGCTCTCCGGTCTGTTGAAAGAAATTCAACGCCTGATACGCGCTGGCGGTTATTCTATCGCCGGACTCAAGGCGGCCTATCACAACGAGGCCGCGTTCCGGCTGGAAGTATGGCTATGCGCGCTGCTCGCGCCGCTCGGCTTGTGGCTGGGCGACAACGCGCTGGAACGCGCGCTGCTGGCAGGCAGCCTGTTTCTGGTGCTGATCGTCGAGGTCATCAACTCCAGCATCGAAGCGGCCATAGACCGCATCGGCACGGAGCGTCACGCTCTTTCAGGGCGCGCCAAGGACATGGGTTCAGCAGCAGTGTTTCTCGCCCTTGTCAACGCGCTGCTGATTTGGGGTATGATGATTGCGGAAAAATTTCAATAAGGATTCTCCATGTCCGTTCTCATCTGCGGCTCGTTCGCCTACGACACCATCATGGTGTTTCATGACCGCTTCAAGCATCACCTCCTGCCGGAGCAAGTGCATATCCTCAGCGTATCGTTTCTGGTTCCCGATCTGCGCCGCGAATTCGGCGGCTGTGCTGGCAACATCGCCTATAACTTGAAGCTGCTTGGCGGCGACGCCCTGCCCATGGGCACAGTGGGAATGGATTTCCTGCCTTACAAGGACTGGCTGCAGCGTTGTCAGATCAACTGCCGCCATATCTCCACCATCGCCCATGCCTACACCGCGCAGGCCTTCATCACCACCGATCTGGACGACAACCAGATCACGGCGTTTCATCCCGGGGCGATGAACTTCGCGCATCACAACAAGGTGAAGGACGCCAACGGCGTCAAGCTCGGCGTCATCGCCCCCGACGGGCGCGAAGGCATGATCGAGCACGCCGCGCAATTCGCCGCCTCCGGCATCCCGTTCCTGTTCGATCCCGGCCAGGGCATGCCCATGTTCGACGGCGAGGAATTGATGACCTTCATGCAACAGGCCACGTGGGCAGCCTTTAACGACTATGAATTACAACTCATGCAGCAGCGCACCGGGAAATCCGCGCAGGAGCTGGCCCAAACTGTGGAGGCGCTGGTCGTCACCCACGGCGCGCAGGGCTCGACGGCCTACACCAGGGGTAAGCAGATCAAGATTCCCGCCGCCCGCCCCTGCGCTCTCGCCGACCCCACCGGCTGCGGCGACGCCTACCGCGCCGGCCTGCTCTATGGCCTGGCACGGGACATGGACTGGGAAACCACCGGGCGCATCGCCTCGCTCATGGGCGCAATCAAGATCGAAAAACACGGCACGCAAAACCACAGCTTTACGCAAGAAGAATTCGCCGCGCGTTTCAAGGAAAATTTCGGCTACGCCTTATAACTTCGCCCGGCCTCAGGCGTAAATCGAATGCTTCAAACTCGATGAGCGGCGCGGAACAGGCCAAACCCTCGCACACATAGGCGGTCACGGTGTCTATGGGTTTGCGCTCGGCCAGCACGCCGGGAAGTCCGCTCGCATTATCGGGTATCGCCACGACCAGGCGGCGTGGGGCGTAGGTTTCGTTGGCAAGCCGCCGCCAGCGTTGCATCTCGCCCTCCACGCCGCGCAAAACAACGGTCTGCGGTGGAGCGAGGTGTTCTTCCAGTGCATCGAGCAAGGTGTCATGGGCGTAAGGCATTTGGCGCATCGCGGACCAGGCTGCTTTTAACGTGCGTTCCGCGGCATCCAGATAATGCGCCTCGCCCAGCAGGTGGCCCAGGCGCGCCAGGGTGAAGGCCGCGACGCCGTTGCCGGAGGGCGTAGCGTCGTCGGCCAGGGGTTTGGGACGTTGGAGGAGTTTTTCATGATCGTCGGCGGTGAAATAAAATCCGCCGTCTTGTTTATCTTCAAAGTGCGCAAGCA
The DNA here is from genome assembly GCA_041695325.1 of Pseudomonadota bacterium. Classification (GTDB taxonomy): domain Bacteria; phylum Pseudomonadota; class Gammaproteobacteria; order SURF-13; family SURF-13; genus SURF-13. The sequence goes on from JBGFRC010000026.1 coordinate 16,768, forward strand.
TGGCCTCGGCGATCTCGATGGCGAATTCGAGATCGCCGGCGCGCCAGCGCGTTTGCATTAGCTCCAGCAGCGCATCGAGCAGAAAGGCGTAATCATCCAGGTAGGCGGAGAAGCGCGCCATACCGTCCTTGTAGGTAACAAGCAGCCGTCCATTTACCCATAGTTTGGCGCGGATAAAGTCGAGCGCACGCGCCGCGCAGGCCAGCCATTCCGGGCGCTCCAGAATGCGTGCCGTCACGGCCAGGGCTTTAATCGTGAGCGCGTTCCAGGCGGTGAGGATTTTGTCGTCGCGCCCCGGCCGCACCCGCGCTTCGCGCGCCTCAAAAAGTTTTGCGCGCGCATGCTGCAGAATTTCCTCCGCGCCGCTCTCGGTCAGATTTAAATCGGTCGCAGCGGCTTTTACGTCCACGCACGCGTACAAGTGCCATGCGCCCTCAAAGTTGTCCGGCTCATTTAATCCGTAATGGAGCGCGACGATTTGATACTCCCGTTCTGAAAGTAGCGATCGCGCCTCGTCCCGCGTCCAGACATAAAACTTCCCTTCATGGCCTTCGGAGTCGGCATCGAGAGCGGAATAGAATCCGCCTTCCGGCGCTTGCATTTCGCGCGTCAGCCACTGCACGGTTTCAACGGCGATGCGTTCAAAGAGTGGTTCGCGCGTGATAAGCCAGGCTTGCGCGTACAGGGGCGCCAACAGCGCATTGTCATACAGCATCTTTTCAAAATGAGGAATCTGCCAGCGCTCGTCCACCGAGTAACGGTAGAATCCGCCGCCGAGCTGGTCATAGATTCCGCCGTGCGCCATGGCGCGCAGCGTACACAGCGCCATCGTCAGCGCGGCTTTATCGCGCTGTGCGGCGTAGTAGCGCAATAATGATCGCAGATGCGGCGGATGGGGAAATTTCGGCGCGCCGCCAAAACCGCCGTATTGCTCATCAAAGCTGCTGGCCAGTTGCTGATATGCGCGTTGCAGCGGTGCGGCGTCAAGCACCGGCGCAACATCGGCAGCCGTCACGCTCAATTCGCGCAGCGCTTCCAATACCGCGCTATTTTGCCGCGCGATCTCGCCGCGCTGCTCGCGGTAAGCCGCCGCCACGCGCCGGAGAATTTCCGTGAACGCGGGCATACCGTAGCGTGGCGCGGGCGGAAAATAGCTGCCGCTGAAAAACGGGATGTGTCGCTCCGGCTCAAGAAACACCGTCAGCGGCCAGCCGCCGCCGCGCCGGTTCAAAAGCTGGTGCGCGGTTTGATAAATCTTGTCCAGATCAGGACGCTCTTCGCGATCTACCTTGACATTGACGTAGAGGGCGTTCATCACCGCGGCGGTAGCCGGGTCTTCAAACGACTCGTGCGCCATCACGTGGCACCAGTGACAGGCCGAGTAGCCGATGGAGAGCAGAATCGGCTTGTCCTCGCGCCGTGCCCGCTCTAGCGCCTCTGCGCCCCACGGATACCAGTCCACCGGATTATGGGCATGCTGCAGAAGATAGGGGCTGGTTTCCTGAGCCAGGCGGTTGGCGGGTTGGCGCGGGACTTGCATGCTTTGATCCGGCTTGAGGTTTGATATACTCGAAGAGGGCGAATCGGGAGTCCTTACAGGAGATACTATGCGCGTCTTGGTGATTGAAGACAACCCGGATATTTCCGCCAATGTGTGTGACTATCTGAGCACCAAGGGCCACCTGGTGGACGCGGCGGTGGACGGCGCCACCGGCCTGCGCCTGGCGACAAGCAACGATTACGACGCCATCGTGCTGGATGTGATGTTGCCCGTCGTGGACGGCATCGAGACATGCTCGCGCTTGCGCCACGATATGGTCAAGGCCACGCCGGTCTTGATGCTCACGGTGCGCAACAGCCTGCAAGACAAGTTGCAGGGCTTCAACAGCGGCGCAGACGATTATTTGACCAAGCCTTTTGCGCTACAGGAGCTGGAGGCGCGCCTGCAGGTGCTGGCGCGGCGCAGCGCGGCTGGGGCGAAGCAGGGTGCAGTGCTGCGGATCGCCGACCTTGCCTTGGACACCCAGACCCTGCGCGCGCAGCGCGGCGGACGCACCCTCAACCTGTCTCCGATCAGCCTTAAGATACTGCGCCTGTTGATGGAGCAATCGCATCGCGTGGTGGAGCGGCGCGAGATCAGCGCGCTGATCTGGGGCGACTCGCCCCCCGACAGCGACGCGCTGCGCGCGCACATGCATATCCTGCGCGGCATTATAGATCAGCCCTTCAACGTACCCCTGCTGCACAACGTGCGCGGTATCGGTTATCGTTTGGTTGATCCGAATGCGCTCTAAGTTGCGCCGCCGCATCATACTGGCATTTTTACTCTTCGGCGGCGTATTGGGCGTATCTCTGGTCGGCGCAGCCTATCACCTCTCCACCCGGTTCAAAGAAGAAATCGTTGCACAAAAATTATTCGCCGAGCTGGACAGCGCTGTCTTGTTATACAGCCTGTATCGCCGCTTGCCTCCCCCAGGACCGGCGGAAACGCGTGTCTACCTGTCGGCGGGTGAGAGCGCCTTCGGACTGCCCGCCCATCTGAATAAACTCACATCCGGCTTTCACGCCATCCGCTTTGACGGCCAAAGGCACCACGTGGTTGTAAAAGACATGGAGGGTGCGCGCTTTTATCTTGTCCAGCCGGACAGCGCCTTGCAACTGAATCAAACCTACCTGCTGTTTCTATCGCTCGCGCTTGTCGGAGCGTTGCTCGCCGCCTTGGTCGTCGGCGCGGCGGTTTCCAGCCGGGTGACGCGCCCGCTCGCCCGGCTGGCCCGCAACCTGGCCGATGCGGGCGAGGAAAACTACAAGACCCGCTTGGCCGATGGTCTGGATCATGACGAAATCGGCACCCTGGCGGCCCTCTTTGACCGGCACATGGAACGCACCAGGGCGCTCATCGCGCGCGAGCGCGAATTCAGCGACGACGCCAGTCACGAGCTGCGCACCCCGCTCGCCGTGCTCAAGGGCACGGTAGAATTGCTGCTCCTCGAGCCCGGTCTTCCCGACAGCGCGCGGGCGCGCCTGCAGCGCATTGAACGCGCTCTGCACGAAATATCCGACGTCATCGCCGGATTGTTGTTGCTGTCGCACCCACCGGCCTCCGCGGACAGCGCCACATCCTACCAGGTGGCGCCGGTATTGCAGGAGGTGGTGGACAACAACCGCTATCTCATTTCCGGCAAACCCATTGAGCTCAGCATGGAGTTGGATAACGCAACCCAGGTGCCGGTGACGCCCTCCACCTTGAGCATCGTGCTCGGCAACCTGATACGCAACGCCTTTAATTACACCACGCGCGGAAAGATTCTGCTCAAGCTGGAGCGGGACAGCCTCGCCATTGAAGACACCGGTATCGGCATCCAGCAAAGCGACATGGAGCGCCTGTTCGAGCGCTATTACCGCGGCGCGGAAGCTGCCAAGGCCGCCGCGGGCATGGGACTGGGCTTGTCGCTGGTGCAGCGCGTTTGTGAACGCTACGGCTGGCGCATTGAAATCACCAGCCACGCCGGTTCCGGCACCCGGGTAAAACTACTGTTTCACGAAGCACCTGCGGGATAATGGCCAGGGTTGCAGGCTCCCTGCAGCGGTCGGCTTCTTAATGCGGTCATTTCACCTCATGCCAGAACTCTCACTCGTCATTCCGGTGCGCAACGAAGCCGGCAACATCGCTCCCCTCATCGCCGAGATCCGCGCCGCGCTGGACGAGACCTGGATAGATTCCGAGGTGCGCGGCAAGGGCGCAGGTCTCCGACTGGATGCAAGCTCACCCCGGCGGCAGGCTCGTGAGCGCCGAAGACAACCGGCGTCCGCCGGGCGACCCCACGCCGGAATTCACCCAGCCCTATCGCGGCAAAACCTTGTCCGTCTGGGGACGCAAGGCCTTCCTCCCTGACGCCGCCGGCGTTGCACCGCATGAATCTCCCGCCGTTACGCCTGAGAAAGAATGAAGACCGGCGCCTGCGCGCCGGGCACCTGTGGGTGTTCAGCAACGAGGTGGATGCCCGTCTCACGCCCCTTGCCGGCTTGGCGCCGGGCGACGCGGTTGAGGTAACCGACAGCCGCGGCAAAGTCATCGGCAGCGCCTACGTCAATCCGAACGCGCTGATCTGCGCGCGCCTCATCAGCCGCCGCGCGCGCCAGATTTTAGACCACACTTTATTAATGGCGCGTTTGCACTGCGCGCTTGCGCTGCGCACGCGTTTGTTTGAACAACCCTATTATCGCCTGGTGTACGGCGAGGGCGACGCGCTGCCGGGGCTGATCGTGGATCGCTACGGCGAGGTGCTGGTTGCACAGCTCACCACCGCGGGCATGGAGCGTGTTAAAAATGATGTCGTAAGCGCGCTGGTTGAGCTGCTGCAACCCAAAGCCGTGCTGCTGCGCAACGACAGTCCGATGCGCGTCCTGGAGGGCTTGCCGCGCGTGATTGAGCAGGCTTACGGCCCGGCGCCGGAGTGCGTCACGCTGGAGGAAAACGGCGCGCGCTTCGAAGCGCCGCTGCTCACCGGCCAGAAAACCGGCTGGTTTTATGACCATCGCTTAAATCGCGCGCGCCTGCAACACTACGCGCGCGGCAAACGCGTGTTGGATGTATTCAGCTATCTGGGCGCGTTCGGCATCCAGGCGGCGGCAAGCGGCGCACGCGAGGTGCTGTGTGTGGATGCGTCGGAACAGGCGCTCACGTTTGTCCACCATAATGCCGCGCTTAACGGGGTTACGGGGCGCATCGCGACCCTGTGCGGCGACGCCTTCGATGCGCTTAAAAATCTGCACGGCGCGGGCGAGCGCTACGACGTCGTGATACTCGACCCGCCCGCCTTCATCAAGCGCAAAAAGGACCTGGCGGCGGGCGTGGCGGCCTACCAGCGCCTCACACGGCTTGCCCTGCAACTGCTGGCGGATGACGGCCTTTTGTTCTCCGCTTCGTGCTCGTTTCATCTGGCGCGCGCGGAACTGCGCGACATCCTGCGCCACAGCGCCTTGCAACAAGGCTGTCAATTGCAAATCCTTGAGCAAGGCCATCAGGGTCCGGATCATCCGGTGCATCCGGCCATCCCCGAAACCGATTATCTCAAGGCGTTTCTCGCGCGCGTGGTCAAGGATTGAACCGGCATGGCGCACACAACACACATGCTTCATAATTAGCGGATGCTCACTTATCCCGCCATTGACCCCGTCGCATTCCATATCGGCCCCTTGGCGGTGCGCTGGTACGGACTCATGTACCTGTTCGGCTTCGCCTGCGCCTGGTGGCTGGGCCGCAGGCGCGCGGCCCGGGCCGGCGCGCCGGTAACCAAGGAACAGGTGCTTGATCTCGTGTCTTACGGCGCGCTGGGCGCGATCCTGGGCGGGCGTCTGGGCTATATCCTGTTTTACGACTTGCCGGGCTACCTCGCTGCGCCGCTCAGCGTGTTCAAGCTGTGGCAGGGCGGCATGTCGTTTCACGGCGGCCTGATCGGCGTGCTGTTCGCCATGTGGCTGTATGCGCGTCACACCAAGAAAGGTTTTTTTGAGATCAGCGATTTCATCACGCCGCTGGTGCCGCTCGGCCTCGGCTTGGGGCGCATCGGCAACTTCATCAACGGTGAACTGTGGGGCAAGGTGAGCGATGTGCCGTGGGCGATGGTGTTTCCGGGCGGCGGGCCGCTGGCGCGCCATCCCTCGCAACTTTATCAAGCGTTACTGGAAGGCCTGTTGCTGTTTATCATTCTATGGGTCTATTCCAGCAAGCCGCGCCCGATGATGGCGGTATCCGCCCTGTTTCTCATCTTCTACGGCCTGTTCCGTTTTGCGGTCGAATTCGTGCGCGTGCCTGATGAACAACTGGGCTATCTCGCGCTCGGCTGGCTGACCATGGGCCAGATACTGTCTCTGCCCATGTTCCTGGCGGGGCTGGCCTTGTTATGGTTTTCTTATAGAAGAAACTTGATAAATAAATTTTAGCTTATGCATCAGTATCAGCAATTTTTGCACCACATCCGCACCCACGGCATGCAAAAAGGCGACCGCACCGGCACCGGCACCCTGAGCGTATTCGGCTATCAGATGCGCTTCAACCTCAACCACGGCTTCCCGCTGGTCACCACCAAAAAACTGCATCTCAAATCCATCATTCACGAAATGCTGTGGTTTTTAAGCGGCGACACCAACATTAAATATCTCAACGACAACGGCGTGCGCATCTGGAACGAATGGGCGGATGAAAACGGCGATCTCGGCCCGGTGTACGGCGCGCAATGGCGCGCGTGGAAAAGCGCCGACGGGCGTTCCATAGACCAGATCGGCGAACTCATCGAACAGATCAAGACCCATCCCGACTCGCGCCGCCTGATCGTAAGCGCCTGGAACGTAGGTGAGCTCCCCAATATGGCCCTGCCGCCATGCCACGCCTTTTTCCAGTTTTACGTCGCGGACAGAAAACTATCCTGCCAGCTCACCCAGCGCTCCTGCGACGCCTTTCTGGGCGTGCCGTTCAACATCGCCGAATACGCCCTGCTCACCCACATGATCGCCCAGCAATGCGCTTTGGGCGTGGGTGACTTCATCTGGTGCGGCGGCGACTGCCACATCTACCTCAACCACCTCGAACAGGTGGATTTACAACTCAGCCGCAGCCCTTATCCCCTGCCCACGCTCCACATCAAACGCAAGCCGGCCTCGGTATTCGATTACCAATTTGATGACTTCGAAATCTTGAATTACCAGTGCCACCCCGCCATCAAGGCGCCGGTGGCGGTGTAGCGGACCCGGCCTCCTGGGCTATTGCATGCCAAGGCCGGCGTCATTATAATTAGGGCCCATACAAGCTTTCAGGTTATTTCAGGGGTATATTCATGTTTCCGTCCATACTGATTCCGATTGCCATCTTCGCCGGCTTCATTCTGCTCGCTATTGTCATCACCAACATGGCGATCAAGAACCTGACCGGTTCCAAGTAAAACAGGCCCGTTGATTTAACCCGCCCACCTTCCGCGGTGGGCTAGTTATGGCCATCCGCCGCAGCCGACCGAGCCGCGGCGCGTGACACGCTCATGCGAACCCCGCCCGCACACCCGCTGCTCAAATTCCTGGTGATGTCCGCCACTTTTTTTCTGGTCGGTACCATCCACGGCGTGCTGCAGGTGATCCACCCGATCCGCGCCTGGCTCGACTCCATCGGCAGCCCTTACGGCGGGCCTGGTCACATGATAGATCCGCTGGCGCACGCGCACATCAACATGGTGGGCGGGGTGGTGTTGCTGGTCATGGCCGCCAGCTATTATCTGTTCCCGCTGCTTGCCAACCGTCCGCTTTATTCAGAGCGCCTGGTGCAGCACACCTTCTGGTGGACCAGCCTGGGCGTGATCGGCTTCTATACCACCCTCATGGTATTCGGCGTCTGGGAAGGCCTGTTGTATCTCGAAGACCCGGCGCGCGTGGCCGAGGTGCACCGTTATTATCCGCCGGTGATCGCGGTGGTCTCCACCGTGATGGGCATCGGCTTCTGGTGCTACTTCGCCAACATCTTTTTAAGCGTGCGTGCCCTCTACAAAACATCTTAGATGACACTCGCCTGCGGCTGCCCTGAAAGCTTCCCCGATTGGCACGAACAAGACATCGCCCTCGGCGGGCGCCTTGCGCACACGCTCCCGCTCCCCACGTTCCTGCACATGCCGATAGGCTATGAGCTGCGCCGGGAGCGCCAGCGCCTGACGCTCCAGCGCCTCGGCCTCAAGGAATCCTGGCCCGGCCTGGTTTTGCTGCGCACCGGCTTGTTGCGCGGGAAACTCCTGCGCCTGCTGGAACCCGCCACCTCCCCCGCCGGTGGTCTGAGTTATCTCCCGCATCCGTTCTGGGTGAGGGGTTTCCTGCATCAAGGCCCGATCACCGCCATGGCGCAAAGCGCGCGGCACGTGCAAAGCGCCTTGGTGCGGTCAGGGAAGAAACCGCTAGAGCTGTACCTGGCTCATCTGACCTGTCCGCGCTGCGCTCCCACTCGCGGCGGGGAAAAGATATTGCTGCTGCGCCGCTGGGCTGAGAGCCCGGCCTTGTTGAAACGCGTCACTAAAGGAAGCTCTGAATAAATCAGAGGTTCCTAAACAGGGTTAGCCTGCGTCCGGCGCGGGAAGGGCAAAGCTCAATACCGTTTCCTGGCCGGCGCGCTTGACCTGCACTTGCAGAACAGGATTCGGCCCCCGCACCTCCAGCGCGCGCCGGTACACGCCGGTGCGCCCATCCTGTATGGCTTGCGTCCAAGGCTGGTCATCGCCCATGCGGATAGAGACCAAGAGATCATGCGCCGCGCCGCGCGCCCCACGCGCGGAGACCAGAAACTCATTCATGCCCATGACCACCGGCGCGGGACGGGTTTCGACGCCTACCGTCACGCCCTGCCACTCCTGCACCGGCAGGCGCGTCCGGTCCGCGCCACAGGCGCCCAGCAGCAGCACGGCGCACAGCAGCGCGCTACGTATCATCCTGTTCATCATCGCGCTTCTTGTCGCTGTCCAGTCTGCCCGCGCGCCTGGAGCCGTACATGTTGACCATGTAATACACAAACGCAAAACCCGCCGCGATCCACACCAGCGCAGCGGCGAAGCCCCAGTCAAGCCAGGGGCGCGGATGGCCGGGGCGGTCGCCCCAGAACGGAAAGCTCAAACCCACGGCGACCAGGGTGACGACCACGATCACCGCGGCAAACCAGTACGGCACCTTGCGCTGCGACTCCGGGATTTTCTCCACCAGCTCCCAGTCTTCCAGCCCGCGCCGCGCGCGGCGCTCCTCGTCGCTCGCGTAGCCGAAGTGCTGCGGATGTTCCTCGCCCCAGCCAGGAGTTTGCGTGGAACCGGTTTCCGGGTTTTTGCCGGGAGATTCGCTCATGACCCCGTCACCACGTGCTGCGTGCGGTAATCCACGCGCGCGCCGTCCTGCGACTCCAAACTCACCACCAATGGATACAAACCTTTGGGCAGGGCGTTGATATGGAGATGGATATCCTGCCGCCCCACGCTTATGAAACTTGCCTGGCCAGCAGACAGCGTGTAGCTCCCTTGCGGCAATCCCTGCACGCTCAGCTTGAGCTGCGCCGGGCGGTACAGCTTGTTGGCGAGCGAGATACGGTAATCCCGGATCGCCGCGCCCTGGGCGATGTCGGCGCGATACACCGTGAGATGATAGGGTTGATAGCTCGCCATGCCCCATGCGAACATCGCCGCGCCGATCAGCGCAAACGGCAGGCTCCAGGAAAAACGCCCCAGCAGGGTGCCGAGGTTGCTTTTGATTTTCGCCCCCGCCGCCAGCATCCGGCCAGCTAGCCCGGAAAGCTTGCGCGCGCCAAACTCGAAGCTAAGCAGGCCCGGCTCGCCTTTTTTATATTGCAGGGAATCGCAGGCGCTGATGCACGCGCCGCAGTTGATGCAGCTGTCATACACATTGGTGTTACGCGGATCAACGTCCACCGGACACACCGTGAGGCAGTAATTACACGCGGCGCAGCGCTCGCCGCGCGCGGCGTCGTAGGCGATGTGCAGCGTATGCGTGGTTTTGAACGAGTGCTGCCACACGCGGTAAATGCACATGAAGCGGCAGAGGAAATGCCGCACCACGGCGATGTCCACCAGGATAATCAGAACGAACACCGCATAAATCCAGTGCAGCGACGGCGCCAGACGCGCGTCGTGGCGGAATGTGATGAACGACCCTATCGCCGCTGGCGGGTAAAAATAGAGCAGCGGGATCAAGGCCAGCAGCAAGGCCGCGCCCAGGAACAGCAGACCCAAGGCCAGCCAGTTGAACCAGGTCTTTTTGCCGGGCGAAACGCGCAGCGTCTCCTCGCCGCTGAGGCTGACCTCCGCGCGCTTGCCCAGCAAGCGCTTGGTGACGCGGTTGGCCCACTCCGAGAACGTGTTTTGCGGGCACACCCAGCCGCAGAACGCCGCGCCCAGCGTGGAATAAGTCATCACCAGGGCGCTCGACAGCGCCACCCAGAATCCCGCCACGATGAAAAAGTCGGCGAACCATATTTGCCGATCCAGCACCACAAACGTCGCGGCGGCGGGATCTATGCGAAACAATCCGCTGACCGGAATCAATATCGCAAGCGCCAACGCGCCCCATTGCACGGCGCGGCGCACAACATGCATGCGCCTGCCATCCGAGACCGGGCGTGTCTCAACCGCCACCTTGATGCGGCTTAAAGCGTCATTGGCGCTGCTGCTCATCTCACTGCTATTTTAACACAGGCCTCGCCGGTCTCCGGGGCGGAATACCTGTTGGACAGCTCGCGTTCCACGGAGTGCTATTTCAATGCGCGGATTTCCTTATCCAATGGATTGACCTCGGCCAACCGCGCGCGGTAGTGCTCGGCGGCGACGCCGTTCCCGGAGGCGCGCTCCAGGCGCCATAACCGGCGCAGGGTTTCAACGTGATCGGGACGGATATCCAGTATCGCTCGCAGCGCGTCGCGCTCGCTGCGCCCGCCGGCGCGCGCCTGCGGCAGTGTTTCGTACATGGCGTCGGCCAGGGCGTAGCCGATCCAGCGGTCTTGCGGGTTGGCCTCATAAGCCAGACGCAGCAGACGCGCGCCCTCTTCCCGTCCGCGCAAGGCGGCGAGCCAGGCGCGCACGGCGAGATCGCTTGCGCCATAGGCGCGCTCAAACGCGGCGAGCTCGCTTTCCGCAACTTGCAATTCCCGTGCGGCAGCATCCAGTGACGGCCGCGCGCTGAGCAGTTTCTCCAGCAGACGCGCCAAATCCAGCTCGCCGCCGTAACGCGCGCGCGGCAGACGGTATTCGATGCGCGGCGCCCATTCATCCTGCACCGGCCCGGGGCCGGCGTTTATCTTCCCCCAGTAGCGCCCCAGCCAGGTCGCGGCGCCTTCGCCGCCGGTCGCCGCCGTCCGCGCCTCCGCGTTCATGCGCCGTAAATTGGCCAGCATGGCGGACGCGCCGGGTGCGCTGTCCCGCGGGCCGACCAGCGCCAGCCTGAAGCCGTCCATGAACAGCACGGCGTCGGGAAACGCGCGCTTGAATCCGCGCAACACGCTGTCCAGCGACTCGGCGTCGAATTGATTCAGCGCCAGCCACTGTACGAATAATCCGTTCTCATTGAGTCGCGCGCGCGCGCGCGCGAATTGTTGCGTGGTCAGCAGCGCGCTGTGCCCGATGAGATCGGGATGAAACAAATCGCCGACGATGACATCATAGCGCTCTGCCGTCGCGCGCAGGAAACGCCGCGCGTCGTCGCGCATGATATGCATATTTCCCGGCGCACCTTGATTGAGCGGCGCAAACAGAGGCGCGGCCTCGATCACGCCTTGCGCCAGCTCCACCGCCGTGCGCTCAAGCTGTGGAAACGGCACTGAACCGGACGCGGAAATTCCCGTGCCCAGACCGAGGAACAAGACCGAGCGCGGCGCCGGATGCAGCAACAGCGGTAGGCGCGCCTGATTTTGCTGCGCGGCCGCCGCGGCCTGGTCGGTGGAGGCGTCCATGCGCTGCAAGTCGGTGAGCAGCATGCGCTGCCCGGAGGGACGTTCCACCACGTGGGTGATGGCCAGTGCGTCTTCATGGCGGAAGATATCCGTACTGTAGCCTTGCGCCTGCGGCAACAGGCGCGCCACGGGCGGCAGGTCACGCACCGGCCAGGCGGCCAATGCGACCAACAAACCGCCGGCGCCCCAGGCCGCAAAGTGCTTGACGCGCGGCGTCATCCACACCGCGCCGCACAGCAACAGCAACAGCGCGGCGATAGCCGCCGTCGCGGGCGCGCCCAGGAACGGCATCATTATCGCTCCCGCGGCCAGCGCGCCGAGCGCCGCGCCCAGTGAGTTTGCGCCATACAGGGCGGGGCCGCTGCCGGAATCGCCACCGCCGATACGCCTGCAGAGCAGCGGCAACCATGCGCCCAGCATGAGCGTAACCGGCAGGGTCAGCGCGGCCAGCGCCAGGCCTTGCAAGACCAGCGCGTGCAGCAGTGAATAAAACGCGCCCTGCTCGGCCCACGCCGAGACCAGCGGCACAAGCCACAGGCTCAGTACGGCGAAGCCCGCGGCGGCGAGCGGCAGCGCGGTGAACCATGTCTCGCCGCGCATGGCGCGCGCGGCGAGACTCCCGGCGCCTAACCCCAGCAAAAACACGGCGAGGATAAGCGCCATGACGTATTCGGTGCGCAGCAGCGTCATGCCGAAAATCCTGGTCCAGGCGATTTCCAGCATCAGCGCCGCCGCGCCCACCACGCCGTAGGCGATTAGATTCTTACGCGCAGGGCGGGGGGCGGCGTTATCTGTATCAGGTTTAATTTTGCTCCACGCACACGTGGCAAGCACGGCGGCGGCGAGCGCCATGACGATCCCTAAGCCGGCCACGCTCTGCATGGCGCTCGCCCATCCCAGCACGGGCAGCAGCCCCAGCGGCAGCAATGCGCCTATGACCGCGCCCAGTGTGTTTATGCCGTAGAGTTCGGCCACGCCCAGACGTGACGCGGCCAGCGCCCGCAGCATCAAGGGAAAGGTCATGCCCAGCGCCGTGGCGGGGATCAACAGCAGCGTGAGCGTAGCCAGACCCTGGACAAGATACCAAACGTGCAACGGCGCGCCCGCGGCAAAACCGTCCAGCAGCCCGTCCAGCAGGCGAAACAGACTGGGCGAGAACAGGGCAAACAGCGCCACCGCGCCTTCCAGCGCGGCGTACCATAAGAGCGGCGCATTTTTACGGCGGCTCAACGCGCTGCCCGTGAGGCTGCCCGCGCCGAGCCCGGCCATGAACGCCGCCACGGTCACCACGACGCCGAAGATGCTGACGCCGAATTGCAGGCTCAACATGCGCGCCCACAGCACTTGATAGGCCAGCGCGGTGAGTCCGGAGAGCCCATACAGGACCGCGAGCGTCCAGCTCCATCCGGGGCGCATGTCAATCCGGAAGCGGGTTCGCGCCGGGCGCGGTTAGAAGGGATAGAACCACACTACCGCGACCACGGCGTGAGCCAGCGCCAGCGTAGCGGTGATACCGGCAAACACCATGTGCGCCACGAACACCGGCTTGTTGTACAGCGCCATGGCTAGACCTAACGCCAGCGTAGTAAAAAGGGTGAGGAGCAGCAACAGCCCCATGAGAAACAGGATGCGCTGCTTGCGCTTGATGTCGGCCATAAGCTCCTGCACGGAAGGCCCAGCGACCTGCTGCTCGCGCTCTATAAACTGCTGGATCACTTCCTGTCCCTGCTGCAGCGCGCTGTTCGCCGTTTCCGCCCGAACCGCGAGTGGAAAGGCTAGCAATAACAGCAGCGCGATGGTCGGGGCACTCACGGCTCGTTGCCCTCCTCACCTTCCCTTCGACCAGGCTCAGGACAGGAGTCGGAGTTTTTCCCGCGTTTGGCGTAGCGCCAATACAGCCACACGGCGAGCGCCAGCGGCAGCAACACGCCCGGCAACAGAAACAGAAAGATGTACCATATGGTATCGAGCGTGACGTGCAGATAACGGTAACTGTCCACAGCCCAGGCATCGCAGGAAAACGCGAACAGAAACAGTGCAGCGATCGGGTATTTTGAGTTCATGTTTAGTTGACATCCCGTTCGCTGCGCTCAGGGCAGGCTCTGCGCGCAGCGGAAACCGAAAAAGTCCGAGGCATAGTGCGGCAATGAATAGTTGCGGTGATAGCTGGAGGTTGAAAACGGATCGCTCTTCCAGGAGCCGCCGCGCATCACCTTGTAGCGTTCCCCGGTAAAGGCCAGGTCCACCACCTTCAGGCTGCGGTCTTCCGCTGAGGCGACCACCCCGCGCTTGGCCTTGAACAATTCATCCGGCGCGCTGCTGCCCTGGTAGGGCAGGAAATCGTCCGCCGTCCACTGGCTCACGTTGCCCGCCATGTCCATCACCCCGTAGGGGCTCGCGCCTTGCGGGTAGCGGGTGACTTCGGTGGTGGAGCCGATATTGTAATAGGTATTGAGCCGGCTTGCGTCCATGGCGTTGCCCCACGGCCAGCGTCGCCCGTCCGTGCCGCGCGCGGCCTTTTCCCACTCCGCCTCCGTGGGCAGCCGCTTGCCCGCCCATTGCGCGTATCGTTGCGCGTTATGCCACGATACCATCGTCACCGGGTGCAGCTCTTTGCCCTTGGGTATCTTGCCCCCCGTCCAGTTTCCCGGCGGGGGATATCCAGTGGCGGCGACAAAACGGGCATACTGGGCGTTGGTCACGGGATATTTATCTATACGATAGGCGGGCAGAGTCACCCTGTGCTCAGGCTGGTTTTGCTCATCGGCGCGTTCGCTGTCGGTGCCCATGATAAACGGCCCGGCGGGGATTTCGATCAGGGTGTTGATCTCCTCCCACTGGGCCGGCGTAAGCAGTGCCTCGACCTCCTCCGGCGTGTACAGGCCCATCACCACCTTGGCCTCACCGGCCCTGCGCACCGCTTCCTCTCCCGCGGCGCGGATGCGCGATCTTTCCTCCTTGAGGTCGTAAGTGGCCTTGCCGCGCATCTCCGCGAGGCGGTTGGCGCCGAGCTGTACCACGTGGATGCTCCCGCCTATCATGGCCAGCGCCACGCAGGTAACGAGCGTGGCGATGAGATAACGCTTGCGCTTCAGGCGCTCCGCGTCGCTTAACGGTTGGGTGGACCTGACTGACTTCATGGTGACGCGGATGCCCGCTGCACTACCGGCGGTAAGGCTCCCCCGTCAATTTTTCATATTCCGCCTTGCGCGTCTCCTCCAGATACCAATCCTGCACCTTGAGACTCGCCATATAGGCTGCCAAGGTGCGGCGCTCCTCCGTGCTCAAATGCGCGTAGGAAGGCATGCGGTACTGTGGCTTTAACCGGCTGGGCAGTATGGCTTGCGGGTCGGCCGCGGAAAAGTAGTTGTAAAACCACTCTTCGTCGCGCAGGGAACCGATGCCATCCAGGGCGGGGGCGGGCACAGATTCAAACATATTGCGCACCGTCCACAAGGTGTGACAACTCTTGCACTCCAGTCTGCGATACAGCCCCCAGCCGGCGCGCGCAAGCTCGGGGGAAGCGGTACTGTAGAAAGGTATACCGGGATCAGGCTCTCTGGTACCGGACTGCCACAGTCCTCTGCCGAGCGCGGCCAGCGCGACCACTGCTATCAGTCCCAGCACCCATTTTTCTCCGCTGCGCACGCGCTAGCCGCGGCCTTCGCGGCTCTTCAGCTCTTCGCGGCGCTTGATCTGGCGCGCGATCACCTCGCGGCTCTTGGCGTATTCTGCCGGGTCCATTTTGTCCTGGTCCGCCTCGGTGAACATCACGTACTTGATGTCCTCGTCGAACTGCTCGTTGCGCATCGCCCAGCGGATACCGAACGCCACCGCAATCAGAATCAGTGCGCCTATCACCAGCCACAAATAAATCGTCCAGCCGTCTACCAATATATCCGCGTTCATTGCTCCATTCTCCCAAGTTGACAACGGGCTTTCATCAGCTTCTAGCAGGCTGTTGAGAAACAGCCTGCGTGCGGTGCAGGGACGCACCGCCATTTTTTCAAGCACGCTTTATGTGCTTGAAAAATGAAGCAAAGCGAAAATGACACTTTTCGCTTTGCGAGTTGAAAAAGCCCATGGAAGGGCTTTTTCAACAACCTGCTAGACCAAATAGCCGCCCAATAATTGCAGCGCGCCGAAAATCACCGCTACCACGATGCCCAGAAATATCCAGGCAAACAGCCACTTTTCTCCGCGCTTCAATCCTTTGACATTTTTCCCCGCCATAAATCCCACCACAATGGAAGCGAAAAATATGATGGCAAGCAGCATGAAGAAAAATACCCCCACGCCGAACTGCTGGCTGTACAGACTGTCCACCCCGCGGTCTTCAGGTAGCGGGTTTTGCGCCTCTACCGCCACACGGCCCTGCGCTGCGACCAAGGAGGATGGGTTATTTAATTCAGACATAACACTGTTTGCAAGATAGGGGCCCGCCGCAGAGGCTGGGTCTGACATCTCTGCTGGATTATCCAGCGGGTTGAAAGACGCGCAGCAGATGAACGGCGTTATGTATAGTTAGACAAGCTCCGTAAAAGCACAATGCCGCTGTTAAGCGGCATTGTGCTTGGCTGAATACTGCGTGGCGGATTTACTGCTTTTTCCTCTTGTACAAGTTCGGTGCGTAGCGATCCACGATGAAGCTGTACAACACCGGCACAATCAGGGCGATCAGCGCCACCACGATCAGCACCACGGGTGGGTTGTCCAGGTCTATCATGCTACTCTCCTCTGAGGGCTGAGATCGGCGATTTCCGCGTCGCTCAGGATACGTTCGTTGCCATGGCGCGGCTGTACGGTGTAAGGCGGCAGGCGCTTCACCACGATCATCACCGCGAGACAGAAATAAATCACATAAAAGATGTCTATGGTGTAACCGATGTCCCACCATGGTTGCTGGCGTACCTGGGTGCCGTCGGGACGCAGGTTGCCCTCGAAGTTGGCCAGCACGATCTTGTCGCCGACCACGGTATAGTCATCCAGCACCACGCCCTGGGTTTTCAGCGCCTCGATCTGCGGGCGCAGCACGCGCAGGTCATCCATGGTGATGGGGTGATTGGTGTGTGCGGTGGCGTACTTGGAATCGGCCTCCCTAGCCGCCTGCACCAGATAATTCATCTTTTCCTCATCGGTGGCAAGCGCCTGCACTTCGGGGCTGTCCATCATCGCCACGAACTCCTCGTAAATCGCCGCCGTCGGACGCTGGCCCCACAGCGGGAAGGTGATCAGAAACGCCGACACGATGGTCAGCGCCAGCAGATACACCACGGGCTGCGGCAGGCGGTTGTTATTCTCGGTAAGGCCGCCCAGGCTTTCGGCCTCCCATATCTCCATGGCGACCTTGTTGCTTTCGTCGTCCGTCAAGGTGCGTAACGGATTATCAAATCTCCAGGCCATGATCGTTCTCCTTTACTTCAGGTTCAAGACAAAGTCTATCAGATAGCGCGCTTCACTGTCAGGCGCAGGCATCGGCACCTCTGGCGGGGAGACGCGCTCGCCCCTGTGGTACTCCAGATATTCCTTGCGCCAGGCGGCGTAGTCTATCTCATTGCCATTGGCGTCCACCTTGCCCCACAAGTAATCAAAGCGCGGCATGATGGAGTGCGGCTGCACCAGGCGCGGATTGAAGAAGTGCATTATCATCCACTCCTTGGAGGAGTTGCGCGCACCCACGCGCAGCAGGTCGGGCGCCTTGCGGTCGGAGCCGAAGGCGGTCGGCGACTCGCCGTTGAAGTCGCCGAGGTAAGGCGGCGCGCCGAAGTACTGGAAGTCCTGTGTCTGTTCCGGCAGCAGAGTGTGACACCACCAGCAACCCTCGCGCACGAAGATCGTCTTGCCCGCTCCGGCGTAGCTGGTGTTGGCGTCGCCCGCCGTCGTCAGCACCGCGTCCGGCAGCCAGCCGCGGGTGGCGGTGGCGTTCTCGATGTAGGGATAGTCGGCGCCATTGTAGCTGCCGCGACGCACCAGAAACACCGCGCCTTGCTCCACGCTCGCCTCGTTGATACGCCCCTGCTCCACGCTCAGGTCGTCAACACCCTCACCCAGCACCGCTGGATGCACTATTCCGCTCGGGAACGGCATACCGGGCTTGAACACATAGGCATAGACGGAATCCATTTCAGCGCCGGATTGCGGATCTTTTTTCAGCAGCACCTTAAGCGGCGCCGTATGGCCCTTCAGGATTGGATCGCTGAAGGTAAAGCCGCTGTTATAGCCGTAGGTCAGCTGCTTGTCCAAGGCCACCTCCGTGGAACCCACGGCCATGATATTGATGCTAGGCGCCACCAGCGTGATGAACATAGACAGGCTGAGCGCCACGCCGAACATCACGGCGCCGATTTTATATTCTCTAAAGGCCACGTTCTTATACTCCCCTAAGCAAATTGATCAACGTTCGTAGGCCAGCTCGTGCACCATGCGACCCTGCGGCACCACGGTGCCCTCGCGCGCCGTCATGTACATGTTGTACAGCCACACGCAGTTGCCCAGGAACACCAGGGTGCCGCCGAACCAGCGCGCGATCATGTACGGGTGTTCGGCGATCACGATGTCAATGTAGGGCACTTCGTAAATCTTGCCCGCGCCCTGGATCAGGCCCGCGATGGTCATCGAAATCCAGTAGATCGAGAAGCCGATGAGCAGCATCCAGAAGTGGAAGTTGGCCAGCGCCAGGGAGTAGAGCTTGCGCTTCATGATCACCTGCAAGCCGTAGTACACGGCGGCTACCTCAATGAAGGTGGAGAAGCCGAGCAGCGCGAGGTGCGCGTGCGCCACGATCCAGCCGGTGCCATGGATATACCAGTTAATGGAGCGCGTCTGCTGGAAGCCGCCCTGCATGTTCAAGGGGATGGCGAGCAGCACGCCGGTCACGGTGAAGCGCACCTCGATGTTCTCCACGAACATGTTCCACTTGCCCTGCAGGGTGAGCAGGATGTTGGACACGAAGGCGATCGCGGGCACCAGGATCAGCACGCCCTCCACCGAGGCGAACGACTTCAGCCACTCCGGCAGCGGCGCGGCCATCAGGTGATGCGCGGCGGGCGTGGAGTAGAAGATCACGATGGACCAGAAGTGCAGGTGACCAATGCGGTGCGAGTACAGCGGGTTGCCGGTGATCTTGGGAATGGTGTAGTAGGCAATGGCCGCGGCCACCGGCGTGATCCACAGGCCCAGGATGTTGTGCGCGTTCCACCAGGTGATATAGGCCTCGGTGAGACCCGTGAGGTGGAAGTACTCCGGCAGGTTGCCCACCAGCAGCACGATCATGAGCATGAAGAGCGAGGCGGCGAAGAACCAGTTGGTGGTGTAAATGCCCTGAGTGCGGCGCTTGGCGATGGTCATCCACACGTTGAGCGCCACCGGCAGGATCACGCCGAACAGGATGATTAAATCAAAGGGATAAATAAAGTCGGAATATTCACGCCCGGAGGTCATGCCCATCCACAGGGAGATCAGCGCCAGCGCCAGACCGATATTCCAGTTCATGCAACTCCACAGCGCGAGCTTTTCCGACCACAGCTTGGTGTTGCCGAGCGCCGGGGTGATGTACATCATGGCGGCAACGAAGGCCATGGAGATCCAGCCGAAGATCACCGCCATCACGTGCACCTGGCGCATCTTGCCGAAGGCGAAGTATTCCATGCCGGTGACAAAGTCGGGGAAGGCGAGCTTGGCGGCATTGAACGAGCCCAGGCCGGTGCCGATGATGAACCACACGATGGCAGAGAAGGAGAAGAACAGCGTCGCGGTGCCGGGAGGAATATCCTCGTTCCTGGCAAACATATATTTCATCAACATGCTCAATACCTCATTACAAATTTAGAATCGTTATTTTATGTGTATGGGCGCCCACTGGTACTTATCTTTTGGCCGGCGCTGGGCAACAGGGTGTAAACAACCCGCGGGTGCCGGTCCTGCCGCACACTTTGCACGGTATCATCAGATACCAGGCAAGCCACATGCTGGAGAAGGCGGCGACCATGCTGAAGATTGCGGCAATTGCTGCTAACATTGTTGTATGCTCCGAGGTGCGTTGGAACTGATGGACGAGACCTAATGAGAGCCGCTGCGCGCGGCGATTTTGGACATTTTATCATGGCCGTAGAGGGCGGATAATAATATCCAGATGAAGGCGACACCGAACACCAGCATGACCCAGGTCATAAAGCCGTTGAAGTAACCGAACGGGCTGTAAGACTGCCAGCCCCAGCCGCCCCACTCGGCGAAATTGCCGCGCCCCAGATTGGCCATCAGGTAAATCCCGAATACGCTGCCGTTCCCCATGCCCACCACCATGCCTACCACCAGGCTCAAGATGAGGGACTTTCTTACCATGCTGACTTGTTGTGCCATCCCAATCTCCAGTTAATAGTAATCTCGCTTGCCCCGCAGCCCACGGCCGCGCACTGTTAAATTAGAATTATGCTAAATTTACCGCAGTTATTGGATAATTTCAACCCCTATTCTATATCTTTCAAATGAAAGAACTGCTGCTTTACGGTTTGGCCGCCCTGGGCGGGCTGGTGATTTTAGGCTACTCGGTACATATGCTGATCGGCGGCCTGGTGAGCCAAGCCACTGAATACACGGTGATTGCCGTCGTCTGCGCCGCGGGCGCGGCGGTGCTGGGCTGGATGGCTTGGGATGTCATTCAGCGCCGGCGCGGGAGGCGCTGAAGGCTGCTTTATTTATAGGGCGCCAGCGCCTCGGTGACCTGGCGGTACGTCGGTTGATCCGCAAACTGGCCGCGGTGAAACACGAACTGCAACGGCTGCCCCAGGCCGTCCTTGCCGGACAGGCCAAAGGACTTGCCTTGGGTATCGGTGTAAAAACGCACGTCCTTCACCAGCGTCACGCGCCCGCCGCCGCGCAGCTCCAGCCGGATTTGCTCAGGATTTATTTCCAGCGCCACCGGGGCGGAGGGCAGCAGCATGAGGCGCGTCTTGAGTATGCGATTGGCGCCGGCGATGAAGAAAAACGAGGCCAGAAAGAACAGCACGTAGGCCACGCCCTGGTTTTCACCGTACCACAGCCTCAAGGCGAGCAACCCCAGCACGGCGACGGTGGGCACGTACAACAACAAATCCCAGACCACACCGGCCTTGTCTTGCATCAAGGTATAGCGTGCGCCCGTCATCGTCGGATCAACCGGCGGGAAGGAGCTTGATGATCTGCGCCTCCAGCTCGTTGTACATCACGCGCCCGGCTTCGACGTAGCGCACGGTCTGGTTTTGATCTATCACGTAGGTCCACGGGTCGCCCATCACGCCGAAGGCCTTGAAGGCCTGCGGATTCTGGTACTGGTCCAGGTGCAGAAACAGCACTCGGTCTTCGTATTTGTTGAGCATCGCCTTGAGCATCTGTAACTGCTGATCGCACGGGGTGCAGTGACCGGGGGTGGCGAAGGCGAGCACGATGGGCTTGCCGGTTTTGAGCGCCTGATCGAGCGAATGCTGATACATGCGCGCGTCGGGATGGCGGTAGGTGGTAATCTTGCTGAAATCGCCGCCGGCGTCGGCCAGCGTCTTGGTGGCGAGCGACGGCGCCCGCTCGCCGACCTTGAGCCTGGGGCCGTCGCCGCACGCGGCGAGCGTGAGCGCGCCCAGCAACAGCCACGTAAGCCGGCCGCGTATCACTTCCAGCCCCATGCGGTGCGCACCAGGTTGTAACCCCAGATGATATTGGCGAACAACACCAGCGTGCCGAAGGCGCCCACGCCGATCATGAACGGGCGCACCACGGCCTTGGTCTCTTCATACGTCATGGTGGCGCCGGAGAGCCCCCCCAGCGTCCCGCCTGCCACGAGACACACCACCAAGCCGAGCAGGCCGAAGTTGTGTATCCAGAAATGCCACTTGACCAGGGAGAGGCTGTAAATGGAGCGCCGCACCAGGCGTGGCAGCACGTAATACAGCGCGGCGAAGATCGCCATCTCCACCCAGCCGAGGAGATTCAGGTGGCCGTGACCCAGCATGATGAGATTGCCGTGCGGACGGTGATTGATGAACTCGCGCAAACCGGGGATGACGCCCACCACCACGCCCCAGGAAAAACCGATGATGCTGTAGAGGATGCAGGCGTAGATGAACCACAAGGTATAGCGCCGGTACTCGGTTTCCTGGCCGTAGCTCTCATCGAGGTTCATGCGCTTCGCCTTCCAGTGGCTTTTTGTGACGGATGTCCTGATACTTCTCCTTCCAAGCCTCGGGCGCCCACATTTCCGCCATGCGATTGATGAAACCCGACTGCGCGGCCTCCGGCGGCGGCACAGCGGCCATCGCCGAACCCGGCTCCGCCTTCAACTCGGAAAGAAACACCGCGATGCTGTGCAGATCGGCGGCGGGGAGGGAGGCGACGTATCCCGCTTCCTTGCCTGGGCCATGGTCAATGGTGCGCGCCCCGTAGACGGCCTCGGGGCGGCGTAAAAAGCCCTCGATCCAGTCAAAGCTTTTGCGCGAGCCCAAGCCGTCCAGCACAACCCCCTTGTTGGTGCCGTTACGCATGGCGCGATGGCAGGCGGTGCATTGCGACTCGCGGAACAACTTCGAACCACGCTGCCCTTCGGCGGAGAGATTAAACGAGGTGCGCGAGACGAACATGGGATCATCCATCTGGCCGCGCACCGCCTCCAGCACCACAAAGCCGATCAGGGCCAATACAAAGAACGCGCCGAACACGGCGAACAGGATTTTCTCGCCGGGCTTGAGAGAGGATTTTGTCACGGCGGCATCTTCAAAAGAATCTCGCAAAAAGTAAAGGGCGGGTGAGCACCCGCCCTTTATGGGACCGGCTTTACAACAAATAGTTCGCTGCTAGTGCCCGGCACCCGCCGTGACCGGCACCGGCTGATGCGGCTGGCGCGAGTTGCCGATGGAGAGGGGCGGCGCACCGGTGAGATAGGCGGCGACGTTGTAGATGTCCGCATCCGTCATCTTGCCCGCCACGGCGCGCATCTGGCCCAGCGGATCGTTGGCGCGGCTGCCATCGCGCCACATTTTCAACTGGCTGACGAGATACACGTAACGCTGACCGCCGATAGCGGGATAAATCGGCAGCGCGCCGCGCCCGTTGTATTGGTGACAGCTCGTGCACGCCGGCACGTTGCGCTCCGGGATGCCGTACAGCACGATGCCTTTGCCGAGATGCTTCTCGCCCACCGGCACCACGCCCGCGGCCTTGATCTCTTCCAGGTTCGAGGCAGAGGCCAGAACATCCTCGCGGATGCCAGCTGCATAGGCCGAGATGTCGGCCTTGTCCTGGTCGGACAGCGCCCTGGCGATGCCGTTCATGACGCCCATAGTGGTGTCGGTGCGGCGGTCGGCGGCGAATTCATACAGCTGCTTTCTTAAATACACAAAGCCCTGACCGGCCAGGCGCGGCGTGCCCATGTTGTCATCACCGAGGCCTTTTTCCCCGTGACAGGCCATGCAGGGCGGCGCCTCGCCTTTGCCCTCCGCGAAGATCTTCGCGCCGGCCTCGGCGTTAGCCACCAGGGTGAGCGCCTCCGTGGGCACGGGCATGGGCGCCGCGGGCTCAGCCGCCGGGGCGGCGGCCTCCGCCGGAGGCGCCGCCTGCTCTTCGGACCACACCACGCCGAAGGCGCCCAGCGTGGCGGCCACTAATAGTGCTGTTAAATACCGACGCATAGTGAAACTCTCCTCAAGTATTTTTTAGAATTTCTTTTTGATCGCAGTTTTATACCCGACGAAGGCGATGGCAAGCACCACGGCAATGATGATGCCGTACAATACCAACACGTCGCCCGTGCTGTATTCAACGGACTCTTTGGCCAAATTCACCGATAGATCGAACAAGCTACACCTCCCTCAAAGCGCTTTTGTGTCAGCAATGAAAAGTTATATTATTAAAATTATGGCACGAAATTTCTGTTCAGCGCAAGCGCGCTTTTCATCTGCGCCGGATCATCCGCAGCCGGGTGCGGCGGACACACTGGAAGGGTAGGCTAACCTCATGGAAATCAAGGATTTTGTCGTCCTCATCATTCTTTTCATCTTCGCCGACATCGTGTTCTACGTGGTGGTGATGAAGGGCTTGATGGTCAAGAGCATCACCGAGGAAAGCCCGCTGGACAAGCAGCGCCGCGAGTCGCGGGACGGCGAACCGGGCTACTCCGGCGAACTGTACCATACCGCGCCGCCCAAGGCCGTCATCCCGCTGTTGGCCGTGGCGCAGGGCAATCTGGCCGAACAGGCGCGGGACCTGACCGTGGTGATGCGCGAACAGGTGGAGCGACTCAGCATGCGCAACCTGCATGCCGTCGCCCCGCGCGATCTCATGGTAGGGGAGGGCAAGCGCCTGGAGCTCAGCATCAGCCACGACATCATCGCGCCCGTCATGCGCGCGCTCAATCACGCCGCCCCAAGCAACGTCACTACCTTGAAAATCGGCGCGCAGCTGGCGCCTGCTCTTACCGGCGCCGGTTTCCGCATCACCCCGGTCACTCCCGTGGAACAGTCCCTGGCCGGGCGCTCCAGCCTGCAGTGGGCCTGGGAAGTGCTGCCCCTGAAGGGCGGCAAACGCGCTCTGGCGCTGGATGTCACCCTGAGGATGAAAACCCCCGCGGGGGAAGAGACGCGCGTCTACTCCTGGCCGGAGCTGGAGGTGAAGGTGGAATCCAATCACTTTTTCGCCGTCAAGCACTTTGTGCAAAACCACTGGAAGGCCTTGCTCGCAGGCGTGTTCGCGCTCGCGGCGGGTCTCCTCGCCTTCTGGCTTAAGCCGTAAGGAGCACCCTCAGGCTACTTCATATTTGCCTTGCAACGCCTTGAGATTGGGCGGGTTGTACTGAATGCGGTATTTTTTCCTGCCTCCGCGCTCGGCGATTACGCTGTAGGTTTCCGCGCTTTGCTGCAGGGCGAACACCGATTCGTGAAGCAGGGTGTTGATAAACCCTGTTTATCAACACCCTGCGGTGCGGTGCAGGGAAGAGCGTAGCGAAGGGTTCCACCGCCATTTTTCAAACACGGAAGTGTTTGAAAAATGAAGCAAAGCAAAAATCGCATTTTTGCTTTGCGTGGTTGATAAAGTCCAGGATGGACTTTATCAACACCCTGTTAGCGGCTTTCGCGCGCCGGGTTTGCCGTCCTCCAGCACATGAATGGCGCGGATGTCTTTACTTGCAGCCCAAGCCGTGAAAATGAAAGTGATGTCCTTGCTCCGGCGGCGGGCTGGCAGGCGGCGAGGAAAACGCCGGCGCACATCATCATCAACAAGCGCAACACGGCACCGTTGCGATGATGAGCACTCTGCCAACCAGCGATGGCAAATCGGACTCTTGGGGCATGGGCAAATTCACCTGAGTTCTGCCGCTATCCGCCGCCGAACGCAACCAGCCCCTGTGCGCGGACATCAACCCTGCGATGAGTTTCTCTCAGGTCATGATGCGGTGGCGGTCAACGGCTTGGTCGGATGCGGCAAAAACAACGCGATCAAGTCGTTGAGGTAACGCTGTCCGTGCGCGGTGGGACGCACGCCCTGCACGTCCCACTCGATCAAGCCGCGCGCCTCGGCCTGCTTGAGCGGCGGCTCGATGATGGAAAGCGGCAGGCCGGTGCGTTCGGTGAACAGGCGCAGCGGCACACCTTCCGTCAGGCGCAGGGCGTTGAGCATGAATTCAAACGCGGCGTCGGTGGGGGTGAGCGCGTTTTCTCCGCCAATGCGCGCCGTCGTTGCTGCCTTGTCCATATAATCAGACGGCTGTTTGAGTTTCCACATGCGGATAATGGTTTGTTGCCGCGCGTCGGTGATTTTAGCGTGCGCGCCCGCGCCTATCCCCAGGTAATCGCCGAATTGCCAGTAGTTGAGATTGTGTTTGCAGCGCGCGCCTTTGCGCGCGTAGGCCGAGACTTCGTAATGTTCATAACCGTGTTCGGCGAGCCGCGTTTGACATTGGGTTTGCATGTCCCAGATCAGATCATCGTCCGGCAGCGGCGGCGGGTGCCGGTGGAACCAGGTGTTGGGCTCAACAGCGAGCTGGTAGTGCGAGAGATGGGTGGGCTCCAGGGCGAAGGCGGTGCGTAAATCTTCCAGCGCATCGTTTAACGATTGCCCCGGCAGACCGTACATCAGGTCCAGATTGAAGTTGTCAAACCCCGCCTCGTGCGCGCACTCGGCGGCGCGGATGGCTTCCATACGGCCGTGGATACGGCCCAGATGCCTTAAACTTTCATCGTTAAAGCTTTGCACGCCGATGGACAGACGATTGACGCCGAGGGCGCGGAACTCCTTGAACTTCACGTACTCGCTGCTGCCGGGATTGGCCTCCAGCGTGATTTCGGCATCGGGCCGGATGGGGAGACGCGCGCGCAGCGCGGAAAACAACCCATCCAGCGCCTCAGGCGAAAACAAGCTGGGGGTGCCGCCGCCGATGAATACGGAAACCACCGGCCGGCCCCAGACGCGCGGCAAGTCCTGCTCCAGATCGGCGATGAGCGCGCGCGCGTAACGGCGCTCGTCGAAACCTCCGCGTTTTTCGTGCGAGTTGAAATCGCAGTACGGACACTTACGCTCGCACCAGGGAAGGTGGATGTAGAGCGACAGCGGCGGCAAAGCAGAAAACTTAAACAGCGGACTCATGCGCAACGGCGATTTGCAAGGCTTCCAGCATTTTCTTGAGCGCCTGCGCGCGATGGCTGAGGCGGTTTTTGACTTCGGGCGGCAGCTCGGCGGAGGAGCAGCCGTGGCTGGGGACGAAGAACACCGGGTCGTAACCGAAGCCGTATTCGCCCCGGGCTTCAAACAGGATGCGGCCCTCCCACACGCCCTGGCAAATGACGGGCGCGGGGTCGAGCGCGTGGCGCATGTACACCATGACGCACACGAAGCGCGCGCCGCGTTGCGCTTCCGGCACCTCGCTGAGATCGCGCAGCAATTTTTCCAGATTGGCCCAGTCGGACGCGCCCTTGCCCGCATAGCGCGCGGAATAGATGCCGGGCGCGCCGTGCAGGGCGTCCACTTCCAGGCCGGAGTCGTCGGCCAGCGCGGGCAGGCTGGTGTGACCGGCGGCGTGGCGCGCCTTGATGATGGCGTTTTCGACGAAGGTGAGGCCGGTCTCTTCCGCGTCCGGCACGTTGAACTGCGATTGCGGCACGATTTCCGCCAAACCGCCGATCAGCGCCTGAATCTCCAGCACCTTGCCGGGGTTGCTGCTCGCCAGCACGATTTTAGCGGGATGCTGAATAGTCACTTTGTTCAGGATCCCGCTAACCCGGTGCAAGGATGCACCGGCATTTTTTAAACGTTTGCGGCGTTTGAAAAATGGAGCAAAGCAAAAACCACGCTTTTTGCTTTGCGTGTTGGGAAAGTCCATGGAAGGGCTTTCCCAACATTCTATTGGCCGGCAAGCGCTTCCCTTTGTCTCTGGATGACATTCTGAATGCCGGCGCGCGCCAGGGCGAGCATCGCGGCCATCTCCTGGTCGCTGAACGGATGACCCTCGGCGGTGCCCTGGATTTCAATGTAGCCGCCCGCGTCGTTCATCACCACGTTCATGTCGGTTTCACAGGTGGAGTCCTCGGCGTAGTCCAGGTCCAGCACTGGCGTGGCTTGATAAATACCCACCGAGATGGAGGCGACCAGCGCGCGCAGCGGGTTGCGCGTGACTATACCCAGATGCTGCAAACCGGCAAGCGCATCGTGCAGCGCGATGCAGCCGCCGCTGATGGAGGCGCAGCGCGTGCCGCCATCGGCCTGAATCACGTCGCAGTCCACGGTGATGGTGCGCTCGCCCAGCGCGGCGAGGTCCACCACCGCGCGCAGGGAGCGGCCGATCAGGCGCTGGATCTCCAGCGTGCGTCCGCCTTGTCTGCCTTGCGCAGCCTCGCGCGCGGTACGCTTGCCGGTGGCGCGCGGCAGCATGCCGTATTCGGCGGTCACCCAGCCCTGGCCCTTGCCCTTCAAAAACGGCGGCACCTTGTCGTCCACCGAAGCGGTGCAGATCACCCGGGTGTCGCCCACCTCCACCAGCACCGAGCCTTCGGCGTGCTTGGTGTAGCGGCGCGTGTAGCGGATGGGGCGTAATTGATCGGGGGCGCGAGCGCTGGGACGCATGATAAAAACTTCTAAAAAGAGAATAGTTTAACACAGGCATGCTGGCGCATCGCTTGCGCGCGTGCGCCAATCCACCTAGTATGTAGCAGGGTGTTGATAAACCCTGTTTATCAACACCCTGCGGTGCGGTGCAGGGAAGAGCGTAGCGAAGGGTTCCACCGCCATTTTTCAAACACGGAAGTGTTTGAAAAATGAAGCAAAGCAAAAATCGCATTTTTGCTTTGCGTGGTTGATAAAGTCCAGGATGGACTTTATCAACACCCTGGTAGGGCCGAATCCTTCGCTAAGCTCAGGACAGGCTTATTCGGCCTGAACTTTTTCAAGGCATTAACAACGACGTGATCGCCAGCATGACCGCCTTTGCGCGGCAGCAACAGCAGACCGAATGGGGCAGCCTGTGCTGGGAGCTGCGTTCGATCAATCACCGCTTTCTGGAGGTCAGCCCGCGCCTGCCGGAGGAGCTGCGCGCGCTGGAGCCGGAGCTGCGCGAGCGCGCCGGCGCGCGCATCAAGCGCGGCAAGCTGGATTGCACCTTGCGCCTGCAAACCGATCCGGTCAAGGCGGCGCAAAAGCTGCATATCAATCCGGATGCGGTAACCGCACTGGCGCGCGCGTGCAATGAAGTGGCCGGGATAATGGGGGCAGGCGCACCGTCCGGCGCGGTCGCTCCCGGCATTCTGCCTCCCGCGACACTAGCACATCCCTGTGCATCGCTGGAGGTGTTGCGCTGGCCGGGCGTGGTGCAAACGGCTGAGATCGCCCAGGAACAACTGGGCGCGCAGGCGCTGGCCCTGTTCGATGCCGCATTGAAGGAGCTGGTGAGCACGCGCGAGCGCGAAGGGACCAGGCTTGCCGCGTTTCTGGAGCAGCGCCGCGCCGACATGCAACAGGTGATCGCACAGGTGCGCGAACAACTGCCGCGCATCCAGACCGAGCAGCGCGTCAAGCTCACGCAGCGCTTGCTGGAGCTCAAGGCCGGTTTTGACCCGGCGCGCATCGAGCAGGAAATGCTGATGCTGCTGCAAAAGATGGACGTGGAAGAAGAGATTGCCCGCCTTGAGGCGCATCTGGAGGAGATGGCGCGCGTCATGAACGAGCAAGGGCCGGGAGGCAGGCGCCTGGATTTCCTGATGCAGGAGCTGGGGCGCGAGGCCAACACCCTGGGCTCCAAATCCGTGGACCTCTCCACCACGCGCGCCTCGATCGAGCTCAAGGTGCTGATCGAGCAGGCGCGCGAACAGATTCAAAACATCGAATGACCGGCACGCTCTACATCGTCGCCGCGCCCTCCGGGGCGGGGAAATCGAGTCTGGTGCAGACGCTCATCAAGACCACGCCCAATCTCGCCACCTCGATTTCCTGCACCACGCGCCCCATGCGCCACGGCGAGCAGGACGGTGTGCATTATCATTTCATCGCCGATGCGGATTTTTCCGCGCGCCTCACGCAAGGCGACTTTCTGGAGCACGCCGTGGTGTTCGGCCATCGCTACGGCACCTCGCGCTCATTTGTGGAGGAGCGCCTGCGCCAGGGCCTGGACGTGATCCTCACCATAGACTGGCAGGGCGCACGCAGCGTCCGCAGGGCGCAGCCGGATTGCGTCAGCATTTTCATCCTGCCGCCCTCGCGCAAGGCGCTGCGCGAGCGGCTCGCGGCCCGCGGCCAGGACAGCCCGGACACCATCGAGCAGCGCATGGCGGCCGCGCGCGATGAGATCGCCCATTACACCGAGTTCGATTATCTGGTGCTGAACGACGACTTCGAGAGCGCGCTTGCCGACTTGCAGGCCGTCATCCGCGCGCGGCGCCTCTCCCGCGCGGCGCAAGCCGAAAAGATGCGGGCGCTGTTGCAGGAACTGTTGGCCTGACGCCCGGGTTTGCGTTAGACTATAATGTTCTATTCATCGCACGCAGGGCACGCTTATGGCACGCATCACAGTGGAAGATTGTCTGGACAAGGTAGATAACCGCTTTCAGCTGGTGTTGATCGCCGCCCGGCGCGCGCGCCAGCTGGCGCGCGGCGCGCAGCCGCACATCCCGTGGGAGCAGGACAAGCCCACCGTGCTGGCGCTGCGCGAAATCGCACACGGCCTGGTGGGGCCCTCCATCCTCAATGAGGAAGTCCCCGAGCTCAAATCCGCCGAGCCGCCGCCCCCCGCGGCGGAGTGGCCTGAGGACGAATAGGGTAGCGCGGGGTGGCTGATGTCCGCACCCGCCCCTCATTACCTCGCGCCTGGCCGGACGGGCACGCCGCAGAGCCTGCCTGCGCAGGCAGGCGGCGATCTCAAGGCCCTGATGGCCGCCTACCTGGAACCCAAACAGGTGGAGCAGGTGCTCAGTGCCTACGAATTCGGCGCGCGGGCGCACGCGGGACAAAAACGCCTCTCCGGCGAACCTTACATCTATCATCCGCTCGCCGTGGCGCGCATCCTGGCCGAGATGCGCATGGACGCGCAAAGCCTGATGGCCGCGCTGTTGCACGATGTGATCGAGGATACGCCCACCGCCAAGGAGCAGATCGCCAAACGGTTCGGGCCGGAGGTGGCGGAGCTGGTGGACGGCGTTTCCAAGCTCACCCAGATCAAATTCGAAACGCGCGCCGAGGCGCAGGCGGAGAACTTCCGCAAGATGCTGCTCGCCATGGTGCGCGACATCCGCGTCATCCTGGTGAAGCTCGCCGACCGCCTGCACAACATGCGCACCGCAAGCGTGCTGCCGCCCGAAAAGCGCCGCCGCGTGGCGCGCGAGACCCTGGAAATCTACGCGCCCATCGCCAACCGGCTGGGCATGAACACGCTGCGCATCGAGCTCGAAGACTTGGGGATGGCCGCGCTCCATCCGCTGCGCTATCGCGTGCTCACCGAGGCGGTGAAGAAGGCGCGCGGCAACCGCAAGGAGATCGTGCGCAAGATCGGCAACGCCATCAAGCGCCGTCTGCGCGAGGAAGGGCTGGAGGGCGAGGTGCTGGGGCGCGAAAAACACGTGTACAGCATCTACCGCAAGATGCTCAACTACTACCGCGCGCAGGGCAAAAAACTTTCCTTCGCCGAGATCACCGACGTCTACGGCTTCCGCATCATCGTAAACACGGTGGACGCCTGCTACCGGGTGCTGGGCGCGGTGCATAACCTGTACAAGCCGGTGCCGGGCAAATTCAAGGACTACGTCGCCATCCCTAAGGCCAACGGTTATCAATCGCTGCACACCACGCTGTTCGGGCCCTACGGCGTGCCGATCGAGGTGCAGATCCGCACCCGCGACATGGACCGCATGTCCGAGGCCGGCATCGCCGCGCACTGGCTGTACAAATCCAAGGAGGCGGGCAGCAGCGCCGAGCAGCGCGCGCACGAGTGGCTGCGCGGGCTGCTGGAAATGCAGATGAACGCCGGTAACTCGCTCGAATTCCTGGAAAGCGTGAAGATTGATTTGTTCCCGGACGAGGTGTACGTGTTCACCCCTAAGGGCAAAATCATGCAACTGCCGCGCGGCGCGACGGCGGTGGACTTCGCCTACGCGGTGCACAGCGACGTGGGTAACAGTTGTGTCGCGGCGAAAATAGATCGCCGACTGGCGCCGCTGTCCATGCCGCTTAGCAACGGCCAATCGGTGGAGATCATCACCTCCAGGCACGCGTACCCCAACCCGGCCTGGCTCAATTTCGTGGTGACCGCCAAGGCGCGCGCCACCATCCGCCAGTATTTGAAAAATCTGAAACACGACGAATCGGTGGAACTGGGCAGGCGCTTGCTCGATCAGACCCTGCGCGCCTTCTCCACCTCGCTCGATCAGATTCCGAGAAAACGCCTGCGCGCACTGCTCGATGAACTGAAGCTCGATACGCTGGAACAATTGCTGGGAGAAATCGGTCTCGGCAACCGCCCGGCGGTGCTGGCCGCGCGTCACCTGGCGCCGGAGGACGCCAGCGCCAAACCGGGCACCCACGCCCCGCTCGCCATCCAGGGCACCGAGGGCATGGTGGTGACGTATGCCAGGTGCTGCCATCCCATCCCCGGCGATCCCATCATCGGCTTCGTCAGCGCCGGGCGCGGCATCGTGATCCACACCGAGAGCTGCAAGAACGTGGCTGAATTCCGCAACCGCCCTGAGAAATGGATAGACGTGCAGTGGGAGCCAGGCGTGGCGGGCGAATTCTCGGTCGAAATACGCGTCGAGGTAGCCAATCAGCGCGGCGTACTGGCCAGCGTGGCGGCGGTGATTGCGGAACAGGGCGCGAACGTTGAAAATGTCGGCATCGAGGAGCATGACGGCATGTACACCGCGATCAATTTCACTCTCGCCGTGCGCGACCGCCGCCATCTGGCCAACATCATGCGCCGGATACGTCACTTGCCAGTCGTGGTGCGCATTGCGCGTGTCAAATCATAAGGACGCCATTTGATTTCGCACCGCGCGGAGTGAATCCGCGCGGGCGACCAAAGGGGAGAGTGGCACTACTCCCCTTTGGAAACCCCAAGGCTTTGTGCCCGCAGCAAGCTGCGGAGTATGATAATAATCATGAAACGTACAATCACCACAGACAAAGCCCCCCAGGCCATCGGCACCTACTCGCAGGCGGTGCGTGCGGGAAACACCGTGTATCTCTCCGGCCAGATTCCGCTTGTGCCCTCCAGCATGGAGCTGGCCCAGGGCGACATGCGCGCGCAGATCGCGCAGGTGTTCGATAATCTCAAGGCGGTGGCGGAAGCGGCGGGCGGCACGCTGGCGCACGTGGTCAAGCTCAACGTCTATCTCACCGATCTCGCCCATTTCCCGCTGGTGAACGAGGTCATGGCGCGCTACTTCAGCGAACCGTATCCGGCGCGCGCCGCGCTGGGCGTGGCCGCGCTGCCCAAGGGAGCGCAGGTGGAGATGGACGCCATCATGCACTTGGGTGACTGACGCCCCTGCCGCACGCTACGCTCGATAACGTCCCCGTCACGCGCCTCAAGGGCGTGGGCCCGCGCGCTGCCTCGCGCCTGGCGCGTCTGGGGCTGCGCAGCGTGCAGGATGTGCTGTTTCACCTGCCGCTGCGCTATCAGGACCGCACCCGCATCACTCCCATCGGCTTGCTGCGCCCGGGTGATCAGGCGGTGATCGAGGGCGTGATCGAGCTCACGCAAATCCAGTACGCCAAGCGGAGAATGTTGCTCAGCCGCGTAAGCGACGGCAGTGGATCGCTCACGCTGCGTTTTTTTCATTTCAACGCCGCGCAACAGGCCGCCCTTGCGCGCGGCGCGCGTGTGCGCTGCTTCGGCGAGGTGCGCGCGGGCAAGTGTGGCCTGGAGATGATTCACCCTGAGTACCGCCTGATTAACCACAACGCCGTCAGTCCGGTCGAGGAGCGGCTTACGCCGATTTATCCCGCAACCGAAGGCGTGCATCAGCAAACGCTGCGCCCCCTCACGCAGCAGGCGCTGCGCCTGCTGCAAAACCACCCCGAAACCTTGCACGAGTGGCTGCCGGAAAGTTTGCTGCGCGAGTTGCAGCTGCCAAAATTGGCCGACGCGCTGCTTTACGTGCATTACCCGCCGCCCGATGCGCCCGTGGCGCTGCTGGAGCAAGGCGAACATCCCGCGCAACGCCGCCTCGCCTTCGAGGAACTGCTGGCGCATCACCTGAGCCTGCGCGAGCTGCGCGGCCGCGTGCAGCGCCATCCCGCGCCGCTGCTCGATGCGCCGGGAAAGCTCATGGCCGCGCTGCTCGGTCACTTGCCGTTTCATCTCACCCCGGCGCAGCAGCGCGTCATCGGCGAGATCCGCCACGATCTCGCGCGCGCCGTGCCGATGCTGCGCCTGGTGCAGGGCGACGTCGGCTGCGGCAAGACCCTGGTGGCCGCCTGCGCCGCGCTGCATGCGATTGAGGCCGGTTACCAGGCCGCGCTGATGGCGCCGACCGAGCTACTGGCGGAACAGCACCTGCAAAATTTCACGCGCTGGTTCGCGCCGCTCGATGTCGACGTGGCCGCACTGACCGGTAAGCTCAAGAAAGGTGCACGCATCGAAATGGCTGCGCGCATCCAGAACGGCGATGCCGCGCTGGTGATCGGAACCCATGCGCTGTTTCAGGAGGACGTGCAATTTCACAAGCTCGGCCTGGTCATCATAGATGAACAGCACCGCTTCGGCGTGCACCAGCGCCTGGCGTTGCGCAGCAAAGGTTTCAACAACGGACGCTATCCGCACCAGCTCATCATGACCGCGACGCCCATCCCGCGCACGCTGGCCATGGTCGCCTACGCCGATCTCGACAGCTCGGTGATAGATCAGCTCCCGCCCGGCCGTACGCGCGTCGAAACCAGCGTCATCTCCGACGCGCGCCGCGCGCAGGTGGTGGAGCGCGTGCATCAGGCCTGCCGCGCTGGGAGGCAGGCCTATTGGGTGTGTACGTTGATTGAGGAATCCGAAATGCTGCAATGCCAGGCCGCGCAGGACACCGCGGCACAGCTCGCCGCGGCGCTGCCGGATTTGCGCATCGGTCTGGTGCACGGACGCCTGAAGGCGCAGGAAAAGGACGCCGTCATGCGCCGCTTCAAACAGGGGGAAATTGACCTGCTCGTCGCCACCACCGTAATCGAGGTCGGCGTGGACGTGCCCAATGCCAGCCTGATGATAATCGAAAACGCCGAGCGCCTGGGTCTGGCGCAGCTCCATCAACTGCGCGGACGCGTGGGCCGGGGCACGGCGCAAAGCCACTGCGCGCTGCTCTACCATGCCCCGCTGTCCCACTACGCCGGCACGCGCCTCGCCACACTGCGCGACACCAGCGATGGCTTCGAGATCGCGCGCAAGGATCTGGAACTGCGCGGCCCCGGCGAAGTGCTCGGCACCCGTCAAGCCGGCCTGCTGCAACTGCACATCGCCGACCTCGCGCGCGATCAGCACCTACTGCCGCAGATCGAACACACCGCCGCGCTGCTGCTCAATACTTACCCCGCTCACGTGCAGCCTTTGATCCGCCGCTGGCTGGGGGAGAGCGTGCAGTATGGGGAGGTATAGCCCCCTCGGCTACGGCAACGGTTCAAATCGCAGGCATCCGGCGCATGACGCCGCGCTGCTCGGTCACTCTACGCGGCCCTGGAATCCCGGTTCAGAAACCGTCTTCTTTTTGTTATCTTCTTTCTTAAGCTCCGGCTTAAGCGGCTCGCCTCTTACGATCTTTTCCTTTATCTCGGCCACGGTTTTCTCAATTCCCACAAACCGCTCAGGCGTGGTTGGATGGGTACTCCGTAATTGGATGCTCCTCGGGTCCTGGATTGCCATGCGCCGCCAGAAGTCAGCCGCTCCATCAATTTGGTATCCCCCCAATGCCATCAGGTAAAGCCCAACGTAGTCTGCTTCCTTTTCGAACTCTACCGAATAAGCCGTGGCGCCAGCCTTTGTACCCAAGTCGGAAAACTGCCCTTGCGTATTGACGCCCGCTGCAGCCGCCGCAACGTCAAACACCAGGCCGATCAAGCCACCAATAACCGCATTCTGCACCTTCGCGTTAATATGGCCCATTGCGTTATGCGCCAACTCATGAGCTATCACCAACGCAACCTCCTCATCCGTCTTGAAGAAATCCATTAAACCCCGGTGAATCACGATTCTCTTCCCATCTGCGTAAGCATTTTTCGACTCTTCATCAGCGAGAACGAGCATGAAGTCACATGCGGATTCAGGAATCATGGAAATCTCTATATCTTCGTTTCCGCGCCGTATGACAAACTCAATTGGGCCTGCTTTCTGTTTATGCTCGTCAAGTTTCTTCCAGAATTCTTCAAGAGCATTTTCGCCGACAGGTACCGACCATCCATTCAGGGAGATTGGAACATCACCCGCCCTGATATCCGCCTTTTCGGCCGGAGAGCCGGGGGCAATGAATGACACCTGAACCAGGTCCGTTACCCCGTACTTGGACTTAATGGCATCCTGCCATTCTTTTTCGAAATGGTAACTATTCCAAAGCATCATTCCTATCGACGGAGACACCCTGTCTCCACACAGAGGCATGCCGCGTGTTAACAAAGGATAGCCCACCGTGTACAGACGCCTTTCCATTTCCACCAATGCCTGGATAGCAAGCTCCCTTTGTTTCTTCGCTTCTATTTCCGCTGCTACCGACGTTACCTCCGGGCTTCTCGTTTGCGGCGTAGCGCAGGCAACCAGCATGCCCGATAACAAGATCGTAATAAGGTATTTGTGCATCGCTGGTCTCCTTAAAAGCTCGATGGGTTAGCCCTTCGACGGCGCTCAGGGTAAGCTCCGCGTAACCCACTAGGTATATGTCCACAGCGGCATCTGGCGCAATACGCTGCGCTATTGCCCTGCCGCGCCACTTCCTCTGTATTTAAGCTTGATTTGCAGGCCCATAATTGACTTGATTGGATGTATCCGCGTCTGGAACAGATAATGAAGGTTCGGATTGCTGTTCTTTTTTTCCTTGGCACGCAGCGCAGCCCTGGTACATCGCTTCAGGAAATCCGCTGCCTGACAGGCTTCATCGCCGCCGACCACTTCGCGTTTCAACACCTCATTTTCCAGTATCGTCTTCAAAAATCCCTCGTCGACCCTGACGTTTGGCGCGATCCGGCGCAGCTCACGCTTCAGCGCGGCAATCATCGCATCACTTAGGATAATGGACGCGAGCGAGAATTTGCTGGCGATCTGTTGCTGCTGGAAATAATCTGTCATGGATGATTTGGTGAAACCCTCTCTACTCAAATTCCCGAGATATTCAATCATCTGATGATCTTTGCGTAAGCTTCCCCATGGCCTGAAATATATACCCCGTCATACCTTGCGTCAAACCACGTCTTGCGATTAACTTCGTTAGAGGCCGTCTTATAGTCTTATAAAAGCAGGGGCTGTGCACCTTGCGCTTAGCGGTTTACCATAGTTCAGTATGAAGATATCGAAACTGCTGCACGCGGCGATTCTGGTGAGTGATCTTGCGCGCGCGCGTGAATTTTACGAAGGCGTGCTGGGGTTGAAGGAGAAAGCGCGCCACAGTTTTGATTTTGAGGGGGTGTGGTATGAGCTGGGCGAAAATGAATTGCATTTGATGGTCGGGCCCGATGCCCTGCCGCCCGCCGGGCAGCGGCCGCGGCGGGATTTTCACGTGGCGCTTTTGATTGATGATTACGAAGCGGCCAAGGCGCGTCTTGCGCAACTGGGCATTGCGTTCCGCGAGGGACGGCACGGACTGGCCCAGCTTTTTGTGCGTGATCCGGACGGCAATCTGATCGAGCTGCAACAAAGACCTGAAAATCCGTGAGAAAATGAACCCCTCTCTTTGGTCATAATCTTTATTGTAGCCAGATGCCCGTCTTTTCCCCGTGGCGTGCGCCGCGCCCGCTTGCGCGGCCGCAGATACCATCTTCGCTGTGGAGCTGGCTGTTTGATTCCGCGTCGCTCACACAACGGCTGATCGAGGCATGTGACGGCGCGTTTGAGGTGCGCGTGCTGCGTCAGGGGTGGCAGCGCGCGTTGGCGGAGGAGGCGCGCGCGCTGGGATTGCGCGCGGCTGAGACGGTATTTGTGCGCGAGGTGCACTTGCTATGCTATGGCGAGCCTTGCGTCTTTGCGCGCACGGTGATTCCGCGCATGACCCTTTCGGGCAAATATCGCCGTCTCATGCGCCTCGGCAATCGCTCGCTCGGCGCGGTGTTATTCGCCGACAAGACTATGCGCCGGGGTAAGCTGGAAATCGCCCGCCTGGTGCGCGGCCATGCGCTGTTTGAAAGCGCGTCGCAGGGTCTGGCGGTCAGGCCGCAAGCCATCTGGGGCAGGCGTTCGCTGTTCCGGCTGGGCGGTAAACCTCTGTTACTGTCAGAGATATTCTTACATGATATGTCGTCATGCAAACCGAAATCCTCAAGGCCGCCCTGAATCGCCTGAGCGCGGCCGTGGCTGTGCGCAGGCCGGCGCTGAAGGAGCGCGCCCGGCAATACGCGCTGCTGATGCGGCTCAACAAGCCCATCGGTATTTTTTTGTTGCTGTGGCCCGCCTTGTGGGCATTGTGGATCGCTGGCGCGGGCAAGCCGGACGTATGGGTGGTCACGGTGTTCGTGCTGGGCGTGGTGCTGATGCGCTCGGCGGGTTGCGTCATCAACGATTACGCCGACCGCAATATAGACCGGCACGTGGCGCGCACCCGTGACCGGCCCATCACCGCCGGCCGGGTTGCGCCCATGGAGGCATTGATAGTATTCGCAGTGTTGTGCCTGCTCGCCTTCGGCCTGGTGTTGACCCTGAACCCGCTTACCATCAAGCTTGCTTTCATCGGCGTGTTGCTGGCGGCGAGCTATCCGTTCGCCAAGCGTTACACCCATCTGCCGCAGGTGCATCTCGGCGCGGCGTTCGGCTGGGCCGTGCCCATGGCCTACGCGGCGCAGACCGGTTCTATTTCCAACACCGGTTGGCTGTTGTTCATCGCGACGCTGTTATGGGCCACGGTGTACGATACCATGTACGCCATGGTGGATCGCGAGGATGACAGGAAGATCGGGGTGAGGTCCACGGCGATATTGTTCGGTGAACTGGACCGGCTCATCATCGGTCTGTTGCAACTCACGTTTTTCACCGTGCTCATCCTTGTCGGGCGGCAGGCGCAGCTGGGGCTGCTTTATTATCTCGGCATCGCGGCAGCGGCGGGCTTTGCCCTGTATCACCAATATTTAATACGGACACGCGAGCCCGCGCAATGCTTCAAGGCGTTTCTCAACAACAGCTGGCTCGGCTTCGCGGTGTTTGCCGGCATCGTGGCGCACTATTGGCAGGGGGGGTCAGGATGAGATTGCCCGGCCGCCTGTCGGCCGCCGCCTTTGCCGCGGCAATCAGCCTGTTTCCCGGCGCGCAACTCTTCGGCGCGGAGGACGGCGCGCGGCAAATCCAGGCACGTCAGGCGGCGCTGGTCGAGGAACGGGCCGCGCTGGAGCGTGAACGGGCCGAGCTGGATGCGCTGCAGGAATCGAACGCGCGGAAACTCAAAACCCTGCTCGCCAGCGAGATCACGCGCGCCATGGTGCGCCAGGCCGAGCTCGACTTGGAGTCGGCACGCGTCGCCCTGGACGGCCTGGGGGTCAAAAAGCGGGGTGCGCAACAGGCGATTGACGCCCTGGAAAGCGAAATCAGCGCGCTCAAAACCCAAATTATTGCGCTCAAGTCCTCGGGGCGCGCCTCACGCCGGGAGATCGCCGATCTCGAACAAACCCTGAAGAACAAACAGGCGTTGATCGAGCTTGAGCAGGAACACCTCGGCAATCTTGAGACCGGCGTGACGCTCGCCAATCAGCGCCTGGATATCGCCGCGCAATGGGCGCAGCGGCTCGGCGATTTGTACGGCGCAGGCGTGGAGTTCGAACAACGCGAGACGTTGGAGGAATTGCAAGCGCCGCTGCAACAGGAGCACCGCCGCCTGCTCAGCCGCGCCGCCGAATTGAACCGGCGCCTTGATTCCTTGCGCGGTGACGGCGCCGCCGCGCGCGCGGAGCGCGAACGTCTCAAGACCGAGTTGTTTGAAACCGATGAGCTTATCAAGATCAAGCAAACCGAGCTGGCGCTGGCCGACGCCGGATTGCGCCTTACCCGGCTTGAGGAAGCCGCGCCTTCCCCCCATGTCCTGCAGCAAGCGGACGATCTTCTGGACACGCTCGCTTCGCAAACGCAGATCATCGAGCAGCGCCTTGCGGTGCTGGAACAGCAGCGCGAGGTCGCCGACAAGCGTCTTGCGCTTGGCGGAGCGGAGCGCTTTCCCGCCGCGCAACAGTTGCGCGCCGTGGACAAGCTGACGCGCGCACTGGAGAAACAAAGCACCCGGCTGCTGGACTTGCACGAAGACGCACAGGCGGCGCGTGACAAGCTGCGCGCGGCTTATGAAGAAGAGTTGCGCCGCGCGCTCACCGCGCGGCAACCGCTGCCGGAGGGCGTCTCCGGCTGGCGGACGCTCGGCGATGAGCTGGCCTCCTTGCCGGAAACCCTGTGGCGCAGCGCAGTGACGCAGGTGTTCGCCACCCTGGGGGAGGCCTCAGCCCCGCGCATCGTTCTGTTGATTCTGGCGGAAGGCATGTGGCTGGGCGTCATGCTGTGGCTGCGCCGTTACTTGAATAAACTGATCGTCAAAGTATCCGCGCACGAGCGCACCTTCGCGGTCAAGGTGCTGCTTGCCAAGCTGCGTTTGTTGCACGGCAACGCCCTGCGCGCCGCCCTTTCCGGCGCAATCATCATCCTGCTGGTGCTGGCCGGGGTGACGCAACCCGCGCTGGGCGTGGTCACGGCGCTGGTGATGGTGTGGCTGGGCTATGTCGTCACGGTGGATTTGATGCGCCTGCTGTTGATGGAACCGGAGCTGCACAAGGGCGAAACCCACCCCACCCTGTTTCAGGCGCTGCGTTGGACCGGGCTGGGCT
Source organism: Pseudomonadota bacterium (assembly GCA_041695325.1). GTDB lineage: Bacteria > Pseudomonadota > Gammaproteobacteria > SURF-13 > SURF-13 > SURF-13. The sequence continues at coordinate 56,702 of JBGFRC010000026.1, forward strand.
TGAGCCTGCTGATCGCCCTCACCGTGCTGGGCCACGTGGCGCCGGTTACGGACACGGCGCGTGATTTCATTGACCGCGTGTTCCTGCTCGCCTGGCTGCCGGCCTTGATTCTGGCGCTGCGCTACCGCCGGGCGCTGATCTCGCCCCTGGCGGGCGTGCTGAGCGAGC